>JAEUIU010000056.1 GCA_016795065.1 Phycisphaerae bacterium
CAAGTGGCGCGACGAGCACGGTCGCGACCGCGATGTCGTCATCAAGGTGCCGGTGAACCTGCGCGAGTTCCGCTGGATGCGTCGGACGGCGGGAGATCCCGACGGTCCCGTTGCCCAGCTCCTCACCTCGGGGACCGCCCTCGGCCCCTACGACTTCGCCTGGATCGTCATCGAGCGCGTCCCTTTCGGTCCGCTCGGTCTGACCTGGCACGCGGATCATTTTCAGCGGATCTGCGACGCGGCGGCCCGGTTCCACAAGCTGGCCCTTCAAACCACCCCGTTGGATGGATCACCCCTCCACGAGGATTGGGACAAGCTCCTCGGCAGCGCCCGCGAGCATGTTCGCGAGCCAAGCTTCCCCGAGCGATCGCGCTGGATGCACGCCCTCAAGGACTTTTCGAAAAAGGCCGACAAGGCGATCCGGAAGTGGCACGATCGGTCCCCCTTGGGTTGGCTCCATGGCGACCTTCACCCGGCCAACGCCATGAGCCGGGTCAGCAGCGACCATGGTCCGGCCTGCCTGATCGACTTGGCCGAGGTCCGGGTCGGCCACTGGGTCGAAGACGCCGTCTACCTGGAACGGCTGCACTGGCCGCGCCCCGAGCGGTTAGCCTTCAAACCGGTGAAGTGCTTGGCCGAGGCCCGAAAGCGGGCCGGACTCGAGGTTGGCGACTACCCGATGCTCGCCTCCATCCGCCGATCCCTGCTGGCCGCGACCGCCCCTGCGTTCAAGGGCGAGCACAGCCCGTTGCTGCTGGCCGCCTGCCTCGCTCGGCTCGAAGAGGGGATGAAGGAGATTCACTGACCTGTTACCGGCCTCCGCCTGGGCGATGACCGGCAGCCGGCCAAGGCGTCGACGAGAAACAGGGATGAGCCTTCCTGGCGAATCCGAGTACCATCCGGCGTTCACCCAGCACCAACCATGGCCGACGTCACCGACAAGAAACGCCTTCGTCAGATCCAGCAACAGGACCTTACCGAGAGCCGTCTGAACGACGACTTCGTGTACTGGCTCAAGAACAGCGGCATGAATTGGCTGCTGGGCATCTTGGTCGTGGTCTGCGGCTATTCGCTCCTGAACTATTACTGGCAGCGGAAGGATGCGGCCCGCGACAACGCGTGGGCCGAGTACACCGCCGCCACAAGCAGCAACCTGCCCGAGTCCTTTGCCTCGGTCGCCAACGATCACGGCAGCGTCGATAGTGTGGCCCTGCTCTCGTGGATTGCCGCCGGGGACGCTCATTTGCGCGACTTGCAGATCGGCTTGGTTGCCCCGGCCGTCGCGACCTCGCCCGATGGCACCGCCAATCCGCCCGTGCCACTCACGGCCGAGACGCGCACCCTGACCCAAGAGGCCGCTGACGGCTTCTACGCCAAGGTGTTGGAGCGCATGGGTGGGCGCAAGAGCGAACTGGCGATGAAGCCGATGGCGATCGCTGCCCTCTTCGGCCGCGCCGCCGTCGCCGAGAGCCGCGGCGCGATCGATGCCGCCAAGGGCTACCTTGCCGAGGCCGAGACGCTCGCCGGAACCGATTTCCCGGCCTTCGCTGGCGAGGCCAAGGTCCGCGGCACGACGCTGGACACCCTCACCGCGCGGGCCGATCTTCCCTCGCGTGCGTCGCTTCCGGCGAAGCCTGAGGTGACGCCAGTCGCTCCGAGCGTGATCGACGAATTGAGCCGCAGCATGATGCCCGCAGCCCAGACGCCCGTGCGCGTCGAGCGAGGCTCAGGTCCGCCACCGGCCAATCTCCCTGGCCTGACTCCCCCGCAACCCAACCAGCAGCCCAACCCGCAACCGACGCCAACCGATCCGGCCGGAACGCTGGACGCCCGACCGGGCGCGCCCAAGACGAACCCCGGCTAACGCGTGCCGGGCAAGCGGCCACATCGCGATCCAGCGGAATCCGCGGGAAAGCCCGCCGCACATCCGGCGGTTGGCAGGCAGCAACCGGACGAGATCGGCGATGCCGACAGCGAATCGCTCGGCGATGTCGTCTCGCTGGTTGGTCCCGGCGGCGCGGTGAATCGCGATGCGCTCTTCGCGCTCTATGAATCGCAGGCCGAGCGCGACGACGAGACTCCGGTCACGGTCTCGTTTCGACTGTTGCGCGATCTCGACAAGCGGCTCGACAAGTACCTCGTCGATCGGGTGCCGTTTCTCTCCCGCACCCAGATCCAGCGGCTGATCGAGGAGAACGCAGTCACCGTCAACGGTCGGACGCCGAAGTCGAGCACGAAACTCAGGAAGCTCGACGTCGTCGTCGCCGTGCTCCCGCCCCCGCCGAGTGGGGCGATCCAGCCGGAGGAGATGGAACTTGACGTGCTCTTCGAGGACGAGCACATCATCGTCCTCAACAAGCAGCCGGGGCTCATCGTCCATCCGGCGCGGGCCCACAAGAGCGGCACCCTCGTCAACGGCCTCGCGTGGCGCTTCAAGCACCTGTCCGGCGGCCAACTCTCAAGCGTGGGCGAGGAGTTCGCCCGGCCCGGCGTGGTGCATCGACTCGATAAGTGGACCAGCGGGGCAATCGTCGCCGCGAAGAACGACACCGCCCACTGGCGGCTCGGCAAGCAGTTCGAACATCGTAAGACCGACAAACGTTACCTCGCGATCGTGCATGGGAAGGTCGAGCCCGACGTCGAACTCGTCGATGCCCCGCTCGGCAAGCATCCAACGGTGCGCGAGAAGTACGCGGTGCGCTTCGACGAGACGGGCAAGCCGAGCCAGACGATCTGGCGGGTGCGCGAGCAGTACGAGGCGCCGTACGGGCCGTTCACGCTGCTTGAACTCGAGCTGAAGACCGGGCGCACGCACCAGATTCGCGTGCACTGTTCCTATCGCAAGTATCCAATCGCCGGCGACGACATGTACGGCGGCAAGCACCTCACCGAGAAGGACCTCGGCGGCGAGTCGAAGGAACTTCTGATGACGCGCCAGGCGCTCCATGCGACGACGTTGGGCATTCGCCACCCGATGACCGAGGAACCGATGCGCTTCGTCGCCCCTCTGACCGGCGACCTGCGGCGGATGATCGAACTGTTACGACGCAACCTCGTGCGCCGCGTGGAGCCGGCGGGGGCGACGATTGATCTTGGTGTCGTAGCGCCGTGAGGAGATTCACCGCAGAGTTTGGAGATCGCGGAGGCCGGAAGGAGGAGGAAGAGGCGAAGGAACCGCTCTCTCCCGCGCAGCGGGGGAGATGTCGCCGAAGTCGACAGAGGGGGCTTGGGCATCGAGCATGCTGGGATGGGCAGGCCCCCTCTGTCAGCTGCGCTGACATCTCTCCCGACGCTACGCGTCGGGAGAGAGCGGTTGCTTCTCCTCGTCCCTCTCCTTCAGGCCCCGCGTCCTCCCCTCGACAAGCTCGGGGCAGGCCGTACCTCTGCGGTGAACCCCCCGCTCACCACCGCGGCAGGCGCTTCCGCTCCTCGGGTCCGAGCAGCCGACTCAACGCACGCATCGCCACGATGCTCTCCTCGCGCCGGCGTACCTCGTACCAGCGGAGCACCGCGGCGCCGTGGCGTTCGTGAGCAGAGAGATCGACCTGACGCGCGAGCGAACGAAACGCGCCACCGTCATCCAGTGAGGCCATGGCGGAGGTGTGGTGCTCCCAGCACCTCTCCCATGCGTCCTTCGCTTGGCGGACTGCACCGCGCGCCGGGCCTTCTTCGCTCAGCGACACCGCCGCGGCGAAGACCCGAGCGAAGCGCGGCTTCTCCGCCTCAAGCCCAGGCATAAGCATCTGCCGCGAAGCCCGCTCGAATGCTGCACGCTGTTCCTCGTTCAGCGCCGCGATGATCGCCTCGCGCAGCGCCTTCGCCGCAGCCGCCCTCGGCCCCGCGACCTCTGCCGCGCGGGCGACGAGTTCCGCCCGCCGCGCGTTCAACGCCACCCACGCCTTCATCCGCTCCTCGGTCGGCGAGCCGTCGCGAAAGAACCTCTGATAGCGAGCCAAGGCGACGTCGAGCGAAATCGACGCCACAACCTCTACGGCATCCAGTTCCGCCGCACACTGACCGAATCGCATCGCTGGCTCGCGAATGAGCTCGTCGAACGTTCGTCGCGCGTCCGCGGAGAGATCGAGAAGCTCGAGCGCCTCGAGCGGATTGCCGGCGCGGTCTCGCCACGACATCGGCAGGACGCTCGGAATAGGGATCGCATCGCCAGCACGAGCGCCGATCCCGTGAATCGAGCGGCGGGCGACCTGTCCCGCGGGACTCGCCTTGCTCGCCGCCAACCAGACCTCAAAGGACGCCTGGCTCGGCGCGTCCGCGGGCACGTTTGGACGAATCGCATCGGCGAGCGCCGCGATCCAATGTTGTGAGGCCGCGTACAACGATCGCCAGGTGGAAAGCGCCGTCTCCTCCGACGGCTCCGGTTCGCGGAGGATTCTCCGCATCGCTTCCGCGCATCGATCTGCCTCCGCGCGGCCGGCCGATTGCAGTTCCTCCCGCTTCGCGACCCATGCATCCGCGTCCGAGGCACTGACCTCCAGCCGCGCCGCGAGCCGTCGCACCGACGCCGTCTCGGGCAGCGCCGTCGTCCAGTCGCGGATCGCACGGGTGAACCCTTCGATCCCCCCCTGCCAGCCTCTCAGCTCAGTGTCGTCCTGAGCGTTTGGATCGACGGCCACATCGACATCATCGAACTCCTCACGACGAATCCGCGGCCACGAGTGGTCGCTCGGGATCCCGAGCGCCGAACGAACCGCAGCGTTGAACTCGCCGTCGGCCTTCACCCCAAGAGCCTCGCGCGCTCGCGCATGCTCGTTCATCGCCTCGAGCCAACTCGACGGTTTCGATGCGCGTACATCCCGCATGTGCTGCGTCACGAACGCTGCATCGTCGCGCAGGTCGCGAAGCGCCTGCACCGCGATCGCGCAGGACGCCTCGATCCACGCTGCTCGCGCCGCGGCAATCGCGTCCTGTGCGTCGCCGCTCGGCGGGAATCGTCGCGTCGCCCAACGAAGCCGAAGCTCCCGGACGGGGGGCAGGCCGTCGACGGGAACAAACGCGCCATCCAGGCTCAAGGCCGCGAGCGCCTTGCGGCGATCCTCCTTCGACCACGGCTCCAGCAGACCGAGGAGTGCGTCGACACCCACCCGCTCAACCGCGGCGTGGGCCTGGCCGCCGCTCTCAAGAGCACG
>JAEUIU010000059.1 GCA_016795065.1 Phycisphaerae bacterium
CATCTTGATAGAGAATTGCGGTACCGACTCCGCTGGTCACAAGCAACACTGCGGCGGCCAGCGTGTAGAGGACGGCCTTCGACAGCAAGGTAGCGCAGCGACTCAACATCGCGACCTTGGAAACCTCAAACGTGGAATCGCACCGACCACACGGTCACGTCCCCGGTTTCTCACCCGACACCAGCGGAAACGCATCCGGGTCGCGAAGCGAATCAACCGAGAGGTCGACGTCCAGCGCCGGCCAATACAGGTGATTCTGCGTTGGCCGTTCAACCAACGCGATCTGCCCAACGGTCGCCTGCTTGAACCACGGGAACTTGGCGTAGGGGACGGGCAGTTCCTCTGACCCCATCAGGAGCCAGAACCCGTGCCCAGAGATGTTCGTGACTTCAACGCTCAAAGTGGCGGCGCCAGGCATCCTCGATCTCCCTGAGAGGAGTCTCAACGACGGTCTGCGCCTGACGGAGCTGCGCAGCCGAGAGCCCGATGTTGACGGCCAAGTGTACCTCTGGAGTCAACCAGAACTTCGCCTCGCCGTCCGGATGGGCGACATGCACGTGAATCCGGGGCTCCTCACGCGAGAAGAAGAAGAGCCTGAACGGACCATCTCGGGCGATGGTGGGGGACATATCTTCACTGTACCGCGACAAGGCTGTCGTGATGGCTTAGGCCGAGCTTCGCCGTGATGACCGCTGTCCGCGTGCGACCAACCCCGGGCTATCGAGAGCTCGCCACCGTTCCCACCGACCTGCTTCGCGACCGCCGCCGCGCGGCCAGCCCCACTCCCAACACCGCTCCGCACCCCGGAGCTGGCACGTAGGCGAAGCTGCCCGAGACGCCCGCATGAGTCGTTGGAATGAAGGAGTTCGCGTAGTACGTGAACGAGATCGTGTTCACCGACAACACCGAGTTCAACGGCGCGCTGCCGTCGATCACGAACCGGCCGATGAGGACCGACGCGTCGAGTGTCGCTCCGTCGTGGAGCGTGTTCGACTTGGCGAGGCCCTGCCACACCTGATCGAAGCTCGGGTTCGCCCACCCCGCTCCCGAGCCGAGTGACGAAGAGCAGGCGGGCGTTGCGGCGAAAAGGGGATCGATGATCGTGGGGTTGGTCGCACCCGGTTGGGTGGCGCCAATCGTGACGAAGGAGTCATTCGCTACGAGCGATGGCGTCAACGCCGGCAGCCACGAGCCCCCGGGGCAGGCGCCGGAGAGGTCGTCATGCACCCAGGTGCCGCCGCCGATGAGGGAGATCTCCGAGTTGTACGCATTGAAAAGAACGTTCCATCCGCTCAGCGAGAATTTCGCGTAGAGATCGATCACGCGGAGCTCTCCGCCGCCTGTTTCGATCGCGTAGGAGTCGCCCACCAGGCTGATGCCCTCGATCGGTGCCGCGCTTGCCGCGACGGTCGCGCCGCCCAGCATCGCCATTCCCACATACATCGCGAGCCGTCGTCGATTCCATCGCGAGGGGGTCATCGTTGGGTCTCCTCTCTCAGGTCGAGCGTGTCCCGGTCCTGACATCGTGATACTCGGTGCCAGTCAGCGAAACAAGATCGACGGGCCAACGGAAGGGCAAGTTGTCCCTTCGCGATCGATGCACGCGGCTTTCGCAATCACATTGACATCTCAGGGCATGCGACGACCGACAGGCAGTGCACTTGCTTTGACGCGACCCTCTCCCGGGACGCTCAGCCTTCGCACGCACCCCACGCACCGAGCAAGATCGCCAAGTCGGCCCCGCCAACGACACCGTCTCCGTCCAGATCCGCGGCAGCCGCTCCGCGACCAACCGTGCCCCATGCGCCGAGAAGGATCGCGAGGTCACTTCCCGCCACTTCGCCGTCCCGATCAAGATCGCCCGCACACCCGCGCGTCGGCGACTCGCCCTGAAACTCATGGGCTCCGAGATCGATCGCCGGCGTCGAACTCCTCGGTTGGTCCGGCGTTCCGACGTCATCGTGGAAGCGTTCGAGTTCGTCGAGATCGAGGGTCAGCGTCATCGCGACATCCGTCTCAAGCTCGCTCGATGGCCACGCGAGCGATCGCGCAACAAGATCACCTTGATCAATCGCCGGCGAGCCTGGGCTCAGTCGCAGGTCGTCGTCTTCGGTGCCCGCGATCCCATCCGCTCCGCTTGCATCGACAAACATGGGGTCGAGATCCGAGACCTCCTCGCCAGGCATCGAGCCGTCCCAATTCTCGATCAGCGAGCGGCGAAGCACGTAGCCGTTCGGCGTGAAGCCAACGAAGACGCCGGCCAAGCCTGGCTCGCCCACCGAGAGATGGTTCTGAACGATGGACCCGCTGAGGAGCACCGCTCCGTCGTGTGTGGTGACCAGCAGCGGCCAGCCGAAACGCTGGGGCGAGTTCGCAACCATCGTGCAGTTCGCGAAACGCACCGGAGGCATGCCATCGTTGTCTGGTTCGATCGCCGCCACGGCAACGCCGTTGTTGCCGACGAACCGGCAGTCGATGCAGACCATCGCGTGACCCTCCGCTTCGATTCCGTTCGCCGCTAGCGCGCCGCCTCCATCGCCATCAGCTCGGTTGCCCACGAAGTCGCATCGCACGAAGTGGGCTGAAGACTCAGAGAGGAAGGCCCCGCCGCCGCCACCGACGGTGATGTTGTTCACGAAGCGCGAGTCGACCACGGCGAGATGGGCCTTCGATGTGCCGATGCCGATGCCTGACGCCGAGCCGATCGGGCCTGTGTTCGCGATGAACTCGCATCGCTCGACGCCCACCGACGGCGAGCCGGGGATCGCCTGCCCGCCGATCGATCCGGCGAAGAGGCCGGCGCCTTGGCCACCGAAGTTCGCCTCGAAGCGGCAGTCACGCAGCACCAGGACCGCGTCGCCTTCGATCAGCATCCCGCCGCCGGTCGTCGCGCCGCGGTTGCCGCGGAAGACGCAGCGCTCGAAGCGCGGGCTGCCCCGCAGCACGTACGCGGCGCCGCCCCAGTCGCTCACTGCATTCTCGACGATGCAGTCGACGATGGTCGGCGAGCCATCCTCGATCGAGACATTCGCGCCCCGGTCGACGACCACGGTCGTTGTGCTCACCGCCTCGCCGCGGCGAATCGTGAGGCCATCGAGTCGGGCGGTCTCATCGCACTCGATCGCCCGCACCACCTGCCGCGCGTTCTCCGCATCGTTCAGCCAGAGCCCGATCTCGTGCGGGATGTCGTTTCCCGCGAGGTCGCCGGAGAGGATCGTGGGGTTCGCCACCGGATCGCGCTCGTCGAGCGACCGTTCGTCACCTGCGAATCCGCCGTAGAGGGCGAGCCCCGATCGAAGTGCGAAGTGGCTCGTGACAGGCGCACCGGCGGCGGCCGGCACGTACGTCCCCGCGGCGATCCACACATCGACGGTCTGATCGGTCCCAAGCGAAGCGAGCGCGTTCGCCAAACCGAGCGGACCTCGGAAGGCGTCGTCCCATGACGAGCCG
>JAEUIU010000067.1 GCA_016795065.1 Phycisphaerae bacterium
CTTGAGCGAATCGGTCGGCACCAGATTGCCGCAGAGGACCCCGACGATCACCATGACTCCCGCCGCGGGGAACATCCAGCGGAAGTGGTCCTTTCGCACGCTTCCTGCGCGGTAATGCCGCATCGACGCGCCGACGGCAACGACGACGTTCACGATCATGCACGCCGCCTGGTAGAGCTGCTGATTCGCTCCCAGCGTGAGCGTCAGCAGCGGGATCATGACGATCGAGCCTCCGATGCCGAGCAAGCCGCCGGCGAGTCCGCCTGCGAGACCGATCATGAGAATGAGAACGAGCTCGGTGGCAGACATGCTGACTGGTGATAGGGATCGAGAGGCAGGCCGCGGACTGTGTTGCGGGCCGTGTTGCGGGCCGTCGAATGCAGGCCCGAGAACCGGACTTCCTCGACGACAACGGGGCACACTCCCGCGAGGCTGGGTGGTCTGAGGACTCGCGGTTATTCCGGATGCGCCGTTTGTGCGGCTTGGAATGCGTCCGATTGTGTGTTGTCTGAGGTCGGCCGTAGACAGCGAAAGTCGCCACGGTAGCATCTCCGCACTTGACTCAGGAAGTTCGGTCCTCCCTCGATGAGCCTCCTTGATGGGGGGTTCAGATCAGGTGGCTTCCCCGGAGACCTACTCCGGTCGGCTCGCCCCGCCCAAGGATGCGGTGATAGGCGACGCGAAGCTCAGCACAGGGACACCCGGGGAATGGAAGCAGCTTGAAAGCGGTTGTCAGTCGGTGCGACGGTGCGTTTGGCCATTCGCGACCCCCTTGTCCCTTCATCACCTGACGGCTGCGAGCTGAGGCGGATTGCGGCTGCACGACGCGGCTTCAACCAACGACGAGATCTGACGCATGCATAGCCAGCGACCCGATCCCCGCGTTTCACAGACCGAGCTTCGCCGACCATCGATGGCGCGCGCAGAAACGAGCGTGGCGCGTACCGAAGATTTCGATCGCTGGCCCGAACCCGAGCGCTTGGCACGAACGCTTCGTCTTGTCGCCGGTCCCGGGCTGCGCGTGACGCGCAAGTGGACCACGCTCGCCGCGTTCCTGTGTGGCGCTGCGGGCGCCGTGCCGTTCGCCCTCGAATCGCATTCGGCTCTCGCATCGGCTCCATCGGTTTCGGAGGCGTTCGGTGCGACGACAGAATCTTCGGAGCTTCCCCTCGCGAAACTCCTCCGTCCCACCTCGCCAGTTCCCGCTGAAGCGGCTCCCGCGAGCGATGACTCGACAGCACGACCGGCAACCGCGAAGCCCCCGTCGATTACCACCTCAGCGCCGTCACCGAAGACGTCCAAGGCCGCTCCTGCCTCTGGGGGAAACAAGAGTGCGCCGACGACGGATCCGCCCGGAAAGCATGTCGTCGTGTCCGAGCCCGCGAAGGCCTCCGTGAAGAGTCCCAGCGCGACAAGCACACTCGAGTTCAACGGTCGCCCGGTGCGGCCGGTGCGCACCGTCACCATGCGTGTGACTGCGTACAGCCCTGACGAGCGGTCCTGCGGGGCGAGCGCGGACAACATCACCGCGAGCGGCTACAGCGTCTGGACCAACGGCGGGCATCTCGTTGCTGCCGATACGAGCCTCCTCCCCCTCGGATCGCTGGTTTCGATTCCGGGCTACGACTCGAATGGGGTCGTTCCGGTGCTCGACCGAGGCGGCGCGATCAAGGGGCACCGCTTAGACGTGCTCTTTCCGACGCATGAGCAGGCGAAGCGCTGGGGCGTCCGCGACCTGAAGGTGACCATCTACGAGTACGACGACGGCGAGCCGAATGGCTTCCGCGAGAATCACGCCCGGAAGCCGCAGCCGGCGGCCACCAAGGCCGCTGACGCGACCCCCGTGGGAAATGGGTCGACGCCCGCGAAGGTCACCGACGCGTCGCGATCGTGAGCCGCGCTTCCTGGCGAAGCGTGACGAGCCCATCGACGGCGTGACGGTGAAAAGACTGGCGTAACGCGGCCAAGCGTTCCGAGCGGTCGGGCTCCTCACGAGGAAAATAGCTGGCGCTGGTCGCCCGCCCGATGGCGCCCGGTTCATCGAAGCGCTGTGGACTTGGGGCCGTGTGCACGCGGACATCCTTGAAGAGCTCGGATCGCTCGAGGGGTTCCGCGAGGGAACTCCGCCCAGCCAGGACGCTCGGGTCGATACGCACTTCGGCGGAAACCACGATGCGGTTGTAGTCGTCGGTGAAGCCGCCGTCGGGCAATCGGAGGTTCCAGAGGAGCGCACAACGCCCGCCCGGCCGCAGGATCCGATGGAACTCGGCAAGCGCCTTGGGATGGTCGAACCAGTGGAAGGCTTGGGCCGCGAGGACCAGGTCAGCGGATGCGTCCGGCAACGTGGTCGCTTCCGCAGGTGCCTGAACGAATCGCACATTCGCACAGCCCGCGCAGTAGGCCACGGCCTTCTCGATCATGTCCGCGCCGGGATCGATGCCGATCACTCGGGCGGCAACGCCGAGGCGCGGGGCGAGCGCGCGAGTTGAAATGCCCGTGCCGCAGCCGACGTCGACGACGGTTGCGTCGGTTGAAAGGTCACGCACGAGGACATCGATGATGGCCTCGGGATAGCCGGGGCGATAGCGATCGTACGTCGACGCGAGGCCGTCAAAGGCGGTGTGGGTGGGATGTGCGTCAGCGGAGCTCATGGCCGTTTCAGCGTACGCGAAGCGAATCGGCCAGCGATGGCCGATTCACCCGACGAACCGGCAAATGGCCAGCGCTGGCGGCTTTCGAACGCACAAGATTTCCGACCCAAATGTCGGGTCGACGCAGATTGAGGCGGTAGTCTCGTGTGCGTGACCAGCATTGTTGCCATCAGTCGCGTCCACACCTTCGTCCTTCAGGGGATCGAGGCCCTGCCGTGCGAGGTGGAGGCGGATCGCTCGACCGCCCGAACGCCATCGACGGGCATTGTCGGCTTGCCTGATGCGGCGGTGCGCGAAAGCGCTGAACGGGTACGGACGGCCATCCTCAATTCGGGCTACGAGTATCCCTTCGGGCGTCTCACGGTGAATCTCGCGCCTGCCGACTTGCGGAAGGAGGGACCGGTCTACGACCTGCCGATCGCGGTGGCGATCCTTGCCGTCGGCGGAACGATCGACCGCCGGCGCGAGGAAACGCCGCAGGTTGAGGAGTTCCTCGTCGCTGGGGAGCTGGCCCTCGACGGTCGCGTGCGGCCGGTGCGAGGTGTCATCAGCGTCGCGATGCTCGCCGCGAAGCGGAAGATGAAGGGGGTCATCGTCCCGGCCCAGAACGCTCGCGAGGCGTCCGTGGTCGAGGGGATCGACGTCTACGGCGCGGCGTCGCTGGCCGAGGTGGTCGCCTTCTTCAATGGCCTCGACGCCCTGCATTGCGCGCGACGGGTGGATGTCGAGACGCTCCTGGCGACGGGCGAGGCCGAACTCGACTTCGCCGACGTGCGCGGTCAGGAGGCGGCGAAGCGGGCGATGACTATCGCTGCGGCGGGCATGCACAACATCCTCCTGATCGGGCCGGCCGGGAGCGGGAAGACGATGATGGCCCGGGCCCTGCCGGGGATCCTGCCTCCGCTCTCGCGCGACGAGGCACTCGAAGTCACACGCGTTCATTCGGCGATCGGGGCGGTTCCACGGAACGCCGCGCTGATCACCCGCCGTCCGGTGCGGACGCCCCATCACACCGCCTCGAGTGCTTCGATCGTCGGTGGCGGGAGCGTCCCGCGACCGGGGGAAGTAAGCCTCGCCCACCATGGCGTCCTGTTTCTTGACGAACTGCCCGAGTTTCAACGAGGCGTCCTGGAGAGCTTGCGCGAGCCGCTTGAGGACGGCTTCGTGACGATCTCACGCATGCAGGGGACGATTCGCTTTCCGGCCCGGGCGCTCCTCGTGGCGGCGATGAACCCGACGCATCGCGGCGATCGTCGCTCCGGAGAGGAGGGACGACGCGAGCAGGAGCAGTACCTCAAGCGGCTCAGCGGCCCGCTCATCGATCGGATCGACCTGCACGTCGAGGTTGTGGCCGTGCCGTTCGGCGAGCTTGCCGGAGGAGGCAAGGGGACCTCCAGTGCGGTGCTGCGCGAGCGGGTCCTCGCCGCTCGAGAGCGAGCCATTCGTCGGCAGGGGGCGATGCCGAACGCGCGGCTTCCAGGGCGACAACTCGACGTGCATGCGGCGTTGGACGACGCGTCGCGCACGCTGCTGGGCCGAGCGCTGGCGGAGCTCGGCCTGAGTGCGCGGGCCTACGACAAGATCCGACGCGTCTCTCGGACGATCGCCGATCTCGACGGGAGTGAGGCCGTGCAGCTTGCTCACGTCGCCGAGGCCATTCAGTATCGGCTGCTCGATCGGAGGATGACATGAGCGCATGAGCGAGACGTTATGATGAACCCGCAGTGAATGACGGCGCTGCGAAACATCTCCGCTGCCCGACCTGCGGCTCGCCGCTCGGCTACCAGGACATCGATGTCACCGAGGGCGTGCGACGATGTCCGGGGTGTCGCGCGGTGACCAGTTTGAGCGACTCCGAACGTCGCGACATGGCCTCGTTGTTCGAACTCCCCACGATGCCGGACGGTGTAACACTCGGCCACACGGAGGTCGCGGCCACACGTGACGGTTCGAGGGCGGTGTCGTCCGACGAGGCTCTGCCGGGCATGGATGTGTCGCAGCCTCCGCCGGGCTGCTGGTACCACGGCGATGAGTTCGCAGGTCGCTCCGGATCTACACGGGTTGTGGCAGCGGTAGCGCCCGCGCGCGGGCACTCGGGTGGCGGCGTCCAATCGTTGACGTCGGCCCGTCCTTCCGGTACGCGGGTCGTGCTTGGAGTTCGGACCCGCGAAGGGGGCGTCCCCTGGGCGATTCTCTTTTCGATGCTCTTCTGGAACAGCATCGTCTCCGTGTTCGTTACCGTTGCATCGGTTTCCACCCTGCGACATCTTGGCGTTCCGTTCTTCCGCTCCGTGTCGGTCTCGGGCGGCCATGGGGGATCAAGCGGCGTGTTGCCGCTTCCCATGACGGTGTACCTCTGGATCTTCCTGGTGCCGTTCATCGCCATCGGTGCGTGGCTTCTGCTGTATGGACTCTTCGCCACCATCGGGCACACTACGGTCGCGCTTGATGACGAGGAGATCGTCGTGACCGAAGCGATCGGGCCACTCCGCTGGCGGCGACGATGCTTGGTCCGAACGGTGCGAGGGGTTCGATCGCGAACTCGCCAGCTGCACGACGCGGAAGATGGCCCGTACACGACCCATTCCATCGAGTTGGATGGGGATCCCGTGATTCGCTTCGGCTCGATGCTCCCGGATCGGCGTAGGCGGTGGTTGGCTGCGGCGCTCTCCTTGGCGCTCGCTCCGGTGGGCGCGAGGGATGCTGATGATGATGGTCCTGGTCGACGGTCTGATCCAGGCGACCCTCCGCACGGTTGTATCGTGCAACAGCGCGGGAACGAGATTCTGCTGACGGTGCGCCTCCGAGCGGGCTCCGCAGGATGGTCGTCGCTCTTCCCGCTTCTCTTCGTAGGCTCCGTCTTGCTGATCATCCTCTTGCTCGCGATGCCGTCCCTGTTGCTGTCGCTCGGCGGCGCCCTTCCGGCGTCATGGTCCAATGAACTTCCCGTGGTGGAGGCAATCCCTCCACTCGTGGCCATTGGCGTCTCCGTCATCTGGTTGCTGGCGGCAGGGTGGCAGATCCGCCAGTTGCATCGGGCCCTCGTCCCGCTCTCCGGTCGGCTTCGGGTTCGGGTCCGACCGGATCGGGTTTCGGTCTGGGCTGGACTCCTGCCGTTTCTCGCCCCCCTTGCAGAGCATGTCGGAAAGCCGCTGCCGGCGAGACACGTCGATCCGCGGCGGGTCGAGTCGATCGGCATCGAGCCGTGGGATCCATCCGCCGGACCGCCACCAATGGAGGACGCTGCCCAGATCGTGATCCGTGCTGGCGAAACCCTCCGGTTTGGAAGTCGGATGAACGAGCGTCAGCGAGAGTGGCTCCACCAGACACTGCAAATCATGCTCCTCCCTCGTAGGCGGGCATGACTGGCAGTTGTTTCACACTGCGACGTTGAGTCTTCAGGAAGCCCAACGCTGACCACACCTACAACATCCGACACCGCATCGCCTGACGCCTCGATCTGCTGCGCACTCTGCCTCCGATGCGGCCAGGGGATTCCGTCGACCTCGGTGCAGACGAGGTTGGGTGGTTGGCTGCAGTGCCCCTTCTGCGGCGCACTGGACGCGATGAACGCGTTTGCGGCCAACATCGTTGACACCCCTGCGACGCGGCACACATCGACCGCCCCGCGCCGCTGCACGCTTCAATCCGATTCGCACGCACTCACGCTCGTCGCCCGAGCCTGTCCCACGCCGCGAACGTGCTTGGCGTCGCTCGTCGCAGCGTTGCTCTTGGGAGGCTGCCTCTCTTCACTCATCCCCTTTGGCTGGGAGGCGGTGACAAGCTGGATCCGGCACGATGAGGCCACGCCGCGCACGACCGGGAGCGTCATCGGGTCCACTGCCATCACGGGCATCTCCATGGCGGCGATCGTGGTCGCCTTCCCGATCGTCCGCTCCCTTCTGTTCGGGGTTGTGGGAAGGCTTCACATCCAACTCGGCGGACCGTCACCCATCGACCATGCGCGAGGGTGGATACACTCAGGCATCGGCCCGTTCTCGCGACGACAGATCTTCGACCTCGACGCGATCCGGTCGATCTCGGTCGGGCCCTGGAACGAGGATTGGGGTGAGACGCCCGCCGCGCTTCGAGTTGAGGTTCAGCAACGGCTGGGAGTCGGAGCGTTCCTTTCCGATGAGCAACTCCATTGGATCGCATGCCAACTCCTCGCTTGGGTTGCGCAGCGCCGTGCAACGAGGGCATCGGACGCGGCAAGGTCCGTTCCGCGACTCTCGTCCGTCGGCGATTGCAGCCGCTGCTCCACCACGCTGAGTCCGGACGATGTCAGTGTGGCGAACGAGACGGCGTTCTGTCATCACTGCCAGTTCGCCACGCCGATGGCCGAACTGGTCGAGCGAAACCTCGTCCAGCGTGGTCTTGAGGATCGCTCCAGCGGTTGTCGGCGCAGCGTCACGGGCGGCGAGATCCAACTCGACGTTTCGACCGTCCGATCCATCGCTCCGCTGGCCCGCCCCGCCATGCTCGGTGTGGGCCTCCTGTTCAGCGGCCTCGGTGGCCTCGTCTTGGTCGCAGGGACTGTGGAACTCGTTCAGCGAGTCTCCGGGACGTCCGTCGCGGGTGGGAGCCCCTTCATCGCGCTCCTCCCCATCCTCTTCGGCGCGGTGTTTCTGACATTCGGTCTTGTACTGCTGGGCCACGCCCTTCTTGGCTATGCCGGCACCTTGGAAATCCGCCTCTCCCAGCACGGTGGCGTGCACGTTCGCCTAGCCGTCGGCCCGTTCGGAAGGCGATGGTATCGCCCGCTGGGTGCGATCGAAGAGGTGCGTACACGTACCGAGTGGACCCGGTCGCGAGGCGGCCAACTGAGGCCATGTCGATCGATTCAACTGGCCGGACCGCGCCCGCTCGAGTTTGGGACCACGCTCTCAGCGGAGCGATACCGTTGGACGGTCGCCGCGCTCCGCGAGTCCATTCGCACGCTCCGGGGCCCGTCGATCAAGGGAAGCTGATCGTGAAGATCTCAGGTCCGGTGACCGCTACCGCGACGAGCGATCCTCCGACCAGCAGCACAAAGGCCGCCCACATGACCCATGCCGGTCGATGCGTCGTTCGCGGCGCCCCGGCTTCCAGAAACGTTTGACCGCAGGCCCCGCAGGCACCCGCATCGAAGATTGCCTGGGCGTCGAGCTTCGCGCCGCAGTCGGCACAGCGTGGCTCGCGCGCCGATTCCCGGCCAAGAAGGCATCGCACGACCACGAAACCGAAGGCCAAAGGGGTCATCGCCAGCAAGAGCCACACGTGAAGGAACCACGTGAGTTTCGGCAACTCGGGGGCTGGATCGGCCAAGAGATGCCGAACGAGCACGGCAGCGGGAATCGTGACCAGGGAAAGGCCGGCGAGGATCAGCCCCAAAAGAAGTGCCGACCAGATCCATCGCCGCCGAAAGTAGCGCAAACCCGTTTCGGTGATCGTGATCCCACAATGGCCGCAGCGGTCGATTCCCCGGTCGGGCTCGTAGAGCATGACGGCCCCGCAGCGAGCGCAGACCGGCTCGGCTCGGAACCGCATTCGGCCCCGCGTCCCCGCGCCCAACAGGAGCCCGGCTCCGAGAGCGCAGACAATCGTGGCGATCGAGAGGACGAGATCCAACACGGCAGTCACTATACCGCGGGCTGTTAGACGACGAGCGTGACGCGGCGTGAGGTCGCTGGCAGCCGACCGTCACGTCGTCCCATGACTCACTCCATCCCAGGCGCAAACCCTCGGCGCATCGTGTTCTCCGTCACCGCCCGCGGCTCGACGAACTGGAGAAGGTAGTCTCGCCCGCCCGCCTTGCTGCCGACGCCGGACATGCCGAAACCGCCGAAGGGCTGACGCCCGACGAGCGCACCGGTGATGCCGCGATTGATATAGAGATTGCCAACGCGGAACTCACGTCGGGCCCGCTCGAGGTTCGCCGGCTTGCGGCTGTAAACGCCTCCGGTGAGTTTGTATGCGGTCGCGTTGGCGATCGCCAAGGCCTCATCAAACGTGGCGGCGCGCATCACTGCGAGCACGGGACCGAAGATCTCTTCGTTGGCGAGGCGATGCTCGGGGCGAATCCCGCTGACGATCGCCGGGCCGACGTAGGGTTTGCCGACCTTCGCCTCTAGGCCGCTCGGGACCGGAAGCTGCACCTCGAGCTTCCCTTCCTTCGCCCCGATCGCGATGTACTCGCTGATCTTCTTCGCGGCTCCGTCATCGATCACCGGGCCGATGTCGGTTCCGGGGCTCGTGGGATCGCCGACGACCAGTGCCTTCGTCGCTCCAACGAGCCGTTCGAGGAACGTCTCGTAGTTGCCTCCGACCACGATCACGCGACTGCACGCCGAGCACTTCTGGCCGCAGAAGCCGAACGCGCTCTGACGCACGCCGAGCACGGCCTCGTCGAGGTCCGCCGACTCATCGACGATGATGGCGTTCTTGCCGCCCATCTCGCAGATGACCTTCTTGACCCAAGGCTGCTCCGGCGGGGTGACGCCGCAGGCCTGCACGATGTCCAGGCCAACCGACTTGCTGCCGGTGAAGGCGATCACTGCGACCTTGGTGTCGCGGACCAGCGCCGCGCCGACCGTTTCGCCGATTCCCGGGACGAACGCAAGGGCGTCCTTCGGGCAGCCCGCTTCCCAGAGGATGTCGCAGAGGAGTTTGGCGATCCCCGGCGTCTGCTCGGCGGGCTTCACGATCGTCGTGTTGCCGCAGACCAGCGACGCGACGGTCATGCCGCAGCAGATCGCCAACGGGAAATTCCACGGGCTGATGACGACCGCCACGCCGCGCGGCTGGTACCAGACCTGATTCAGCTCGCCGACGAAGCGCCCAAGCCGGTGCGGCTCGAAGAGTTCGTGGGCGGTGCGGGCGTAGTACTCACAGAAATCGATGGCTTCGCAGACGTCGGCGTCGGCCTCGCGCCAGGTCTTGCCCGACTCGCGGATGATCACGCCGGAGAGCTCGTCGCGCCGTTGGCGCATGAGTTGGGCAGCGCGGACCAGGACGGTCGCTCGCGTCGCGTAGGGCGTGTCGAGCCACGTCGGGAAATAGGCATCCAGACGCTTCACCGTCGCCTTTGCCTGCTCGACGGTCGAGTCGTTCCGCACTGTCGGAACGGCTGCCCGGGCCACCGCCTGACCGAAGCGATCGCGATCGTCGCGCATCGAGAAGTTCCGCATCGGCTCGGTGAAGAAGGGACGCCCGTCACCGACGCTCGTCACCGCGTCGGAAAGTTCGTGACGCTCCGGACCTCTCGCGATCCGCTCGACGCCAGGGTCCACCGCAAACTCGCGATGGGGCGAAGCGAGCAGCCGCTCGGCGCTCGCGTTATCCATGAAGCCGGCCTTGAGCCAAGACTCGTTGGAGGTGTTCTCTAACAGTCGGCGCACCAGGTACGCCATGCCGGGGATCATCTCGCCGACGGGTACGTACTCGCGGATGCGCAGGCCGAGTTCGACTGACGCGGCCTTCATCTGGTCGCCCATGCCGTGGAGCATCTGGAGTTCTAGGGCCGAGACCGGAAGTCCCGCCTTCTCAAGGGCCGCCAACGACGCCGCGATCGAGCGGGCATTGTGGCTCCCGAGGGCGAGCTTCACGCCACCCTCGGTCTTGGAGCGTGGGGTCTGATCGACGAACCGCTTGGCGACGCGCTCGAAGCAGGCGTCGGTGTCGACCTTCCGCGACCAGACCGGCACCGGCCAACCCTGCTGGTCGGCGTGAATCGTCTCGTAGTCCCAGTAAGCGCCCTTCACCAGCCGGACGCTGACCTGTCGGCCGGTGCGCTTCGACCAGTCGATGATCCGCTGGGCATCCTGCTCGGCCGAGCGGAGATACGTCTGCATCGCCAAGCCGGCCTCAAAGTGGACGGTCTCGCAGCAGCGCATGAAGAGCTCAAGGGTGAGGTCCTTGAGCGAGTATTGCTCCATGTCGAAGTTGATGAAGACGCCGGCCTTCCGGGCCGCTTCGAGAATCGGCACGATCCGTTCCATGAGGCCGCGGATCGAGCCTTCGGTGTCGATCGGATCGACGCGCGAAGAGAGCGAGCTGATCTTGATCGAGACATTCGTGCGCGGGATCGCCCCGAGGTGATCGCTCTCCAGGCGTGCGTTCGCCGGCCACTCGGCGACGGTCTTGGGAAGGTTCTCGATCAGATCGAGGTACTTCTTCGCGTAGAGGTCGGCCTCGTGTTCGCTAACACAGGCCTCACCTAACAAGTCGACCGAGAAGCAGATGCCGTCCTTCCAGAGCCGCTTGAGCTGGGGCAGGGCGCTGGCCGCGTCGGTGCCGGCGATGAACTTCTCGGCCATGCCGGTGATCTGGCCGGACATCGTCTTGGCCATGAGTCCCTTGGCGAGTCCGCCGAGACTCATGCCAAAGTTGAAGCCGGGCGGCGGCGTCACGCCGGGTTGGCTGAGGTAGTCATGGAGGTGATCGTAGATCGACTCCGAGGTCTTCAGCATCGGGAATGCGTCAACGAAGCGGAAGAGCTGGACCTTGAAGGCCTCGTCCTTCATCGCCCAATCCATCAGCTTGTCCGACCAGAACGCGGCCGAGAGCATGCCCGACTTGTTGCCGCGGGAAAGGTCAAGGAACTGGGCGCCCTTCTTCTGGATGAGCGACTCAAGGGCAGGATCGGTGACGATCACCCGACCGACATCGGCTCCGCCGGACGCGGTCGGCGCGGCCGCCTTCGCGGCTGGTGCGGGAGCTGGCTTCGGCTTTGACTTGGAGAAGAGACCCATGGGACGAGCAGTATACGGCTCGTTTCACGCTCTCGGCCGCTTTGGAGCGGGCGTCCACCGCAGAGGCGCGGAGGACGCAGAGGATGGAAGGAGGAGGCAATTGGTGGCTAAAACGTCGCGACCGGCGCGCGATCGACCATATGGCCCTCTCCTTCGGGTCTCTGCGTCCTCCGCGCCTCTGCGGTGAACCCCCCGACGACTCGCTCCCTATCTCACTTCCGAGCCGCCACGCGCATCGCCGTCTGGTAGGTCCGCACGCATTGGGTCGCTGCGCCGTCCCAGGTGATGCCGCGCACCTCGAACATGCTGCCTTCCCGCAACGCCCGCGAGAGCGGGGGATGGCGAAGCACGGCGACGATCTTGTTCGCCATGTCCTCGATGTCCCAGAAGTCAACCTTGAGGGCGTGCATGAGGACCTCGCTCACGCCGCTGGACTTCGAGATGAGGACCGGCACGTTGTGCGAGATCGCCTCAAGCGGGGCAATCCCAAACGGCTCGCTCACGCTCGGCATCACGTAGAGATCGGCGAGCGCGAAGACGCGGGCGATGTCCTTGCCGCGGAGGAAGCCGGTGAAGAGGACCTTGTGCCCGATGCCGAGCTGGGCAGCCATCTCGATCATCATCGCGGCCTGGTCGCCCGAACCGGCGACGACGAACTTCACGTCGTCCATCACCTCAAGAACGCGCTTCGCGGCGCGAATGAAGTATTCCGGTCCCTTCTGAAGGGTGATCCGACCGAAGTAGAGGACGATCTTGTCCTTGGTATGGATCGGCTGGATGCCGTATTCCTTGGGATCGAGATCGACGCCGTTGTAGACCACGTCGATCTTGTCGCCGTACACGCCGTAGCGGTTCACACAGATGTTCTTGGTGAGCATGCTCACCGCGATGATCCGCGTCGCCCCCCACATGCCGCGCCGCTCGATCGAGTAGACCTGCTGGTTGGGATGTTCACCCGAACGGTCAAACTCGGTCGAGTGGACGTGCACGACTAGCGGCTTGCCGGTGATCTTGGCGAGCGCAAGCCCAGCCGGGTAGGTCAGCCAGTCATGGGCGTGGATCACGTCGAACGAAAGGTCGCGGCAGGTGTCGACGGCAAAGCGGGCGTAGCGGTCGGCGGCGCCGATGAGGTCACCCGAATAGTCGGCAACGGCCGCGCCCAGAACGGCGGCGGAGGCGCCATCGCGTGGCCCGGCCTCGGGCAGCACCGAGAGGAGCGTCGCGTCGATCTCGTTGAGCGGTCGGCCGCCGAATGCGCCGGCGGCGGCGAGCACGCGAAGTCGCTCGACGGTGATGCCGCCTTCTTCCCGGATGCGCTCGACGAGCTGCTTCTGCGATTCGCTCATCGGCACGGTGGCGCCGTTGCCGTAGACGCTCGGAAAGTCGTTCAGGTCGTTCGGGAGTTCGACGAATCGGGTGTGCTCAAACTCCTCGGTCACCGTCGCGGCGCGAAGCTTCGGCACGATCCGGGTGAGGTACTCGTCAACGGTCTCGGAATGTACCCCGTCGGGGGAGTCGAAGACGATGCGGTGACGGCCGAGCGGAATCGGCGCCGGGGCCGGCTTGGGACGCACCGGCACTCCGCGGGGGCTGACCAGCTTGACATGCGAAGCGTGTGATTCGTCGACGCTCTTGGGCAGGACGAACGTGACGTCGACGCCCGAGCGATCAAGGCCCTTGGTGAGGCCATAGCACGCCGTTCCAAGCCCTCCAGTGATGAAGGGTGGAAACTCCCAGCCGAGCATGAGGACGCGTGGTTGTGGCATGAGGTGAGGGGCAGGCAATCGATCGGGCAAGAACTCCGCTGGCGACGCCGATGGTCAGTCGTCGCCACCCTCCATATCGCCGAGCTGCCGGAAGGCGGCTTCGTAGGCAAGGAGGAATCGGGCGGCGATGTTGGCTGCGGTCGCACTGTCTAGGGCGCGCTGAAGTGGGATCGCGCTCTCAAACGTGTAGAGCTTGTCCTCGGACCGGAAGTGCTTCACCTGCGGCATCGGTCCGTCGAGCTTCGGATCGTGGCCGAGCTCGACGAGCTCTTCCTCGACCAGTTCCTCGATCGGGTCGCCGTGATGCATCAAATCGGCCTCGATCGACTCGCTCAGCCAGCGATCGGCGGTGGCCAACCGCACCCACCAGCCAGCGGCCTGTGGGACGATCGAATACCACGCGTCAGCCGAGGCGTCCTTGGCCTTGCAGAGGAGCGATGAGCCCTCGCTACGTGAGTCGATGCGGGACTCGGCGAACGCGCCACTCGCCTTGGCAGCGGCGAGAAGTTCGCGAAGAAACAGGTCCGTATCGATCATGAGAGCGTGGGCCACGGCGTGCTTTGGGGTGAGAACCGGAGGGGCGGGGATCATAGCGGAAGCCGGTTGCAACAAGGCCCGATGCACCGCCAGAAAGTCTCCTCAATTCGAAGGGGAGGGCTCTGCAGCCCAGTACGATCGCAGGTCATGACCGCCCGACCCGATTCCCGCGGCAACGCCAGCTCTTCGGCCCCAAGTGGCGGCCCGTGGACGATTCGCTCCCTGTTGGCCTGGATTCAGGGCCATCTCACCGAACGCGGCGTCGAAAGCCCTCGTTTGTGTGCGGAGATTCTGGTTGGCCATGTCCTTGGGTGCGAGCGACTTCGGCTCTACATGGACTCGGAGCGCGTCCCCAGCGATGCTGAGCGAGCGACCCTGCGTGAACTCGTGTTGCGGGCAGGCAAACACGAGCCGGTGCAGTACCTGGTCGGTACGTGGCCCTTCCGGGGCCGCGAGTTCGAACTCGGCCGTTCCACCCTCATTCCGCGTCCCGCGACCGAAACACTCGTCGAACAAGCGGTCGCGTGGTATCGGCAAGCGATGCTGAACCAGCCGCTTCGCATGGCGGACATCGGTACCGGCACCGGCATCATCGCCATCTCGGTGATCGCCGAACTCCGCTCGGCCTTGCGACTAACAGGCTGTCGCCCACTGGCCGGGAACGCTCCGCGACCGACTGCGGCAGTACCCGAAATCCAGATCGGGGTTCCGGCCGTGCCGATCGACGCAACCGAGGGTGCATTGCCGTCGCTCTCGCTGCGCTGTCTCGCGACCGATGTCGAGCCCGAGGCTGTGGCCCTCGCGAAGCGAAACGTCACCCGGCATGGGCTCCTGGGGGCGATCGACGTCCGGCATGGTTCACTCTTCGAGCCCTTCCGTCACTCGCGACCCAACTCTTTCGACCTGATCACCTCCAACCCTCCCTACGTGAGCGACGCCGAGTGGGCCGAGGTCGAAGCGAACGTGCGCGACTACGAGCCCGAGAGCGCCTTGCGCGGGGGTCGCGACGGGCTCGACGTCATTCGCCCATTGGTCGCCGGAGCGTCGGCGTGGCTCCGCCCGGGCGGCCTCCTCCTCGTCGAGATCGGCTATCGGCAGGGGCCTGCCGCGATGGCCCTCGTCGCCGAGAAGGCCACGTGGTGCCAGAGCGAGGTGATCCGCGACTTCGAGGATCACCCCCGCGTCCTGCGGGCGGTGCGGGCGGGATGAACGAATCGCTAGCAGTCCGTGGCGAAAGTCATTCGGGCTGTTGGGTCGTCGGTCCCTCGGCCGCCTTCGTCGGGGCGCCAAACGCCTTGCGCACTTCCTCTAACAGTTGGGTCACCTGGAAGGGCTTGAAGAGGAAGCAGTGGAGCCCCTCCTGGCTGCAGCGCACGATCGAGTGGTGCGGGTCGTAGCCGAAGCCGGTCATCAGGATCACCGGCGTGCGCGGGGCGGATTCCTTCACCGCGCTGAAGACCTCGTAGCCGTTGCGGTCGGGCATGCGCACGTCGCTGACCACCAGGTCAAATGGCGTTCCGGTGGCCGCCTCGGCTCGGACGCGATCGATGGCAGGACCACCTGACGCGTAGGCGACGACGACGCATCCCTTTTGCTCCAGGACCTCACGGATCGTCTCGCGGATGCCGCTCTCGTCGTCGGCGACCAGTACGCGCTTGCCCTCGAGGATCGGATCTCGCTCGCCCTCGCGAAGGATCTCCTCGACGCCGAGGATCGTCTGTGGTCCGCTCGTGGCGGCCTCGACGCGGTGTCGGACGCTGGAGACGACGTCGAGGATGCGCTCGGCCAGTTCCATGGTGCGGGCATCGGCACCGTGCTCGATGGCTTCGGCGGCGATGCGGACCTGGTCCAGTGGCGTGGCGATCTCGCCGAGAACGTTCGTCGCCACCCGTCGGTTGGTCGTGCGTCGCTCGACGACCAGCATGTCGAGAATGTTCAGGGCCAACGCGACGTAACGGCCGAAGATCTCGGCGCAGAAGCGGTCTTCCTCGTCGAAGGCGTTGGGCCGCTCCGATTCGACGTTGAAGACGCCGACGACGCGATCCTGGATGCGAAGCGGGACGGTGAGCGCGCTGCGTGCGTTCGGCAGGCCCTTGAGGTAGAGGGGATCGTGCTGCGTGTCGGCGCAGATGTATGCGTCGCCGGTGGTCGCCACCACGCCGGAGATGCCGTTGCCTTGGGGGTTGGCGAAGATTTTCTCGCCGATCCCCAGCGGGGCGAGGCCCGCGCAGAAGACCAGCTCCAACTGCTTTGTCTCGCGATGGAGCAGCCGGAATTCAAAGTGATCCCATCCGAAGACGCTGCGCACGCCGGCCACGACGCGGCCGTCAAGGAGCTTCAGGCGTTCGGCCGGGTTGATCTTCTCGATGACTTCGGAGTCGAGCCGCAAGAGCTCCGCTCCGGCCATGTCAATCGCGTCGACCCGTTCCTGGAGGCGTCGACGCTCGGAAACGTCCAGCAGCAGCGCCGCAATCTTCGTCGGGTGTCCCTGCGGATCCGGTTCGAGGCCGGTGGCAACGACGTCGTAGGCGCTACTTCCGACCCGGAATCCGCGGCGCTCGAATTGCCCTTCGGCCAGGGAAAGAAGTCCGCTCCTCGTCGATCGAAGGAGGTCGAGGCAGATGTCGACCAGGCGCCGGAGGGTTTCCGCGCTCTGGGCCGCCAACTCCTGGTTCATCCAAGTCACTTCGCCCTGCAGGTCGACGATGCCGACGCCTTGCCCAAGTCCCTCCAAGACCTTCGTTGCGGTGGTCTCAGAGAGGAGGGCGGCCGAACCGTTGGCGAGTGGTGGCGCCAAGAGCAAACTCAGCGCGACGGCCCGGCCGGTGGGCGTGGCCGCATCGATGAGATCCACCGACTCGCCGAGTCGTGCCCGCAAGGCGTCATCGAGCGTGATGCCGGGAGGAAGTATGAGCCGAGGTCGCAGGGGGGCCATGGGTGGCCAGAGAGGCGGGCCTTCGGGCAATGGGAGGTCGGAGTCGGCGATCGGTCCGTCGAGCGCGTCGGCTCCATCGGGAAGCTCCCCGAAGGCGTGAGAAGCATACCCCGCCGGCGCGGGTGAGGCGGCCAGCATTCGCTCCCGCAGGCGCCGCTAACCACCGACATGCGGATTCCGCTGCACGCTCTTCCTCCACCTTGGACGGGGTACGATCCCGCCCTCGTGACCTCGGCTTCGCCACCCACTCCGCCGCCTTCACCACGGTCGCCCGTCGAGATGCCCGCCATCCCGGTCCCGGGGAAGGGGAATCGCACCGATCTCACGGTCGTGGCGACGGGGATCTCGAAGCGATTCGGCCGGGTTGAGGCGGTGCGCGGTCTGACCTTCTCTGTTCCAGCAGCCTGTGTCTGCGGCCTGCTGGGCCCTAACGGGGCTGGGAAGACGACCACCATTCGCATGCTGGCCGGACTCTTGGTCCCAGACGAAGGGACGCTGCGCGTGGCCGGCGTCGACATCGCCCGCGAAGCCGACACGGCCCGCCGCCGGATTGGCTACCTCCCCGAGTCAGCACCGGTCCATCCCGAACTGCGGACCTCGGAGTTCCTTCGATATCGAGCCGACCTCATCGGTCTTTCCCGCGCCGAGGCCCGCGTCGCCATCGACCGCTCGGTGGCCGCCTGCGAGCTTGAACCGGTGTACGGAAGGCTGGTCGGGGCCCTCAGCAAGGGCTATCGCCAACGAGTCGGTGTGGCGGCGGCGATTCTGGGGGATCCGCGGCTGGTGATCCTCGATGAGCCCTCGGTCGGCCTCGACCCACACCAGCTTCGAGCCTTTCGATCGCTCCTCCGCACGTTGGGGCGCGAGCGGACCGTCCTCCTCTCCAGCCACATCCTGGCCGAGATCGAGGCGGTCTGTGACGCGGCGATCCTGATTGCCGGCGGCCGACTGGTCGCGGAGGGTCCGATCGAGGCCTTGCGCGCCCAGGGAAGCGATCGCTACATCATCGAGGCGAAGGGATCCGACGCTCGCGTCGCCCTGTCCGAGATCGATGGCCTGGGAGCCCTCACGGACGAACTGTTAGGGGACGGCTGGACCCGCCTCGGTGCCGAGGCGGTCGATGGCGTCGATCGCCGCGAGACCATTGCCGCGACGCTTGCCCGGCGCGGCCTGGCGGTGCGCGAGATCCGCCGCGAGCGGCCAACACTCGAGTCCCTCTTCATCCGCTCGACGCGTAGCGCCGCGCCCGCCGGAGACCGTTCCTGATGCGACCGCTTCGGGCGATCCTGAGGCGCGAGCTGTTGGCGACCTTCGCCACACCGGTCGCGTACGTCACGATGGGTCTCGTCGCCACGCTGTTGGGGGCGATCTTCGCGGTGACGACTCTTCGCACCGGGGAGCCCGCGAGCCTGCGGGCGGTCCTTCTTGCGGCGGGGTGGATGCTTCTCGCCGCGGCGCCGGCCATCGCCATGCGTTCCTTCAGCGAGGAGTTTCGACAAGGGACATGGGAAACGCTCCTCGCGGCACCGATTCGACCTTGGCACGCGGTGCTTGGGAAGTTCCTTTCCGGTGCGATACTCATCGCCTCGCTTGTCGTGCTCCCGGCGATCGCCTGCGGCCTCGTCCTCGAGCTCTACGCCAATCCGGATTGGGGCGAAATCGCCTCGGGTGTCGGCGGCCTGGTGCTCGCCGGCACCGCTTTCCTGGCGATCGGGATCTTGGCTTCGACCCTCACCGCGAACCAGCTCGTCGCGTTTCTCGTCCCCGTCTTCGCCCTCTTCGCGGTGGCATTGGGCGGTCGCGTGCTGGCCTCGGCCGTGCCCGCCGAATGGGCACCGCTGGCCTTCGGGCTCGACCCCCTTCGGCGCGTCGAGGATTTCGTCCTTGGCCTGGTCGACACCGCCAACATCGTCTACTTCGTTGCGGTGACCGCGGCGGCGCTCGCCGTGGCGAGCGTATCGTTAGGAAGCATTCGTGAGGGCGGCTTCGGCGGCCGTTCGCGACACGGGGTGACCCGCTTCCTGGCCCGGGTCGAGAGTTTCCTCTTCGCCTGTGGCGCGTTCGTCGCGGCGCTGGCGATTGCGGCGCTCTGCGCACGCCCGTCGCTGCGGGCCGAGTTCGACGCGACGAAGACGCGCGCCTATACGCTCTCCGAGGCGACCACTTCCATGGTTGCCGGGCTGAAGGGAGATTGGCGGATCGCCGTCTTGGTCAGTGAGGATCGCGCCGATCCGGCCGCGCTGCGCCGCCTCGACGAGGTGCTTGATCGCATGTCGTCGGCGAACCCCTTCTTCGTGACCGAGCGGATCGACCCTGACGATCCGGCTGCCAGCAACGCCTACGAGGCGCTCCTCGAGCACCTCACGGCTGCCAACCGGGCGACGATTGACCGCTGGGAGCCCGCGCTCGAACGGGCCTTCGCGGGCTACCAATCGCTCAAGTCCTTCGCTCGGACCGAACTGCCGTCGCTGCGCACGCTCATCGGAACGCTGGACCCCAACGATCCGTCCCGCGAGCAAGTCGCCCGCATCGCAGCAGGGCTTGCCCAACTCACCGAACTGGATGGGGCGACGGGACAGGGCTTCGTCGACGCGGTGCGCGAACTCCTTCGCACGGCGGCGGACCGTCCCCTCCCGGATTGGGATGGCGCCCGCTCGGCGCTGGTGGCCAACGATCGGCTCTGGTCCGACCAGTTCGCCGCTGCGGCGGCTCTCTTCGGCCAATGGGCGCGAAACGCCTCGCTTGCTCCCGCGCTGCGCGGATTCGCCCGCGATGCGGAAGCACGCTACGAGGCCCAGGCCAAGGAACGCCGCGCCGAACAGTACGAATTGGAGGAACTGCCGCCCTTGGAGATCGGCGAGATCGGCCGGGTGATCGGCGCGGGCGAGGCAGCGATCGTCATGGGCCCAAGCGGCGCCGTGGCGGTGCCCTCTTGGCAGATCGTGCCGGCCCACTCCGCCGGCGGAGGCCGGGCGACCCTTGGCTTTGATGTGGCCGGGCGCGCGGAGCAGGTTCTCGCCGGCGCGGTGCGTTCGCTGACCATCACCACGATGCCGATGGTCCTCTTCGTCCATGCCGAGCCGACCTCGGTCCTTGCCCGGAGTCAGGACCACAACGATGTGGCCGCGATGGCCGACGCCCTTCGAACCGCCCGTTATGTGGTGCGCGAGTGGTCGGTCGTTGCGGAAGATCGACCAGCACCGCCGCGCGGGCAACGCGCGGTTTGGGTGGTCGTGCCGCCCCTCAAACGCGAGGGGCTCCAGACCTCCGACCGCGAGAAGCGACTGATCGACGCCACGCAACGCCTCATCGCCGACGGTGAGCCGGTCCTCGTCACCTTTGCCCGCAATCTCCTGCCGCTCTTCGGACAGAAGGACCCCTGGGATGCGGTGGCGACGAAACTCGGCATTGCCGTCGAGACCGGCAAGGTCATCCTCGAACTCGTGCCGCTCTCGGAGGATCGCAGCGAAATCCAGCCTTGGCAGGCGATCGAACACGCCGAGCGCAGCCATCCGATTGGAGCGGCGCTTGACGGGCAGACCGCCGTGCTCAACCACCCGACGCCGATGTCGATCCTGCCGGGAACCGTCGGTGCCCACGTGATCTCATCGGTCGAGCCCCAGTCGGACCGATGGATCGAGGATGACTGGCGTGAGGACTCCCGATCGACGCGAGAGGTGCCGGCCGCGAAGCGATTTGAACAGCCTCAGCCGGTGGTCATCGCCACCGCCGGGACCGAGCCGACCACGGGCCGCATCCGCCGATCGGTTGCCGTCGGGAGCGGGGGGTGGCTCTTGTCGACGATCGCCGACGTGACCCAATCGTTAGGTGGTAGCCGCTTCACCATCGCCAATCCGGGCAATCGTGAGCTTCTGCTCGCCTCAGTCGCCTGGCTCAGCGGCGAAGAGGCGCTCGTTGCCGGAGGTGGCACAGGGCGCGAGGTTTCGCGGGTCGCCGTCGTCAGCGACGGAGCCCGGGGCGCCTGGCTGGCGGTCCTTGGCTTGGGCATGCCCGGCGGCATCGCAGCTCTTGGCATCGCGGTCTGGTTCCGCCGGCGAGGCGATCACTGATCGTCGAGCAAACGAACGCCCTCACCATGCGCATCTTCCGAACCATGCTCGTCTGGACCATCGCCGCCGCCGCCGCGGGAGGCTGGTGGTTCCTGCGCGGCGCGACGAGCGTGACGTTCGCCGATCACAACGCGATCGCCGTCTTCGCCGGACCGAAGGCGATCGACCCAGAGCGGATTACCTCGCTTCGACTGGAGCGGGGAGCCGATCGGGGCGCGAGCCGCGCGTTCGTCCTGAAGCGTCAGGGCGAGACGTGGATGCAGGTCGAGCCGTTTCCTGCGGAGCTCGACGGCTATTCGGCCCGACAACTCCTGAGCCAAGCTGCCTCGCTTGTCGCGGTGCGAGAGATTCCCGACGCGGACGGCCCCGAATCGGCGGCACCGGCTGCGGTCCTCACGCTCGATGGGGATGGCGTTCAACACCGCATCGAGTTCCTCCGCCGCGGCGTGGCCGGACGGGCGTGGCTTCAGGTCGACGGCAAGCGCTACGTTACGGAGTCCAGCCTCTATGAGCGGGCCGTCGAGATGGACCCGAAGGAATGGCGCTCGCGATCGCTCTTTCCCGAATCGCTTGGTCGAATCGAACGCATTCGTCGGATCAGTCGCGAAGGAACGATCCAGTTGGAACGCTCGGGCGAGCGCTGGTCGATGGTCTCACCGATCCGTACCCGCGCTGACCGGGCTCGCGTCGAGGAGCTCGTCGCGGCCATTGGCAAAAGTCGCTCGGACGGGTTCATCTTTGACCAACCGACGAATCTCGAACCCTTCGGCCTCGCCGCACCGATCCGCACGCTCGCTGTCGACTATGCCACCAGCGCCGGAGGCACAACAACGACGCGGACCCTTCTCATCGGCGCTCCGCTAGGCGTCGGGAGTGACGATTGTTACGCGATGATCGAAGGGATCCCGACCGTCGTGCGACTCTCCGGCCAGACGCGCGACGTCTTGCTTCCTCCCGATGCGCTGCTCGTCGACCCGACCGCCACATCGGCACGGCCCGCAGACGTGAAGCGCATCGAGATCAGGACCAAGGACGCCTCCCTCGAGCTGGTGCGATCGCTCGACCAGTGGACCGTTGCCCCGATCGACGGCGGGGTAGCGGGAGCCGCGCTCGTGGCCCAGACACCCGCGGTCGAGGCCCTCCTGAGCGCCCTGTGCGTTGCCCGGGCACCGGAAATGTCCTTCGCCGGATTCCCCAAGGATCTCGAGGTGGCGACGGTTCTTCTCTTCGGCTTCGACGGCAAGCCGCTGGACATCGTGCGCGTCGCCCGTGACACGAAGTCGTCGCGGTGGGGCTTCGACAACGGCGAGGGTGCGCTGCGCGTGCATCCTGCCGCCATGGACGTCCCGTTAGGTCTTGCCGCCTTCACCGGCGGCTGATGCGGGCGCCGACGGGCGAGGGTCAATTGCAAACCACAGCGCATCGTTGACGTAGGCCCGCAGGTAGGCTTCGGTGATTTCGATATCACTTGCCGCGCTATTGCTGTTACGCACCAGAAACACACGTTGCCCGGGAGTCGCCTCATCGGGGCGATGTCCAACCAGCAGGACGCTGTGCCCATCGAAGACGTCGGCGGGATCGGCCCAGCCGAGTCGCTTGCCCTGCCAAGAAGCGGCTTTCGGCCAGCGCATCCCGGCGCAGACCGGAAGGCCAGCATCGAGCGTGGCCACGATCGACGCGATCTCTTGGTCGCTCAGGCCCGTGGTGACGTTCCATGCCTTGATCCACGTGACGCGCCACTGGCCATTCGAGGTGGGGGAGAGGACCGCGCGGGCGCTTTCCATCGCGGACTTGTCCGGCACGAGGGCCGCGTCGAACTCCTTCGCGTATGGGCAATCACTCTCCGGGCAGATGCCATGCCGGCGGAAGCCCGCTTCGAGATCGGAGAAGAACCCGCCGTCGGCCCGCGCGCCGATCGCGTCATTCGACGCCCAGTTCAGGAACTCGACGCTCAGGCGCGTCGCCTTCCCCTCATGGCGGGCGAGGGCGAACTCGAGCGCCTGCGTGACCGCGAAGACCGAGCAGGTGCCGCGCGGACCCTGATCACGGGGTTCGAGCTTCCACGTGGCGAGCTGCGGTCGAAGGTCGGCGCTTCCGGTGACCGTTGGGGCCGATGTCGTCGCGTTCGGCGCGACGGTCTGGCCAAGAGCGAGGAGGACGGCCAGCAGGACGGCGCGGCTTGGCAGGAAGGGCGTCGGCATGCGAACAGGGTAACGACAGGGCGGGTGTCACCGTCGGTGACTGTTGTCAAGATGCGTGACCGTTGCCGCGCCGATAGCGTAGGACGACGTCGCCCCCGCGAAGGCGACTGGACACCAACCGCCACGATCGGGCCTCGGCCAGGCGTTCGGGGGCATCGCCGCGAATCGGTCGCCGCCCTTCCACATCGCCTAACGTCCGCGGCGCTACGAAAACCCAGGCTTCATTGACCAGATCCTCGCGCAAGAGGTCGCCGGTCAAGCCACCGCCGGCCTCGACCAGGACATTCGAGATGGCCCTCTCCCGCACCAAGGCCTCAAGGAGCGGACGAATCTGCCCGCGCGGGCCAAGGGCCGCGACGTCCACACCGCGCTCACGCAGCCCGTTCGCCGGACCGCCATGCACCAGATGGGGGAGGCAGGCGACGAGCGTGGGGGCGTTGGCGATGTCGAGCAGGCGAAGGGTCGTGGGCGCCGCAAGTTGAGGATCGATGAGCACGCGCAGCGCCGTCCGCCGGGCCGTCCCGCTCCGGGCCGTCAGCGCCGGGTCGTCGGCCGTCGCGGTGCCTAGGCCGGTCATAATCACATCGACGCGGCCGCGTTCGCGATGCACCATCCGTCGCGATCGCTCGCAGGAGATCCACTTCGAATCGCCGGTGCGCGTCGCGATGTTCCCGTCGATCGTCTGAGCCCACTTCGCCGTCACCCACGGCAGGCGGGTTGCGAGACGATGGAGAAACGGGGCGTTGAGGTCGTTACACGGGCGCGAAGCCACGAGATCGACCCGAATGCCGGCCTCTCGCAACGTCTCGGCTCCGCCGACCGCAATCGGGTTGGGATCGGGCTGGGCGTAGACGACACGAGCAACGCCCGCCGCAACCAGAGCGTGCGAGCAGGGCGGTGTGCGGCCGTGGTGATTGCACGGTTCCAGCGTGACGTAGGCTGTCGCACCGCGGGCATCGTCACCAGCACGGGCCAATGCCATCGCCTCGGCGTGGGCCTCGCCACAAATCCGATGCATGCCGTCGGCAACGATCCGATCGCCATGTGCGATGACGCAACCGACCAGCGGATTCGGCTCGGCGCCACCGTGACCGCGCAAGGCAAGTCGGGCGGCCCGGGCGAGCATGGCCAGATCGCGCGTGTGCTCGGCGTCGGACTTCATAGGGACATCACCGTGGTTGCGTCATCAGGCACCGGTGGCAGTTTCGAGCTGGGGGCGAGATGGGCGTTGAAGACCAGGCTGGCGACGAGAAGGTCGTCGTCGAGCACTCCATTGGTATATCCGTCGACGAGCGTGAGCAGGAATTCCGGCCACGATGGTGGAGCGGGTTGCCGCTTGAGGGCCTCGCGCAGGCGGGCAAGGCCCCACTTTCGGTTTCGTCGGTCACGGGCCTCGAAGACGCCGTCGGTGTAGAGGAGGAGCATGTCGCCGGGCTCGAGCTGGACCGAGATGTCCTCGACACCGAAGTCCTGCGGCTGAAGGACGCCCAGAACCGGCACGGTGCTGTCATACTCGCGCACCGTGCCGCCGCGCGACCGGACGAAGAGCGGCGGGTGCCCACCGTTGGCGTACGTCATCTGTCCGCTGCGTGGGTCGATCCGGACCATGACCGCGGTGGCGAAGATCTTGTGCGGAGCAAGCGTCAGCAAGACGTAACGATTGAGCAGGGAAAGGACGCTGCCCGGTCGCAGGTAGGGATGCTCGTAGCGAAGTCGCTCGAGCTCGCCGTAGAGACGGTTCACGGTCATCGCCGCGACGAGGCCGTGCCCGGTGACGTCCAGCAGCGTGAGATGGATGATGCCGTGCTGATCGATCCAGGAGTGGATGAAGTCGCCGCCGACCTCCTGAGCGGGCCGGTAGCGGTATTCGAAGCGGAAGTGGGCGTCCTGCGTGGCCTTGGGGAAGAGGCTCTCGTGGATCTTCCGCGCCTGCTGGAGCTCCCGACGCATCGACACGAAGAAGCGGTTGGAGAGCTCGCGGCGGAAGCGGCTGCGGTGACGCGTCAGCCGGAAGTGGGCGATCAGCATGCCCGGGAGCAGGACAACCGGCGAGGCCAGGATCATCACCAACGATTGCCACACGCCGCCAGTCATCGCCCCGTAGGTGCCGGTGAAGACGCTCCAGGCAAGAAGCAGCGGCACGATCGGGCGCAGTGATTCGCGGGGCGTCCACGGCAGGAAGGCCGAAGCGACGACGTGCCAGAAGAAGATCGAGACGATCATCGGCACCGGCTGGCGCTTGAAAAGAAGGAGCATCACCAATTGGAAGGCGAAGGTGGTGGCACCTAACGCCACGATCAGGTTGGTGGCAGCGGCGACGGCCTGGTCGCGGCGCTCGATCTTGGGTCGGACGAAGATATAGAACCGCACTGCGATGACCAGGATCGCAGCGGAGCTGAGGAACGTGACGAACTGTCCGGCCAGCCGGTCCTGCATCGCCGACCGGCCGGCCGCGCCGGTCAGGAAGGAGATCACCCGCAGGGTCGCCTCGATCGAGACGAGCGCAACAAACGCCACGCAGAGCCAGGCGAAGCGTCGGCGAAACCATCGCTCGAGCTCGATCTCGTACTCGCCCTGGGACTGCGGGGTCTCGCTGATTTCGATGGAGTGCTCGTCAGCGGTCATTGGCGTCCTTGCCGGAGGGAGTGTACGGGAGAGGAGGGGCGAGGTTCACCGAAAGTGTGTTCACCGCAGAGCCGCAGAGGGCACAGAGCCTGACGCGGAGGAAGGAAGTGGGTGGTGGGTCTGCGATTCCATCATCTCTTGCATCGTCCTCCCTCGGGTCTCTGCGCCCTCTGCGGCTCTGCGGTGAACGTCGCGCGGGACACGACCACAGAAAAAAGCCCGGCCCGCCGAAGCGGAGCCGGGCCATTGGTGTACGTGCGGAAGGACGGTCTCGTCAGCTCCCGATTTACTTCTTGAGAACCTCTTCCTTAAGGCGATCCGGCATGAGTCGGTACTCGGCCGGTTCCATGGTCGAGGTGGCCCGGCCCTGGGTCATCGAGCGAAGCGACGTGGTGTAGCCGAAAAGTTCCGAGAGCGGAACCTCGGCGGTGATGATGCGGACGACGCCGCGCATTTCGCTGTCGACGATGTGGCCACGACGGCTGGCGATGTCACCGGAGACGTTGCCGAAGAACTCGTCGGGGGTGGTCACGACGAGCTTCATGATCGGCTCGAGGAGCCCGAGGCCGGCCTTGTGGCAGGCCTCGCGGAAGGCCAGCGCTCCGGCCTGTTCGAAGGCGATCTGGCTGGAGTCGACGTCGTGGTAGGAGCCGAAGACGAGCTCGACCTTGACGTTGATGACCGGATAGCCGCCGAGGACGCCCGATGCGGCGGCCTGGCGGATGCCGTACTCGACGCTGGGGATGAACTCACGCGGGATCGCGCCGCCGGTGACGGCGTCGACGAACACCACCCCGTTCTCCATCTTCAGTTCCTGGGCCTCGGCCTCTTCCTTGGTGATCGGGCTGATGTTGACCACCGCGTCACCGAACTGGCCGCGTCCGCCGCTCTGCTTCTTGAAGAGGCCGCGAACCTTGGTCGCCGAGCCGGTGATCGCCTCGCGGTAGCTGACCCGCGGACGGCCAACGTTGACGCCGATCTTCATGTCGCGCTTGAGCTTGTTGGCGATGATTTCCAGGTGAAGCTCGCCCATGCCCGCGATGATCGTTTCGCCGGTCTCCTCGTTGAAGCTTGAACGGAACGAGGGATCCTCGCGGCGGATGGTCGCAAGGGCTTCGCTCAGCTTCTTCTTGTCGTCGCCGGTGATCGGCTCGATCGACATCGAGATGACCGGCTCGGGGAACTCCATGCGCTCGAGGACGATCTGGTTGTCCGGATCGCAGAGAGTGTCGCCGGTGTAGGAACTCTTGAGGCCGACGAGGGTGACGATGTTGCCGGCGCCGACGGAGTCAAGCGCTTCGCGCTCGCGGGCGTGCATCTCGTAGATGCGGCTGACGTTTTCCTTCTTGCCGTTCACGGGGTTGATGACCCGCGAGCCCTTCTCAAGGCGGCCCGAGTAGATGCGGATGTAGGTGAGGTCGCCGTGGATGTCGCTGACCACCTTGAAGACCAGCGCCGAGAACGGCGCCGTGTCCGTGTGGGGCCGGGTCATCGTGACGTTCTTGTCCCGCGGATCCGTCCCCTTCATGTCGGGGCGTTCGGTCGGATTCGGCAGGTAGTCGATGACGCCATCGATCACGCGCTGCACGCCGATGTACTTGAGGGCCGAGCCACAGAAGACCGGGAAGCACTTCTGGGTGATGGTGCCCTTGCGGAGGGCGGCGCGGATCTCGTCGGGGGTGATCGAATGCTCGTCGGTGATGTACTTCTCGGTAAGGTTCTCGTCGAGTTCGGCGGCCTTCTCGACGAGGTCGTGGCGCCAGTAGTCGGCGAAGTCCTTCATCTCGGCCGGAATCTCCCTCTCCTCGATCGTCGCGCCCATCGCTTCCTTGTCGAAGTAGTAGGCCTTCATGCCGAGGAGGTCGATGATGCCCTGGAACTGGTCGCCCTTGCCGATCGGGATCTGAACCGCGATGGCGTTGGCGCCGAGGCGGGTGCGGATCGAGTTGAAGCTGAACTCGAAGTCGGCGCCGGTCTTGTCCATCTTGTTGATGAGGCAGCAGCGCGGGACGCCGTAACGATCGGCCTGACGCCAGACGGTCTCGGACTGGGCTTCAACGCCTTCCTTGCCGTCGAAGACCGCGACCGCGCCGTCAAGGACGCGGAGCGAACGCTCGACCTCGATGGTGAAGTCGACGTGGCCCGGGGTGTCGATCAGGTTGATCTTGTATTCGATGCCGTCCTTGGTCCACGGGCAGGTCGTCGCCGCGGACTGGATGGTGATGCCGCGCTCCTGCTCCTCCTGGAGGAAGTCCATGGTTGCGGTGCCTTCGTGCACCTCGCCCATCTTGTAGGTCTTGCCTGTGTAGTACAGGATGCGTTCGGTGACGGTGGTCTTGCCTGCGTCAATGTGGGCGCAGATGCCGATGTTGCGAACTTTAGAGAGGTCAGTGGCCATGGCTTCGGTTCCGGGTCAGGCTGATCGGGAGTCGTTGACTCGCGAAGAGGTGTTGAATGGTGTGCGGTCCGGCGAGTGCTGGACCGAATCCCGCGCCCCGTGCACCTTCGCCCAGTGGCGAAATGGTGCGAGCTGGAGGTGGGGTCGAGAGGGAGGGCGGCGCTTGCCGTTGGCCGGCGGCGTCCTCAAGAGCAAATTATGAATTCGATGGGCGAAACGAGACGTGGGCGGCGGAAGGGGTCGTCAGGTCAACCTCCGCTGTAGCTGGGGCAGCCATGGGGAGGGATCTGCTCGACCGCGTCCGTCGCCGAGAGAGTCAGGATCTGGATCGTCGTCGTCGCCAGGCATCGGAAAGAGCGTCGGAGAGACCGGTCCTCTTCGCAGAGGGCCGATTCAGGAAGAATCGAGCATCGTAGCGATCGCCGAGGGTGATTCAAGGGGTTGCAGCGTGCAGGGAGGAGAGGGAGGTCCGGCTGGGAGAGGGCTCGCAGGAGGAGGCGAAGGGAGCCTTCGGAACGCCAGTCGCCGGATTTGGAGGGCCAAACTGCCTCACCCCTGAGGTTTGCGGTCCTGCTCGCTCTGCTTCTCGGGCTGTGGGGACCATCCCCGCACGTCGGTTTCGGAGGGGGCCGGCGAGAATCCATGAGCCGCAGAGGGCTTGCGGCTCGCATGTCGGAGGGATGCCCCCACAATTCGCCAGGCGACCAACCTCCCCCGGCGAAGGGACCGCCTGCCATCGACGCCCACCCAACGACACTGAGAGCAACCCATGCGACTTTCCAGAGCCAATCCGGTCCGAATCGTCAGGTTCGCCGCCCTCCTGCTGGTGGGCGCTGCCCACGCCGGCGGGGTTCCGTGTCCCGGTGACCTGACAGCGGACGGCCACACCGATGGGGCTGACCTTGCCGTCCTCCTCGGCGCCTGGGGAACGCCGAGCGGCGACCTGACCGCCGATGGCACGACCGACGGCGCGGATCTCGCCGTCCTGCTCGGGGCGTGGGGGGATTGTCCGACGTCGCCCTGCGGCCAAGCGAGCCATGGGTGCTGTTCGACCTCCGCAGATCCTGGCTGCCAAGACGAAACCTGTTGTGCCAATGTCTGCGTCGTCGACCCGCACTGCTGCGAGGCGCAGTGGGACATCGCTTGCGTGGCCGATGCCCAGGAGCTGTGCGTTGCCTGCGGTGCCTCCGACTTCGACAACGACGGCGTTGCCGATGCGATCGACAACTGCTTGACGCTAGCGAATCCCAACCAGGCCGACGCGGATGGCGATGGGATCGGCAACGCCTGCGAGGAGTTCCCGATGTGCGGGACAATCCCGGGCGACTGCTGCGTCGCAACGCTGTACCAAGGCTGCAACGATGCCGAATGCTGCGAGGCCGTGTGCGCCCTCGATCACATCTGCTGCGAGCAGAACTGGGACGACGCTTGCGCCAGCGAGGCGGCGATGATGTGCGGGGCGTGCGGAACGCCGGACCTGGACCTCGACGGCATTCTCGACGACGTCGACAACTGCAAGACAGTTGAGAATCCCAACCAGGCCGACGCCGATGGCGACGGCATCGGCGATGTCTGCGATCCGTTCCCATTCTGCGGGGCAGGATCCAATGACTGCTGCTACGCGGCGTCGACGCCGGGCTGCAACGATGCGGCCTGCTGCGAGCAGATCTGCGCTTTCGATCCCTTCTGCTGCTACACCAAGTGGGATCTCGTCTGTGCCGATGAGGCCGACGAAGAGTGTGCGGTCTGCAATCCGCCTGATTCGGACTTCGACGGCGTGCCGGACCCCATCGACAACTGTCCGTTCGTACCGAATCCCAACCAGCACGACTCCAACCGCGATGGCGTCGGTGACGCCTGCGAGGTGTACGCCGAGTGCGGTACCTCGACCAACGATTGCTGCACCCCCTCGAGACTCCCGGGCTGTTCGGACGCGGCCTGCTGTGCGGAGATGTGCGACTACAACCCATATTGCTGCGACGTGGCGTGGGATTGGTCCTGCTCGTTTGACGCGCAGTACGTCTGCTCAGGCGGCTGCCCCTAACGATTCGCGCGCCGATCGCACGTGCCTCGCACGCCATCCTCTCCTTTGGGCGTTCGGAATCCGCGCAAGACATCCGGCCGCGATGGGAGTCACGCTCCCATCGCGGCCGGTTGACGGACTCTGTGCACTCGTTCCGCTGTCGATCCGTCAGCAATCGCCCCAGGCGCCGAGCAGGATCGCGAGATCCGCGGCGTCGGTCGTGCCGTCGGCGTTGAAGTCGACCGTTCCGGTGGACCACGCACCAAGGAGGATCGCCAAGTCCGAGCCCGCGACCTGTCCATCCCCGTCGAGGTCACCCAGGCACGCCGCTTGGGTCTCAACGCCGGTGATGGAGATCGGTCCGAGATCGCCGGTGCCGGTCAGCCGAGCGGCCGACTTGCACTGGGCATCGGTTCCGCCGACCGCGAGCACTTCAATCTCATGGGCGTCGACCGTGACCGGCCCGAAGGTGAACTGCGTCCCGTTTGGCACGCATGCCCGGTAGCAGGGAGTCGCTCCGCCAAGCTTGCCGAGTTTGAAGGGAGCGGCCGAGAGTTGCCCAACAAAGAGGTCGCTCGTCACCGTCTGGAAGACCGGAATGCCTTGGGCGTTCTTGACGATGACGTGCTTCGTGTCGGTGCCGATGTCGGAGAAGTCGGCGAAGACGTCGAAGAACGCGCCGCGCACGAAGGTCAACGACCCGGTCGTGCCGCCGCCCTCCTGACCGGCGAAATCGCCGGCGACACCTTGCAGGGTGAGGGAGGTGCCTGGCTCGGTCCAATCCGGCAGCACGACGAAGATGTCGAAGAACGAAGCGCAGCCGAGGTCGATCTCGACGCCATCGTCGCCCGTCGAACCGATGCAGCAGGGGATCGCGACGGCGCCGGGCGTCGTGGCGTCGAGGAGAGCGTGACCGAGGCCGGTGAAGGTCCAGCCGAGCTTGTCGATGGACTCGTGCGAAATGACCGAGTTCGGCGTACAGGCGTTACCGGTGAGAGCGACGGAGGTCATCGACGGTGGGTCGTTGGTGGGACGCACCACGACGACCGTGTCGGCGAGTACCGTGCCGCCGCCGATCGCGGCGAAATTCATCGGCACCGCAGCATTCAGCGAGACCTGGTCCTTGCATTCCTTTGCCGCCCACACCGGATGAACGGTGGCGACGGCTTCGTCGAGCCCGGTGAGATCCAGCGAGGCAATCGCGGTGGGGACCGGTGGCAGCACCGTGGGGATCGAGAGAACCACCTGTCCGTCGCGGATGGCGCGCACATCGGAGGCGACCAGGATCGCCACGTCCAGGGCGACGACCATGGCGTTGTTCGGATGGACCGAAAGCGTGACGGTCTCGTCAAAGGGGATCTCGTGGTGGAGACCCGAGACCGTCACCTGATGCACCGCGTCAGGCGTGTCTGACGGAAGCTCAAACGACACGCTGGCACCGTCCACGCCAGGCACCGCAAGCGAGACGCCGTTGAAGCCGCTGTCTCCCAGATCGCGCCAGACATAGAGGACATCATCGCACGCCACGATGGGCGAGCCGACCACGCCATGGGCATTGCCGAACTTGACGATCCACGGCGGGAGCTTGGGCGATGTGCTTGCTCCGGTGATCGTCACACCCGCCGGGGCGTTCGTCGCCGAGAGCGTCAGGAGATCCTTGCATTCGGCTGCAGCGCCGCCTTCCGCGAGGATGCGGATCTCGTCGCCGACGAACACCTGACCGTCGATGGTGAAGGCCGTCGCGCTGTCGGTGCACATCGTGAAGCATTCGGTCTGCCCGCCGAGCTTGCCGATCTTCTTCGGTGGCGCCGACATCGAACCGACCGGACCCGACAGGCCCGGCATCGCGGCAACGAGAACGTGGTTGGAGAGGATCTCCACGTGATAGGTGGGCGAGCCGATCCCGCTGAAATCAACGAAGACATCGAAGAAGTGCCCGATCTCGTGCAGCGTGAGCGAACTGGCGTTGGGGGTCTCGTCGAAGTCGGAGGAGTCGCTCACGGTGGCGGTGAATTCGAGGCCCGGCTGGTCCAGCGAAGGCGCATCGATGTCGACTTCGAAGGCCGCGACGCACTTCTCCAGGAGTTTCGGTGTGGACTTGTCGTATTGCTTGGCGACGATCACGGCCGGGCCAGGCCCGCCGAAGTTCAATCCGACGATGCCGCCGGGCATGACGCCAGCATCGATGAGAGTGTCATCGTTGTCGACGGCGATGGCCCAGCCGAACTGATCGACACTCAAGGAGCTGATCTCCAACGCTGTCGCCGGTACGCTTGAGTTGATGTCCGTCGACAGAATGATCTGCGAGAGGTAGCTCGGGGTGAACGCCGGTGCCTTCACGGCGATCCGCATGCTCGAAGCGCCGATCGTCACCGAGCCGAGCGTCACCTGGGCCGGGACCGGCCACTTGATGTCGATCTCCTCGTAGGCTCGGCAGCTATAGCCAAAGCTCACCGGCGGAGCGCTCACGCCAATCGGCATGTCGTTACCCCACGCGAAATCCGCGATCGGAGCACCGTCTGCGTCGAAGAGCCGCACCGTCTGGGCAGCCGTGCCAAGCATCGAGTAGTCGACCTGGATCGTCCCATGCGTGCCGTCGTCGGTATGGAAGCGAGTCGTCCCGACCGGTCCTTCGGGCAGGCCATCAAACCCGCCGATCGGGCTCCAGGTCACCGTCGAATCCGGCGAGCCGGTCGCGAACGAACCACCCATCGTGACTCCCATCGGGCCCGGCAGAATGCCTAACTCGATCGCAACCTCGCCGGCAGCGGGTGCGGCGGCGTGCCAGATCGTGACCTTCCCGTTGGCGTCCTTCCGCTCGACGATGTCGCCGGAAGCGGTGTGTTCGAAGCCGAACGCGACCAGTGATTGGACGGGGACATCCGCCTCGACGGTCATGACCAAATGGACGTTGGGAAAGCCGAGTTGGGCAAGGTCGGTGAAGGTGTTGACGTCGCAGAAGGGGGCGCGGATGAACGTCGGACCCGACTGCCCGAGGGCGTTGCTGCCTAGGAACAGGCTGCCGCCGTCGCCGCCGTCGCTGAGCAATCGCGAGGGGACGAGGAGCTCGACAACGTAGTCAGTTCCGGCAGGGATGGCGAAGAAGTCTGGGAAGCTCGCGGTGTAGAGCGCGGGACCGGAGTTCTGTGGAATGTCGACCGGGTCGGAGGTTGCGACGACGTTGCCACCCACCCAGACGCGTGCCCGCACAGGCCACGTCGCTCCATCGTTGACCTGGATGCCGAATTCGACGCAGCGAATGTGGAGCGACGTGGGGGCGGTGAAGAGGCGGGCGAGGCCGTTCTCGGCCGAAACCAGTTCGCCGGTCGAGTCGTCGAAGCACTGGGCGGTGTTCTGAGGAGCGATCGTGGAACTCGAACTCTGCGAGAAGCTGACCGAACCACAGTTACCCGCGATGCCGCCGCTTGCTTCCGGTCGGGCACCCGTCGATCCGCCGAGCCCAAGTGGCATCTGGCCGATCGAGCCGCCGTGACGATGAGTTGGCGTCGGCCTCGACGCCCTCACTCCACCGTCGGCGGCAGCAGCGGTCGCGGCCGAAACGAGGAGGGCGCTGGCAAGGAAGAAGGCCGAGCACAGGCGGAGCCCGGACGGCGCTGCGGTTGGCTGCAGACTCGGCCATCGATTCGGCGATTGGTTGTTTGACATGCGTTCCTCCTGATGGGACCGGCGACCGCGGTGGGTACGGCGACTCAACCGAGTCGGCGCACACCAGCACGTTCATCGTTCATGCGAAGGGAACCGCCACATCTCTCGGTGCGCGGGCCAGAATTCGCCCCTCCGCCGCCGGAAGCGGCGGGGAGACGTCGCCGGAGGCGACAGAGGGGGCCTCGAGGCAATCGCGGCGCGCTCCGGCCCCCTCTGTCCGCTGCGCGGACATCTCCCCCGCAATCGCGGGGGAGAGCGATGTGGGGGATGACCGACACGCGCGGAATCCCGAACGCGCAGGGGAACCACGGGGTGCTGGTCGCAGGGAGATTCGAACGTGCCTGTCCGCTCTCCCCCGCCGCGCAGCGGCGGGGGAGATGTCG
>JAEUIU010000080.1 GCA_016795065.1 Phycisphaerae bacterium
GGTGCTTATGTCACCTGTTTCCCCCGTCGCGGGGGGTAGGGCCTCGCCAGTGGGAATCGCCACCCCACGTTGCGGCGACCCCTGCGTCTTCCGCTGCGGCGGTTCCTGCGGTGACCCAACCAATGTGCTCGCCGCGAGCGCTGCCCCGAAGATTGCTGCGGCCGTTCGGAATCGTGTCATGTCAGGCTCCGTGTTCCTTTGAGATTCGTGCCGTCCACCGTGTGGCACACGCGACACTCCAGCACCCAGAACGACACCACCCCCGTCGATGCGACAGGGGTGGTGCGAAAGTCGTAAGAATTCCTCACTCAGGCTCCGGCCGGCACGCCCGGTCCTTCCATCCGCATGAAGAGGGCGCACTTCTCGATCTTCGTCCCGGCTGGGATCACGTCCGGCTCGATGCCAAGCTCTTCCGTCAGGAACTCGCGGGTGTCCTGCAGCGTCACGCCGAAACAGCGGAGCAATTCCTCACACTTCGTGGGCATGATCGGATGAAGCGCCGTCGCCGCCCAACAGAGGGCCTGGGCACAGTCGTGAAGAATGTTGCCGACCGCCTCCATCTGCTCGGGGTCCTTCGCCATCTTGAACGGCTGATACTCGTTGATGACGAGGTCGACCCACCGCACGATGCCGAGTCCGGCCAGCGCCGCCTCGCGCAGCTTGAACGCCTCGTAGGCCTCGATCGCGTCGATCAACCCATCGAGCACCTGACGGTACTGACGTCCGTCCGCCTCGGTGACCCACTCGTCGGTCGGGGCAGGCAGCTTGCCATCGAAGTACTTGCCGATCATCGCGCTCGTTCTGCTCGCGCAGTTCGCGAAGGTGTTGACGAGATCCGCGGTGTAGATCTCGTGGAAGTGCTTCGCGCTGAAGTCGGCATCGGTCGCCTCGAGAGGACCCTGCGTGACCATGTACCAGCGCCACGCGTCGAGGGAGTACTTCGCGTGGTAGGCCTCGATGGTGGGGAGGTCGATGAAGTTGCCGAGCGACTTCGACATCTTCTGGCCCTCCGAGATCCAGAAGCTGTGGGCATAGACGCACTTCGGCAACTCCCACTCGAGGGCCATGAGCATCGCCGGCCAGATCACCGCGTGGAACCAGAGGATCTCCTTGCCGATCACGTGATAGTCGGCGGGCCAGTACTTCGCTCGCGGGCCGGCGGTGCCGTCAGCGCGACCGAGCGCGGTGGCGTAGTTCAGAAGCGCGTCGATCCAGACATAGATCACGTGCCCCGGCGCGTCGGGCATCGGAATGCCCCACGAGAAGTTGGTGCGCGTCACCGGGACGTCTTGCAGCCCGCCGCGCAGCCGTCCGATCACCTCGTTGCGCCGACCCTCCGGGCGCACGAAGTTCGGGTTCTTCGCGAAGAAGTCCTCGAGCTGCTTCTGGAACGCGCTGAGCTTGAAGTAGTAGTTCTCTTCCGATGCGCGAACGAGCGGCTTCCCCGAGATCGGACTCTTGTAGTCGAGCTCCTTCGCCTTCGTCTCGGTGTGGTACTCCTCTTGGCCCTCGTCGTACCAGCCCTCGAACTTGCCGAGGTAGACGTAGCCCTTGTCGAGCAGCCGCTTCACGATCGTCTGCACCTGCCGCTTGTGGTCGGCATCGGTGGTGCGAATGAAGTAGTCGTTGGTCAGCCCAAACTGCCCAAGAACGCGGCGGAACTCGGCCGAATTCTCGTCGGCCAACTGCTGCGGCGAGATGCCCCGCGCGGCCGCGGACTTCTCGACTTTCACGCCATGCTCGTCGGTGCCGGTGAGGAAGAAGACGTCCTTCCGCTCCCACCGCATCGCCCGCGCCCACACGTCACACAGGGTCGTCGTGTACGCGTGGCCGATGTGCGGCTTGTCGTTCACGTAGTAGATCGGCGTGGTGATGTAAGCGGTGGACATGGCGTGGATTCTACGGTGCGGCGGTCTGGGGACGATCGTGGCGTGCGTTCACCGCAGAGGCGCGGGGGACGCAGAGGCCAACGCAGAGGAAGCGAGTGGGGATGGGATGGCTCCGACCCATTCGTTCGGGCCCCTCTGCGTCAGGCTCCGCGCCCTCCGCGCCTCTGCGGTGAACGCCGCCCGCTACACTCCCCACCCATGTTGCGGGGTCGCGGATTGCTTCTGGTCATGTCCGGTCCGTCGGGTGTCGGCAAGACCTCGATCGTTCACGAGCTCACGCGCCGGTTTGATGCGGTGTTCAGCGTCTCGGCCACGACGAGGGCGCGAACCGCAGCCGAGCGGGACGGCGTCGATTACTTCTTCGTCACCGAAGCCGATTTCCAGAAGTGGATCGACGAGCGGCGCTTCCTCGAGTTCGCCCAAGTCTTCGGGCGAAGCTGGTACGGCACGCCGCGCGAGCCGGTCGAACGACAGCTTGCCTTGGGCAAGGTGGTCATTCTCGACATCGACGTGCAGGGGGCGGAACAGATCCGCAAGGCGATGCCCGACTCGTTAGCGGTGTTCATCCTGCCGCCGAGCGAGGACGAGCTGTTGCGTCGCCTGCGCGCCCGCGGCCGCGAGGACGAGGCGGCGATCCAACGTCGATTCGCCGAGGCGAAGCGCGAGATCGCCTTTGCCCATTCGAGCGGCGTCTACAACCATTTCGTCGTGAACGACGACCTCTTCAAGGCAATCGACGAGGTCGAGCGACTCGTGCGTGCCCACATCGGCTGATACGCTTCCGCCCATGCTTCGGCTCACCAATCTCGCCAAGCGCTTCGGCGATGTCGTCGCCGTTGACGGTCTGAGCCTCGATGTGCGGCGAGGCGAAGTCTTCGGCCTGCTTGGCCCCAACGGGGCCGGCAAGAGCACCACGATCAGCATGGCGATGGGGCTTGTCCATCCCGACACCGGGTCGGTCGAACTCGAAGGTCTCGGCGCGCCAACCGACGCCGAAGTTCGTCGCCATCTCGGACTCGCCCCGCAGACCCTTGCCCTGTATGACGACCTCACCGCCGAGGAGAACCTCGCCTTCTTCGCCAAGCTCTACCGGCTTGACCGGGTGCGCGAGCGGGTGGCGTCGGTGCTTGAACTCGTCGGTCTGTCGCAGCGCGGCAAGCACCGCGTGAAGGGCTTTTCCGGCGGCATGCAGCGACGGCTGAACCTGGCCGTCGCCCTGATCCACGATCCGCCGCTTCTCATGCTCGACGAGCCGACGGCCGGCGTCGATCCGCAATCCCGCAACAACATCATCGAGCTGGTCCGCTCGCTCGCGAGCCAGGGCCGCACGATCGTCTACACGACCCACTACATGGAAGAGGCGTCGAAACTCTGCGACCGGGTTGGGATCATCGACCATGGCAAACTGTTAGACGTCGGTACGGTCTCCGAACTCGTCGCCCGCCACGGCGGAACGACCTCGGTCGTGATCGAGCGTCTCGACGTCCCCGAGGAGCGCATCACGACGACCGACCCGCTGAAGGTCATTGCCCAGTCACTCTCCAACGGCGACGTCGCCGGCCTCCGTGTCGAGCGACCCGATCTCGAATCAGTCTTCCTCGCCCTCACCGGAAGGAGCCTGCGCGACTGATGCTCAACGCAGCCCTCACCATCGCCCTCAAGGACCTCAAGCTCCTCTTCCGCGACCGGACGAGCGCCTTCTTCACCTTCGGCTTTCCGCTGGCTCTTGCCGTCTTCTTCGGCATGGTCTTCGGCGGCGCGGGCGGTGACGGCGGCGGCTCGCCGGTGAAGCTCGCGATCGTCCACGAGGGCGGCGCGGGATCCGCCGGCGAGATTGCGAAGTCGTTCGTTGCCGATCTTGATGCAGACGAGATGATCGAGACCGTCACAGCCGAGAACCGCGACGCGGGCGAGGCGATGGTCCGCGAGGGCAACGCCCTGGCGTGCGTGATCATCCCGAAGGATTTCGACAGCGGCGCCAACTCGATGTTCACCGGCGGCGGGCTCTCAGTCGAAGCCCTGGTCGACCCGTCGCGAAAGGCCGAGGCGGGACTCCTCACCGGCAAGCTGAACGAGATCGCCTTCCGTCAGATGAGTAAGGTCTTCGGCAATCCGACTCGCATGAAGTCGATGCTCGACACTTCGCGGGCGGCGATCCTGATCGCTCCGAACATGTCCAGCGCCGACAAGCAACGCTTCGCGAGCTTCTTCGACAGCGCCGAGCGGCTTCCGAGCGACGACGGCGCGGCAAGCGAAGGCGACAATGGTGGCGGAGGCGGGGCCATGGGCAACTTCTCCCCGGCTCGCGTCACGGTCACCGAGCTCAAGCCCAAGAACAAAACCGGGCCGACGAACTCCTACTCGATCAGCTTCCCACAGGGTGTTGCGTGGGGACTCATGGGATGCGTGATGAGCTTTGCCGCGGGACTCGCCCAAGAGCGCTCGCGCGGCACACTTCTGCGGCTTGCGGTCGCTCCGGTGACGCGCCGTCAGGTGCTGCTCGGCAAGGCCCTCGGCTGCTTCATCGCCTGCATGATGGTCATCCTTCTCCTGATGATCTTCGGCCGTCTGGTGTTGGGCGTCGAGATCGCCAATCCCTGGCTTTTCCTCCTCGCCACGGCCATCGCCTCGTTCGGCTTCAGCGGCGTGATGATGTTCCTCGCCGGCGTCTTCCGCACCGAGGGCGGCGCCGAAGGTGCGGGACGGGCGATCATCCTGATTCTCGCCATGATCGGCGGCGGCACGATTCCCCTCTTCTTCATGCCGAAGTTCCTGCTGACGGCGAGCATGATCTCGCCCTTCCGCTGGGCGATCTTCGCGGTCGAAGGCGCCATCTGGCGCGGACTGACCGTGACCCAGCTCCTGCCGTCCTTCGGAGCCCTCATCCTCTTCGGTGTCGTCGGCTTCGCGATCGGCGGCTACGGCTTCGCGAAGGCTCAGGCCCGCTGAGGCGACGACGGATCACGCCCGCACGAAGAAGCGCTCGACCGTTCCTAACAGTTCGCTGAAGACCTCGTCGGGCGAGCGCGAGGCGTCCACGGTGCGGTAGCGGTCTGGGCAGTCCCGCACCTGTTGCAGATAGCCCTCGCGCACGCGGCGGTGAAACTCGGCCCCGCGCTGTTCGATGCGGTCAAGAAGTGGTGAGAGCCGACTTGCCGCGGTACGCTCGTCCACATCGAAGATCACGGTGAGATCGGGCCAGCGGTTGCCGGTGGCGACTTTGCCGACCGCGAGGATGTCCGCACAGTCGAGTCCCCCGGCCGTGCCCTGGTAGGCGAGGGTCGAACTCGTGAAGCGGTCGGCCAGCACCAGCTCGCCGCGGGCAAGGGCCGGGACGATCCGTTCCTCGAAGAGCTGGGCCCGGCTAGCCATGTAGAGGAGCATCTCGCAGCGCATCGCCATCGAGTCGTTGGCCGGATCGAGCAGGACCGCGCGGATGTGCTCGCCAATCAGGGTGCCGCCCGGCTCCCGCACCTCGGTGACCGGCTGGCCGCGGCTCGAGCAGTACTGAGCAAAGCGGTGGAACTGGGTGCTCTTTCCGCTCCCGTCCGGACCGTCGAAGACGAGGAACTTCCCGCCAAGGCAGGTCGGAAAGGTCGAGGCAGAACGATCGGATGGGGCGTTGGTCGTCACGGGCGGAACTGCCGTGGGGAGCGTGTGGCTGCCGTCGCGGTGGCCATGAAGGTGACGCGTTGACGGCGGAGCATCGAGTGGCGCGGACATCTCCCGTATCATCGCGTCATGCGCATCGACGTGCGCGAGCCTGCGGAAGGCTCGAGCGGAAATCCGCGACAGAGGTCCCTGCGGAAGGTCGGTCGAATCGAGATCGACCCCGACCAGCGGCCCAACCTCGTTCGGCTTCCGACCCGGGAGGGCGGAACGGGAGGGCGTTCGTCGGCTGGTGGTGAGTCGGTTCTCTCCGACGTCGCTCCCACCGAGGCCAGCGGCGAGCGGGGCACGCACTGTTACCTGAATTGGGAGGGAGCCCTCGACGACGGCGGCCAACTCCGCAAGTGCGTCCTCTGTGGTTGCGACCGCCTCTACCGCAGCAAGGTGCTCCCGCAGGTAACACCCTTTGTCGTGGTGATCGCCTTCGCCGGTGCCATCATCGGCCTTCTCGGATTTGCCACCAACCCCCTTGTGCTGCCGGGGCTTGTGGTGCTTCTGGTCATCGACGTCGCGACCCTCGCCCTCGCCCGCGAGCGACTCATCTGCTACCGCTGCGGGAGCATCTACTCGCGCACCAAGATCGCCCGTTACCACCACCGCTGGAACCGGTCCGACGCTGAGCGGGTGCGGTCAGCTTCGGCCACGACGGTGGCGGCCCAGGCCTCACCGTGACAGAATCCCACTCGTGAACCAGCTTTCGCGCGACCTCCTTCTTCTCGGTGCGGGCGGGCACGCCTCGGTCGTCGCCGAGACGGCGGTGGCCGCGGGCTGGCGCATCGCCGGCTACCTCGCCAACGAGCCGACCCGCGAAGCCCGCTGTTCGGCGCTGGCCGTTCCATGGCTCGGTTCGGTCGAGAACCCGTCCGCCGACATCGAACGCCTCTGGGCAGCAGGGGCCCGCGTCCACGCAGCGGTCGGCGACGCCCGCGTTCGCGAGCGGTGGAGCGCCCGCTTCGATCCAGATCGGCTGGCCACAATCGTTCACCCCATGGCATGGGTGAGCCCAAGCGCCTCCCTCGCGCCGGGCAGCTACGTCGGCGCATTCGCGGCCATCAACGCCAGCGCGTCGATCGGCATCTCAACCATCATCAACACGGCGGCCATCATCGAACACGGGGTGCGGATCGGCAGCTTCACCCACTGCGCTCCGCGCTCGACCATCGCGGGCCTCGCCGAAGTCGGCGACCGAACCCTCGTCGGCGCCGGCGCAGTCGTCCTTCCCTTCGTCAAGGTCGGCGCCAACGCCATCGTCGGCGCGGGGGCCGTCGTGCGGCGCGATGTTGAAACCGGCGTCACCGTTGTCGGAACGCCCGCCCACCCGTTACGGACTCGGGGCGGCTGAGATCGTGTTCGTGCCGGCCCAGATGGCAAACCAGACGATGGTCGAGCCGAAGGCCAGGACAATCAGCGAGAGGATCGCGGCACCGATGACCATGCCCGCATCGCGTGGCGAGAGTCGGAAGACCGCAAGTACCAGCACCCAAGCGACGCCGATGGGAGCGAGGACGTCGTAGCCCTTTTTGAGTATCTCGATCCCGATCGGAAAGATCCGGGTGAGGAGCGAGAAGGCCGAAATCATCAGCATTTGGGCGGCAAGCGAGCGAAGGTCGCCAAGCGGCCGTCGATCGACAAGCTGGACCAAGGCGGCTCCGGCGACGAGGCAGCCGCCGCAGAGGAGCATCATCAGGAGACCGCGCAACACCAGCACGGCACGATCGAGGAAGCCCGACGTGACAGGCACGTCGGTGAAGCTCGGGAAGAGTCCCTGTTGGCCCGAGAGGCAAGCGGCGATGAAGATGGCTGCGGCGCATCCGGCGACCGCCAAGGGCCACTCGACGCGGGTGGAACGGTTGAACGGCCGAATGACCTCTGTCGCCGCAACCGACTCGCCACTTGGTGCACTTGCCCTCTCACGTGGCGTCGCCGGCATGGGCGGCCGTTCTGGCTCGGGCTCGACGCCGATCTCCAACGCGTCCTCGTCCTCATCGGAGAGAAGCGGGGGATAGCTCGGGACGTGAGGGACCGGGGGCGTTGAACTCGATGGCGAGCTCGGCGACGGGGAGGAAGGCGACCCCTCAAGCGGCACGAGGTCGTGGCCGGCGGCACCGCTGGCCGGTTCGCTTGGCCGCTCCGCAGGCTGTTCGATCGGCTTCCCGTCCGGCTGGTCAGGCATGACAGAAGAATAGCGGATGTGTGGGGCCCGTCGACGCCTTCCTTCGCGAGCAGGCGTACATTCGGAGGATGCGCGACGATGTCTGGTGGTCTTCCCTCTTCGCCCTTCTGACGGCGCTCATGGCCGTCGCCAACGCGTTCGGAGGCGACCGAGTCACACTCAAGAGCGGCGATGTTCTGCACGGCACCATCGTGGCAAACGCGAACGGCGCCCTTCAGTTCGATCACCCCGAGCTCGGTCGCCTGGTCCTTCCGCTGGAGCGGGTCGCGTCGTTCGGCCCAGAGCCCGAACTGGAGCCTGATCCTGTTCAGCCCCCAGGTGCGACGCCACCGGCCGCGGCGGACGGAGTCGCGGCGACAGTGGCCGAACGCCCGGAGACCGACGGTCCTCCCACGAACCCACTCGCCAAACGGCGGACCGGCGAATGGAAGGTCCACGCTGCGTTCGCTCTGGCCGGCAACTTCGCCGTCAACGACGAATTCACGATGCGGGCCGGCATCGGTGCCGAACGCGAGACCGATCGCGACAAGACCACGCTGAACGGCGAGTACTACTACCGGATCTTCGAGAACGTCACGACCGACAACAACATCCTGGTGAAGGGCCTCCAGGAGTGGACCATCGGCCACTCTGCCTGGCTTTTCTTCACTCAGGGCCAATACCAATACGACGAGTTTGAGCCGTGGACGCATCGACTCAGCGGCCACATCGGTCCCGGCTACCGGGTGTTCGATACGGATCGGATCGGCCTGACCTTGCGGCTCGGTGCCGGTGCCACCTACGAGGCGGGTGAGGTGCACACGTGGGAGCCCGAAGTGCTCTTCGCCGAGGATTTCCGTTGGCGCATCACCGATCGGCAACAGGTCTCACTGAACGCCAGCATCGCTCCGAACGTCGAGGACTTCTCCGACTTTCGCGTGCAGACAAGCCTTGAGTATCAGCTTCTGCTGGATGAATCGAAGCGTGGGCTCTCGCTGACCGCAGGCCTGCGCGACATCTACCTCAGCCGGCCCGCGCCGGACGCCGAGTCGAACGAGCTGCGGGTGTACGCGGGTTTGCGTTACGACTTCTGACCGGGAGCGCTGTCAACCCGTGCGTGTCGTTAGTCGTGATGACAGACGACGCGCACCGAGTTCACGCGCTGGCCGGTCGCTTCGGACGCCGTTCGAAGCTTCGCCTCGCCGCCGGAGCGGAGGAAGCGATCGAGGGCGAACTGGCAGGAGGCCGAACGCGTCTCGACCGTCAGCACGCCTCCGCGCAGTCCAACCAGCGTGCACTCGTTGGCGATCACGATTGGCACGATCGACTCGAATGTTTCGCTGACCGAGCCGAGGGCCTTGGCGATGCGGGTCTGGTCGCGGGCAAAGTCACGGAAGGCGCGCGAGACATCGACGTTGCGTTCCTTCGTGCCGCGCCATTGGCGCAGGCGTTCAAGATGCTCCAGTCGCGGGTCCACGCAAGAATCGTACCGCGAGTATCCTCCGCAACCCATGACGGCGATTCGTCTTGAGAAGCTGAAAAAGGCCTACGGCGAGACGGTTGCCGTCGCCGACGTCGATCTTGACCTCAAGAAGGGCGAGCTGACCTTTCTGCTGGGACCGTCCGGCTGTGGCAAGACGACGATCCTGCGAATGATCGCCGGCTTCATCGAGCCGACCGCGGGGCGGATTCTGTTCGACGGCAAGGACGTCAGCGGACTGCCCGCCAACCAACGGAACACGGGCATGGTCTTCCAGAGTTACGCCCTCTGGCCGCACATGACCGTCGCCGAGAACGTCGCGTTCGGACTCGAGGTCCGCAAGCGCCCGACGGCCGAGGTCAGGACCAAGGTGAACGAAGCGTTAGAGATGGTCAAGATGGGCCACCTCGGAGCGCGACGTCCGACCGAACTTTCCGGCGGTCAGCAACAGCGCGTGGCGTTAGCCCGAGCCCTCGTCTTCACACCGAGCGTGTTGCTCCTGGATGAACCGCTGTCGAACCTCGACGCGAAGCTGCGGCTGGAGATGCGCACCGAGATCAGGCGCATCGTCAGCGAGATAGGCATCACTGCGGTGTACGTGACCCACGACCAGGAAGAGGCCCTCTCGGTCGCCGACTGCATGGTGGTCCTCAAGGACGGCCACGTGATGCAACACGGGCGACCGAGTGATCTCTATCGAAGGCCATACACCAAGTTCGTCGCGGACTTCCTGGGCGAGACGAACTTCGTGCCGGGCACGGTGAAGGAATCACGCGACATCGAACTGCTCGTCGACACGCCGATCGGCCCGCTCACGGCCCGCGGCCTCTCGACGGCCTCACGGCGCAGCGGCGCCGTGACGCTTTCGATCCGCCCCGAGACCCTCCAGATCGGCGGCCGCAGCCACAACACGATCGCCGCCGAACACCTCAGCACGATCTACCTCGGCAAGGCCGCCCAACACCGCCTCCGCGCGGGCAACGCCACTGCTACTCCCATCGAACTCAAGGCCCTGGAGGGCAATCCCCGCGAAGTGCCCGGCCCGGGCGAACGGACGACGCTGTCGGTGGATCCGGAGGATGTGGTGGTTTTGGGGGAGTGAGCGAACCGTTGGTCCATGTTGTTTTCTTCCGTTGCCATTCTGATCGTCGCGTGCGTGCCACTTGCGGCGCCGCCCACGGCATCGCAAACCGACTGGCTCGTCAATGCCTCCGCCTTCGTCGCCGAAGTGAAGGTCGCCGACGGCGCGTCTTCCGTCACCCTCACCAACGGGCTCCTTCGGCGGACCATTCGTCTCTCTCCGAATGCGGCGACAGTTGCGTTTGACAACCTGATGACGGATGCCGCCGAGCTGCGCAGCGTGCGACCCGAGGCGACGGTCACGATTGACGGAAAGACGATTCCGGTCGGCGGGCTCAAGGGTCAGGACGTTCACAATTTCCTGCGGCCGGAATCGCTTGATCAACTCACCGCGATCGACGGAGCCTTCGCGTACACCGGGCACCGCATCGGGCGCACCCAGGAGCGCTTCGCGTGGCGGCCTCGCCCGCAATGGCTCAGCCGTCCGGTGGCGTGGCCGCCGCCTGGGGTGTCGTTGGAGCTTGATTTCCGCCCCGCTGACAGCGCTCCGTCCGGCGTCACCGTCACGGTGCATTACGAGCTCTACGACGCGATTCCACTTCTCTCGAAGTGGATCACCGTCGACAACGGCGGCTCGTCGCCGATCACGCTTGACGCTTTTTGTTCCGAGCTTCTCGCGTGGGTCGAACCGGCTTCGCTCGTCGGCGGCTCGGCCGCTGATTTCGCGGCCTATCCGCGCTCGATCCATGTCGAGAGCGAGTATGCCTTCGGCGGCACGATGGAAAACGCGACCAGCGCTCCGAGCGTTCGCTGGGTCGATGATCCCCTCTACGCCACCCAGGTCCACTACGACCGGCACACGCCGTGCCTTCTCGAGTGCGGCCCGACTGTCGGCCCCCGCGTCACGCTCGCCCCCGGCGATCGCTTCGAGTCGCCGCGCGTCTTTGAGCTTCTCTTCGACTCGACCGACCGCGAGCGGCGTGGCCTCGCCCAGCGCCGGATGTATCGCACGATCGCCCCGTGGGTGCAGGAGAATCCGCTCATCTTTCACGCCGGCTCG
>JAEUIU010000082.1 GCA_016795065.1 Phycisphaerae bacterium
CGGACTCGTTACGGTGACCAGAAGGAGTCCATCCGCAGCTCGGACAACGGCCCATGGCTTGGGCGTCGGGCCGGCGGCTTGACCCTTGATGACCACCTCGTCGGTGGTAGCGACGGCAGGCGTCACCTCGGCGCCGTCCGCCAGCGAGGCCTCGCTGATCGGGAGCCAATGAATCTGCAACGGCGATCGCGCACTGCCAGGTCGGTTGAACGACGGGGTCGTCACCCCCAGCGGTATGGCGCTGCCGTCGCGACCCTGGGGAGTGTTGAGGAGCTGCCAATCGACGACGCCAAAGGTCATCGCGAAGGGGTTCTCCTGCGAGGCCAAGGGGTTCACCGTCTGGAACCACGCGCTACGGCCGTCGAACCCATCGAGCGGATGTCGCACGCGCGGAAGGACGGCCACCCGTCGTCGGGAGGGATCCGCCACCGATTCCTCAAGCGGATCCACCAAGAAAAGGTCGGCGCCCTGGCGGAAAAGGACTCGAGCGCCGCGCGGTCCATCCACGAGCGTGAGCGGTTCGACGTGGGGTTCGACCTGGCGGGCACGGTCGGAAGCGGACGGATTCGCACTCGACGCTGCCCTGGTGCTCGCCGCCCAGCTTGGAAACGGGACGAGTTTCCAGCCGCTGCGTTCGAGGCGCATGAGCGACGGCAATCGAGGTTCGCTTTCGCTCGCGCCATCGCGCCGGACTCCGTATCGAGCGGCTGGCGAGGAGACGAGAAGCGCCCAAAGCCCGCGCGAATCGGCGACCAGACCGATCAGGTCGCCGTCCAACGGCAGGCTCGGCAAGAGTTCGCCTTGGGGAGGCACCGCGAAACTGCGTTGGGTCGCCTCGTTCCATTCAGCCCGTCGGACGAGGACCTCGCGACGATTGAAGGTCGGGGCTCGAAAGACGAGATACACCGCGTCGCCAAACGCGGTGATCGCTTCCGGCATCGAGGCGTGCTCGGCGACGACGTTGATGATGCCGGGGGCTTCGGCGGGTGCGTGCAGCAGGACCGAGACCGCATTCGATGCTCCCGTCCCGAACCCGATCGCCGGGCGACCTCGGTTGGTCGTGTCGTTCGGGCTCTTCGGCGGGAGAGGCAGAACGACCCAAAGGTGTTCACGCGACGGCTCGACGGCCGGCGGGCGGCCGTCAATGGTCGGCGCGAGGCGCGCTTCCTCGACGATCGCCGACGCGGCCAGCAGTCGGTCTTTCGCTTCGATGCCAGCCAGCGCCGTCGACGCGATGCAAGCGCTCGACGCCAGGACGAGCAAGGCGCGAGCGATGGCAGCGAAGCGACTCCTCATGATCCCCGACTCGCGGGATCAGGTCCGCCCGTGTTTGCTGGCGGGGCGTGCTCGGCGGGCTTGACTGGCTCGACTGGCTTCGCTGGCTCGGCTGGCTTCGCTGGCTCGACTGGCTTGGATGGACCCTCCGTGGGCGTCGGACGGTCCGGCATGGGTGTGATGTAGTAGAGGTCGTCCGGCCGGAAGGCCTCAACCAACTCCGGAAGACGGAAGTAGCGGGGCTTCGTGCGGGTGCCACGGGCCGTGGGGGCATCAAGCGTCAGGGTGAGCGACCCCTGTTGGTCGGCGGGTTTCGCGACGTCGTGACGCACGATGGCGATGCGCCGCGGGACGCGCGGGAAGTCTCCGGGTGGAGCACCATCGATCGGCGCCGTGACGTACTCACTCAGCGTCGACATCGCGGCCGTCGCGCCGCTCTCGTCGAGAATCTCAATCCGCGTCGGCAGCTTGCTCTCGGCATCGAGCGTCCACCGGAATCTCGGCTCCTTCACCGGCAGCAACCCGTCGGCGTCGGGTGGCGTTTCCTTCAGGCGGCCCTCGACGACGATCGACTTGGCCTTCGCATCCTCGCGAACCGTAACCGACGCCGGATCGGGCAGAACACCGAGCCCTGCCAGATGGAGAATCGCCCGTGGCGAGACGATCGACATGCCACCGCCGGAGAGCCCCTGCCCTGGCGTGCCAGTCTCGGGAAGGTCGCCCCAGCCCTCCTCCCACGGGTGCACTTCGACCGAGGTCGGTTTCTCGTGCAGTTGGAAGAACCACCACTGGGTCTCGTCGGAGCCGATCCAGGCGAATCGTTCTCCCAACTTCGAAATGTTGAGAGCTGTCTTCCAAGGCGGCATCAGATAGAGGGTGAGATCGCACTGCTCGAAGTGGTTCCCCTTCCGATCCGTCCAGCGAATCTCGGCCACACCATCGCTCTCCAGGAACTGAAGGCGCCGCAACCTCAGGGCCTGACGGGCGACGGCATCGACGTAGGCCGGAGATGGCACGTTCGTCGGCGGAGCGGCCACGGTCTCGTCGCGAACCGGCTCGATGACCGCCACGGCGTCGCCCGACGTTCCCCCCGAAGGGTCGTCGATGGTGGCAACCGCTTCACCCCTCGGCCCGCAGCCCGCCACGACGCCAAGCATCGTGAACGACAACGGCAGGAACCGCCGCGTCGAATCGAAAAGCGTTCGGAAGGTGCTTGGGCGGGTGGGCATGGCGGACCTCGACTCGGAAGCCAATCACGTTCGCGGCGGCTCGGGGACGGGGCGGGTCAGTTCAGATTCGCGGAGAGATCGCCCTGCATGATCTCGCTCAACTGGTCGGCGATCTCGCGAATGTCATCTTCCTTGAGCCGCGGGTTGACCACGGAGGTCGGGGGGGAGGCCGGGTCTGTGCCCCGCATATTCACCAGCCAGGACTCCCGTTCGCCGTCGCGTCGCGTTCCCACCACCCGGAGGAGCTTCTTGCGAACGAGGAAGAGCATGAGGACGAAACGGAAGGCCTGCCGCTGCGGGCGTTCGTCGGCGTCCAGTCGCTGGAAGATGTCCAGCAGGGTCTCGTCGTCGACAAACATCTTTCGGCTCTGCCCGCCGCTCCAGACCGTGCGCCAGAAGCAGAAGAGTCCGTCAGGCCGCTTGCCATCCTTGGCCAAGGCTTCCCAGGCCGGAATCGAATACTCGAGCCGACGCAGGAACATGCCGCTCGGGGAGCCGGCGTTGGCCTGTTCCGGTGTGGCGACCTCGGCCAGGGCGATGACGCATGGGGCACCGGGTTCGAGCGGAACGCCGGTCGCGGCACACACACCCGTCGCGCGACCAAGGTCGTAGGAGCCGGAGAGTCTGGACATGGCCCGGATGATACGTCCCTCGTGAGCGCCTCACGTTGACCAAATTGGTCTCGAAAGGCAGGCCCTCGCTCCCCCTCTCCTCTCGTATGATCGACGCGCGATGACGAGCATCTTCCAGAGCCTTTTCCGTGGCTACAGCCCGTGGGAAGTGGCGTTGGAAATCGCGGTCATCTGGGCCTTCGTCTGGACCATCGTCCGGTTCCTCCGCAACACCCGCGGCGCCGGAGCGATCAAGGGCTTCGCCTTGGTCGTGGGATCGGTCGCCCTGGCGGTCCGCATCCTTGGTCAGGTAGGCGGCACCGATACCCTCGGACGGCTGCGATTCCTTGCCGACCAGGTCTTGGTCCTTTTGGTCATCTCCCTCGTCGTCGTCTTCCAGCCGGAGATCCGCCAAGCGATGTCGCGGCTCGGCCAGACGCGGCTCTTTGGCCGCAACCGACTGCAGGCCGGCACGCTTGCAGGGGAAGTCGCCGAGGCGGTCGATTTCCTCAGCCGAAGCCGGTTCGGGGCACTCATCGTCATCGAGCGCAGTGTGCCACTCGGCTCCCTCACCGATGGCGGCACTGAACTGGACGCCAAGGTGACGTCCTCCTTGCTGCAGAGCATCTTCTGGCCGAACAATCCGCTGCACGACCTCGCGACGGTGATCCGGGGCGGCCGCGTCTGGTGCGCCGGGATGCAGTTGCCGCTTGCCGAAGAGGGCTCGGTCCCATCGCACTTGGGCGCCCGCCACCGCGCCGGACTGGGCGTGACCGTCGACACCGACTGCGTGGTGGTCATCGTGAGCGAGGAAACCGGTTCGATCCGCATCGCCCAGCATGGGCAGCTCTCCGGTCCGATCGCCCGTGACGCCGTCGAGGAGAAGCTCCTCGCCTACCTTGAGTCCGACACCAGCGACCCGACCTCCCTGAGCGACTCGAAGTCCGCCTCGGAGAGCGCCGCATGAACCGATGGCGTCCGATGCTGGCCAACGGCGCGGTCATCACGGTGGTCTCGCTCCTCCTTTGGCTCTGGGCCGCCGGCCAGACCCGCGAGACCTCGACCGTCGAGGCCTTGGTGCGATTCCTTCCTGCCGATGCGGAACGATCGATCGTCACGCCGGCCGACGCGATTCCGGTGAGCGTCGAACTGCAGGGTTCGCGGCACGAACTTGAGCGGGCCACCGATCGGCTGAGCGGAAAGACGCTGGCCCTCCGCACGGGCCGGCCCGAGGTGCCCGCGAGCGCCGGCGTTCACACCATTGACATCACCGCGGCCCTCAACCGCTCGGAAGAGTTCAACTCCGTCGGCGTCGCGGCGATCTCCTCCGTGCCCGCATCGATGTCGATCGAGATCATGGAGACCGTCACCGTCGATGCGAAGGTTGTGCCGATGCTCCCCGGAGCCCAACTCAACGGCACGCCGATCGTCTCCCCCGAAACGGTGAAGGTGACGTTGCCCAAGGCCCTGCTACCCGGGCTCGGAGCGGACGCCTCGATCGAGGCGTTCCTTCCGGCCGCCCAGACCAACACCTTGGAAACGGGCCGTCGGCACTTGATCGATGTGCCCTTGCGCGTCCCGGAGGCGCTGGCTGAGAGGAGCCAGCTCGTTCGCTTCGCGAGCGACCGGGCGAAGGTCATCTTCACCCTTCAGTCACGATCGAGTTCCACGGTGTTGCGACTCGTGCCGGTCCAACTCGCCGGACCGCCGCTGGATCTTGAGGGCTACCGCATCACGCTCGACCCCGGCAGCGAGTTCCTGCGCGACGTCGCCGTGACCGGACCGGCGGCGACGATCCTCGCCCTTGAGGACGGACGATTGAAGGCCCTGGCCTTCGTTCATCTCACCGCGGACGACCTCGCCCGACGAACGACCCGCAAGCGGATCGAGATGTGGATGCTGCCGCCCGGCGTGTCGGTGCAGCGCATCGGCGACTCGGGCGACCTCTCGCCGGAGGTGAGTCTCACCGTCGCCGAGCGACGCGAAACGCCGGGGTGAGGTGACCTAACACGACAGCCCGTGGCGGAAGTGCTTCGGAAGCGAGGGCGAGCAGCCCGAATGACGTTCGCCACGGGCTGCTAACGCCACTCCGTCGCGTGCCATTGCTTCTTGCCGCGACGGAGGAGGATGAGCCCATCGCCTAACAAGTCGCTGCGCTTGAGTTGCCGGTCAAGGCCGGCCTTCTCACCGTTCACGCTGACGGCGCCGTTCTGGAGGAACTCGCGGGCCTCGCGCTTGCTTGAGGCGAGCGTGGTATTGGGGAGAAGGTCGAGAAGCGATGTGCCCTCGCCGTCGAGCGATTGGAGCGAGTGCGCCGAGCGTGGCACTTCGGCGAAGACGTCACGCAACATCGACGCGTCGAGTGAGCGCACGTCGCCGGAGAAGAGCGCCTGCGCCGCCGCCTCGGCCTTGGCAAGTTCGGTCGGACCGTGGTGGATCCTCACGACCTCGCGAGCGAGCGTGCGTTGCGCTTCGCGCGCTCCTGGGTTCGTCGCCACCGCCTGATCGAGGGCCTCGATCTCCTCGCGCGACAGGAACGTGTACCAGCGGAGGAAGTTCTTGACGTCGGCGTCGGTCGCGTTGAGCCAGAACTGGTAGAAGGCGTAGGGGCTCGTGCGGTGAGCGCTCAGCCAGATCGCCCCGCTCTCGGTCTTGCCGATCTTGCCGCCGTCGGCTTTGGTCACGAGCGGCGCGGTGACGCCGAAGGTCTGGAGTTCCGACTCCTCGCCCTTTCCTTCCGACCGGCGGATGAGATCAATCCCCGCGACGATGTTCCCGAACTGGTCGCTTCCTCCCATCTGGATCGTGCAGTCCTGCGTTCGGTAGAGATGCAGGAAGTCGTAGGCCTGCAGGATCATGTAGGAGAACTCGGTGTAGGAGATCCCCTGCTCGCGGGTGTTGAGCCGGGCGGCGACCGACTCCTTCTGGATCATCATGTTCACCGAGAAGTGCTTGCCGACGTCGCGAAGGACGTCGATGAAGCTCAGCTTCCGCAGCCACTCGGCGTTGTTGAGGACGACCGCCGCGCGAGGGCCGGAGAAGTCCATGACGCGGGCGAAGACGTTGCCGATCGCATCGACCTTGGCCTGCACCTGTTCAAAGGTCTGCAACTGCCGCTCGGCGCTCTTTCCGCTCGGATCGCCGATGAGTCCCGTGCCGCCACCCATCAGCGCGATCGGCTTGTGGCCGCAACGCTGGAAGTGAGCGAGCATCATCATCGGAATGAGATTCCCGATGGTCAGGCTATCCGCGGTCGGATCGAACCCCGCATAGGCGATGCGCGACCCACCGGACAGGTAGGAAGGAATCGCATCGGACGTGGTCTGGGCCAAGAGCCCGCGCCAGCGGAGTTCATCGAGAAACGGCGTCATGGTGCGGGTTATAGCGGATTCACGGGGGAGATTCACCCGCAGGAGATTCACCGCAGAGGCGCTGAGGACGCGGAGGCCCGAGGGAGCAGTCGGAAGGGTTCATGACCACGCCCCGAGTCTGGTCTCACAACATTCAATGCATCGCTCCTTCAGGCCTCTGCGTCCTCAGCGTCTCTGCGGTGAACGAGCGTTGAACGAGCGGCGAACGCTCCTCACACCAACTCCCGCACCGCCACCGGTCGCCGCTCCCGCGCCGAGCGGATCGCCGCCTCGAGGACCGCTTGGGTCTGGAGGGCGTCGTCGAAGTCCGGCAGGGCGACGACCGGCTTCTTGCCGCCCAAGGCCAGAGCGATATCCGCTGCCATGCTCACGAAGGCGTGCTCGTAGCCGATGAGGTGCGCCGCCGGCCAGTAGGCGCTGGCGTAGGGATGGTCACCGCCGTTGGTGCACATGATCCGTGACCAGCCGCGGAGGGCGCTCGGGAGCGTGTCGTCCCACCATAACAGTTCGTTCATCCGTTCGAAGTCGAACTTGATCGAGCCCTTCTCGCCGTTGATCTCGATCTGGTTTCGGTTCTGGTTGCCGGTCGCAAGACGCGTCGCCTCGAAGCTCGCGACAGCTCCGCCGGCGAAGCGGGCGAGGAAGAGAACGGCGTCGTCGACGGTGGATGTTCCCGTCTTCCGCTTCGTCGTCGCGCCCTTGCCGGCGATCTCGCCGCCGCCGCCCGTCACGAGGGCCCGCTCCTTGATGAAGGTCTGTTCGATCGAACCGACGACTTCGGTGACCTCGTCGCCGGTGATGAAGCGGGCCATGTCGATGATGTGGGCGTTCAGGTCGCCATGGGCACCCGAGCCGGCCTGATCGGCCTGGAAGCGCCACAGGAGCGGTGTACTCGCCTTGCCCCAATCCTGGAGGTAGCTCGCCCGCACGTGGTAGATCCGGCCGAGGCGACCTTCCTCGACGATCTGCCGCGCGAACGCAACGGCCGGGCAGCGTCGGTAGTTGAACCAGACGAAGGTCTTCACGCCGCGCTTGGCAGCGGCCCGCGCGGCCTTCGCCATCGCCTTCGCGTCTTCCAGCGTTCCGGCCAATGGCTTTTCGCAAGCGACGTGTTTGCCGGCCTCGATCGCCGCGATCGACATCTCAGCATGGAGGTGATTCGGCGTCAGCACATCGATGAGGCCAATCGCGGGATCCTCCAACAACGTCCGCCAATCGACCGTCGCAGCGGCAATCCCCCACCGGTCCGCGAAGGCCTTGGTCTCGATCGGGTTCCGCCCGGCGACGCAACGCATCCGAATGCGTTTGGGCAGGTCAAAGAAGCGCCCCGCCTGCGACCACGCGTTGGCATGGGCCCGCCCCATGAACTTGGTTCCGATGAGTCCGATGCCCACCTCGCCCGCTGCTGTGCCCGAGACCTGCCGTTTCGGGCTTTCTGCCGATCGGCCTGCATTGGCGTCGGGGGCGCGTCGTTCGGGGGTCGGCTTGGTCGGTCGCTTGGCCACGGGGATCATCCTCGTCAAAATCGGTCGGCCGAGAGCCGACGCCTGTGGTGCGGGAGCCGTCAGCGACTCGGTCCGAGTGCGCCAACGGTCACTTCGTATGCTACTTCCCTCCGTGTCCACCGTCGGCCGCAGCGCGTCGTCGGCGATGCACCGCTTGCCTTGACGCACGCCTCCCCGCACGAAGCCTGACAACTCCTCCTCCCCATCTCGCCGCGCCCCATGCAGACACCCACCGAATCATCGATCGCCCTTCGTCTCGAGCGCCTTGAGCAGGAGTTCGCCCGCGAGCTCTCCGCCGCTCGTCGTGCATCCCGACCTTCCCTTCGTCGGACGGCCGGCGCGTTCGTCGCCGGCGTCGTTGGCGCGTTTCTTCTCATGGCCGCCGGCTTCCCCGATTCGTTCGCCGTCGTGCGCACCAAACGACTGGAGATCGTCGATGAGCAGAATCGCGTCCTCGGCCTCTTCACCGCGACCGGCGAGGGAAGCCAGTTGGACATGTGGAACATGACCGGCACGAACGTGGCTCGCCTCACGTCCTCGGCCCGCGGCGGTGACCTCTCGATGTGGAGTTCCGACGGGAAGCCATCGCTCGGGGCTTTCGTCAGCGAAGGCGGCGGCCGCTTCGAGGTCTACGACGAAGGCGGCCGCACCATGGGTCGGTTGGCCGCGTCACGCACCGGCGGCGAGATGCTCCTCCAGACCCCGCTCGGCAAGCCGGGCGTCATCGCCCGTTCCGACGAACGCGGTGGCGGGATCGCGGCCTGCGACACCCTTGGTCGACCGCTTGCGGAACTCTCGGTTTCCAATGGTTCGGGCTTGGCCTTGGTTGCCGATCGCAATGGCCGCCCGGTGGCGAAGCTCACGTCGTCGGAACGAGGCGGCGCGATCGAGATCGACGATGCCCGCGGCGGCGATGCATTTTCGGCCGGAGCGGACGTTGGCGGCGGCTCGTTCACGCTGACCTCGAGCGAAGGCACGGCGCTCCTGAGCGCCGGGGCTGGCCAACTCGGAGGGGGCACCCTCGATGTACGAAACGCAACCGGTGCTCCGGTGGTGACGGCCTCGGCCGGCGACCAGGGCTCCGGTCGGTTCTCGGTCGCGACCGCCGACGGCAATCGCGGCGTGACCATGCAGGCCTCGGCCAGCGGCTACACGCTCTCCTTCCTTGAGATGGCCCGGCGCGTTCTCCTGTTGGAGTCCAACGCCGGCGGCGGCCGGATGGAATTGACCGATCCGGCCGGGAAGGCCGCGACGGTGCTCGGGGTCGACCAGTCCACGAAGTGTGGCGCGATTGCGTTGCGCGGCTCAACCGGTCAGGAGGTGGGTCGCGTTTCCGCCGATGACAAGGGGAACGGCGCCCTCACCGTTTACAATCAGTCCGGAACAGAACGAAAAGTCTTCACCGTTCGCTAGCGGAGCCACCTCTTGCCACGACCTCTCCCCTCCCAGTCTGCGCCGTCCGCCCGAGCGGTCCTTGGTGTCCCGCTCGTCGTTGCCATGGCCAGCACGCTGGCCTTCGCCCAAACGCCCCCAGCACCAACCGCACCAGCCCCTGCAAATCAGACTCCTGCCGAACAACGCAAGTCGACGCAGCCCGGTGGCGGCGAGTTCCCCTCCGATTGGTTCTATCCCAACGCAGGTCTGCGCTTTTCCACGATGATCGGAAAGCCAGCCCCGGCCATCAAGGCTACAAAGTGGATCGGCGAACCGGTGGCGCTCGAGAGCCAAGTCGGCAAGGTCGTGGTCATCGACTTCTGGGGGACCTGGTGCGGCCCGTGCATGAGGGCGATCCCGCACATGGTGGATCTCTACAACCAGCGCAAGGATCAGGGACTTGTGGTGGTCGGCATCCACGACGGGAAGCGCGGCTGGAACATCATGGCTGAGATCGCCGAGAGCAAGAAGATCACCTATCCCCTTTGTGTTGACGAGTACAGCGCTGGCATGCAAGGCGGTGCGACCGAGGCGCTTTACCGCGTCAGTTTCTGGCCGACGCTGGCCGTGGTCGACCGTGCCGGAAAGGTCCGGGCGGTCGGACTCCAGCCCGATTTCGTCGACGAGGTCGTCGACATCCTGCTGAAGGAGAAGGCGCCCGAGGTCGTGGACACCGCCGCACCCCAACCGCGAAGCACTCCCGTTCGCCCCACGCCGCCGGCCCGCAAGCCGATCGATGTTCAGGACATTACGACGTACACCGAGGCCGAGGGCCTGCGGGTCGACGCCCTGGCGAAGTTGATCGGCACTCCGGTCGCCGACATCACCAGCCCGGAGTGGATCAACACCTCGCCGATTTCCTTTGCTGATCTCAAGGGCAAGTGGGTGCTCCTGGATCTCTGGGCAACCAACTGCGACCCTTGCAAGGAGTCGATCCCCTACTTCAACAGCCTGCATCACAAGTACAAGGACAAGCTGATCATCCTTGGAGCGTGCCAGATGCGAGGCGCCGAGCACATGTGGCTCGTGGCGAAAGAGAAGAACATGGAGTACCCGACGGTGCGACTCATGTCCGAGTCGCTCATCAACGGGCTCAACGTCGACAATCTCCCCGACTACTACCTGATTGACCCCGAGGGAAAGGTCCGAATGCCGGACATCCGCAACGAGGATGTCGCCAAGGTGCTTGAGTTGATGATCAAGTGACGGCGACGGGGATCACGCCGTCGGCGTGAAGGTCATCCCACTCTCGACATACATGTTCACCAGTTGGCCAGCGGCAAAGTCGCTGGCCTTCTGTCCTTCGGCGAGGTCGAGCCAGGCAGGTACCACCATGTTCACGAGGACACGGTTGTGGGCGGGATCGATGGAGATCACCGTGCCCTGAACGATGCGCGGGTGGCCGTTGACAGGCTCGATGAAGCGACCTCCGCCCGTGGCGAGGTGCATGCGCAGGGCCTTGCCCCGGATGACGCCTGAGAGACGCTTGCCTTCCGGCGTCGAGATCGCCTGCGGCGCAACGGTCGGTGTCAACTGGAGTCGGTAGGAGCTCCCAGGAATGCTGATCACGATCTGCTCGTGGGTCTTCGATTCGAGAACCACCCGACAGACGTCTGGGCTGGAGCCGGTTGCGGTGTCAGTCGCCATAGCGGGCATCCTAACGGCGACGGTGGCTCCGGGCGAAGCGTCCGCCGAACCGCTCACGCTGTCGAGAGCATGGCCAGGAAGTTCGCCAGGAGCCGCGGCCCTTCGACCGTCAGAAAGCTCTCGGGGTGGAATTGCACCCCTTCCATCGGAGCCCGGTCGCATCCGGCGCCGTTCCAACGAAGCCCCATGATCTCGCCTCGCTCGGTCCAGGCCGAGACCGTGAACTCCTTCGTCACCGTGCTCGGCTCGACCACCAGCGAGTGGTAGCGGGTCGCGATGAACGGATTCGAAAGGCCGGCGAAGAGGCCCTTGTTGTCGTGGTGGATGGGCGAGGTTTTCCCATGCACAGGAACATCGTTGCGGCGCACGACCATGCCATGGACATCGCCAATGGTCTGATGCCCTAGGCAGACGCCGAGGATCGGAATGCGCCCCCGGAAATGGCTTAACAGTGCCGGACAGGCCCCCGACTCCTTTGGCGTGCAGGGCCCTGGCGAAAGGACCAAACCGCGCGGGGCGAGGCGCTCCGCCGCAGCCGGATCGATCTCGTCGTTCCGGACGACCCGGATCTCGAGGGCCCGATCGAGCTCACCGAACCGTTGCACCAGGTTGAAGGTGAAGGAGTCGTAGTTGTCGATCAGGAGCAGCATGCCCGGCGGGATCGTACCGGCAGCGAGCCGGGAACGCCGGGCAGCCGCAGCCGTGATTCGTCAGCGGCGGTTCGTGCCGGGCTTCGTCACGCCGCTTCGGCCGCGGTGCCTGCGACGCCGTCACGCGTCACCACGAAGAGGTCGTTGGTGATCGGGTACGGCAACCGGCGGTAGTCGGCGTCGATCCGATTCTTCAGGCGCCCGACAAACTCACCCGGATCGCAGGTCATGGCCAGGAAGGTGTCGCGGGCGGGCGTCGCCACGTAGAAGTCGCCCTTGAGTTCGGGAGCGAGCTTCTCGTAGAGTCGATTCAGGAGGAGTCGCGCCGCGTCATAGCCGTCCTGTCGGCTGACGATCGCGGCGCGACCGCCTTCCTTACTGTCGATGATCTGGATCGAGAGGTCCGGTGCGTAGCGTCCAAGGTTCTCGCGAGCGATGAGTTCGAGATCCTCCGCCTGCACGCCCCACTTGACCATCTGCTCGGTGGTGATGCTGACGGTCATCTGCGGCAGGTCAATCACGAAGACGACCACCGTGTTGTTCACGAAGGGAACGTGGGCGACCTGCTCGCGATCAAGGTGCTTGAAGATCGATTCTGGCTGGATGCGAGGCATGATCCGCGGCCGGGCGATGGCGAAGGGCAGCGGCGCACCGGAGACGGTGTCGCCCTCGATGAGCTTCTCGAGGTAGTTCTCGACGATCTCGACGCCGTTGTTCGGATCGCGGAGGACCATGCGATAGAGGTTGTCGAGGCCGAGATGTCGGCCATCGATCACCACATCCATGGGCCCGGCCAGATGGACGGTGCGCTCGGGAAAATGTCGCTTCAGGATGAAGACGACCTGCTCGCCAAACGCTTCCGGTTCCTGGGGCATCGCCGACATCGTGCGCCTCCCTCGCGATCGAATCGTCGCGAGTGTCAATGCGCGATTCGGTGCAAGTACCGTGAGACGATCCGCACGAATCAGCGCTTGGATGCACCGCTCCCGATTCGCCCGTGTCCGGGCGGTCACTGCGGAAGCGGATCGCTCCCTTCGTCGACCGTCCGAGAGCGCGGGTTTCGCAGAAGTGCCGCCGTGAGGCGTCGCGGCGAAGATCGGGTAGGACGACCAGCGCGATGCGACCAACCCTCCGTGCGGCGGACAGAGCGCCATCGGCTACCTCCGATGGCCAGCGAATCGCCGCAAATGCCAGTAGAGTGGTTGTCGCGCCCGCACTTCCTCCGGCATCGCCCGCCCATGACCCCCTCCACTCCAGTCAACACCCCATCGCGATCGTCCCTCGCTCCCCGTTCGGACGCGCCTGGCCGGGTCCTCCTTGACTGGTTCTCGGCCCCACGCCGTTCCATGCTCGTCATCGCGGGCCCGTGCGTCCTGGAGTCCGACGAGATCAACCGGCAGATCGGCGAGGTCGTTGGTGAGGCCTGCGGCGCCCTCGGCCTGCCCTATGTCTTCAAGGCCAGTTACGACAAGGCCAATCGTTCGAGCATCCGTTCCGCTCGCGGCCCCGGGTTGGCGGCCGGTCTCGACCGACTCGCCGCGATGCGCGAACGACTCGGCGTGCCGGTGACAACCGACATCCACGAACCCGTGCAGGCCCTACCGGCGGCGCGAGTCGTCGACATGCTCCAGATCCCGGCGTTCCTCTGCCGGCAGACGGATCTTCTGGTGGCCGCCGCCGCGACGGGTCGGCCGGTGAATGCCAAGAAGGGTCAGTTCATGGCACCCGAGGAGATGCGGAACGTCGTCCAGAAGCTTGGCGAAGGCGGAGCGAAGGAGGTGATGCTCACCGAGCGAGGCACCTTCTTTGGGTATCACCGCCTGGTGAACGACTTCATCGGGATCGGTGACCTGATGGCCTTGGGCTGTCCGGTCTGCTTCGACGCCACCCACTCGACCCAACTTCCCGGCGGCGACAAGACCGCCACCGCAGGACGGCCCGATCGGGGCCCACTCCTGGCCCGCGCCGCCGTCGCCGCCGGGGTTGATGCCCTCTTTCTCGAGTGCCACCCGACGCCGGAGAAAGCGCTCTCCGACGCCAGCACCATGCAGCCGCTTGGGGCGGTGCCGGGGCTCCTTCGAACCTTGGTTCGCATTCGAGAAGCGATGGCAGAGCAGATTTCTGGCTGAATCTGGGTGACCTACCCGATCGACCGACTACGCTCTCTCTCAGTCGAAGTCAGCGTGAGCGCTTCCATGCATTGCGACCATTGCGAAAAAGCCGCCGTCGTCCATGAGCTTGTCATCAAGAACGGGACGACGGTCGAGGTGCACCTCTGCGAGGAACATGCCGCGGAGCATGGCTATCAGCTTCCGACGCAACCGCCGGTGGCGCAGCTTCTCACCCAATTCGCGGTCGTCGGGCCGATGGGTACCCCCGGGAAGAAGGGCGGCAAGCCGCTGCCGAAGGTCGTCAAGACCTGTCCAGGATGCGGCATCGCCTTCTCGGCGATCCAACAGAGCGGGCGCTTGGGATGCGCCGATTGCTACTCCACCTTCGAAGCGGAACTCTGCGGCCTGATCGAGCGAGCCCAGGCCGGAGCGAACTTCCACAGCGGCCGGTCGCCGCGCGACTGCCGCGACGCGGCTGCGCGGCTCGAACTACGCAGCCGACTGGCCAAGGAACTCGACGAGGCGGTGGCCGCCGAGCAGTATGAACGGGCCGCGTCCCTTCGAGATCGTCTCCTTCATCTCGCAGTGCCCGAGGCCAAAGCAGCCGATGGCACGTCCCAGCCGGCTTCGGGGCATTCCTGAAGAGGACCTGACGAAATCGGCCCCTCCCTTTCGCTTCCCCACCTTCGACCGATGCGCCTAGCCGATACCAGCGTCTGGCAGATGAGTCCGGGCCCCGATGCCGACGTCGTCGTCTCAAGCCGCGTGCGCCTGGCAAGGAACATCGCGGGCTTCCCGTTCGTGAACCGTGCGACGGTACCGCAGCGCAACGAGATCGTCCGGGTCGTCCAGCACGCTCGCTTTCCGACCGAATGGGCGGGCGGAATCATGTGGGTGAACCTCCAGCAGGCCACTCAGCTCGATCGCACGCTTCTCGTCGAGCGGCATCTCGTATCGAAGCAATTCGCCTCGGCCGACGCTCCGCGGGCCGTGGCGATCTCAAGCGACGAGTCCCTCTCAGTCATGGTGAACGAAGAGGACCATCTGCGGATGCAGGTTCTCCTGCCGGGTTCACGCCTCGCCGATTGCTTCACCGGCGTGGCCAGGCTGGATGAGACCCTGGAGCAGTCCCTCGACTTCGCGTATGCCCAGCGCTGGGGCTACCTCACCGCCTGTCCGACCAACGTCGGTTGCGGCATTCGATTCTCGGTGATGCTCCACCTTCCCGGCCTCAAGCTCACCGGCGACATCGACAAGGTGCGGGCGGCGGCGACCGATCTGCATCTGGCGGTTCGCGGCTTTTACGGCGAGCACTCTGAAGCGATCGGCGACTTCTACCAGGTCTCGAACCAGATCACCTTGGGGCGAAGTGAGCAGGACATCCATGAGATGTTCGCCCGGATCGTCGTGCCGCAACTCATCGACTACGAGCGCACCGCTCGATCGGTGTTGCTGCAGCAGAACCCGATGCTCGTCGACGACCGGGTGCAGCGGGCTCTCGCCGTCCTGCGGGCCTCACGGCTGCTGGCCGTGGACGAGGCGATGAAGCTCCTCTCGCGCGTGCGGCTCGGCGTCTGCCTCGGACGCATTTCCGATGTCGACCTTGCGACGGTGAACCGCCTCTTCCTTCAGATCCAACCGGCGCATTTGCGGGTGCTGACCCAGACGACCGAGACGGACGGCGATCTGAAGGAAACCCGTTCGACACTGGTGCGGCGAGCGCTTGGGGCCCGGTGAGGACCCGTACTCCGGTCACCCTCCGCCGTACAGGTCGTCAAAGGCCTTCGCGCTGTCGAAGTCCTTCGCGGTGAGCCCCTTCGCGTCGTGGGTGGAGAGCGTGCAGGTGACCTTGTTCCAGCGAATGAGGATGTCCGGGTGGTGTTGCACCGCCTCGGCTTGGTCGGCGACGCGCTTCACGAACTCCATCGCGTGCACGAAGTCGGCGAAGTCGTAGGTCCGCTGGATGGCGTCACCGGTCTGCGTCCACTCGGTCAGGGTCGCGAGTCGTCGCTCAATACCGCTCTGGGTGAGTTTCGCCATGGATGGGATCCGCCTCGTCCTGATGTGGGCAGCCCGTAGCGCCCTCCGGGCGCACACTCCTTCTGGTGCGACCATGACGTGCTGACGTCGTATCGCCCTTCAGAGTTCTCCTGAAGGAGTGCCGGGGATCGGTATCACCCCGCTCTGAGGAAGCGGCGTCACACGCGGCCCACATCGACGTGGCACTATACCCGCCGCCCGCCGTCCCACCGACGCCGTCCATGACGCCTTCCACGCCTCCCTCACCTGAAAATCCGCCACGACCGCGCCGCACGCGCCTGGCGCCATCGCCGACCGGCTCGCTGCACTTGGGCCACGCCCGAAGTTTTCTTTTGACTTGGGCGCTGGCCCGAACGCAAGGCTGGGAGATCCTGCTGCGCCTAGAAGACCTCGATCGCGAGCGGGTGAAGCCTGGATCGATCGATGAAACTCGCGCCACGTTGGACTGGCTGGGGCTTCAGTGCGACGGTCCGACGAGCATCCAGAGCGAACATGTCGAGCGGTTCCGAGAGGCGATGCGTCGCCTCGCCGACCAACGGCGCGTCTTTCGCTGCGATCGTTCGCGGAAGGATGTTCGTATGGCATCGAGCGCTCCCCATCGCGACGATACCGAAGTGCGGTACGCCCCTTCGCTCCGTCCAATCGCTCGCCCCGACGACGACCCCTACCGGTTCGATCGCGACGACGCGAACCATCGACTTCAGGTGGAGCCTGGCGAGGAGATGGTGCTCGACGAACTCCAAGGTCCCTCAACCTTTGATCCGAGCGCCGAGGTCGGCGACTTTCTCGTTTGGACGAAGCTCGGCGTCCCTTCCTATCAGCTCGCGGTCATGGTCGACGACGCCCATCAGGGGATCACGGATGTCGTCCGCGGCGAGGATCTTCTCGGTAGCGCCGCCCGACAGCAGCTTCTCTACCGGGCCCTAAACGCGACGCCGCCACGCTGGTGGCATCTGCCGCTGGTCTACGACTCCCAAGGTGAACGGCTCGCGAAACGCCGCGGCGACACTGGTCTCACCGCCTTGCGTTCCGCCGGCGTGCCGAGTGAGCGCGTCATCGGGCTGATCGCGTACTGGTCTGGCCTCGGTCACCACTCGTCGGGTGGACCCACCGAGATCTCCCTCGCCGACTTCCAGCCCATGGTCACCCCCGATACGCTGCGTCGTCTGGCCCAGCGGGAGCGGACGCCCTCGTCGCGCTGCACGGCCAGCGAGGAATCGATTTCGTGGCTGCTGAACAGGTAACGACCATGCCCTCCGACCCGACCGCTCCCATTCCTTCCGGCTCTGCGTTCGCGCTGACCGCGACGCTTCTCCTTTCGGCCATCGCCCTTCCGATCGGGTGCGGCCCGAATCTCCCGCCGGATGTCGAACGCGTCACCATCGCCGGAAGCAAGGCGACCAAGACCTTCGACCTCAAGATCTCTGCCGACGATGCCAGTCGGGCGAAGGGACTCGGTGAGGTGACCGAGATCGCTGAGAGCGGCGGCATGATCTTCGTTTTCGCCAATGCCGAGCCTCGCTATTTCTGGATGAAAGGCTGCGTGATCGATATCGACATCGCCTTCCTCGATGCCGTCGGCGTGGTCACCGCCGTCCACACCATGGCGAAGGAACCCCCAAGGGGCGAGAACGAGTCCGAAGCGGACTATGAGCTTCGACTCAAGCACTACTCGTCCGGGGTCGCCTGCCAGTTCGCGATCGAGGTCCGGCCCGGCACATTCGACACACTCGGCATCAAGCGCGGATCGCGAATCCAATTGGACCTCGCCAAGCTCAAGGCCAAGGCGAAGTGATCCGATGCGGACCTGTCTGGCGCGCCGCCTGTCCTTCGAACGGGGGTGACGCCTGCGGTGTCCGTGCGCATGGCCGATTCCCGAACGATTATCGTCATCGCCAGCGAAGCCAATCGCCAACGCGGCGAGTCGCTGGTCGACGGCATCGCCTCGGCCAGTTGGGGCGACGGCGGACCATCGTCGCTGGCGATCTGGTTTGAGCCGTGGCGCGACGGGCTCTCGTTGCGCGACGTGGATGCGGCCGTGGTGATCGCCGAGGGCACCGGAGCCGGAGCGCTCGAGGCCCTCTTCGACGACGCCTCGATGCGAAGCACGCCGCTGGTCCTGATCGACGACCTTTCCGGCGACGCCCCGCCGCGAGGCTGCCTGCGACTGCCTCCGGACACCGCCGATGCCTGCATCGCGGCCGCGACCCTGGCCTACATCATTCGCACCGATGACCTGCGGGTGCTGGAACGCGAGCTGCGCTTGGTTGAGCGCATCGCCGACGGCGTACAGGCCGAGATCACACGGCTCGACGAAGAACTTCAGATGGCCTCGCTGGTGCAGCAGGAGTTTCTCCCGCGCATGCCGCCGGCGATCGAAGGGGTCGAGTTTGCCGCGCTCTGGCGACCCGCCTCGGCGGTGAGCGGCGACATCTACGACATCGTGCGGCTCGACGAGCGTCGGGTCGGCATCTTCCTGGCCGACGCGGTCGGTCACGGCGTTCCGGCGGCGCTGCAGGCGATGCTCCTCTGTCGGGCGCTTGAGACAAAGGACCGCTTCGGCGATCGCCACGGACAGGTCGAGCGCATCCTGCCGCCGGCGGAAGCTCTCTCCAGGCTCAACAGCGCGATGGCGTCGCGCCAGGGACGCATGGGCCGCTATGCGGCGGCGATGTACGCGATCGTCGACTGCCGCGAGCGCACGATGCGCGTCGCCAGCGCCGGTGGGCCGCCGCCGCTCGTCCTGTCGCGCACCGCCGGGCTTCGCATACTGCCGATGTCGGGACCGCTCCTCGGCCTTCATGCGACACAAGAGTTCGAAGAGACCATGATCGAGCTCGCCCCCGGCGACCGCATCCTCTTCCACAGCGACGGGTTCGAGCAGGCCTTCCGCGACGGCGGCGAACTGATGGACATGCCGGAACTCCTGCCACGCTACCTCGAGGAGTTCGCCAAGCTCCGCGACATCCAACACGCCGACGACGCGATCCACTCCCTCGCCCATCGCTTGGACGTCGAGCATGGCTCGCTGCATCCCAACGACGACTGCACGATGGTGCTGGTCCACGCGACCGCACAGGTCATGTACGCGGCGGCGTGAGGCGAGAGTACAGATTCGTCCCGTCACCCTCCCGTCGAAACAAGACGGGCGACCATCTTGGCCAGACAATCTGCTTCCAGATGCACCGTGTCGCCGACGACGCGGTCACCCAAGGTGGTCCGAGCCAGGGTCTCTGGGATCAGACAAACGTCCATAGTGCCGTTGCAATCGTCAAGCGCCGCCACCGTCAACGAGACGCCATCGATCGCGATCGAGCCCTTGTCATGAACGTAGCGAAGGAGTCCGGTTGGCAACTGGACCCGAACACGCCATTCGCCTCCCTCGCGGAGGATCGCGTCGATCGTGCCAAGACCGTCGACATGCCCCTGCACGATGTGCCCGCCCAAGAGCGTCCGCGGCGTCGCCGACCGTTCCAGGTTGAGGCGATGGCCGGTCGCCAGCCGCCCCAACGCTGTGACCTGCAGGGTTTGGTGGATGACGTCAAAACCGAGTGTCCGACCATGCGCCGAGCTGCCCTTGGCTTGATCGGCCTCAATGCGGGCCAAGGTGAGGCAGCAGCCGCTGACCGCAATTGACTCGCCCAAGGAGAGCGGTGGCTGGTCGGACCCGGAGGGGGCATCTGCCGCATGGGGAGACGTGCCTCCCGACTCGGGCCAGTTGCCGACAGCCACAGCGAATCGCGCCCCGAAGGGCGTTTCCTCGCGGGCCGCCACGACCCCAACGTGTTGCACCAACCCCGTGAACATGTGCACAGGCTACTCGCAGGAGGCATGGTCGAGGACCCGATTCGGGGCCGCTGTCTCCTTCCAGCTTGACGCTCTGCCTGCCCAACCTTGATACTCCCCATTCTGCACCACCACCTCGGTCCTCCAAGGACCCGGAGTCGCCCCACGATGACTGGACGTTCGCCGCTTGCCGTTGCTGCCTTCTCGTCGCTTCTCCTTGCGGGTGCGTGCGTTGCCAACCCGAATCGAACCGCCGAGCCCCCTGCCGGCACGGCCGCACCGCAAGCCACCGTCGAGGATATGGCCGCCAAGGTTGAGGCCCAGTATGTGATCGGCCCGGCGGCCGCCAATGATCTCGGCTACCGGATCATCTGGCAGAGCCGACTCCCTCTCATCAAGAACGCCCCCTTCCGCCATACCCACCTTTCGGGTGACGCGATCTTTGCGGTCGATGAGCTCAACAGCATCGCCCGTCTTCGTCCCTCGGACGGCGAACAGATTTGGCGCGTCTCGGTCGCAAGCCCGGTGGACATCTTCCGCGGCATCGACTGGATCCTCACGCCAACGACCACGGGCGTCGGTCGCCACTCCCACACGGACATCGACGCCCGGGTCTACATCTCGACCGACACCGAGTGCTTCGTTCTCGACGGCGCCAGCGGCTCGATCACCGCCCGACAGGGCTTCTCGAAGCTGCCCACGACGACCCCTATCAACAGCGGAAAGTTCCTGATCTACGGCACGCTCGGCGGCCAGATCGTCTGGCACCATGCGATCGTCGGCAGCGAGTGGCGAGCCAACTCTCTCGACAGCACCGTGCGTGGCTCCCTCGCCCGCTCCTCTGGGTACATCGTGGCGGCCAGCGACCATGGCCTGGTGATGGCCCTCGACGAAGGCGATGCATCGCGCCGGTGGTCGAAGCGGACCTTCGGCAGCGTCATCGCCTCGCCCACCATTGGCAACGGCCGGGTCTTTGTCGCCTCGCTCGACCAGTACCTCTGGTGCTTCAACCTCGGCAACGGCCAGGTCGAGTGGAAGTACTTCACCCAATCCGCTCTGAAGACCTCGCCCTTCCCCGTCGCCGATATGGTGCTTCAGTTCGTACCTGGCGAAGGCCTTGTCTGCTTCAACGCGCAGACCACTCGGATCGACGGCGATGTTCGCTGGCGCAACGCTGACGTCGTCGGCGTTCCGATCGGAATGGTGACCACCGGCGGCGGCGATCGCATCGTTCTCTGGGACCAGGCGAGCCACACCCTGACGTTGGTCGATCCGGCCCACGGCAGCGTCTCGAGCAAGCGGTCACTCCCGGCGGCGGCCGAACTCCAGCTCCTTCGTGAGGGCGAGTTCGCCGGCGACATCTTCGCCACCGCTGAGGACGGCCGCATCCTGCGGCTCTCCCCGAAGTTCCGCAAGTCCGTCGAACCGTCCGAGGCCGAGAAGGCCGCTCCGGCGGCCGACCCTGCGGCCGCGACCGGCGCGGCGGCTCCCTCCAACCCCTAACCCGTTCGCGGGTTCTCCGCTCGGTCGTTCGTCAGAGTGATCCGCGGGTGATAGGCAGGTGATAGGTCGATGAACGCACCGATTCGAATCCGGCGTGCGCTGCTGTCGGTTTCCGACAAGACGGATCTGGTTCCCTTCGCACGAGCTCTGGCCCAAATGGGCGTCGAACTCGTTTCTACGGGCGGCACGGCAGCGGCCCTTCAGGCGGCAAACGTCCCGGTCGTACCGATCGAGAAGCTGACCGGCTTTCCGGAGATCATGGACGGCCGAGTCAAGACCCTACATCCGGCGGTCCACGGCGGCCTACTCCATCGTCGCGACATTCCCAAGCACGTGGAACAGGCTCGCGAGCACCACATCCCGGCGATTGACTTGGTCTGCGTGAACCTCTACCCCTTCGAGCGGACCATTCGCAAGGAAGGCGTCACCCACGAGGAGGCGATCGAGAACATCGATATCGGCGGTCCGTCGATGCTCCGCTCGGCTGCGAAGAACCACGCGTTTGTCACGGTGGTGACCAGCGCCGACCAGTACGACCGGGTGGTCGCGGAGATGTCCGCTTCCGACGGCTGCACGTCGTTTGAATTGCGAAGCGAATTCGCATCGGCTGCCTTCAGCCGGACCGCCGAGTATGACGCTGCGATCGCCGCATGGATGGGTTCGGCCATGGCTGTCTCCTCGATGCGAGCAACCGATGACGCCGGTTCGAGCGACGACGCGATCTTCCCTGACCTCCTCCGGATGAGTTACGTCGCCAATCAGGAACTCCGCTACGGCGAGAACCCGCATCAGCGTGCTGCGGTCTACCGCGATCCCGGTTCGAACGAGCCGAGCGTCATCACCGCCGAACTGTTGGCCGGGAAGCCGCTCTCCTACAACAACCTGCTCGATGCCTCGGCTGCCCTGGAGTTGGTGCAAGACCTTCGCGACCTTTTCCCGGGAATGACCGCGGCGACGGTCGTCAAGCACACCAATCCCTGCGGCGCTGCGGTCGCGTCCACGGCACGTGAGGCCTTCGAACGGGCCTACGCCGGCGACACCCTCGCCGCGTTTGGGGGAATCGTGGCGATCTCGACCGAGATCGACGAATCGACGGCGGCGTCGATCGTCGCCGGCGAGAAGTTCCTCGAGGTGATCGTCGCTCCGAGCTTCACTCCCGGCGCGGTGCGACTGCTGAGCGAGCGATGGAAGAACGCCCGGCTGCTTGCGACGGGTTCCCTACGGCCTGTCCCCGCTCGCTCGCTCACCTTCCGAAGCATCCCCGGTGGCTTGCTTGCCCAGGAGCGCGACGTGAAGCCGACCATTGCCGAGGATCTCGCCCATGCCGCGGGTCCGGTGCCCAGCGCTGGCGTCCGAGCCGACGCCGCGTTCCTCATGACCGTCGCCAAGCACTTGAAGAGCAACGCCGTCTGCGTCGGCACGAATCTTCAATTGCTCGGTGCGGGCGCTGGTCAGATGGATCGCGTGGCCAGTTGCCGCAACGCGATCGAGAAGGCGGGGCAACGGATTCGCCAGGCGGAATCACCAGTCATCGCCGCGAGCGATGCGTTCTTCCCCTTCAACGACGGCCCCCGGCTCCTGCTTGACGCCGGCGTCACCTGCCTGGTCCACCCGGGCGGCTCGAAGCGGGACGACGACACCCTGGACCTCTGCCGCGAGCGGAACGCCACCTGTCTCGTCACCGGGGTTCGGCACTTCCGGCATTAGGCCTTCAGCGCCGTTACACTGCATTCAGCATGTCTTCCCCCGCGCTCCCTCCCAAGCTCGATCACCCGACGTTGCCGGTCCTCAAGGCGGCGTTTCCGAACGTGAAGTTCCTCGTCACGGAGTACCGCGGCCAGACCACGGTGATCGTGCCCAAAGAGCGAGTGAAGGAAGTGGCCCGCTTCCTGCGCGACGAGCCGCAGTGTGCCTACAACTTCCTCAGCGATGTCACCGCGGTCGACTACCTGGGTTACCCGGTCAAGCAGCCGGGCCGTTTCGGGGTCCTTTGGCTGCTGTTGAGCCACAAGCACGACCGTCGCCTGCACCTGAAGGTCTATCTCGATCCCTCGATGGACACCAGCGGCGCCGCCGAAGACCCGGCCTTGGTCGTTGAATCGCTCACCGACATCTGGCCGGGCGGCGAGTGGCTCGAGCGTGAGGTCTACGACATGTTCGGCATCCGCTTCCGCGGACACCCGGACCTTCGCCGGATCCTCCTCTGGAAGGACTATCCCGGATTCCCGCTGCGGAAGGACTACCCGCTGCGTGGCCGCGGCGAGCGAGAGATGCACAAGAAGCTCGGCCGCGAGTCGCGCTGAGTCATTGCCTGCGATGCGTCGGCGGCGCACCTGCTCTGGCTCTTAGTCATTCATCCGGTGGTACTCGAACGCGATGGCCGCCATGCGCTCGACCGGCATCTTGAAGATCCGGGCGAAGGACGTCTCCCATGGTTCGCCGCCCTTCACAGCCTTGAGAACCGCGAGGAACGCCTCGGAGTGTTTCTCGGCGATGTATGAGGTGAAGATGTACGCCGCACCTCGGGTCGCCTCGTCAGCGAATGGCCATTCGCGCGGCCGATACGCGCTTCGAAGGGCGGCGCCGAAGCCGACGGCACTTCGTACCTGGGGCAAGCCGTTCGCGCGAAGCTGCCGGTCGAGACTCTTCGTTGGCCCATAGGTCGCGACAAGCCAATCGGCAAACCCCTCGTGGGCCCACGCTGGCAATCGGGCAGCCGAGGTATGCACGTGAAGGAGGGCGAGAGCGACCGCCCGGTAGGTCGCCGGCAGGGCGCCCACCTCGTCGGATTGCTTCAGAAGATGGACGAAAGCACTGGCCCCGTCGTAATGGGCGATGGCGGTTTCCTCTGGCCGAGCTTCCTGACGGAAGCCGGACGCTTCGATCAGGTTGAAGCGATCGCGGTCCTCGCTCACGATCACGACCAGCTTGCCGAACCACGGCACCGACTCGCGCGGCAGCCCGAGTCGCGGCAGCGTTGCTTCGATGAAGAGCTCGATGTCGGTTGCCCGACGGGCTCCGTCGGCCAAGCCCAGCGAGGAGTAGACGAGGACGTGGTTGGCGTCGATCGGCGTCAGCTCGCGCCCGGTCGCGGAGAGGATCTGAGTCGCTTGTTTCTTGAGCGCGGCCACAGCGGCGGCACGATCCTCGGCGCTTTGGGCGGGCCAGGCGTAACTCGAAAATGGCGCCGCTTCCGGCGATCCCGATGCCAAACGAGCCCGATCGATGCGAGCGTTGTGCTCGTTGCGAGCCTGACGCCTCTCCTCGGAGCGCTTCACCGCCTCGGCCCGCTCCTCTGTCGAGGCCTTGTAGCGTTTGGCATCGTCGAAGGCCCGGTCGATGAACGCGTCGGCATCGTCGCGGCTGGCGAAGTAGGCAACGAGTTCGAGGAACGCCGGCTTGCGCGCCGGCACGTCGAGCATCTCGACCAGCCTCTTCCGCAACCGATAGACCTCCTGCCCGATGAGTTCGTCCCACGTCATGCGCCGCGGCGAGCCGTCGACCGTGATGTCGAAGCCGTCAGGATCCCAGCGCGTGATCTGCCCCTGCACGGTTGCGCCTTGGAGCGTCTCGAACTTCACGGCATAGGGTCGGCGCGGGGTCACTGGCCCAGAGTTCGTTGGGGGTGGTGGCTGTTCCCCTGCTGGGGGGCCACCCGGCAGCGGCGGCGCGACCGCAGGCGGCTCGCTGTTCTGTGCGCCGAAAACGGGTGAAAGCGGAAGGACCGCCAGCATGGCAGCGGCGAGACGAGCGGGCAGGCGTGTCTGGCGTGTCTGGCGTCGCATGGGAGGGTGGCCGGCGAGGTGGGACTTCGGGCGAGCTGTAGGGCTGGTGTGAGTTCAGGTCGCAGTGCACGTCCACTTGGAACATGTGGGGCGATCTGCACGGAAGGAAGTACGAGGAATCTGACCGGCTGATGCGAGGTTTCGGTGTCGCGAGCGAGGAAAGACGCCGACAAGACGAGATGTCTGTTGGTGCGCCAACCGGCACGCTTCGGAAGGTCTCTGCCGCCCAGCCTTTGGCGCGGCGCGGAAGTTGCGAAGCGGATGGGGCGAATCACTCGACCTTGAGCCTCGGAGCGGGTTGCGACCCGCTCGGACGACCCAAAGACGAAACGATTCCGGCCTCGTCGCCGAACACGTCTGAAGTGCCTGAGTACCATAATCAGGCCCCCGTCACTCCCGTTTGTCTGTCTGGAAGGGAAACGGCCGACTCGCGGACCTACGCACGGTCTCGCTCCCCCGGCCTGAAGGAGACTCCCATGTTCGAACGGCTGACCGACCGAGCTCGCAAGGTGATGGCCCTGGCCAATCAAGAGGCCCAGCGGTTCAACCACGAGTACATCGGGACTGAGCACATCCTCCTTGGCCTGGTGAAGGAAGGCTCGGGTGTTGGCGCTAACGTCTTGAAGAACCTCGACATCGATCTCCGCAAGGTGCGGCTCGAGGTTGAGAAGCTCGTCAAGAGCGGACCTGAGATGGTGACCATGGGCAAGCTCCCGCAGACCCCGCGGGCGAAGAAGGTCATCGAGTACGCCATCGAAGAGGCCCGCAACCTGAACCACAACTACGTGGGCACCGAGCACCTGCTGCTTGGCCTCCTGCGTGAGCACGACGGCGTCGCTGCCCAGGTGCTCATGAACCTCGGCCTCAAGCTCGAGGAAGTCCGCGAGGAGGTCCTGAACCTCCTCGGTGCGGGCGTCCAGAACGAGCAGGACGAGCCGCCAGCGGAGCCGCAGGAGCCCAAGGAGTCCTCGATCGACCCAACCGGCGGCCCCGCCCGTCGCGGCAAGTCGAAGACCCCTGCCCTCGACAGCTTCGGCCGCGACCTGACCGAACTGGCCAAGGCCGGCGAACTTGACCCGGTGATCGGCCGCTTCGACGAGATCGAGCGCCTGGTCCAGGTCCTCTGCCGCCGAACCAAGAACAACCCCGTCCTCCTCGGCGAGGCGGGCGTCGGCAAGACCGCAATCGTCGAAGGCCTCGCCCAGCGGATCGTCAGCCAGGAAGTCCCCGACCTCCTCTTCGACAAGCGGCTGGTCGTCCTCGACCTCGCGATGATGGTCGCCGGGACCAAGTATCGGGGTCAGTTTGAAGAGCGCATCAAGGCGGTCATGAACGAGGTCCGACGGGCCAAGAACGTCATCCTTTTCATCGACGAGCTGCACACCCTGGTCGGCGCCGGTGGCGCGGAAGGCGCGATCGACGCGTCCAACGTGCTTAAGCCGTCGCTCGCCCGTGGCGAGATCCAGTGCATCGGAGCAACGACCTACGACGAGTACCGCAAGTACATCGAGAAGGACGCCGCTCTTGAACGGCGCTTCCAGTCCATCCCGGTCGAGCCGCCGAACGCCGAGCAGACCTTCGAGATTCTCAAGGGCCTGCGCGAGAAGTACGCGAGCCACCACAAGGTGAAGATCACCGATGCGGCCCTCCGCTCGGCAGTCGAACTCTCTGGTCGCTACATCCCCGGTCGCGTGCAGCCCGACAAGTCGATCGACGTCATCGACGAGGCCGGTGCGCGGTTGCGCCTCAAGAGCATGACCAAGCCGCCGGATCTGGCTGACCTCGAAGAGAAGATCGAGCGGCTCTCGATCGAGAAGGACGAGGCGGTGAAGAACGCCGACTACGAGCGTGCAGCCGAACTCCGCGACAACGCCGAGAAGCTCCGCAAGGAGAAGGAAACTGTCCAGCAGACCTGGCGGGCCCGGATGAACGAGGTCCATGCCACGGTCGACGAGGAAGTCATCGCCGAGGTCGTCAGCAAGATGACCGGCGTGCCGCTGACCCGCCTCGAGAAGGCCGAATCGCAGCGGCTGCTTCAGCTCGAGAACGAACTGCACAAGACCGTCGTCAGCCAGGACGACGCGGTCAAGGCCGTCGCTCGGGCGATCCGCAAGGCCCGCTCGGGCCTCAAGGATCCGAAGCGTCCGATGGGCTCCTTCATCTTCGTCGGCCCGTCCGGCGTCGGGAAGACCCTGCTCGCCAAGAGCCTCGCCGAGTTCATGTTCGGTGATCAGGATGCCCTGATCTACCTCGACATGAGCGAGTACATGGAGAAGCACAACGTCAGCCGCCTGATCGGCGCTCCGCCCGGTTACGTCGGCTACGAAGAGGGCGGTCAGCTCACCGAGCGAATCCGCCGTCGGCCGTACGCGGTGCTTCTCATGGACGAGGTCGAGAAGGCCCACCCCGACGTCTTCAACATGCTCCTCCAGATCATGGAAGAGGGCCGGTTGACCGACAGCTTCGGGCGGCACGTCGACTTCAAGAACGTGATCCTCATCATGACCTCGAACCTCGGCGCCGACGTCATCAAGGGCGGCAGCCAGTTCGGCTTCGTGAAGCGTGCCGAGGTCCAGGACTACGAGCGGATCAAGAAGGCCCTGATGGGCGAGGTCGAGAAGTTCTTCCGGCCCGAGTTCATCAACCGCCTCGACGACGTGATCGTCTTCCGCCCGCTGGTGAAGGAAGACCTCAACACGATCATCGAGTACGAGATGTCGAAGGTCCGCAAGCGCATCGAGGAGAAGGGCATGCACCTCGTCCTCGAGCAGACCGCGAAGGACTTCCTCACCGAGAAGGGCTACAACCCCGACTTCGGTGCCCGTCCCCTGCGTCGCGCGATCGGCCAGTACGTCGAGGACCCGCTCGCCGAGCAGCTGCTCGCCGGCGACTTTCAGGACGGCGACACCATCACGCTGACCCGCAAGGAAGAGCAGGACCACCTGACCTTCACTACGGGCCGCGAGAAGCCGAGCGAGTCGACTCCGCCGACGCCGCAAACGGCAAGCTGACCGCGACGCGGCGATTCCGATGACCAACCACCAACAAGCCCGGGCCGATCAGGCCCGGGCTTGTTGTTGCATCCGGAAGGGACGGCCGGTGGACCCTGTTCAACGATGTGTCTCGCTCGCAGAGCTTGAAGCTCAGGGAGTGCGAGCAATTCGGAAACCGAAGTCGTAGCTCGCCGCGGCAGGAGCGACCGCATGGCGATTCGAGGATCGAACGTTGTTCGTGAAGAAGTTCCACGAACCACCGCGCATGACGCGCTGCGTCCCAACGACCGGCCCGGTCGGATTCACCGCGGGGCTCGAAGCGTAGTAGGTCAAGGCGTACCAGTCGCTCACCCATTCCCATACGTTGCCCGACATGTCATAGAGACCCAGCGCGTTGGCGGCCTTCCCTCCGACGACGTGCGACTGGCATTGAGCACCGCCTCCACAGTTACCCGTCCAGTACCAGGCGATGTTCGCCGCAAGCGCGTTGTCATCCGTCCCGCTTGGGAACCCCGGTCCGCTGTGGAAGGCGGTCGTCGTGCCCGCACGGCAGGCGCATTCCCATTCGGCCTCGGTGGGAAGCCTCAGCCCGGTCACCGAAACGAACTCCTGGGCCATGGTCCACGACACCTGCTCGACTGGACGATTCGGAGCGCCGCGATAGCTGGGGCCCTGAAAGAACGAGGGGTTTGAGCCCATCGTTGCCGTCCATTGGGCTTGCGTCACCTCGAATCGCCCCAGGTAGAAGGCGTTCGTCAACGTGACCTGATGAACGGGAAGCTCGTCGTTGTCGCAACTGCTCTGAATCGACGGCGAGCATCCCATGGTGAATGTGCTTGACGGCACCAACAGCATCTCTATCTGCGAAGCATTGTCGCGCACGCGCCAGGCAAGGTCGGTCGCGAGGATGGCATTGCGGAGGTTTGCGTCCGTGACGACGGCATGCCATCGATCGTCTCTCCGTGGACGCACCACGCTTCACGATCGCGGACCATTGTGAGAACAGCGCTGACTTCTCTCAATCCGTGATGTGCGATTCGCGTCGACGGAAATTGAATTCCCGAACGGCAGCCGGGTTTGCTTTCCATCCGGGAACAACGCCTGTGAATCGGCAGTTCGGCCCGCAAGCAAGGAGGCCTTGACGGACAACGTCGAGAAGGTCTACCGCTGACGCCGCACACGGCAAGCTGACCTCGATGCGCAACAGACAAGCGTTGCTACGGATCTTGGACGGTGGGTTCTGCCCGCCGTCGCTCGCGTTCCGCGGTGATTCATCCAAGTCGCCGGCGGACAATCGCGAATGAAGTACAGCCTTCATCGACCTACGGCCGCATTCTTCCGAGCGTACGAAACTCCCCGCGATCACGAGCGTCGGTTGGGTGGAGTGTTTGATGTCATGCCTGTGAAAGAGCCCGGGCAGCCTATGCCCGGGCCCCGTTCGATAGGCAGATCCGCTTCGGTGGTCTAGCGCCGCGAGCGACGACGGCCGCGAACGAGCGCAACACCGAGCACCACAGCAGCGCCCGGCGCCGGCACCACCGAGAGTTGGTACTCGCCCTCGCTGAATGCGGTGCTGTCGATGTTGATGTAATAGGTCCCGGCCGCCGCACCGAGAAGCGTCACGCTGTCCAACGAACCGCGGATGCTGTAGTCACCAGTGCTGTCCAACGACCCCGGGCTGTACAGGAACAGGTCGTTGTCCGTGAACGCCCCGATACTGGTCAGGTTGATGGTGAGATCGCCGCCGCCCCAGGCGAGCTGGTAGACGTCGTCGCCGCCATCCCAAATGTCGAAGATGTGGATGCCGCTGTCGAACCCGTCGTTGTCGTCTGCCTTGCCGAAGGTCGTCCCGAACACGTCGCTCCCGTTCGACAA
>JAEUIU010000016.1 GCA_016795065.1 Phycisphaerae bacterium
GGCTCGTCTCGGCATCACCACCGAGCGGATCGACGGCATTCGCGTCACCCCGCCCGATGTCGTCGAGGAGATCGTCGGCGTCCTTGCCGGCCGCGTGAACACCCGTCTCGTCGGACTGCTCGCCGGCTCCGGCGCACGGACCGTCGGGCTGTCGCTCGGCGACGGCGGGCTCTGCGCCTGCCGGAAGGCGACGCGCTATCCCTTTGACCCGGGCGCCGTCGGCGAGATCACCGATGGCGATCCCGAAGTCGTGAACGCCCTGATCTCCGCGGGCTTCATGCCGGTGGTCAGCTCGATCGGGCTCGATGCCCACGGCAGCTTCCTCAACATCAACGCCGACGACGCGGCCGCGGCCATCGCCCTGGTCACCGGCGCCCGCGAGTTGGTGCTGCTCACGGACGTCGCAGGCGTTCTTGACCGTCATGGCGCCGTCATCGCCTCGCTGGACGAGCCGCACATCGAATCGCTCATCGCCGACGGCACGATCGCCGGCGGCATGATCGCCAAGGTTCGAGGCGCGCTCGAGGCGGCGACGAGAGCGAAGGTGCCGGTGACGATCGCTTCGTGGAAGGACCCGGCCTCCGTCCTTCAGGGGCAAGGCGACACAGCCGAGCGTCGACGGGCCTGCACCAGGATTCTGCCGTCAACTTCACCATCGCTCGCAACCGTCCGCTCGTGATGTCGAATGATGCTCTTCCCGATGGCGAACCCGTCGGCGAGGAGAACGCCTTTCGTTGGGGATCCACCGCACGATGAAGCACCCGATCCTGACCGCTCCGACGCCTGACCGCGCAGCCACACCGAGCGGGCTCTCCAGCCTCGCCGGCCGCAGCGTGCTCTCGCTCTGCGACTTGAGCGCTACCGAGATCCGCGCGGTGCTCGACCTGGCGAAGAGCCTCAAGCGCGACTACGCCCCATGGCGCACCGCGATGAGCCAGCGGTCGGCGGTCCTTCTTTTCGAGAAGCCATCGCTGCGGACGCGGGTGAGTTTCGAGATCGGCATCGCCAAGCTCGGCGGGGCCATGGTCTTCCTCGACCACCAGAACAACCCGATCGGCGAGCGTGAAACCGTCAGCGACTACGGCCGCAACCTCGAGCGCTGGACCGACTGCCTTGTCGCCCGGGTCTATCGCCACGCGACGCTCGAAGCGCTGCGGAACGCGACCCGCGTCCCGGTCATCAACGCCCTCTCCGAACTCTGCCATCCCTGCCAGATTCTCGCCGATGCCCTCACGCTGGAGGAGCACGGGGTGGATCTTGCCTCCATGAGGCTGGCGTGGCTCGGCGACGGAAACAACGTCTGTCATTCGCTGATCGAACTCACCGCGATCTTCGGCGGATCGATCACCGTCATCACCCCGCGCGGCTACGAGCCCTGCTCCAAGGTCGTGGGCCAAGCCCAAGCGGCTGCGGCCGCGACCGGGGCGAGGATCTCCCTGACCAACGACCCCGCCGCGGTTCGTGGCGCCGATGCGGTCTACACCGACACGTGGGTGTCGATGGGACAGCAGAAGGACGCCGCGAAACTCGCCGCGATGCAGGCTCTCCAGGTCAACGCCGACCTCATGCGAACCGCCGGCTCGCATACGCTCTTTATGCATTGCCTCCCCGCCCACCGCGGCGAGGAAGTGACCGACGAGGTCATCGACTCGAACCGTTCCGTCGTCTTCGACCAAGCCGAGAACCGCATGCACGCCCAGAACGCGCTGCTGTTGTTGGTGCTGGGTTTGGCGTAGGTTCCGATTCTCACACGCTTTCTTCACCGCAGAGGCGCGGAGGTCGCGGAGTCCAGAGGGAGCGATTCGAAAGAAATGTCCGTCGACGCTTCCACCGTCTTCGACCAGAGCCACCAACGCCCGCTGCCTTCGCTTCATCCTTCCTCCCTCCTCCTTCTGACCTCCACGTCCTCCGCGCCTCTGCGGTGAACCGACTTCCCCCCATGAACTCCCCCAAGAAAATCGCTGTTGCCTATTCCGGTGGCCTCGACACCTCCGTCATCATTCCTTGGCTCAAGGAGAAGTACGGCTGCGAGGTCGTGGCCGTCGTCGCTGACGTTGGTCAGGGCGCCCAGGAACTCGAGGGCATCGAGGCCAAGGCGAAGAAGACCGGCGCCTCGTCGTGCCACATCAAGGACCTCCGCAAGGCGTTCCTCGAGGAATTCGTCTGGCCGATGGTGATCTCCGGCTCCGTCTACGAAGGCAAGTACCTGCTCGGGACCTCGATCGCTCGGCCGATCATCGCCCGGGCCCAGGTCGAGGTCGCCCTTAAGACCGGTTGCGACGCCCTTGCCCACGGCTGCACCGGGAAGGGCAACGACCAGGTGCGCTTCGAGTCGACCTATGCGGCGCTCGCCCCGCACCTCCAGATCATCGCCCCGTGGCGGATGTGGGATCTCCGCAGCCGCGAACAGCTCTTGGGCTACCTCAAGCAGCGGAACATCCCCTGCGCGGCGAGCGCCGAGAAGATCTACTCGCGCGACGCCAACCTCTGGCACATCAGCCACGAGGGCGGCGAGTTGGAGGATCCCTGGAACGCGCCGCCCGAGGACGTGTGGATGCGCAGCGTCTCGCCGCTCAGCGCCCCGGACGCCCCCGAGGAGGTCATGATCTCCTTCGAGCAAGGCGTTCCCGTGGCCCTCAACGGCAAGAAGACCGACGCGGTCACGCTGGTCGAGAAGCTCAACGCCATCGGCGGCAAGCACGGCGTCGGCCGCGTGGACATCGTCGAGAACCGCCTCGTCGGCATGAAGTCGCGCGGCTGCTACGAAACGCCCGGCGGCACGATTATCACCGCCGCCGCCCGCGGCCTCGAAGAACTCGTCCTCGACCGTACGACGCTCCACTATCGCGAGAAGCTCAGTCACGACTTCTCCGAGATCATCTACGAGGGCTCGTGGTTCACGCCGCTCCGCGAGGCGATGTGGGCGAGCTTCGCCTCGATCGCCAGGGTCATGACCGGTGACATCGTCGTGCGGCTCCACAAGGGAAGCGCGACCGTCATCAAGCGTCGCAGCCCGCACAGCCTCTACAGCGAGAGCTTCGCGACCTTCGGCGCCGACGAGGTCTACGACCAGTCGCACGCCGGCGGCTTCATCCGTCTCTACTCGCTGCCGGCGCGCATCCGGGCTCTCAAGGCCAAGCATTCCCTCGACGGCGGCAAGGCCAGCAAGAGTTCCTCCAGCCGCGAGCTGAAGCCGGCTGGAAAGTCGAAGCTGCCCGCCAAATCCAAGGCCCAGTCCAAGGCTGCCGGAAAGAAGTAACGAATCACGATGACCCAAGCTCCCACCACACCTCCTGCCGGCAGCGCCTCGACAGCGCTCTGGGCAGGGCGTACCGAAGGGCGTCCCGACGACCTCTTTCGGCGCTTCAACGACTCGCTCGTGTTCGATCGGACGCTCGTCCGTGAGGACATCGAGGGCTCCATCGCATGGGCGAAGGCCCTCGAGCGGGCCGCAGTGCTGACGACCGACGAGCGGCGGTCGGTCGTCGCGGGGCTGAAGGACATCCTCTCGGCGGTCATGAAGGACCCGAGCATCATCGCGACCGCAAGCGATGAGGACGTACACAGTTGGGTCGAGCGCGAGCTGATCGCCCGCGTCGGCGAACTTGGCAAGAAGCTTCACACCGGCCGCAGCCGCAACGATCAGGTCGCCACCGACCTGCGGCTGTGGACCGCGCGGGAGCTGGTCGCGCGGAAGGCGGAACTGAAGCAGGTCATGCGGGCCCTGCTCGACCTTGCCGAGCGCGAGAAGAGCACGGTCCTGCCGGGGTACACCCACCTTCAGCGGGCCCAGCCGCTTCTTTTCGCCCACTGGTGTCTTGCGTACGTCGAGATGTTCCGACGCGATGCGGACAGGTTGAACGACGCGTTAGATCGGGTGCGGATCTCGCCGTTGGGTTCCGGCGCCCTTGCGGGGACCGCGTACCCGATCGACCGCGACGCCCTCGCTGCCGATCTCGGGTTCACCGCAGCCACCGCCAACTCGCTCGACGCGGTCAGCGACCGCGACTTCGTGGTCGAAACGTTAGCCGCATCGACCCTCTGCGCGATCCACCTCTCGCGCCTGGCCGAGGACATGATCTTCTATGCGACGAGCGAGGCCGGCTTCATCGAGCTGCCCGATGCCTTCACCAGCGGCAGCTCGCTCATGCCGCAGAAGAAGAACCCCGATGCCCTCGAACTCATCCGCGGGAAGACCGGTCGCCAGCTCGGCAACCTGGTCACGATGCTGGTGACGTTGAAGGGTCTGCCGCTCGCCTACAACAAGGACATGCAGGAGGACAAGGAGCCTCTCTTCGACGCGATGGAGCATCTCTCGATGTGCCTGCAGGTCCTGCCTCCGATGTTGGCGGGCACGAAGGTGAACCGGGAGCGGACCATGGCCGCGGCCTTGGGCGGCTACTCGAACGCGACCGACCTCGCCGACTATCTCGTCAGCCACGGCGTTCCCTTCCGCGAGGCCCATCATCAGGTCGGACGCATCGTGCGCGATGCGATCCAGGAGAAGCGGAACCTCGATGAGCTTTCGGTCGAGACGCTCCAACGCCACGCCCCGAAGGTCGAGAAGGACGTCTACACGTCCCTCACCATCGGTGCGTCGCTCGGCAAGCGCTCGGTCGAAGGCGGCACCGCGCCGACCTCGGTCGAGTCGGCGATCGAGCGCGTCCGGCGCATGCTCCGCGAGCGGGCCGAAGGCTCGGCGGACGGGGCCGTCGAACTCCGACAGGCCCGCATGGATGACCTCGACGACATCTGCCGTCTGGTCGATCACTGGGCGGTGAAGGGCGAGAACCTGCCCCGAAGCCGCGAGGACATCATGAAGGCGATCCTCGACTTCGGCGTCGCCGTCATCGACGGCCACGTCGTGGGCTGCGCCGCGCTCTGGATCTACACGCCGCAACTGGCCGAGATCCGCTCCTTGGGCATCGACGAGGCCTTCCAGGGTCGCGGCATCGGTCAGGAGATCGTCGGCTACTTCCTCGACCTTGCCAAGGACCTGCACATCCCGAAGGTCTTCGTCCTCACGAGAGCTCCAAAGTTCTTCGAGAAGTGCGGCTTCAAGACCGTTTCCATCAACAGCCTGCCGGAGAAGGTCCTGAAGGACTGCGCGAACTGCCCGAAGAACACCTGCTGCGACGAGATCGCGATGACCTACGAGACTGGCGCGAGCCCGAAACCGGCCGAGCTACCCCGCGCCGTGACCGACGGGCAGCGGTGAGCGAGACGAGAGTCACCGCAGAGCTTTGGCACAGACGCGCGGCATTCCCGTGCTCGTCGACGGGAGGTCGCAGAGCCTGACGCAGAGGTGTACAAGGGGCTGCGCGATTGCCATCGTGTGAGTACCAGCCCCTGCGACCGAACCAACGACCTTCCTGATCCTCTCCTTCGGGACTCCCCGTCCTCCGCACTCTGCGGTGAATCTCGATTCCCCATGACCACACCATCCCACCAGTTCCCCAAGGGCTTCACCGGTTCGACCGCTTCCGCTGCGATCAAGAAGCCCGGGCGGCAGGACATGGCCCTGATCGTCTGTGAGGACGGCGCGACCGCTGCCGGGATGTTCACCAAGAACCTCGTCTGCGCAGCTCCGTTGCAGCTGTCGAAGCGTCACCTCATCGAGTCGCGCGGGCATGCCAGCGCGATCCTGATCAACTCGGGATGCGCGAACGCGGCGACCGGCACCGAGGGATTGTCGCGGGCGATCGACTGCGTTGACGCCGTAGCGAGGTCGTTGGACATCGCTCCCGAGTCGGTGCTGGTCAATTCGACCGGCGTGATCGGCGTGCAGTTGCCGATCGAGCGGATGCTGCCGCAGATTCCAGGGCTGGTCGCGTCGCTCAAGGGCGGTGATCTGCTGCCCGTCGCCCAGGCGATCATGACGACCGACACGTACCACAAGACCGCCCAGGTGACCGTTGAACACGAAGGTCGGACCGCGATCGTCTCCGGCATGGCGAAGGGCGCGGGGATGATCCATCCGGACATGAGCCCGCCACAGGCAACGATGATCTCGGTGCTGATGACCGATGCCGAAGTGGACGCGGCCTCGCTCCAGCGCATGCTTCAGAACGCCGTCGACCAGAGCTTCCACCGCATCTCGATCGACGGCGACACTTCGACCAACGACAGCGTCTTTGCGTTGGCCAGCGGCAAGGCCGGCGCCTTCCCACACGCCAAAGTCGAGCAGGCGTTCAAGCAGGTCGCGAAGGAGCTGGCCCTTTTGGTCGTGCGGGACGGCGAGGGTTTCGAACGCGGCATCGAGGTGAAGGTGACCAGCGCCCGATCCAACGACGAGGCCCTCAAGGTCGCCCAGACGATCGCGATGAGCCTGCTCGTCCGTTGCGCGGTGACCGGCGGCGATCCGAACTGGGGTCGCATTCTCGCTGCGGCAGGTCGCAGCGGCGTGCCTCTGCGCGTCGAAGACCTCCACCTCTCCGTCGGCGGCGTCGACCTTTTCAGGGACGGCGCACCCTCAACGACCCCGCTCGCCGAACGCGAGCGCGTCTTCCGCCAGCCGCTGGTCGAGATTCGCCTCGACCTGGGCCAAGGTCACGCGAGCGATGAGTTCTTCTCCTGCGGACTGACCACCGAGTACGTGAAGTTGAACGCTGATTACACGACGTGAGGTTCGTGACCGCTTGGTCAACGCAGAGGCGCAGCCTGCCCCGAGCTCATCGAGGGGAGACGCGGGGGCCCGATACAGGTCGTCAAGAAGGTGTCCGGTCGCGCGACCGTCCACCCTTCTTCCATCCTTTGCGTCAGGCTCTGCGTCCTCCTCGCCTCTGCGGTGAATCCGCCTCTCACCTCCGAATGCCACGGGCCCGCGCCAGATCAAACACCGTCTTGGGCCTGTCGCAGCAGCGCTCATCGGCGGGCGCGTCGTCGTTGCCGCCGTTGCCTCCGCCGCCCGCGAAGACCAGCGGATAGATGATGAAGTCGTCGTGCACCTGGTACACGGGCGTGTTGCCCATCGCGATGCAGGCGTTGTTCAGTTCGATCAGGTGCTCGCGGCCGAGCTGAAGCTCGTGCTCGTTCGGATGCGATGTCGAGCCGATCGGAAAATCGTCGCCAGGCACGTTGGACATCTCGACGTGCGTTCCCATCACATGGCAAACGGGCTTGTCCGCGGTGAAGTCGACGAGGCGCTGGATGCTCGCCTTGTATTGGCTCCAGTTGGAGATGTAGAGCCGCCCCGGATAGAGCGTGTCGCCGGTGAGGAGGAAGCCGGTGTCACGGTCATACACGGCGACGTGGGCGGTCTGGTGTCCGGGCAGCGGAATCACCTGAACGACGCGCCCGCCGAGGTCGTAGTCGACGATCTGGTCAGGCCAGGTGACGATGCCAAAGAAGTTCTTCACCGCCGTCTGGGTCAGCCCGACGACCGTCGTGTTCGGTTTGCCAGCGAACTGCCCGTCGTTGAAGACGTGATCGCCATGGGCGTGGGTGTGGCTGACGATGAGTTGGATGCTCGCCTGCCCGTGGGCCGCAAGCCATTGGTCGATGATCGACTTCACGGTCGTGTACATCGCCACGTTCGACGCACCGGTGTCCTGCATGAGGACCTTCTGCGAACCGAAGAGGAGGTAGATGAACGGCCCCTCGAAGTTCGTGCAGAGCGACTGCCGCAGGATGTAGGTGTTCTCGTTGTACTGGTGGATCTGGATCTGCGGGTCCGTCGCGCAGTTCGGCGCACCCCAAATCCACTGCGTCGGGAAGGTGCCGGTCTCGACCACCACGTCGCCCCAACTGGCCAGCAGCGTCGCCAGGTCGGCGGCGTCGACCGTGCCGTCCTCGTTGAGGTCGGCGGTCGATCCCTCCGTGTCCCACTCGCCAAGAAGGACGGCGAGGTCGGCGCTGTTGACGCTCCCGTCATCGGTGAGGTCACCCAACCCGCACTGCGCCGCGCAGAGGTTGGTGACGGCCAATACCGCGGCAGCCGCGCAGGCACCGAGCCGTTTCGTCCCGGTCCATCGCCGGCTCGCGTTCACGTGGGCCATCTCCTGGGTCCTTCCTGTTCCTGTTCGGCTTGTCCGTTGTCGGGGGTCGTCCACAGTGTGACCCAATTCAGGCGTGATGCCATAGCGTTGCTACCAGAACGTCGTCCGTCGGCTCCCCGGCCCGGTGCCGCCGCACCGCCTCGACGAGGGCCGGGGCAATCCGGTCGGGTCCCCCGATGCGGGCGTCCGAGATCACCTGATGCAGCGTGCGGTCGCCAAAGAAGGTTCCGTCCGCCGCGATGGACTCGTGGACGCCGTCGGTGCAGAGCACGATGGCGTCACCACGGGCCAGCGGACGCTCGATCTCGCCGGCCGAGAAGCCGGCAGCATCGGTGACTCCCAGCATGACCGCCGTCGCGTGGCATTCCTCGATGCCGCCGCCCGCCCGAAGGAGGAGCGCGGCCGGATGCCCAGCGTTGGACAGTCGCAGTTGTCCTTCGCGGGCCTCGACCGCGATCGCCGTGGCGAAGATCCCCTGCGGCGCGAGCGAGCGGCAGAAGAAGCGATTGAGCATCGTGATGACATCGCCCGGCCCCGAGTCGGGAGCGTCCTCGAGCAGGCGTTCGATTTCACCGTGGACGCGATTCGCGGCCAGGGCCGAGGCGACGCCGTGGCCGACCACATCGGCCAGGACCATCAGCACCCGACCATCGTCATGACGCTTGGCGAATAGGTAGTCGCCGCCGATCTCCCGCATCGGCTCATAGCTGTAGTCCATGCGAATGCGGCCGTCACGCATCGGCGCCGGCAGGAGCGACTCGTGCACCCGTCGGGCATCGGCGAGATCCTGCCGCAGGTCACCGAGCCTCGTCCGCAGCACCTGCCATCGGAAGCTGTCGACGAACTTGCGGTAGCGCCACGTGCTCCAGATGAGTCCGGGCGCGGCGGCGAGCGGCCAGATCGCGATCATCCACACCTTCGCGTTCGGCGGACCGTTCACGAGGGAGAGGAGGGTCAGGATGTAGGCGATGGTGACAGGAATGACGGGAATGAGGGCTTCGCGCGGCGAGAGGGCCACGAAGAAGGAGGCGAAGAGGTGGGCGAAGCCGGCGCAGACGATCGAGGTGCAGCCAAAGACGAAGGGTTCGATCCAGGTACCGCGATCGGCGGCATCGAGGACGCTGCCGTCGCGCGTCGCCCACCAGACGTAGAGGACGATCGAGGATCCCGTTCCCATCAGGAGCCCGAGGAACAGTCGCATCAGCCGCTCACGCGAGTGCCGCAGGCGCTGGAAGATCGCCGCGAAGACGGCGTGAAAGAGAATGAGCAGGCCGTCCATGATCGGATCGGCAAGCTCCGAGGCGAGGGAGGTCGCTGCGCGTTCCGACCGTGCCTCGCTCATCGCGGTCCAGAGGTCCATGACAAAGAACGGAGCGATGAACAGGGCCATCACCACCGCGTAGACAAACGCCCGCTTGCGCTGGAACGAGAAAAGCTCGTCGGCGAAGCGGGCCGCCGCCTCGGGGCCGAACTCCCTCCGCACGGCGTCCCCGACATCAGGCAGTTGCTCGGCCCACTCGCGCAGGTCGACGCCGGTTGATCCGGGTTGGGAACGTGAGGTCGGCGATCCGTCGCTGGCCATTCGCCCAATGGTGTCACGATCGACCCCAAACGTCCAATCGGCGTGGTCGGCCACTGGTACGCTTCGGCGGTTCCGTCCAGAGAGATCTCCCATGCAACGAACCCGCCTTCTCGCCGTAGCCTGCCTCCTTCTCCTCGCCCCTGCCGTCGCGCCGATGACCGGCTGCCAGGGAGGCGGACCCTTCGGCGCCTTCGATCCGCGGGCGGCGGCCATGGCCGCGCTGAGCGATGCGGTGAAGCAGAGCGTGCGGAGCTACCTCACCGGTCTCGAGGGCGTCGTGAAGGAACTGAACGATGTTCGCGACCTGACCTCGGCGGTGAAGGCGATCGACAAGGTAAAGCCCTACTACGACGACGTGCAGAGAGCGATGCCCGAGCTGAAGAAGCTCTCCGGCAAGGACCTCGAGAACGTGCGCGTCGCCTTCGGGCCAGAACTCGAGAAGGCCGCCGACGACTTCAAGGGAGAGGCCGAACGGCTCGCAGGCAGCGGGTCGATCGGCACCGTGTTGAAGGCTGTGCTGGATCAGATCAAGCCGTTTACGGCGAGGTGAGTGCGGCCCACCCTGCGCCTGAAGCTGGAATGAGATGACTTCCCTATGCCTTCGCGACGGAAGGTCGTCGTATTCCGCTGACGACCAAACGCCCTTTCAGCGCTACCCGGAAGCCTCCTGACGGCGCAGGGCGGCTTGGCTGACGCCGACACATCACGTGCGGTGGTTTCGACGCACCCTGATTCGCGCATCGCTGCAGCGCTGCCGAAGCCAATCCACGGTGAACTCCGCGACCGAGGCGCCCATACCGCATTGGGCGCCTCGATCCTTGCGCCACACTAACAGTTCGCCCGCCTGGCCAGAGCGCTTCGTGCGCGCCCTCCACGCTTCGCTCACATCGAACGACCGTCGGATGCGAGCGAAGATGAAACCGAGCAAAGACCCATTTCGCGTCTGTCCTCACCACGATTCGGCTGCGACACCTCAAGCGTCAAGTCCGGACCTCGTTAGGAGCATTCGCATGCGATTCCTGTCCCTCGTCCTCGCCATCACCCTCGTTCCCTTGGCCGCAAGGTCCCAGGCCCAACAGGCCTTCTCGCTGGTTGTCCTCCCCGACACCCAAAACTACGTGAATAGCGCCACCAACGCCCCGATCTTCACCGCCCAAACCCAGTGGATTCGCACCCACATCGAGTCGGGCAACGACCGCAATATCGGGTTTGTCTCCCACGTCGGTGACGTGGTGAACACCGCGACAAACTCCATTGAGTGGACTCGCGCGGTCGAGTCGATGGACGTGCTTCGCGCAAAGTCCGGCTTCGTCGTTCCGCACGGCATTCTGCCCGGAAACCACGACTACCAGTCGACGGGGAACAAGCAAACTGGTGCGGCGACGTTCGCGGCGAGCTTTGGTCCAGCTGCCTACGTTGGCGCGCCGTGGTACGGCGGCGCTGAGGCCTCCGGCACCAACAGTTACCAGGTATTTTCCGCGGGCGGACGCGAGTACTTGCACCTCGCCCTCGAGTGGCAGCCGACCGCGAACGTCCCTGTCCGCGATCCCTCGCCGATCGAGTGGGCCCAAGGCGTGATCGCCGCCCACCCTGATCTGCCGGTGATCCTCTCGACGCACGAGTATCTCGACGAGGACCCGCCGGGCCGCAGCGGCGCCGGCAACACCCTCTTCGACGAGCTTGTCCGAACCAACGATCAGATCTTCCTCGTTCTCTGCGGCCACTACCACTCCGGCAACCAATTCAACTCCGGCGAGTACCACCAGGTCAGCCTGAACAACTTCGGCAAGCCGGTCGTGGAGATGCTTCAGGACTTCCAGGACTACACCGCAGGCGGCAACGGATGGCTGCGCCTCGTTGAGATCGACGAGGCCGGCGACGCGATCAACGTCGAGACCTACAGCCCCTGGCTCGATCAGTACCAGACCGAGACCATCGAACAGGTCGGCGGTTTCGCCAGCCAATTCACGATCGCGATCGACTTCGCCACCCGCTTCGAGTTTGTCGCGCCTCCCGAGCCGCCGGCGGAGATCTACGACGAAACGGTCTTCGCCCAAGGCCTCAACGGCTACGTCGGGACGGAGGACAAGGAAATCCGCTCCTCCGGCGGCGATGCCGCGAACGGCGACGAGACGAGCATCAGTGTCGATGGCGACGACGGCTCGCCGGGGCTTCAGCCGAATCATGGACTTGTCCGCTTCGACGGCATCATCGGCGAAGGCCCCGGACTCCTCGCTCCGAACAGTGAGGTCGAGGAAGCGCTCCTCGTCCTCAATGTGATCGATCCAGGCAGCGGACTCCGCGTCTATGGAATGACGACCACCTGGGACGAGGCAACGACCTGGGCCGCGCTCGGCGGAAACGGCGCAACGCCCGGCGTCGAATGTGACGCAGCCCCGCTCTTCACCATCGGTGCGGACAACAGCTCGGCGAACGTTCCCACTGGCACGTTGACCATCGACGTGACGGCTCTCGTGCAGGCGTGGGTGAACGGCGAACGTCCGAATCACGGCATCGCACTCATTCCGTTCACCAACGGCACCAATGGCGTTGACATCTCGACGAGCGAATCGACGGCGCCACCGAAGCTCGTCATCCGCTCGCTTAAGAGGGGCCTCATCCTCGCCGATTTCCGTCAGGACGTGGATGGCTACGCTGGCGTTGAAGACACCCAGATCCGTCAGGCTGAACCGACCACGACGCAGGGCGATGCCGCATCGTTCAGCATCGACGCCGACGACCCGAACGGAACCGGGAACGCGAACCACGTGCTCATGCGTTTCGCCGAACTCAACGTCGCAACCGATGCGGTCGTGCGAGCGACGCTCTTCCTGACCGGCAGCGACACCGGCGCCGGGGGCTCGCTTTACCGCATGCTGATCGCTTGGGACGAGAACGCGACTTGGGCCGCCGACTTCGGCGGCGACGGAGTGCAGGCCAATGGCGTCGAAGCGATGGCGACGGCCGACGCTCTCGTGGTCGGCACGACGGGAGAAGTGGCGATCGACGTGACGGCTGCCGTGCGAAGCCAGCTGGAAGCCGGCCAGAACAGCATCGACTGGGTGTTCCTCCCGGCGGGGAATGATGGCTGGGACATCGCTTCGAGCGAGGCCGCCGAGTCGCTCCGTCCGCGGCTGCAAATCGTGGTGGAAGCCGAAGCCCCATGTATCGGTGACTTCGACCAAAGCGGCGCCGTGGACGGCGCCGATCTCGCCGTGCTTCTCGGAGCTTGGGGCACGAACGACTCGATCGTCGACCTCAACGCAGACCGCACCGTCGATGGAGCTGACCTGGCCATCCTCCTGGGCGCATGGGGCGCTTGCTCCCCCGGCTAAACCGTTCGCTGGATCACGACACCATTGGTGAGATGAACAAAGGCCCTGCGGAGCTCGCTCCGCAGGGCCTCTCCTTGAGCGAGCAAGACTTCGCGCGGATCACTCAGCATTTGCGCGAGCTTCGCACTTTTTCCGGAACCTGTCTGGGTATTGGTCTCGTCGGTCTGGATCTGGATCTTGTCAGGATCTATGTCTGAATCTGGACACCCACATCCTGAAGATCTTCGGCGAACGACCCCTCCGATTTTGGACAGCCACATTCTGAACATCGCGTGGACGGTTTGGTGATCGCGCACTGCGGCGACCCGCTGGCGGAATCGGCCAGTTTCGCGGGAGCGCCGCCGCAGCGCGGTAGGCTCGGGATGGCCCCTTGGGCGGGGCGTCGCGCCGGCTTGGAGGAAGAGCGAAGAGTGGGTTACGCACGGCATCTCACCGTCCCGCAGGACGAGGGCGGCATCTTCCATTGCTTCTCGCGCTGCGTCCGCCGCGAGCGGCTCCTTGACGCGCCCGACCGTCCCGAGCTTCTCGAGCGGCGGCTTGCCTTCCTCTCCACGAAGGTCTTCGCCGTCGACCTCATCGAGTTCAAGACGATGGGCAACCACGTCCACGTCATCGTCCGCACCCACCCGGAACTGACCTGGTGCTGGACCGCCGAGGAGGTCGCCCGCCGGTGGCTGCGGCTCTCGCTTGCCGGACGCCGGCCCGATCTTGACGAGGGGGAGGAACCCGGCGACGCGGCCGTGGCCGCCCTTGCCGCCGACGCGCCCCGGATCGAGGAGCTCCGGCGGCGCCTCGCCGACCTTGGCAGCTACCACTCGGCCTGGAAGGAGTGGGCAGCCAAGCGATGGAACAGGGAGGACCGGGTGTCGGGACACTTCTGGGAGGGCCGCTACGGGCTGACGACGCCGCTGGACGAGGGCGCGGTCCTGTCCCAGTCGGCCTACGTCCTCCTCAACGCGGTGCACGCGGGACTGGAGCCGGAACTGGGGATCGGCACGCCGGGCTCGCTCAGGACCAGGATCAGGAGGCTGATGCGGGAGATCGGCCAGCGGGCCGAGCGCGACAGCGAGTTCGACCGGGACTTCGTTCACGCGTCCTGGACGCCGGTCTATCCGTGCGATCCCGGATCGGCGAGCGGACTCGATGACGAGGAGTATGCGAAGCGCGTGGCGGCGGGGCGGCATCGCGCGTCGTTCCGGGCCGCGTTGCGCGAGGAGGCACGCGAGCTCTCGCGGCTCTCGCGCGACGGCGAGGCCGACGAGGTGGAGCGGCTGGCGAGGGAGCTGCGCGACCAAGGCGGTGCCGGAGAGGCCGGGACGGCGACGGCATCCGAACCCAAGCCCGTCCGACGGCGGCGTCCCCGGAACGTCCCCCGCCACCGGTCGCGTCGGGAGGCGGACGCCGCGCCGTGGACGCGACTGCGGCGCGACGAGAGCGCCTGGCGGACCGGGCGACCGAATCCGTTCTCGCCGACGAGGCTCGTCCGCGGCGCCGTGCCGGTGATGCCGGGCGTGACGCTCGGGATGTTCATCGCCTTCACCAACGAGGAGGGAATGCATCCGAGGCCGGACAAGCGGGGCTCGATCGCGCCGGACGCGGAGCACGCGCTGGTGAGCCTCCGCCAGCTGGTCACGGCAGCCGGGCCCGACAGGCAGCCCAACGAGCGGCGGACCGATCCCGCGCCCGGGGAGCCCGTCATCGATCCGGGCATTCCCGACCCGCCGGCGATCGCCGCCGCGAGGCGGCTCGCCGCAGCGATGCGGGACGGATTGGCCGCGCTCCTGGCCCGCGCACGTGGGCGGGCCGGCGGCTGCGAAGGGGCCGCCGCGGGACCGCTTCCCGTCCGCCACCGCGGCACCGCAATCGGCTCGGAGGAGTCGCTCCGGAACGAGGCCCTCCGCCGACGGGGAACGTGTGTGCACTCGGCGCGGGCGACGCTGCGCGAGTGACGCGGGCGAAGGCGGCATCGTGTCGCGACAAGCGAGAGCCGGATCCGGTGCGACTGATCTCACAACGGCGGTCGGGCCGTGGCGCGCCCTGAGAGCCGCACAATTGGTCGGCAGCCCGCAACAAGGTCACGCGCAGAGCCCAAATCCTGCAGGAAGCGACATGTCGGCTCCCCCCAGCCTTCCCGAATCACCGCACAATGTGGGTGTCCAAAATGCCCCCAGTGGACTTGGCCATCCTCATCGGTGCGTGGGGAGGTTCAAGCGCAGACCTCGACGGCGACGGGGTGGTTGGCGCCTCGGACCTCGGCATTCTGCTCGGTGCGTGGACGAGCTGAGGCGACCGGTTGGACTGAGGCGACCGCCGACGGGGAACGTGCGGCTGATGTTGGAGACTCGCAGTCTGAACATCCAATGTGGGTGTCCAAAAATTGCCAGCAGGTCGCAAGGCCGCCGTCGTACTCGACCTGATCAAGGTCAAGTCGACCCCACGGCACGCGTCGCCCGAGAGCACGGGCTCACACCCATATGCCCAGCCCGCAGGTACAAAACGCCAGCGAGTCCCCAGAATGAGCGGTTGCGACACGCAAGAATCTGCAACAAAACGGTTGCACACCGCTCCAAGTCGAGCCATACTGCAACCTGGAGGTTGCACATGATTGGATCGACGACAGACAGGATCGAGCGGCAGGTGGAGATCGCGGCTCCCGTCGAGCGAGTGTGGCGAGCGCTGACCGACTATCGCGAGTTCGGAAGCTGGTTCCTGGTCCGGCTCGAACGCCCATTCGTGCTCGGGGAGACGGCCGTCGGCCAGATCGCCTATCCCGGTTACGAGCACCTCCGCTTTGAGGCGTTGGTCGTCGCGATGGATCGGCCACGCAGCTTCGCGTTTCGATGGCATCCGTACGCCGTCGACCCAGACGTCGACTATTCGAATGAGCCAACGACGCTCGTTGAGTTCACCCTGACGGCGACAGCGACCGGGACGCTCCTCAAAGTCTGCGAATCTGGATTCGATGCGATACCAGCCGAGCGCCGCGATCTTGCATTCCGCATGAACGACGGCGGATGGAGGCAGCAGATGGAGAACGTGAAGGCATGGATCTCCCGTGGCTGACGTCGCCCGCAGAACGACCGAGCTGCAGCGGGAGCTGAAGCGACACATCCACGTCTTCGCCGCGCTCGGCGACGAGACGCGCGTCGCGATCATCGCCCAACTCAGTGACGGGAAAGCGCGATCGATCAGCCGCCTGACCGATCGCCGAACGATCACTCGCCAGGCGGTCACCAAGCACCTCGAAGCGCTCGAAGGGGCCGGGCTCGTTCGCCGCTCGCGGCTCGGGCGGGAGAGCCTTTTCACGCTCGATCCGAACGCTCTCTTCGCCGCGAAGGCCGCCATGGATCGGCTCTCCGCCCACTGGGATGACGCGCTCGCGCGGCTCAAGCAATCGGTCGAATCGGACAATGCCTGACTCCAGCGGCGCGGACATCGCGCGGGCATCGGGTTGGCATTTCGGACGGTGGCGTGCGCCGAAAGTCGCACAATTGGTCGGCAGCCCGCAACAAGGTCACGAGCGGGGCCCAAATTCAGCAGGTAGCGACATGTCGGCTCTCCCCGGCCTTCGCGAACCCCCGCACAATGTGGGTGTCCAAAATGCAGCCCCAAAATGCCTTGCTTTCTGCAAGTACAACCTCCGATCGCAGCCCTCTTCCAGTCGGAGTGGCATTCGCTTCTCTGCAGCCGCGGATTTCAAACCGTGCATCGCCGAAGCGTGATCTACTGCTACAAGGAGGGTCCACAAGGCACCGCGGGCATCACCGTTGAGCTCGGGAGGGACTGGCGTCGATCCAAGAACTTCGAGATGGAGTTCTGTGCGTACGCCCGATGCATCGACCAGCTTGAGGCGAGGTTCATGGAGGCTTCGGCCCGTACAGGCCCCGTCACGACCGCAGGGCACATCGACTGCTCTCGCGAGATTCACCATCCGGATGCAAGCAACCCCGATTACTACCTCCGCATCGATGCGCTGGTGCCAGAACTCGCCAAATGCCGGGGTCCACTGGGCGTGTTTGAAGCAGCAGCGTCCGATTCTGTCCTGGCTGCTTTCGCGTCCGCGCTCGAATCGCACGCTCTGAAACTTGCGGAGTTGGCTGAATCGCTCCTTGATCCTGCGGTACTTCTCAGCACGCTGATGGACAGCGCGCGACGACATACGGGACTCGCACCTGTTGGAGAGTGGGGAACGATCTTCCTGCTCGGTCACGCACTGGGCGACCAGCAGGCTCGCTCCGAGGCACTCCGCCAGCTTCAAGCGCATTCCCCGGCTCACATTGAGTGTTTTCGATACATGAAGCTGCTCTGACGTCAGAAACCGTGACCACGAGTACACCCGCGATGGCCTGATGCGCCTCCTCCAGGCGCGGCGGGGCGAGGTCGACAACTCGCGGGAGCAGTTTGGACACCCACCTTCTGAGCAGTCGCCTCAATATCCATAACGCCTATGGCGAAGGAGAACGTCACATGACGATTCGCAACCCCGACCGACGCGTGTTTGTTGCTTCCGCCCCCATTTTGGACAGTCACATTCTGGATCTCGGCGCGGGCGACGCTGCGCGAGTGACGCGAGCGGGAGCTGACATGGCGGAGGGCGGAGGGACAGAGTGACAGACGGGCGCTGGCGGGCGCGGTGGCGCGCGCCCAGATCCGCCGAGAGCCGCAGGAAAGCAGATCGCGAACCAAGCAACGTCACGGGCAACGTCACGGGCAGGCCACGGATTCCGGCGGAAACGGCCTGTCGGATCCCCCGGCCGTCACGAAACCACGCACAATGTGGGTGTCCAAAATGCCCCTCGAAAATGCAAAGCGAACTAGATTCAATTCAGGTTTTGGCCCGTTCGGCGTCCCTTCCCCCTTCTGACTGGCTTTCGGGGCCTCCGAGCGAACCGATCGCCTCCGTAGTTGCGAGACTGTTCTCGACAGATCTCCCCGCGATTCGCCCCGAGTGGACCATCGAGCGATGTCTATTCGCCTCGAGCCCTTCCGGCATCGCGATAGCTCGGTGGCTTCCAAACTGCCAAGCTGGCGGGGAATCGCAGGTTTCAGCCGAAATGCTCACTGCCGACACTATTTGGAAGTACAGCCATCGCACGGGGGAATGGCTCGCATCGCCGGGGGACAGAGCGATGGTTCGGCAATTGGTGCCTGGTCTAATCAATGGGCTTTGTCGATTCTGCTCTGCAGGTCCTTGGTGGAATGATTCGGATTGCCGCGACGGCGCGAACGAATATGATATAGAGATTGGACATCGAGAGTCGCTGGGGGCCTGGGGGAGAGGTGGCTTGGGGCAGCAGGGTTCGACCCGGATCCGATTCGGCAGAGACGGCTTACAGCTGGGGAGCATTGGAATTGCCGAGGACGGCGCTCTGCGTAGAGCGAGACTCGTGCTGTCGGTGTTTCGACGGGGGGAGTTGGTGCTTCCGACCACAGAAGTGGCCGTCAACTACTCGGCGGAGAGAGACTCGACCGTTCCGACCAACGTCGTGATCAATGTTGTTGAGCAACTAGAGTTCCAGGCGCATAGTTTGGGCATCGGCAGCCTTCCTGATGCTTGGCTTTCGGCGCCCCGGCAAGCCATTGTGCGATTGGTGGCCCACCCCAGCCCGGTGCTTGCGGTTCTCGGGGATCGGATAAGATTTTGAGGGACCTCTCCAATTTGGACAACCACATTCTGTGTCCGTTCTCGACCGCTGGGAACGCAGTAGCATTTTGGACAGGCATAAGCATGCACAATGTGGGTGTCCAATCTGCCGTCCGGAGCGCTTCGAGCTCAGAGGCGTGCACGACGCGTTAAGGGTATTCTCGCCGTGAACCTCGTTCGGCTTTTCATCTTGGTGATTATCTTTGCAGCTGTCTACCTAATCGTAGGGCGTTGGCTGCACCTTCAACGAGGCTGGGCTGTTCTCGCGGCAACCCTACTTACTGCAGCGTGGGTCCTCTATTCCCGAATTCGCTGGAAGGACGACGTGTAGGCGGAAGCAGTTTGGGCACCAGCTTCCTGAGTACCTTCTTGTCCCGCTCCCCGAAATCCCCTCGCAATCCGGCTCTGAGTTCGGTGGAGAAATTCGCGGTCTCCGGGGGCTCAGTTTGGACAGGCATAGACCGCGCGCACAATGTGGGTGTCCAAAATGCCCCTCTCGTCGGCGCGTTGGTGTATACGACCGTTGTGCGACTCGGTGCCGCAGCAGTCGGCGGATGGGCGGCATACAGCTGGGCCGGCGACAATGACGGCGGATCCGGCGGGATGGACGCCGAGCCGCTTCCCAACGAGCCTGACGGGACGCTGAGGCAGGTTTCAAAGAGCGAGATTAGGCAAATGGAGAAACGCGATCTCTATGCGGAAGAAATAAGGCGAGAAGAACTTGGCGTATCAAGAACCGGGCCTTTCCAGTTATGGAGAGACGAGAGCGGCCGAATCTGGATTGGCCCTAACCGCAAGCGACTCTATCCGGAAGATCGTCCCTATCCGACGCGATACTTCATTAATGAGTGCTTTTAATATGGCGGAACCAACACTGCATCTAATTGTAACCGCCGAACGTACGTATTACCGCACTCCGGGCGAGCTCCAGGCCGCAATTGGGGTAACCGGCGACGGTCGCGAGCAGAATCCAAGCTCGCGGTTCGTTTCGTGGAAACTGGATTCGAAAGCTCCCCAAGGCGCGGATCTAGATGGGCATTTTGCGGCCCTTCTAAGTCGAATGGCGGAATATCCTGGCTTACTCTCGGCGCTCCCGCCGCACTCAGAAGCCGCGTTCTGCTGGTCAGGCTACACCGATTCTGCCAACTTATCGGATAAGCTCTCGCTTGATACTCTGACTGAGCTTGCCCGTCTCAAGTTACCTCTTATGATTGACGTGTATTTTTCGTCGTAGGCGATCCGCCTCAAGTCCAATATGGAAAGCGGCTGCGTCCATTTTCAAGTTCTCAAGTCCATTTCAGGAGTTTGTTCGCGAGCTCAATTTGGACAGGCTTGTTTCGGGAGGTCGCCCGTAACTTCCCCAGCGGGGGAGAACAGCTCCGTTGCGCCACTCTACTGCTCGACCGCGTGACCCCGAGTGACTGCAGTCGCCACCCGGGCTCACTTTGGACAGGCGCAGGTCGCGGGGAACTGCGGGGGAGTTGCCCCGTTTGCAGGAGGGAGCATTCGGCCCTGACACCGCTTGACCGATTGACTCCAATTGACTGGGCTCGTCAGCAGTCCGTGCAAGCCCAAGTGCAAGGCAAACCCGCCCTCGCCACAACCCCCGCCCGTTCCGCCACTTCGAACGCACCGCCACCCCCTTGCCAAGGTGGACGTCAAGGGTTCAAGCCCCTCCCCCGCTCTTCGAACCGACCATGTCTGGATGACCCGCGGCGCCGGCGTCCGTACTGGCCTCTGCATGGGCCTCTGCATGGCCCTCTCCACGGCCTCCGCCTCCGGTCCCAACTCACCGTCACTCAAAACTGCCGCAAGAACCTCGCGTCGTTCTCAAACAGCCAGCGTATGTCGGCGATGCCGTACTTTCGCATCGCGATGCGCTCGATGCCGAGGCCGAACGCGAAGCCGGTCCACTCCTCGGGATCGATGCCGACGGCGTTGAGGACGTTCGGATCGACCATGCCGCAGCCGCCGAGCTCAACCCATTGGAGTTCGCCGCGAATCCGCATCTTCATGTCGAACTCGGCGCTCGGTTCGGTGAACGGGAAGAAGCTCGGGCGCAGGCGCACCTCGGCATCGGCCCCGAAGTAGGCCTTTGCGAACTGGAGGAGCGTGGTCTTCAGGTCGACCATGCTGACGTTGCGATCGATGAAGAGGCCCTCGATCTGATGGAACATCGAGAAGTGGGTCGCGTCGTGGGCGTCGGGGCGATAGACGCGGCCGGTGGCGACGACCTTGAGCGGCGGCTTCTGCGACTCCATCGCCCGGATCTGGACCGTGGATGTTTGGGTCCGCAGGAGCAACCGCTCGGCCCACGCTCCGCGCAGGTAAAAGTTGTCGCGCGGGTCGCGGGCCGGATGGCCGGCCGGAATGTTGAGGGCGTTGAAGTTGTGCCACTCGTCCTCGAGCTCCGGGCCTTGGGCGACCGAGAAGCCCATGCGGGCGAAGACATCGGTGATCTCGTCGATGGTGCGCGACAGGACATGCCGCCGACCGAGGCCGAGGTCCACGCCCGGCTCGGTGATGTCGGTGATTGGTCCGCTCGGACCGCTGGCGGCGAGGGCGGCCTTGCGCTCCTCGAACTTCGCCTCGAGAGCGGCTTTCACCTCATTCAGTCGCTTGCCGACCGCCGGTTTCAGGTCCTTGGGGACGTCTTTGAGCCCGGCCATGGCTGACTTGAGCTGGCCGTTGGCACCGATGTAGGCGATGCGCCACTTCTCCAGCGCATCGCCGCCGGTGACCGCGGCAAGTTCAGCAAGGGCGGATTGTTCGAGCGAAAGGAGCGCGTCGAGCATGTCGGGGATGGTAGCGGAAACTCGCTCCCTTCTGCGGAGGCAACAGGATCGCGATGAGCGGGCGTTCATGAGGCGCGCTGCGACGCCAAGGCGATTGACTTGCTCGCCCGAGAGGGGATCATCGACCCAGCGATGGCACTCTCGGACCTTAGCCGTGGCGCTCCCCCCGCCGGACCGCCGTTGCTCGATGCGCGGGCGCTGCCCGCGGCCCGCACGCAGGTGCTCCTGGTCGCCTGCGACTTCGACGGCACCATCGCTCGGATCGCCGGCCGGCCCGGCGATGTCACTCCGGAACCGGCGGCGCTCACCGCTCTCCGCGGACTCGCGGCGTTGCACCACACCCATGTCGTGGTGATCTCGGGTCGAGGACTTGAAGACCTGCGCAACAGGCTCGGAACGGTCGACGGCGCTCGTCTCGTGGGAAGCCACGGCGCCGAACTCGACGGCGAGACGGCGTCTCGCCTGACCCCTGACATCCTGACCGTTCGTGACCAGATCCGTGCCGCGGTTCGGCATGCCGCGGAGCAGGACACCCGTCTCCACTGCGAGGAGAAGCCGTTGGGCGCGGCACTGCATGATCGCGACGTGCCCGACGACGTGGCTGCAGTCGCCCGGGCCGCCCTGGCCGCTTCGCTTCATGGTCTCCCTGGCATTCACGAGCGAACCGGGAAGCGGGTGATCGAATACGGAGCGCTCCCCGCTGACAAGGGAAGCTGCCTCACGGCGATGCGTCAGAGGCTCGGCGCGACCGCGACGATCTTCCTCGGCGATGACAGCACCGATGAGGATGTCTTCCGGATCTTGCGCCCGGGTGACCTGGGCATCAAGATCGGTGAGGGCGAGTCGTTTGCCGCGCTCCGCCTCGACGGCCCGATCGAGAGCGCCGAGTTCCTGACGGCACTCCTCCGCGAGCGGGTCGAGTGGCAACACTCCGGCCATGCCGTGCCAATCGAGCGGCACACGATGCTCTCCGACCAGCGCACGGTCGCACTCCTCACTCCGGAGGCGCGTATCGTCTGGTGCTGCCTGCCGCGCATCGACTCCCCTGCCCTCTTCGGCGAACTGTTAGGTGGGCCGATGGCGGGTCACTTCGCAATCAGTCCCGTCCGCGATGACGAGGCGCCGACCCAACGCTACGTCGGGGACAGCTTCGTCGTCGAAACCGCATGGCCAAGCATGCGCATCACCGACTGCCTCGATTGCTCCGCCGGACGACCGTTCCTCCGGGCCGGCCGGACCGATCTCGTTCGGATCATCCAAGGGTCTGGGCAGGCCCGCCTGAGTTTCGCACCGCGCCTGGATTTCGGCCGCCGCCCCACTCACCTTCGGATCGTTCCGGAAGGCATCGTGGTCGAGGGCACGCTGGACCCGGTGGTCCTGCGATCGCCTGGCATCGCTTGGACACTGGTCGAGGAGGGTCCCCACCACCGGGCGGAAGCGATCGTCGCGTTAGGACCGGAGCCGCTGGCGCTGGAGCTTCGCTACGGGCTCTCCACCACCAAGGAACTCGTGGCCCCCGTTGCCGCACGCATCGACCAGACCCGCCGGTTCTGGGAGCTTTGGACAGGCTCGCTTCGCCTTCCGCCGATCCATCGCGATCTGGTGTTGCGCAGCGCTCTCGTGATCAAGGGCCTCTGCTACGGACCGACTGGTGCGATCTCCGCGGCGGGCACCACCAGCCTTCCGGAATCGATCGGCGGCGTTCGCAATTGGGACTATCGATTCTGCTGGCTCCGCGACGCGGCACTTGCGGCCACATCGCTTGCCCGCCTCGGCTCGACCGGCATCGGCACCAAGTTCCTCGACTGGATGTTGGGGGTGCTCGATAGCGAGGGTTCGCCCGAGCGATTCAGGCCTGTCTACACCGTCACGGGAAATCACCTTGGGGCCGAGGCGGAGATCGGCGAGCTTGTCGGCTATCGCGGAAGCCGGCCGGTGCGTGTCGGGAACGCCGCGGCTCAACAGCTCCAGCTAGACGTGTTCGGACCGATTCTCGACCTTCTTGCGGTACTCGCCGACGGAGGCATGGCGCTGAGCGCCGAACACTGGCGACTGACCGAGGCGATCGTGCAGGCGGTCGGACTGCGCTGGACCGAGCCCGATCACGGGATCTGGGAGGTTCGCGGTCCCCTCCGTCACCATGTCCATTCGAAGGTAATGTGCTGGGTCGCGGTCGATCGCGGGATCGCCATCGCCCGGGCCTTCGCCTCGGAGCCGCCGCCGGAGTGGCTGGTCCTGCGGGAGGAGATCTCCGCCGACATCCTCCACCGCGGCTGGAACGCCGACATGGCGTGCTTCACGGCGGCCTACGGAGAGACGACCATCGACGCCTCGGCGTTGCACGTGGGACTCTCGGGCCTCTTGCGCGGCGACGACCCGCGGTTCCTGTCGACGGTGCGACGTGTGGAGGAGTCGCTGCGCGAAGGAAGCACCGTCTATCGGTATCGCTTTGACGACGGTCTGCCGGGTACCGAGGGCGGCTTTCAACTCTGCACCACGTGGCTCATCGAGGCAATCGCCCTGTGCGGCGAGCGCCGACGGGCCCGGGCGTTGTTGGACGACTACGCGTCGCGCTTCGGACCGACAGGTCTCGCGGCCGAGGAGTATCTCGTCGCGACCAACGAGTGGCTGGGGAACCATCCGCAGGCCTATTCGCATTTGGGCCTCATCAATGCGGCCCTTGCTCTGGGAAGCGGAGGAGTGCCAGGCACCGCCTGATGGACGTCACGCGAAGCGGCCTCCCCGCCATCGGAAGGCGAAGCGTGACTTTTTCGGGAAGAGCGGAATCCGTCGGACAGGAACCTGCCGTCCTGCGCCCTCTGGGGGGGGCGGTGTTGGCACCGGCCCATGTTCGCGCTCGACCTCGGAACTCCACCATGACCATTCCAGCCAATGCCGCGCCATTCCCATGCGCATCCCGACACCGTTCAAAGGTCCTTCTCGCTGCCCTTGTCTTGGGGGCGTGCGTGACCACGGGCGCAACCGCAGGCGAGGTTTGCCCTTGCCTCGGCGACCTCACCGCAAATGGCGAGATTGGAGCTGATGACCTTGCGATCATGCTGGGTGCGTGGGGCAACTGTCGGTCCTGTGCCAATTGCCCGGCTGACCTCTCCGGTGACTGCAAGGTTGACGCCACCGACTTGGCCATTCTCCTCGGTGGGTGGGGGCCCTGCGGACCGACCCCGGCGAACGATCATTGCACGGACGCAAGCGACATCGTCTACTGGACCGGATCGGCGAATCCATTCTGCACCATCGGCGCTGACACGGACGGACCCCCTTCCACCTGCGGTGTCCCGTCCATCACGGCGATCGATGGGGATGTTTGGTATCGGTTCTATCCTTCGATCGACGGCACGGTCCAAATTGGTGTCTGCGCCGATTTCGATGTTCGCATTGCCGTTTACGGCGAGAACATTTTCGGCAACTGCGCCTGTCCCGGCGGGCTCTTTGGTGCGCCGCTTCTGGGTTGCGCGGGAACGAGCAGCTTCTATGTGTGCGACCAGGCAGCTTCGCTCTTGGTTCCAGTCACGGGTGGCGACTGCTACCTGCTTCGCGTCGGAGGCGCCCCCGGTCAACGCGGCAAGGGCAACATCGACCTGAACTTCTTCGTGCCGCCGTGCGAAATCGCGTCGTCGACCAAGCTGGCCGCGACTGGCATCGAGGCCGATACCGAATACGGCATCGCTGTCGATATCAGCGGCGACCTTGGCGTCGCCGGTGCGATCTTCGATGACATTCTCTTTGGCATGCAAAGCGCCGGTACGGCCCGGGTCTATCGCTATCAGGGCAATACGTGGACGCCTGAGGTCACGCTCATCGCGCCGGAGCCCTTTGCGTCACAGCGATTCGGGGTCAGTCTCGCGGCCAGCGGTGATCGCATCGCCGTCGGTGCCGCGGACGTCGAGGCAGGCTGTCTTGCCGATCCCAACTGCGACACGGGTGCCGTTCATCTGTATGCATTCGACGGAACCAGTTGGAGTTTCGACCAGTCGCTGGTGCCCGCCAGCTCCGACGCCGATCCGCTGGACAAGTTCGGCTCGCGCGTTGACATCGACGGCAACCGCGTGATCGTCGGCGCCTGGGACGATTCAAATGCGAACGGGACGCGGGCAGGAGCGGCATATGTGTATCGGCCCATCATTTTCCTCGGAGCGGAGATCTGGATCCAGGACCAGAAGCTCATCGCGTCCAACGGGGACGACTTCGACAACTTTGCCTCGGACGTGGGCGTCAGCGGATCATGGGCGTTGGTGGGAGCCGATACCGACGAGCTAGGCGGCTCAGCCTATCTCTTCGAAGAGGTCGCCGGCACCTGGGTTCAACAGCAGATGCTCCATCCGACGACGCTCGCCGCGTCGGCGGACTTCGGATACTCCGTCGCCATCGATGGTGACATCGCCGTGATCGGTGCCCCCGACTTTGGGGCGGGACCGGGCAAGGTCTACGTGTACGAGCGATTTGCCGGTCTCGGCTGGCTTCTCACGGCGACCCTGACCGCCCATGACGGCGCCAACAACGATCGCTTTGGGGCAAGCGTCTCGATCGAGGGCGAGAAGCTCATCGTCGGAGCACCCGGCAACCTCGGCGGACGCGGAGCGGCATACCTCTACTGGCGTGTCTTCGGCGGCTGGGTCGAGCGGTCCAAGCTCGTTGCAGGTGACGCGGCCGTGAACGACAGCTTCGGCGGCAGCGTCGCGGTGACAGGCGAGGTCGGGGGCGGACTCGGCCTGATTGGTTCCTATCTCGATGACGTTGGGGCGGCGACCGATGCGGGTTCGGTCTACCGCTTCAACGGTCTCTTCGAATGCACGGGCAACGGCGTCGCCGAGGCGTGTGATATCGCCGACAACGGCTTGAGTGACGCGGACGCCGATGGCATCCCGGACATCTGCGAGCCCTAACCTTCATCACGGCTGCAAAGGCAGCGGCAAAACCCAACAACGGGCGAGGCTGTGGTCCTCGCCCGTTGTCTTCTGCCGATCGATGGTGAGTCGCTCATGACGGCTTGCGGCGAGCGTCATGGTGTGACGTGGACATCCCCATCGGACCGGAGAGGCTGCACGCGGTCAGGTGTCCTATTCTCCCCGCGCGACACCTGCCGACGTGCTCGAGAGTCTGCGATACGTCGCTCCCGCAGCCCGTGCGGGATCAGCGAACTGTTAGGTCACCTTTCCCCGGCGGAGAAGGCCTGCCACGAGCGAAATGAGGAAGAGGACGAGAAAGACGAGGAAGAGCACCTTGGCGATCGAGACGGCGCCGGAGGCGATGCCGCCGAAGCCAAACACGGCCGCCACAATCGCGATGATGAAGAAGACGGCTGCCCAATAGAGCATGGGAACTCCTTGTGATGCCTGCACTCAGGCAGGCGACGGATCCGAAGCTGAGGAACCGAGCCTCGACGTATCAGTCGTTGATGGCGTCCTTCGTGTCCTCAGCCACGTCCTGAAGGCCCTCACCGGCTGCCTCGACGTCCTCGCCGACGCCTCGGGTCGTGTTGCAGCCACCCAAGAAGAGCGGGAGGACCATCGCCAAAGCCGTCACCGAGATCGGGATGGCAAGGCCGAAGAACACGCTAGCTGATTCGGCGCCCGTTCCAGCCGCAGGCATGTCGCGGATGTCGCGCATGATGTGATTCCTCCGTTGGTGGAACGCGGTCGAACGTCGAGTTCGATATGCCGCATTCCTCACGAGGAATCTACGGCCTGCCGGATCTCGTGACCCTCAAGCAGTCGCCCGAAACGGGTCTGTCGGTTCGCCGGAATGGGCGTGTCAATTCGAAAGAACCGCGGGGAAGGTCAGTCGCGCCATTTGTCGAGGACAACGCCGTCGCGAAGCTGGACAAACGTCAAGGACTGACGCACGCGAGGTTCTTCCTTCTCTCCGGTGGACCACACTGTCACCGCGGCAAGCTGCTCGCGATTCGGCTGGTAGGCCCAACGCCAGATCTCGGTCCCGTCATTCAAACCCGTGCGTGCATCGGGTTCGCCGAGCACTGCGAGGATCCAATCGGCCTTCGTCTCCCCTGCATCGATGTGATCAAAGAGCGCCTCGGAGACATACGTACCCGAGTAGTTGATCGAGGGACCTGAGATTTCCATCCTGATCGGTCCCTGCAAGTTCAGTTCGCCCCGTATCGCCATGTCTCCGTCGAGTGTCATGCGCGATTCGCCGCATGCCGCCAGGCAAAGGGCTATCGCAGTCGCACCAGCCTTCATCAACAGCTGTGGCATCGGTTCCTCCTTGTCGGACATCGCGCCATCGGCGCGCCCTGCCGCGTCACGAACGTACGCCATGTGCCGTCCACCGTCGTTGCGGCAGCCGCCTGAATGCCGCTTCACCTCGGCTTCGCTGTGATACGCTCGAAACGTGGCTCCTTCACGACATGTGCACTGGTCGGCGTTGACCTGCCGTCTCAAGGAAACTGACGTGTACTTGGGGCTCGCGGCGAGTCTCGACGATCTCATTTGCGACCTGGTCAGCGCTCGACAGATGGTTGCCTTCCCTCTCCAGGCCGTGCTGATGACCTCGGCCGACATCGAGGCCACGCCGCTGCGCATCGTCGCGGTGCGCGACCCGCGGATAGTCGACATTCGGCACGACCCCGGCGCGGCACAGGTCGAGCCCGGCTTCGAGCGAGTGAAGCTCACGATTCGCTTGGACAGAGTCACGTCACCGAGCGACTCCGGCGATCCGACTGCGGTCGAGGCCAAGGCCCCTACGCGTGCGGCCGCACCTCGCTCGGCGACCGAGATGCCGAAGCCGGTCATGGCCTTTCTCATGACGGTGGGGCTGCCCATTCAGGAGGAGGACGCCTTCTTCGGCACCGTCATCCATGACTTCGTGTCGAAGTCATGGATGACCTTTCCGTCGCTCCTTCGAAGTCTCGGATGCACGACCGCGGAGCACATCGCCGAGGGCGGCTGCGACGCGTGCCGTCGATAGCCGGTCGCGTGAGGGCCTCACGCCCCATCACTGGTTCGCGGGTGAAGCTGCGAAAGCTCGTGCCACTCGGGCCCAAGCAGGAACTCCCCCCGCGCAACCCGGCGAATCGAGCTGACAATCGTCTCGACGTCGGCGTGCTTGCTGACGAATCCCCATGCCCCGGCGTCGATCGCCCGTTCGACGAGATCAGGCCGAGTATGCCCACTGAAGATAAGCACCCGCGCCGGACTTGCCCGTGCCACCAGATCGCCCAACGCCTCGAGCGGATCGCAGCCGGGCATGTCCAGATCGAGCAGGACGACATCCGGGCGCTGCCGATCGACGGACTCAACCATGAGCGAGGCGTCCTCGACCGGCGTCAGCCACTCGAAACCGCCGAGCAATCCCAACTTGATCGCCAAGGCCTCGATGACGAGCGGATTGTCGTCAACACAGAGCACCCTCAAGGGCGCAGGACCAGGTCGCTGCGTGGACGATGGCAAGAACATCGATCAACCTGCCACAATCTGACGAGCGGCTTGGCGCTCGTCGTCGGGTTCGTTCGAAGGACGGTCGAGCTCCTCTGCCAGAGCTGACACGGTCGTTCTGAGCGTTCGTCGAATCATCGACGGAGCGACTTGCTCAACCCATTGAACCTCATGCAATTGGACACCGTTCTGCACGTCGCGGTCGTCGGGCAGTCTCCCGAATGCGAGGATCCTCCGAGACTGCGGTCGGCCAGATTGCGCGAAGTGCTCGGCCTGCTCGATCGTCAGGATTGCCGCGTCAGTCACCCAGACCACTCCCCGCACCTCGCCCCCGAGCACCAGTTCCGGAAGCGACTCATGGATGACCTCGTCGACCTCACACCCAAGTGCGCGAGCCACGGTGGTGGCATACGCACGGAGTCGACCATCCGCGAGACTCACAACCGCCCGAATCGGTGGCCGATGGGCCGCCGGCTCGGACTTGGCTGGTGGCGGAGCTGCCTCCGGTAGCGTCAACAGGAACGACGTTCCTTTCCCCGGCACCGAGTCGATCTCGATCGTCCCTCCGCACTGCTGCACGATGCCGTGCACCAGTGACAGCCCCAATCCGGTTGAGATCCCGCGTGCCTTGCTCGTGAAGAAGGGCTCCATGCAGCGAGCCCGTACCTCAGGCGCCATCCCGGCACCGTTGTCGCTGACCATGATCCGAACGCCGCGCCCGTCCGGGCTTCGCTCCGCGGCGATTCGTACCCAACCGCCGCGGCGGTCCTTCAACGCGTCTCCGGCATTCTGGACGAGGTTGAAGATGGCTTGCGTCAGGCGATGGCGCGAAACGGCAACGATCGGCACGTCCGCCGCGATGTGGCGCTCGAGCTCGGCGCCGCGAGGCAGGCAGTTCTTGAGGAAGGAATGGACGTCCGACCACCATTCGGTCAGGTCCGTTGCTTCAAAAGCGGCCGGTCGCTCCGGATCGAGGGAGAGGAGACGAAGCCCATTGGCAAGCCGCTGCAGGTATTCGGCCGACTTCCCGATGGCCCGCACGTCCTCCTCGACATTCGGCGGGACTCCCTTGATCACCATCGCCTCGAGTCGAAGGCGCACCGGCAGGAGGAGGTTGCCCATGTCATGGCCGAGGCCGGCGCAGAGGGTCCCAAGCGCCGCCATGCGCTCGGAGAGCCGCAATTGGGTATGCGACTCCTCGAGGGCGAGCGTACGGGCTGCGACGAGTTCCTCAAGACGATTGCGATAGCGCTCGAGTTCACCTTCGGCGCGCTTGCGATCGGTGATGTCTTGGATGACCGCAATGAGGTGCGTGGTCCGTCCGGAGGAATCGCACGCCGCGGTCAGCGAGGTCGCCCCGAAGACGGCCCCTCCATCCGCGTGGCGAAACTGGAACTCGACCGTGACTGCTCCCTCGGTGCCGTCAACGAGGCTCTGGAGAATCGATGCCGCACGGCTTCGTTCGATCGGTTCCAACGTCTCGGAGAAGATGTTGCCCTCCAGTTCGGGCGCGGCCACGCCGAGCATCTCGCAAAGGCGCCTGTTGACCAGCGTGAATCGACCCGTGGTCGGTTCGATCTGGGCCTTGCCGACGCCGGCACATTCGAAGCTGCGGCGAAATGCCTGTTCTCGGTCACGCGCGGAACGTTCCGCATCCCGGAGGACAGAGACATCGACAAACGCCGCTACGCTTCCGCGGGGGCGGCCGCTGGCATCAAGCAGAGCCGACGCGTACTGGTAGACGCAACGCCGAGTGCCGTCGGGCCGCACGATCTCAAACTCCACCGGGCCGATCGGGCGTCCCGTGGCCATCGTCTCACGCATCGGTTCGCGGAGGGGTGTCGGAAGGACCTCTTCCGAGACCATGCCTGCGATGCCATCAAGCCGCGCCGAAGGAGGAACTCCGACGATGGCCGAACCCGCAGCGTTGACCGTCAGGATGCGGCAGCGTTCGTCGAATGAGACGGCAATGCCGATCGGCGCGGTGTCGAGAACTGCCTGCAGTTCCTGGGCTCGCTCAGCAAGCCGTTCTCGCAGGTCCTGGATGGTTCGCTCAATCGTGCGCTTCGAGAGGCACTCGCCCGTTTCGACGGCAATCTCCGCCAAGCCGCGCAACGAGCGTGCGTCGGAGGCGAAGGGCTCGCTTCCGCGCAGTTCCAAGAGCAACCCTCGTCGGACGCCCTGCTCGCTCTGGACGGTCAGCGGGATCGCCAGCACATGGGCTCCGTGGGGCTCGGATCGGGTATCCGATCCGACTGCGAGGCGACCGCCTTCCATCGCTAGAAGCCCCGTCTTGCTCGGTTCCGCGCCAGGGAGTCGACCTATGTCGTCACTCCCAGACCCGGCGCTCTGCTTCGCATCAGCCCTTCTCTCGGTGGCGCTCACCACGACGCGCGGCTGGTTCTGGTCGAAGCTCCATGCGTGGCCATACGTTCCCCCCAACCGATCCAACAGCACACCCAGCACCCCGATCATCGCCTGCTCTTCTGAGTGCGCCTCGCTGATTCTCCGTCGAACGTCCATACGAAGTTGCTGGTGGGTGCTGTGCAAGAGTCCATAGCGCCTGGCCTGAACGAGGCGATCGATGATGATCGAGATCACCACACTCTGGACGATGAAGGCAGAGGCCCGCAGCCACTGGGGAAGGGCGAGCTGGCCCCATCCGCCGGAGGTCGGCGCGACATGCAACGCGACGATCAGGAACGCGAACGCGAACGATGTCACCAGGCCGGGACCAAGCCCGCCGAACCACGCGGCCGCAACGACACCGAGGATGCCAAAGAGGTATGGGGCGACAGCGACGTCGATGACTGGATCAAGCCAATGTCGCACCGCCACCAACAGCAGCGCCATCATTACGGCAATGGCATAGCGCCCCGGAGCCGAATGGCGAAGGGAACGCACGATAGTCAAACCGCCTGCACTCCGGCCCATCCCGACTCCTCCGATCCGTCCCGTGGGACGTCATCCCGGAACTTAGGCTTCGACGAGCCCCTCGGCGATCGCAAACCGAGTCAATTCGGCACGGTCGTGGATGTCGAGCTTCTTCATGATCGAGGTGTGCTGCGAGTCGATCGTCTTCATGCTGCGGCAAAAGGCCCGGGCGATATCGGCCCGCGACATGCCGCGCCCGACGAGACGCAACACTTCCAGTTCGCGCGGGGAGAGCAGGCTCAGGCGGCTGCGTCCGTCGCTTCCGGGGTTGTTGCGCGTTGACCGGAGGCGCTCGGCAACCTCCTCGCTCACCGCAAGGCGACCGGACGCGGCCCGACGGATACCGTCAATGATCGCGGTTGGCTTGTCACCCTTCCAGAAGTACCCCACAGCGCCGCGCGAAAGGGCGGTGTCAATGTAGTGATCACGTATGTGGGCCGAGAGAATCACGACCTTCACCGCGGGAAGCGCGGCTCGCAGGTCGATGAGCCGATCCAGCGGACTCACGCCAGGCATGTCGATGTCGAGGAGGATCACGTTGGCATGAAGCTCACGAGCTCGCTCGACGACCGATTCCGCGTCGGGAAGGCGACCGACATACGCGATGTCGGGTTCAACCGACATGCGTGCAGCAAGTCCTTCGATGAGGAGTTCATGATCGTCGACGCAAAGCACGTTGATGGGTGCGCGCAGAGCCATGAGCCGAATGTAGCACCGCCTTTCACGCCGCCGCGCTACCGAATCGACGAGTGGTCATGACCGGCGGTCAATCCGGCGGTTTCGGGCGATCGCCCGACGTATCGGCCGTGCGCGTCCGCACAACAGCCCAAGGCGATGGGTGTTTCGGGCAACCGCCTCACAGCCGTGCCTGCGATCTTCGGCGAAGGTCTCCTCATGACGCGTCGCATCGTGTGACGCGCGTTTCCGTCCGCCGCCCGCCCATTCGTGGGCTCGGGCACGAGACGGTTCACAGGAGGTGAACATGGATTCGAACAAGAACGCGCCGGAGAGTCGGGAGCGCGCGAACGACGGATCGCATCCGGTCGGCACCGGGTTGGGCGCGGCTGCGGGCGGAGTGACGGGATTGGGGATCGGCGCCGCTCTCGGCGGGCCGGTGGGAGCGGCAATCGGTGCCGCAGCGGGAGCGGTGGCAGGCGGACTCGGGGGGAAAGAGGGTTGCAGAAGCAGTCGATCCAGCGGCCGAAGAAGCCTATTGGCGCCAGAACTATGCAACGCGCCCATATGTCGATCCGGAGGATCCGTTTGATCTCTACTTTCCCGCCTATCGCTTGGGTTGGGAGTCGAGGGCCCGTACCTGGGAAGAACGCGACCTCACCTTCACCGATATCGAGGATCGGCTCGCCAGCGAATGGAATCGCCTGTCGACCAAGACAGAGCTGACCTGGGAGAAGGCCAAGAGCGCCGTTCGGGACGCATGGGATCGCCTGGCGATCGATCGCGCCGAGAACGAGGGGATGCCGCCGCTTCGTCGACATGATTCGACCGTGACGGGCGGCAACTACCCGAAGGGCGGGCAGACGCCAGGCTCGCGCATCTGACCAACGGGCATCATCGACGCCATCGGGAGACGATGATTTGAAAGCGAAACGCTTTTCCTCTTCCTCGGAAGCACGACGGAATGGGGGCGGGCCTCTTGGCTCGCCCCCTTCTGAGCTTCGCAACGGCCGGCCCGAACGAAAGGTCCGGACACCACGTCTGAGGACGCCAGCGAACGCCTCGGGCTACACGGTAGGTCAATTGGTCGTGGGTCCGTGGGTCGTACACATCGTCTGCCGTCAGCCCCAAAGTCCCCGCCCGGGCCGCTGAGCCCAGGGCCAAGGGCATCCCACCATCGAGATCTCTCGTTGAGAGCGGGCCAAGCCAACAGCTTCGGCTCTTGGGGCTTCGGCACATTCATCGGCAGCCGCGCGCCCATGAGGTTCCTTCCGTTGGTTCACGCTCTCATGCGAATGGGATTCGGACGGACGCGAGCGACGGACATTGAGCAATACGGTCCAAGGTCGTCCGAACGCGAACCTCAAGCGAACCGCTTGCAATGTGGACAGGAGACTGATTCCAAGAGAGCTCGTTGACATGCCAACGGTGCTGACGATCGCTGAAAGAGGGGCCCGTTCGGGTTCCATCTTGAACAAACGGAAAGTCCGGCTGGCAGAAGACGATCAGGTCGTAGCTTCGGCGCGAGAGCCGAGCCAGCTCTGGATCCAATCGACCGAACAGAGTTTCACTGTAGAAGCGGGTCGTCAGCGGGGATGTGTCGCATACCAGGACGCCATGCGCAGAGTGGGCGAGCGCCACTTCCCGACCGACCTGTTCGCGAGCGATCAGGAGCATGTCGTCGAAGGCCAGTCTCCCCTCGCGTGCTAGCCAGTGCTCCCGCCCAAACTCGGGAACGAAGACGGTGCCAAGTCGTTCGGCGAGCGCAGCGGCAAGGACCGACTTGCCCGTCGACTCCGCGCCAAGGAGCGCAACCCGGGGCATGAAGGAGGAAAACACGGTCGGCGCAAGCCACGCACGATGGGCACTGGGGTCAGCGCGAATTCGCGTACCGCTGATCGGCACGCGTTCCCGTCGAATGTCGACCTCGACATGGGCCACCTGACCGCGCCCGAAGCACTGCTCAAGGGCGCATGCGAACCCCGGACCGTATGCCTCGCTGGTGAAGACCGCATCAGGAGGGTCGCCACCCGCGACTTCACACAGTGCCGCGCAGAAACGACGGTGCATGTCGACCGGAGCGTCATTCTCCGGAAGTTGCCTGAACGGAAATCCCTCTGGCGCATGCTCCTCGAGCCAGGGATCGTCGACGACGAGCGATTGAAGCGTGGGGTAGAGCTCTGCAAGCCACCGTCGTCGTTCGCTCGGAGGGCATCCTGGAAGTTCGGGCTTCGAGTAGCTCAGGAGAAGGACATCATCGCAAGTCCGCATGGCATGTTCGATCACCGCCTGGTGCCCGCGGTGGAGCGGTGCGAACTTTCCCACCACCAACCCCCTGTGGAATCGCCGGCTCATGTCGTCACCGCCAGACGCCTCCATCGTGAGAATCCGTACAGCGCGTTCACCCAATAGGCGGCATAGAGGGCTGACGTGATCCACAAGCCCCGACTCGCGAACAGGGGCACGGCGATGGTGTTTACCGCAAGCCAGAAGAGCCAGGTTTGTGTGCATCGCCGCATGAGCAGGACTTGGGCGACGACACTCAGCGAGAGGACCGCAGCATCGGCAAAGGGGACGGCAGCATCGGTGAACCGATCCAATGCCCATCCATAGCTCACCGCCACCGTTACGGCCGTGACTCCCCCCACCACCACGGTGGACACGGAAGCCGAGGCGATCGGCCGCTCTCCCTTCGGATGGTCGGACCAGTGCCACCAGCCGTAGGCGCTCGTTGCGATGAAGAACACCTGAAGCAATGCGTCGGCATAGAGCTTGGCATCCGCGAAGAGGACGGTGAAAAGCACACAGCCGACGATACCTGTCCACCACGTATGGACGCTGTTCCTGGCTGCGAGCAGGATCGACGTCGTGATCACGAGATTCGCGAGCGTCTCGAGGATCATGTGGGCGGGTGTCCGCTGGGCGGCATGGCCGGGAATTCTCGTCGGTCGCAGCCCAATGCAGGACTCAATACGGCGAAATCGGGCTCCGACGTCTTCTCGTCCGGAGGCACGATCGCTTGCGCCGAGGCGCAAGAAAAAGGGCGAGCGAACATTCGTTCGCTCGCCCTGTACATGCATGATGGCGCCGTGGCGCTTACGCCTTGGCTTCGGCGGCCTTGCGCACCTTCGCGGCGAACGCCGTGCGGCGGTCGGCGATGGAACGACGGGTCGACTTACGGCCGCTCACCTGCGGACCATCTTCCTTGCCGACAAGCTGCAGGAGGACCAGGTCGGTCGCATCGCCAAGGCGAACCTTGTCGAGCTTCACGATGCGGGTGTAGCCACCCGGACGGTCCTTGAAGAGCGGGGCGACGTTCTTGAAGATGTGCTCGATCAGGCGCGGGGCCTTTCGGACCTCGCCGTAGCGGTTGAACTCGATCTCGCCCTGCTCGGGGAGGCTCCAGAACGGGGAAGTCTTGCGGGACTCCTTGACGTTCGGGTCAGCGACCCACGCGAAGACCTTGCGGTCGGTGAGCTTGGACGTGATCTGACGGCGATTGGCCAGGTTCCTGGTCTTCGCCATCGTGATCAGCTTCTCGACGTAGCGCTGGACGGCCTTCGCCTTCGGCAGGGTGGTCTCGATCTGGCCGTGCTCGAAGAGGCCGGCGGCGAGATTGCGGAGCATCGCACGGCGGTGGTTGCTCTTCAGACAGAGCTGCTTGCCAGAAATTCTGTGACGCATGGGGACTACTCCAAACTAGCTTCCGGCATCGCCGGGTTCATGTCATGTCGATGGGGTCATGTCAATGGGGTCATGTCAATGGGGGCGGACCCATCGGCCGTCAGGCCGGCGAGTAGCCCTCCGGAAGCTGCATGCCGAGGGAGAGACCCATCGACTCCAGCACACTCTTGACCTCACGAAGCGAGGTCTTGCCGAACGAACGGACCGCGAGAAGATCATCCTCGGTCTTCTGGACGAGCTCCGACACCGACTGGATCTTTGCGCTCTCGAGGCAGTTCGACGCGCGAACCGAAAGCTCGAGATCCGTGACCGGCATGTTGAGCTTGCGGTACAGCTCCTCGTCGGCGCCGGCCTTGCCAAGCACTTCGCTCGACACGGTCGCGTCACCGGCCACTTCGAACTGGACGAAGGGATTCAGGTGCTTCCGCATGATCTTCGCGGCCTCGACCAACGCCATCTCCGGGGAGACGGTGCCGTTGGTCCAGACATCGAGAACCAGCTTCTGGTAGTTGGTCCGCTGACCGACGCGGGTGTCTTCGCACGCGTAACGGACCCGCTGAACCGGCGAGAAGATCGCGTCGATCGGGATCTCGCCAATGACCTGTTCGATATCACGGCCGTACTGGTCGCTCGCGGGCTCGTAGCCGCGGCCCTTCTTGACCGTGAAGGTGCACTCGAAGTCGACCGCGTCGGTGAGCGTCGCGATCAGCTTCTCGGGGTTGTGGATCGTGACCGAGGCGTCGCCCTCAATGAGCTCGGCGGTGACGTCGCCAGGTCCCTCGGCAGCGAGGCGGAGCGTCTTCGGTTCGTCGCCTTCCATGCTGACGATCAGGCCCTTGATGTTCAGGAGGATGTCGGTGACGTCCTCAAGCACACCCGGGATGGTCGAGAACTCGTGGGTGATCATCTTGCCCTGGCTCTTGATCGAGACCTTGGAGATGGCCGCGCCTTCGAGGCTCGACAGGAGGATGCGCCGAAGGCTATTGCCCACGGTGATGCCAAAGCCACGCTCGAACGGTTCCGCGGTGAAGCGACCAAAGGTCTGCGACCGCGATTGACCGTCAAGGGTCACCTTTGCCGGAAGTTCTAGTCCTCGCCAACGTACGTGCATGACTTCATACTCCAGTCGACTGGCAGTGGCATCCGCAGTCGCCCCTCGCGGGGTCTTCTGCGGCGGAAACTGGCCCGCACCTCTCGGAAACCGCCGATCCTGCCAGCGATCGGGGACCCTTCTGTGTGACGAGCCGGAAACGATTCAACCGAAACGCCTCGGGGCGCTTTCGCGCACCGAAGCGGGAATGACTCTGTCGAAGCGGCTTACACCCGGCGCTTCTTCGGTGGGCGGCACCCGTTGAAGGGGATCGCCGTGTGGTCCTCGAGGGCGGTGATCTTGAGCCCGTTGGCCTGTAGGGCCGTGACCGCGCTCTCGCGACCCGGTCCCGGGCCACGCACGCGGACTTCGACTTCCTTCATGCCCATACGTCGGGCCTTGTTCGCGACCTTCTCGCTGGCGCGGGACGCTGCGAACGGGGTCGACTTGCGCGCCCCCTTGAAGCCGACGGTGCCCGCCGAGTCCCACGCGAGGACTTCGCCGTTCACGTCGGTGATCGTGACGATGGTGTTGTTGAACGTCGCATTGACATGGGCGATGCCCTTGACGACGTTCTTGCGGATCTTCTTCTTCGGGGCATTCGCGCCCGCGGCAGGAGACTGGGTAGACATGCGGAACTCGCTGTGTAGGTGTCAGGGGTGGAGAGGGCGGGCAGCTCGCGGGCCGGTCGAGGTCGTCGGGAATGCCCGACGATGCCGAGTCGGCGTCGCGGGTTTTAGCCCTTCACGCCCTTCTTGCCGGCGACCGTCTTCTTCTTGCCCTTACGGGTGCGGGCGTTGCTACGGGTGCGCTGACCACGGACCGGAAGGCCCTTGCGGTGACGCTCACCGCGGTAGCACTTGATTTCCTTCAGTCGCTGGATGTCCTGGGAGACCTGCCGACGAAGGGCGCCTTCGACGACATAGCTCTGGTCAATCAGCGTTGCGATGGTCGAGATTTCACGGTCATCGAGCTGGTTGGCGCGACGGTCCGGATCGATTTCAGCCTTCTTCAGGACGTCGGCCGCGATCTTCGGGCCGATCCCGTGAATGTACTGAAGGGCGAACAGGATCTTCTTCTTCTCAGGAATGTCGATGCCGGCGATACGTGGCATGGTCTGTCTCGATCTCGCGGGGAAACCCCCGGCATGGTGCGGCCGAGGGGAAGTCTGGACTGGAATTGGTCTGGCGCTGGGCCGATCAGGACGAAACGGGCATCTTACCCTTGCCGCTGCTTCAGGCGAGGGTTCTTCTTGTTGATCACGAAACGCTTGCCCTTGCGGACCACGATCTGGCAGTCCTTCGTACGGCGCTTGATGCTGGCTCGAACCTTCATGGCGGGTTTCCTACTTCGTCTCTGGTGAATTCGGCGTCTGGTCAGGAGTGTCAGGGGGCCCGGGGCCTACGTGCCCCCTTTGGTGCTGATGTCAGTAGCGGTAAATGATCCGTCCCTTGGTCATGTCGTACGGGCTGATCTCGATCGTCACCCGATCGCCGGGCAGGATGCGGATGAAAAACTTGCGCATCTTGCCACTCACGTAGGCCAAGATCTCTTGGTTGGTCTCCAAGCGGACCTTAAACATGGCGTCCGGGAGGGCCTCGGTGACTTCGGCGTCGAGCGTGATCTTTTCTTCTTTGGCCATGCAGGCGTTTCGGTGGCGGGGTCGGCGGTCTGGAGCCTTGCGGCACCGGTTCGACGCCCCTCTGACATCAGGCAGTCGGGGTCGGTTCAGCTCGCGACGCGCCGGGGGGAACGCTCCCCACGGGAATCGAAAGCACTTCGCAGCCGCGACGGGTTATCGCGACGGTGTGTTCAACATGAACGGCGGGCGAGCCGTCTGCGGCGACGACGGTCCATCCGTCGGCGAGGCGTCGGGTCGCAATGCCGAGTGGGAATCCATCCTCGTCCAGCAGCGGGTCGGCCCCGTGCAGGGTGATCATGGGCTCAATCGCCAGGACCATCCCTGGACGGAGGGTGAAATCCTCGCGGGCGACAAGCGAATGGGTCAGGCAGTTCGGAACCTGCGGCGCTTCGTGGAGAGCCTTGCCAATCCCGTGTCCGACATACTCAACCACAAGTCCGTGGCCGGCATCGATGACGAGGTCCTGCATCGCCTCCGCGATTTCGCTCCAGGCGGTGCCGGGCGAGGCCATGCGAATGGCCGTGTCGAGCATTTCCTGGGCGACCCGAAGGAGGTCCAGTGAGCTAGCACTGACGTTGCCGACAGGAACGGTGATAGCCGAATCCGAGCACCAGCCATCGAGCTTCACGCCGCAGTCGATCGAGACGAGGTCGCCGTCACGGATGACTCGGCTGCCGGGGATGCCGTGAACGATCTCGTCGTTCACGCTGATGCAGGTGCAGGCAGGGAAAGCTGCGGCACCGTCCATCGAGGGATAACCTCGGAACAGCGCGCTGGCTTGATGCCCCTCGATGACCGCCATGGCGGCAGCGTCGACCGCCGCGGTCGTGGCCCCGATCACGCACGCATTGCGAGCAGCGGCAAGAGCCTCGGCCACAACCGCCCCGGCCGACCGCATGAGCTCAATCTCTTCGGGCGACCGAAGGGTTATCGCCGAGGAGGTCCGGACCAAACCAGTTCCGCGCGACACCGAGCGCCGCGATGCGGCGGAACGGGAGGCGATGAGCGTGGACTGGGAACGGGTCATGGTCGTAGTCGAGTGGTCAGAGCGTCAGTGCGACAGGCGATGCCGGTCAGCCTCGAGCACTCCGGATCTTCGGAGCCTTCGAGTCCGCCTGGCCGGTGGCCAAGAAGCCAGAGTAGTTTCGCATGAGGAGGTTGGCTTCGATTCGTTGGATGAGGTCGAGTCCGACGCTCACCACGATCAGCAGGCCGGTTCCTCCGAGGAACTGGGAGACATAGAACGGAATGCCGAGGTAGCTCGTGACCAAGGTCGGAATGACCGCGATCACCGCAAGGAACCCGGCACCGACGAAGGTGATGCGGGTCATCACGGTCTCGAGGTATTCGGCCGTGCGCGGGCCCGGTCGAAGTCCCGGAATGAAGGAGCCGTGCTCCTTCAGGTTCTTGGACATCTCGTCCGGGCTGAACTGGACGGTGGTCCAGAAGTAGCTGAAGAAATAGATCAGGACGATCTCGAGCATCACGTACGGGAATGCCCCGTGTGCGAAGTTAGTTGCGAGGAACGACGTGATCGAGATCATCACCTCGCCCCAGTTGTCGGTGAGCGCCCGCGTCTGCAAGAAGCCGAAAAAGGCCGAGGGGAAGATCATCAGCGAGCTGGCGAAGATGATCGGCATGACGCCCGCGTGGTTGAGGCGCAGCGGCAGGTAGTGCTTCTGGCCACCAAAGACCTTGCGGCCTCGAGTGTGCTTGGCTTGCTGAATGGGAATGCGCCGTTGGGCGACGGTGATGAGGATCGCCCCGGCGGTGATTGCCAGGAAGAAGCCAATGAGCATCAGCAGACCGCCGAATCCGAGCTTGTTGGCGTCGGCGGCGGTCTGGCTCGCATCGAAGTTGTCAATGACCCAACCGATGGCAACCGGCATGCGAGAGAGGATGCCCGCGGTCAGGATCAGCGAGACGCCGTTTCCGATGCCGTACTTGTCGATCTGCTCGCCAAGCCACATCAGGAAGAGCGAGCCAGCGGTCATACCGACCACGCCCGCCATGTAGAACACCATCAGGTTGACGCCGGTTTGGAACGCCGGTTCGACCAGGCCCGAGCGGCGGAGGAACTCCAACCACATGAAGCCTTGGGCGATGCAAAGACCAACGGTCGCGTACCGCGTCCACTCCATGATCTTCTGTTGACCAGAAGCACCTTCCTTCTTCAGCTCCTCAAGTCGCTTCACGACGGAGCCAAGGAGCTGGAAGATGATTGACGCGGTGATGTACGGCATGATGCCCAGCCCGAACAGAGTCGAGTGGGCGAGGTCACCACCGGAGAAGATCGATGCGAAGTCGAGGATGCGTCCCCAACCGGAACCGCTTCCCTCCGAGGCCTTCTTGGCAGCCTCGGCGAGCTCGGTCTGGCTAACGCCCGGAAGCGGAATCCAGAAGCCGATGCGATAGATCGCCAGCATGCCGAGCGTGAAGAACACGCGGGAACGCAGGTCGGGGATCTTGAAGATGTTCGCGAACGCTTGGAACATGCACGAGGCGCCTTCGCGCCAACCACTCCCCTTCTCGATCAGAACGGCACCCAATCCGGTCAGGGGTTTGCGGCCTGATTGATCAGACGGCTCCGGACGGGGCGATTGCCCATGGGGCAATTCCTGTTGATTACTTCTTGGATTACTTCTTGGACTTCTTCTCCGACTTGCCGCCAGCAGCCTTGGCCTCGGCCTTCGCCTTCTTGACCGTGCCTCGCTTCGCCTTCCACTGGGCAGCCGGATCCGGAAGGGCGATCTCGGTGATCGTAGCGCCAGCCTTCTCTACCTTGGCTCGGGCCTGGGCAGAGAACTTCACAGCGTGAATCTTCACCTTCTTGGTGAGTTCGCCCTCGGCCAGGACCTTCAGGGGAAGGTCCGCGTTCGGGATGAGGCTCTTCTTGGCAAGCGACGCAGCGTCGACGGTATCGCCGTCGTTGAAGTACTGCTCGATGGCCTTGAGATTGATGATGTGGAACGCGGTGCCGAAACCGAAGTTCGAGAAGCCCCGCTTGGGGAACCGACGCGAGAACGGCGTTGCACCGCCTGCATAGGAGGGACGGCTGACCCAGCCGGCGCGACTCTTCGCACCCTTGTGTCCCTTGGTGCTGGTACCGCCGTGGCCGCTGCCTTCGCCGCGCCCGATGCGCTTGCGACCCTTTTTGGCTCCGACCTTCTCGGTGATCTCGTGGATCATCATGACTGCTGCGCTCCTGACTCGTTCCTGATTCGTTCGCCCGGACTCATTGGCTTGGACGTGAGTGATTGGTGTTCAAGGCCAAGGCTTAGGCCGGGGCAGATTCGGCGGCACCGCCGCCACCACTGCTTCCGCCACCGCCCCCGCCTCCACCGTCACGGCGCGGACCGCCGCGACCACCGCGACCACCACCACCGCCACCGCCTCGGCCACCGCGGCCACCGCGGCGCTGTTCCTCACCAACGGTGTTGACCGGGGCCTGTGCCTTCTCGCCGGCCTTGGTGGCTGGCATGAAGGCCATTCCGCGACGGATCGCCTCTTCCACGGTGGTCTCGGCGAGGCCGTGACCGAGGAGTTGTTCGACCTTCTCGCGAGTGCGGAGCATGTTGAGGGCTTCAAAGACCGCCTTCACGACGTTCTTCGGGTTGCTCGATCCGTAGCACTTGGTGAGGCAATCCTGCACACCGATCATCTCGAGAACGGCACGCACCGCGGCGCCGGCAATGACGCCGGTACCCGGGGAGGCCGGGACGAGTCGGACCTTTGAGGCGCCAAACTGGGCCTCAACCGCGTGGGGAATGGTCTTCCCCTGGAGCGGGAAGCCACGCATCTTGCGCTTTGCCTCTTTCTGGGCCTTCTCGATGCCTTGAGGCACCTGGTTGGCCTTCGCGTAGCCCATGCCAACGCGACCGCGGCGGTCACCCACGACCACCAGCGCGCCGAAGGAGAAACGACGACCACCCTTCACGGTCGCGGACGTGCGGTAAACGCCAACCGTGGTGGATTCGATCGATGATGATTCGTCAAGCAGCTCTGCCATGGGTCTCTCTCGCTGACGCCAGTGCTTGTTGGTCGCACCGACTCGCTGTCCCGTTGCCGGGTGTGCCCCGACACGAAGGCCGGGAGGGTCTTACTCACTAGGAATTCGGCTGGTGAAACGTCGTGTGGTACGGGGTCCGATCAGAACTTCAGACCTGCCTCGCGAGCCGCATCGGCGAGCGCCTTGATGCGACCGTGGAAGCGGTAGCCGTTGCGGTCGAACACGACCGCGCTGACTCCAACCTTCGAGGCCCGTTCGGCAAGGGTCTTGCCAATGGCCTTGGCGATGGCGGTCTTGTCGCCGGTCGCGGCAAAGCCCTTGTCGCGACTCGACGCTGACGCAAGGATATGCCCCTTGAGGTCGTCGATGATCTGGGCGTACATGTGATCGAGCGAGCGATAGACGGTGAGGCGCGGCCGGGCGGGAACGCCCAGAATGCCCTTGCGTCCGCCGAGCTTGCGGCGTGCCCGTCGGGTGGTCTTGATCTCGTGCCGGTTCATAATCGATCCTTGGGTCAGTCGTCTTGTCGTGTGCGGTGTGGAGGGCGCAGGTCGGATTACGAGCCGAACGCCTTGCCTTGCTTGCGGATGATGACCTCGTCGACGTACTTCACACCCTTGCCGTTGTAGGGCTCGGGCTTCCGCTGGGAGCGGATCCGGGCGGCAAACTCGCCGACCGCCTGCTTGTCCGGGCCACTGATGATGACCTGGTTCTGGTTCAGATCGACCTTCACCGTGGAGGGAATGTCGAGTTCGATCGTGTCGGCGTAGCCCAGCGTCAGGACAATCTTCTTGCCCTGAATCTTCGCGCCCCAACCCACGCCGTTGATCTCGAGCTTCTTCTCGTAGCCCTTGGTGACGCCCTCGACCATGTTGTCGATATTGGCTCGGGTCAGGCCCCAATAGGCCTTGCGGTTGCCTTCTTCGAGCTTGGTCATGTCGACGGAGCAGACGATCTTCTTCTCGCTCTCGGTCCAAGCGACGTTGACTTCGGGGCGCCACGTCTGCTTGACCGTCCCCTTCGGGCCGGTCATCTCGATCGTGCGTGCATTCGGGTTGATCGTGACCTTCACGCCTGCCGGCACGGTCACGGGTTGCTTTCCAATTCGGGACATGATTCGTGGTGTCCTCTGTGTTAGTCCGGTCAGTCTGAGTCGTTCGGGACGGCTCAGGCCACCGGGGCTCCGATTCCATCCACGCGAGTCTTCCGACGAAGGCAGACCCGCGAAACCGTCATCCATCCGTCCATCCATCCGGCTGTTCGTGTGAACAGCCAACCATCCGGAAAGTCCGCGTCAGCAGACCTCCGCCACCACCTCGCCGCCGATGTTCGCCTCGCGGCACTGCCGGTCGCTCATCACGCCACGGCTTGTCGAGACGATGGAGATGCCGAGGCCCTGAAGGGGTCGCGGCAACTCGTCGACGCCGCGGTAGATGCGGCAGCCGACCTTCGAGACTCGTTCGATCTTGTTGATCAGTTGCTCGCCGCGCTGGCCGTACTTCAGGTGCACGCGGATGAGACCCTGGCGTCCGTCCTCGACAAATTCGAAGTCGCGGACGAAGCCCTCATCCTTGAGGACCTTGACCACACCGCGGTTCAGCTTGTTGCTGAGGCAAGTGACGGTCTTCTCGCGGTTCCGCACGGCGTTGCGGATGCGGGTGAGCATGTCGGCAGTCAGATCGTGAAGTGCCATCGTTCGCTCCGTCGCCCGCCGTTCGGTGCCGGCGTCGTGCCGGTGCCGCGTTCGGGCGCTCTCGTTCAGTGGGTCGGCCGCACTTGTGCGTCGGCCCTGTGGGGATCAGTGGGATCCGTCGGGGGTTCTATTGGGGGAGGGCGGCGTTACCAGCTCGCCTTCCGCATGCCGGGGATGTGACCCTTGAGGGCCAATTCCCGGAGCATCATGCGGCTGATGCGAAACTTGCGGTACACGCCACGCTTTCGGCCGGTGATCTCGCAGCGGACTTGCTTCCGCGAGGAGAACTTCGGCGTCTGCTTCATGCTGTTGAACGTTGCCTTGCTCGCCATGGTTCGGTCCTTTGGGTGGCACGGTCAGTGCCCCCGAGCGGTCACTTCCTGCGGGATTCCTCGGGCTTGACGAAGGGCATGCCGAGCTCGCCCAGAACGAAACGGCTCATCTTCGGGTTGGAGTTCTCGAAGCAGACCGTGATGTGCATGCCGTGGGTGAAGGTGACGTTGGCCATGTTGATCTCTGGCCACACCGCCTGCTCGTTCAGGCCCATCGAGTAGTTGCCGGCCTTGTCGAAGGCCCGGTCCTTCACGCCGCGGAAGTCCTTGATACGCGGGGTCGCGAGGTGGATGAGGCGATCGAGGAAGTGCCACATCTTGTCGCGGCGAAGGGTGACCATGAAGGCCGACGGGGCGCCTTCGCGCACCTTGAAGTTCGCGACCGACTTCTTCGCGAGGATCATCACGGCCCGCTGGCCGGTGATGGTCGAGAAGGTGCTGAGCACCGTGTCGCGAAGCTCGGGCTTGAGCTTCTGGTTCTCGAGGAACTTGCCGACGCCGGCGTTGACCACGATCTTGGTCATACGGGGGAGCTCATGCCTGTTCTTGAGCTTGAACTCCTCCATCACCTTCGGCGCGATCTGCTCCATGTAGGTCTGCTGCAGGCGCGGATAGTCCTTGCGGCGCCAGTCTGGCTTCACGCCGGGCTCGCGCTTTGGCTTCTCGGCCGTCGCGGCGGAGGCGGAGTCAGCACCCTTCGCCGGCTTGCTTCCGGCGGGAGCCTTCTCCTTCTTTTCCTTCTTGTCCTTCTGAGGTTCTTTCGAAGCCGCCATCGTTCGCTCCAATCCCGCTCCCGGTCGGTGCCCGCATATGGTGCGAGACCACCGGACAGCGTGGCTTTAGGCCTTGACCTTCTTGCTAGTAGCTGTCGTCGTCTTCTTCACGCTGCCGGTGCCGCGCGGACCGTGCAGCGGCTTGCCGATTTCTTTGCCCCCGCGGGCAGCGACCCGGACCTTTGTGCCGTCCGTCTTGGTGACGAATCGGACGCGGGTCGGCTTGCCATCGACCACCGGGCTCACGTTCGAAACGTGAATCGGCATCTCCTGCTGGACGATGCCACCCTGAGGACGCTGCTGGGTCGGCTTGATGTGCTTGGTGCGGATGTTCACACCCTTGACGACGACGCGATCGCCGTCGTCGACCACGGCGAGAATCTCGCCGACGGTGCCGCGGCTCTTGCCGGCAGTCACCATGACCGTGTCACCCTTGCGTACGTGTCGGGGCATCAGACAACCTCCGTCGCCAACGAGACGATCTTCATGTAGTTCTTCTCGCGCAACTCACGGGCGACCGCACCGAAGATGCGGGTGCCGCGGGGGTTGCCTTCCTTGTCAATGAGCACGCACGCGTTCGAGTCGAAGCGAACGTAGCTTCCGTCCTCGCGGCGGGTCGGGTACTTGGTCCGGACGATCACCGCCTGGACCTTGTCGCCGGCCTTGACGTCAGCGTTCGCCAGCGCCTTCTTGACGGTGCAGACGACCTTGTCGCCAATGCCCATCTGAAGGCGGGTGAACTTGCCACTGGCCGTGGACGAGCCGAGCACGCCGATCACCATGGCGATTTTCGCGCCGCTGTTGTCGGCCACCTCGAGCCTTGTTTCCTTTTGAATCATCGGTGGGTCATCCCGCGAAGGCCGCGGATGCTCCTAGAGCCTCTACTGAGGCGAGGGTTACGGGGTTTGGTCTCAGGCGTTCTCGCCGAACGGGAGGTCGGCCTTCGCCAGGCCTCGCTCGACGATGCGAACGAGGATCCAGCACTTGGTTCGGGAGATCGGACGACACTCGGCCACCTCGACACGGTCGCCGACACGCGACTCGTTCTTCTCGTCGTGGACGTGAAGCACGGTCCGCTTCTTGATGTACTTGCCGTACTTGGGGTGCTTGTCCACGTACGGAATCACGACCTTGCGGGTCTTGGTGCGCTTGTCGCTCTCGACGACGCCGATGCGCCGCGGGCTCTTCTCGGGGATGGTGATCGTTGCGTCGCTCACGACTTGCCTCCAGCGGAGTTGGCCTTGGCCTTGCGGGCGTTCAGTTCGGTCAGCACCCGAGCAAGGTCCTTCCGCGTCTTCTTGAACTGCGAGGTGTCCTCGATCTTCTCCGTGACCGTTTGGACACGGAGATCGAAGAGCCGACGGCGAAGCCGATTGGCTTCGACCTTGATCTCGTCGTTGTTGAGCTTGTGGACTTCGACTGCCTTCATGACTGGTTCACCGTGTGCTGTTCAAGAGAACGGGCGTTGATCGATTCGAATGGTTGGTTGGTTCCGCTGAGCCTGACGCGGGATCAGACCGCGACGCGGCGACCCACAAAGCGGGTGCGGATGGGCATCTTGTAGGCGATGCGGGCCATCGCCTGCTTCGCGAGGTCCTCGGAAACGCCGGCGATCTCGAAGAGAATCGTTCCCGGCTTCACGCGAGCCGCCCAGTACTCGACGTCGGCCTTACCGGTACCCATTCGGGTTTCCAGCGGCTTCTTCGAAATGGGCTTGTCCGGGAAGACCCGGATGAAGATCTTGCCCTGGCGGCGAAGGAAGTGCTGAGCGGCGATACGACCGGCCTCGATCTGCCGACCGGTCACCCAGTACGGCTCGAGCCCCTGTAGGCCGAACTCGCCGAAGGCGACATAGTTGCCGCGCGTCGCATTGCCGCGCAGCTTTCCGCGCTGCTCCTTGCGGAACTTGACTCGCTTTGGCATCAAGGACATGGCTATTCGCTCCTGGCAGGCGGGCTTTCACGACGTCGTGAGGGCCCGGTTGTTCGTGTGGTGGAAAGGTGACGGTGACGAAAGACGCGTTTAGCGACGGCCGCGGGCACGAGCCCGTCCGCCGGCTGCCGACGACTGGGTCGCGTCGTCGTCGTGTTCGGAATACATGCCCTTGAAGACCCAGACCTTCACGCCGATCGAGCCGTAGGTCGTGTAGCTCTCGCTGATCGCGTAATCGACGTTGGCCTGAAGGGTGGAAAGGGGGATGGATCCGAGCCGCTGGTCGAGCGTTCGGGACATTTCGGCCCCGCCGAGACGACCGGAGAGCTGAATGCGGACGCCCTTGGCGCCGTTCTGCATCGCGGACTCGCAGCGCATCTTGAGGACGCGGCGGAAGTTCGCCCGCTTCTTCAGCTGCTCCGAGATGGTCTCGCCAATCAGCTTGGCGTCGATCTCGGGATTCTTGATCTCGATGACCTTGATCGCGACCTTTCGGCCGGTGAGGGCCTGGAGGTCGGTCGTGAGTTGCTCGACGCCGGCGCCCTTGAGGCCGACGACCGTTCCCGGGCGGGCGGTCTTGATGATGACCGTCAGCTCCTCGCGGGTGCGCTCGATCAGCACGTCAGCCACCGCCGCGTATGGCGGGGTCCGGTTGAGGCGCTTGTCGAGGAACTTGCGGATCTTGTAGTCCTCGACGAGCAGCTCGCCGAAGAGCGCCTTCGGGGCGAACCAGCGAGACTTGTGGGCCTCGGTGATGCCGACGCGGAAGCCGAAGGGATGGACCTTTTGTCCCATGGGGGTGTCCTAGGTGAAGCGAAGTGGGGTCAGATGCGTGAGAAGGTGAGCGAAGGAGGGTTCAGCGGACGTCCACACCGACATGGATGTGGCAGGTGCGCTTCATGATCGGAGCCGAACGGCCACGATCCTTGGGCTGGAACCGCTTGATCGTGGGGCCCTCGTCGACGCGCGACTCGCTGACGACGAGACGGTTCACGTCAGCGTTGCGGTCCTGGGCATTCGCGATGGCGCTCTTCAGCACGCTGGCGATGAACCAGGCGCCGCGGCGCTTCGAGAACTGGAGCGAGGTGAGGGCCACGTCCACCGGCTGACCGCGGATCATGTCGGCAATGAGCCGGGCTTTCCGCGGAGCGATGCGAGCGAATCGGTGGGATGCGTTGTACGCCATGGTGTGCCTATCGAGAAACGGTTGCCGGATGCAATTCGTGACGTAAGAGCCTGAAGGATCGTCCCCAAAGCGGGACAAGTGCTGGAGAAGAAAGCGTGACCGAGTGGGTTACTCGGACTTCTCTCCACCCTTGAGGGATTCCTTCTTGTTCGTGTGTCCCTTGAACATGCGGGTTTGGGCGAACTCGCCGAGCTTGTGGCCCACCATGTCTTCCGTGCAGAAGACGTCGATGAACGCCCGGCCGTTGTGGACCTGGAACGTGTAGCCGACGAACTCGGGAACGATGGTGCAGGCCCGCGCCCAGGTCTTGATCGGAGCGCGCTTTCCGCCTTGAGCGATCTTCTCCACCTTGCGGAAGAGCTTCTCGTCGACGTGGGGACCCTTCTTCATTGAACGGGACATGTCTGGTCCTTAGGTGAGCTGGCTTGAGTGAGCTGGCCGGTTGGGCTGGCTGACCTTATCTCTGTGAGAGCGGGGTTCGGTACAGGGCGGGGAGCGACGTTAGAGCTTGAGCTGGCCGTAACGGCGGCTGCGACGACGCCGAATGATGCGGCCATCGCTGGCCTTGCCGAAGCGACGGGTACGACCGCCCTTGGCCTGCGTGCCGGAAGAGTTTGAAGGCTCCTGGCCACCCTTCGATCGGCCTTCACCACCACCGTGCGGGTGCTGGTGGTGGCACATTGCGACACCACGAGTGGTCGGACGTCGGCCGAGCCAGCGGTTACGGCCGGCCTTGCCGAGGATCACGTTGGCGTTGTCGGGGTTGCCAACCTCGCCGACCGTCGCGCGGGCGTCGAGGGACACCTGTCGAATTTCGCCCGAAGGAAGCACAAAGGTCGCCCAACGTCCTTCCTTGTTGGTCAGGCGGCCCGACATGCCGGCTGCCCGGCAGAGGACGCCACCCGAACCCGGCCGCATCTCGATGCAGTGGATCGGGAGACCGGTCGGGATGTACTTCAGCGGCATGCAATTGCCGGCCTTGGGATCGATCGCCTTCGAGGAGCTGAGGACGGTCGCGCCCGCGGTCACGCCCTTGGGAGCGAGGATGTAGCGGAGCTCACCGTCGGGGTACTTCACGAGAGCGATGTGCGACGACCGGTTGGGGTCGTACTCGATGCCCACGACCACAGCGACCACGTCGTCCTTGTTGCGCCGGAAGTCGATCTTGCGGTAGCGACGCTTGTGACCGCCACCCTTGCCGAGGATCGTGATCTTGCCTTGGGTATTACGTCCGCCCGACTTGGTCAGCGGTCGAAGCAGGCTCTTCTCAGGTGACTTCTTCGTCACCTCGGCGTGGATGTTCACCGAGGCGTTGCGGCGCCCGGCGGTGACTTTCTTGTAGACGCGAATTGCCATTGGTAGGTCTCGTCAGCTATCCGCTCCGGTGAGCGGTTGGCGTTGGATGCGGCGTGCTCGGGGACGTTTGTCCCGCGGGGATACCTTAGAAGAGCTCGATCTTGTCGTCGGCGTGAACTCGGACGATCGCTCGCTTGGTCGTCTTGCCCTCGATCATGCCGTAGCGGTAGGACCGGTTGCGGGCCTTCCGGTTGATCGTGGCGACGCCGACCACCCGGACCTTGTAGAGGGCCTCAACGGCCTTCTTGATGTCGGTCTTGGTGGCACGACGGTCGACGGAGAACGAATAACGATTCGCGTCGGTGGCGGCGGTCGCCTTTTCCGTCACGAGGGGCTTGTGGATGACTTCGGTGGGAAGCATTAGGCGAGCTCCTTCTTGCTGCCGCACTTGCCGCTGTCGGCGGACTTCTCGCAGTCACAGGAGCAGCACTTCCAGCAAGTGCTGTCGAGGAAGCTCTGGAGCGCGGCCTTGTCCACCACGAGGTAGCGGTGGTTCAAAAGCTCGAAGGCGTTGAGCTGCTCGATACGGCAGACATCAACGCCTTCAATGTTGCGAGCGGAACGCATCGCGTTGCGGTTCTTCGGATCGACCGCAACGAGGCACGTGCGGTTGATCCCGACGGAGGAGAGCATCGCGGAGAACTCGGCCGTCTTCGGGGCGGCGAAGTTCAGGTCGGCGAAGCACTTCACCTCGCCGTCGACGAGCTTGGCGAGAAGCGCGTTGCGGTTGGCGAGGCGGCGAGAGGTCTTGGAGAGCGACGTGCGGAAGTCCTCGCGGGTGCGGGTCTTCGCGAAGGCAACGCCACCGCCCTTGCGGTTGGGGACGCGGCTTGCGCCGACGCGGGCGTTACCGGTGCCCTTTTGCTTGTACAGCTTGCGGGTGGAACCTTCGACCGAACCGCGGCTCTTCGTGCGGGCGGAGCCCTGACGCTGGTTTCCGTGGGTGATGACGTAGGCCTGCTTCAGCAGGGCGAAGCGGACGGTGCCGCCGAGGCTCTGCTCGTCGATCGACAGGGTGTCGACCTGCTTGCCTGTCTTGTCGTAGATGGGCAGGGAAATCATGGTTCGTTCCTTGGGGGGGTGTCGGATCTTGCGATCCACATCCGTGTGGGGCTCGGGTTCGGACCGAAGGGTCCGCTCGTCGCCGCCGGTCGCCTCCGCCTCCGGCCACCGTCAGGAATGGTGGCGGGCAGGCATTGACTCAGGTATTGCCAGCGTGGGCTTGCTTGTCGTCACCTGGCGGTTCCGCCCTGAAGGTCCCGCGGGGGACCTCAACGGCGGCCTTCCAGGCAGTGTGGTGCCGAGACTCGCTCAGCGCCTCACTTGCCAGCCTGCACTCGCGCCTTTCGCTTGTAGAGACGGGTCGAAGGCCGGATCACGAGGTAACCGTCGTTGGCGCCCGGCACTGCGCCCTTGACGAGGAGAATGTGCTTCTCCGGGTCAGCGGAGACGACATCAAGGCTGCGAACAGTGACCTGTTCGTCGCCCATGTGTCCTGCCATCCGCTTCCCCTTCTTGATCTTTGCACCGTGTCCACGGTCGGTGCCGTGGGAGCCGATGCTGCCGCCGGTGCGGTGCTTTCGCTCCGTACCGTGCGTCGCGCACATGCCCTTGAAGTTGTGCCGCTTCATCTGGCCCTGGAAACCCTTGCCCTTCGAGGTTCCGATGACATCAACGAACTTGATGCCTTCGAAAATCGAGAGGTTGACCTCCTGGCCGAGCTCGAAGCCGTTGGCTTCGGCGTCATCCTTGCAGCGGAACTCGCGGTGGATGCGCTTCGGGCTGACTCCGGCCTTTGCGTCGTGGCCGATGTTGGCCTGGTTCGAGCGACGGGCCTTGACGTCCTCCATGCCGATTTGGATGGCGCTATAGCCATGCTTGTCAGAGGTCTTGACCTGGGTGACGAAGCAGGGACCGGCTTGCACGACGGTGACCGGGATGTTCTTCCCGTCCGGCATGAAGAAGCGGGTCATGCCGATTTTCTTTCCGAGGATCGCTGGCATGGTGGTGGGTCAGTCAGGGGGTCGTGGCCAGAGGTCGGGGTCGCGGGGAGTTGTCTGCGATTCGACGTGACCGGGGCAGGAGTCCCGCGGCAAATGCCGGGGCAACGAAACGCCCCGCTGCCGTAATCGGCGGGCGGGGCGATGAGAGGCTTACGCCTTGATGCGGACGAAGACACCGGCTGGAACGACGAGGCGGTTGAGGGCCTCGACGGTGCGGTGGTTGGGTTCGGTGATGTCGATGATGCGCTTGTGGGTGCGGATCTCGAACTGCTCGCGACTCTTCTTGTCAATGAAGGGGCTGCGGTTGACGGTGTAGATCTCGCGGCGCGTCGGCAGCGGCACCGGCCCGGCAACTCGGGCGCCGGTTCGCTTCGCGTGATCGACGATCTCGCGCGCCGACGCATCGAGGGCCTGATGGTCATAGGCTTCCATGCGAATTCGGATCTTGCCGCCAGTCATTCCAGAACCTCTTTCAGCGACGAACTTCAGCGACGAAACGGTTGGACCGAGTCGTTGCGACAACCCGCCTCGATGTCCCGGCAACCGCACGTGGCGGTTACCACAGCCCGGCTCCGACAGCGACGTCACGCATGACGTCCGTCTCGGAACCGCGTCGGCGAGCCCTTTTCTTGATCGGCCGCACGCACAGCGCGTGCACGGTCTGGGCCTGCCGGGAAACGGCGAGAATCGGGGAGGATAGCTATCCGCAAGATCCTGTCAAGACGACGGGCCGTTCTGACCTCTCCCGACCCTGCTCGAGCGCCTTGTTTGGGCCTTCCATTCTGGCATCGAAGGTCCGAAAGTCAGGGGCTTCATCACGGCGATGGACGCCGCGGCGGATACCCTGTCACCCTCTGGCCCGCACAAACTCGGCGGGGCACTGCCCCCTGACCGATTCCGACTCGTCTCGGTTCGAACCCTCCGACGGGGATATCACCCGATGCGCCTTCTGCGTCCCCTGCGACTCCCCTCCCATTGTTCATCGCTCGTCGCTGGTTTCATCCTCTTCTTATCCACAGCCTATCCCGCTGTTGGCCAAGCCCCTGCCACCGCGCCTGACGGTGGTCATGGGGATTCCGCCCCAGCCACGAGCCCCCCGCGCTCCACCCCGGCTCGCCCAGCCGACTCGGGAGACATCGATGCGCGGACCGATCCGATCCGGGCCCTGGAAGAGGGATGGGTGGTGGTCGAGGGCCTTGGGCTGAAGTTCCGACCGCCGCAGCCGGCGCTTGGAAAGGGCGAGGACCTCGCCGGCGTCCTTCGCTACGAGGTCGTGGACGGCTCCGCGTCGCCGCGCTGGTGGATGCGATTCCAGACGCTCACAAGCTCTCGAAGCGGACTTACCGCCAAGGACCAGATCAACGCGTATCTCGACGCGATGACCAAGAGCGGGAAGAGCTTCACCGTCACCATTGATGAGGCGATCTCGCCGAGCGGATCGAAGGGCGAGGGACGCTTTGTCATTCTCGAGTCGCCGCTCCCGCAGGGCGGCACCGGCACAAGCGGGTGGGTCATCATCCCGACCGGCAACGACCGTTACCTCGTCTGCTCTCTCGTCGCACCAACGAACACCTTCGCTAGCGTCCTCCCCAGCCTGCGGGAGAGTTTCGAGACGATGTCGGTCCTCTCTCCCGACCAGATCGTGAAGGACCGGCGTGAACGGATCGATCGAGGCACGGACATGCTGCGCTTCAGCGAGTCCAAGCTCCGCGAGGCGCTTCAGCAGGACCCGCTTCTCTTTCGCGTCTTTCGCGAGGGAAGTCGGGCCGACGGCTCGGACGCCACCGAGATCGGATGGATGACGGTTCGAGCGATCGAGGGGATGCGTGGCGAGGTCGACGCCTCACGCGACAGCGCCAAGTTCGACAGCGACGAGCGCGAAAAGGGCCTGATGGTGATCGTCCAGGCCAAGACCGTCATCGGTGGCGACGCGACCAATCTCGTCGACACCGAGTCACGCTACTGGGTGTCGTGGGACCGGACGAGCGAAGTCTGGTCGATTCGCAGCACCCAACGACAGCGTGACGCGGCCCGCACCACCAGCCAGACGGGTGTGCGCACGCCCCCCCGGCGAGGCGACCCGCGTCCGATCCTGCGGGTGGTGAACTCGACAGGCATGAGCGAGCCGCTCGAGTGGGCCGTACCTCCGAACTACCTGTCGCAGGCCGAACTGGTGATGCTCGGCCGTTTGTTGCCCCGCGACAATCCGCATCCCGATCCCTACGCCAGCTACGCCTTCGATCCGAAGACCAACGGGCTGCCGCAGCGAATCGACTCGCTCAAGCGCAACGACGACGGCACGTGGACGCTTGAGACGCGGATCGGCGCCGCGCCGGTGCCGCTGATCCAGACCTTCGACGACAAGGGCAACCGGTCCCGGCGCGTTGACGTCGACGCCATCGGAACCGTCGTCACCGAGCGCATCACCGCCGAGAAGCTCAAGTCGATCTGGCGAGCCAAGGGACTCCCGATCCAATGAGTCGAGTTGCTCGGAGCGTCGCACTCGTGAGCTTGGTGCTTGTCGCGCTCCAGCAACCGGGCTGCACGACCGATTCCGCGCTGGTGAACGATCCCGTCCCCTCGGCCCCGCGCTTCGAATCGATCCGTCAGCTCCCCGCGGATGGCGCCGTCAGCGCGGCCGATCTCGTCCCGGGTCATGACGGCGTCGAGGTGTGGGTGTCGGTCGAAGGTCTCCTTGCCCCGAACGAGTTCGACCTGACGACGACCGAAAGCGCGATCCTCGCAGGCACCACATCGACCCGCACCGCAGACCTGGAGACCGCCCATTGGCGAGTCGCCGCCGATGGATCCATCTCGCTTGAGCGGGTGGATTCCCATCCGGATGCAACGGCGTCGCTTTTTGATCCACCGCTCCTGATCGCACCGGCCTCGCTGACTTGTGGCGCCGACGTTCATGCCGAGTCCTCGATGCGTGCGGTCCGCCTGCCCAAAGCCACCTCGAAGCGCGATCGCGGCCTGGCACGGCGCACCGTCCGATACGCACGCGATGAGGATGTCCGCTGGCGGGGCGAGGAGCACCGCATGAAAGTCATCGAGGTGACCTTCACGGCCGACCTCTCTGCTGCCCAAGTCGAGCGAAAGTCGGAATTGTGGGTTCTTCCGGGTCTAGGCATCGTGGCCGAACGCTGGCGCGAGCGACTGGTGATTCTCAAGCTCTTTCCCAAGGAAAGCGGGCAGTTCGCCTATCGGCGCTGACAGATAGCCTTGCAAGTGAAAGTGGGCTCATGCCGCTTTCGCACTCCCCGACTTGAGCCGGGGCTTCGACGCTGCGTACGCTCTCCGCCATATGGCACGCCCGCGCATCCTCCTCGCGATCCCCGTCTACAACGAGGAGAAGTACGTCTCGAAGGTACTCTCCGAGGTGCGCGGCTATGTCGCCCGGCCGTGTCAGGCCGCATGCATGCTGGACAGCGTGCTGGTGGTCGACGACGGATCCACCGACGCGACGCCAATGGAGCTGGCCAAACATCGCGTTGAAGTGATCCGACACGCCGAGAACCGCGGATACGGCCGCTCGATGCAGGACATGTTCCGCTGGGCCAGTTTCGACCGGTTTGACTGGCTCATCACGATGGATTGCGATGAGCAGCATGAGCCTGCAGCCCTGCCCTCATTCGTCGAGGCGATCTGCGCCGATGACGCCGATGTCATCTCCGGCTCGCGTTACCTCCGCAACACGCCGCTGGACGACTTGCCGCCCGGCGACCGCCGCCGCATCAACGCAACCATCACCGACGACCTGCGGACGCGACTCGGGCTCGACCTCACCGACAGCTTCTGCGGCTTCAAGGCCTATCGCGTCTCGGCGTGCGAACGGCTCTCCTTCGACATCGATGGCTATGACTTCCCGATGCAGTTCTGGCCGCAGGCCGTGGCCAACGGGTTGAGAGTGCGGGAAATCCCCGTGCGGCTCATCTACAACGATCCGAACCGCAGCTTCGGCGGACCGCTCGATGATCCGACGCACCGGCTGCTTACCTATCGCAAGACGATGCACCGGGAGATCCTCCGCCTGAGGGATCGGCTTCCCGCAACGGCGACGGCGGGCCTTTCGATGCGCGATGCCTGTTGCTGTTGCTCGCGCCACGCTGACGACGAGCGGGAACGCGATTGGACCACCTGCGAATGAGTTACGCCGAGCTTGCTGCCCTCCGCTCGGAGACCCTGGTCGCACCCGCGATCGCGGAACAGATCGCTAGCCTAAAACGGGCCCGGGATGCGGCGGGTCGCATCTCGCTCTTCGGCCAGCCCTTGGTCGCGTGGCAACGGACCAGTCGCGCGGCGTTAGGAATTGCCGATGATCGTCCGGTCGTCATGACAGGGCATCAGGCCGGCATATGGCACGCGGGGATCCTCTCGAAATGGATCGTGGCCGATGAGGTCGCGTGCCAATCGAATGCATCCGTCGCGGCGATCGTGGTCGATCAGGACACCAACGACGCAAGCCTCATCGCCTATCCCACTCTTCGCGACGGCGTCCTGGGCTCTGCCTCGCTACCGGCCGTGCCGTCGCGACGCTCTGGGCCGACCGGACGTCAACCGCCCATTCGCGTCGGTCCCGCCGAAGCCGCTCCCATTCCCGAGGTCGCCGATGCCCTCGAACGCATCCGCCGGGCCGTGAACGAGTCGTCGGTCATGCCGAACATCGCGTTGCAGATGAGCCTCGCGCAGAGCTCCCTCATGAGCGAACTGTTAGGGCTGGTGTCAGGACCGATCACCAACGTGCCCGCGACCGCGGTCCTCAAGACGCCGTTCGCGGAGCGGCTGCTTGGCGCGATGCAAGGCGATCCGGAGCAGTGCCGAGCTGCCTACAACGCGGCCTTGTCCGCAGATCCGGGCGTGGCGCGGGCCCTTCTTCCGGGCGAATTGCCGCTCTGGCGCCTGACCGAGGGCGGACGGGAAACGGTCTTCGCCTCGGACATGCGCGCTCCCCTTGCCCCGCGGGCACTCCTCATGACGGCGATCGCGAGGCTCGTCCTCTCCGACCTCTTCATCCACGGCACTGGTGGAGGCCGCTACGAGCGCGTGACCGAGGCATGGATACGCGGATGGCTCGATATCGAACTACCCGCCATGTCGATCGCGACCGCGACGGTGCGCCTACCCCTTGGCCGGTTCCTCGGAGCGGGCCCGGCAGTGACCATCGCTGAACTTCGCCGCAGGGAGTTCGACCCGGACGGCTCGGAGCGCCAATTAAGCCCCGCGATGAGAGAGAAGCTCGACGCCGTTGCGTCAGCACCGCGGCGGTCGACCGAGCGCCGTGAGCGCTACCTCGCCCTGATGCAGCATCGCCAGGCTCGCCGCGCCGCCCATGCGGCCGAGCTCCAGACCTTGCGCGACGCCGTCGCGCATGGTGCCCGCGAGGCTCGCGCAGCGGAGCTTGCCGCAAGCCGCACGTGGCCATGGCCATTGCATGAACGAACGGTGCTGGCGGAGCTTCGGGCGAGGCTCACATCCGGGTAACGTCGGTCATCACTCCGGCATGCGCAGCGGATCCGGCCGGTAAAGTCGATTCCCGTCCAGCGCCCAGACCTTGTCGGTGAAGTCTCCGCCGAGATCGGTCTCTAGCCCGTACTCGCCACGGCGCACTTGGGTGAGGGCCAGCGCGGTCTTCGCGTCGAGATTGTCGAGGAGGGCAACGAAGATCGCCTCCGGCGTCGCCGGCTGCTTTGGAGCGCCGAACTCAAGCTTGTCGTGGTGGCTCGCGATGATGTGCTCGAGGACCGTCTGGGCCCGTGGCGGAAGATCCGGACCGCCGGCCGCCTTCACCGCGTTGAACTTGGAGCGGAGGAGGAGCATGCCATCGACGACGTGACCGATGAGGTTGCCGCGGAAGGTGTAATTGAAGCCACGCTCCCACTCCAGCTCGATCGTCTTGCCTAGGTCATGGGTGAAGAGGCCCATCAGGATGAGATCGCGATTGAGCTCGGGATAGAGCGGGAGAATCCGCTCGGCGACCTTGAGCAACTGAAGGGTGTGCTCGAGCAGGCCACCGATGAAGGCGTGGTGCACGCTCGCTGCCGCCGGCGCGCGGCGGAAGCGGCGCATGAGGTTCTCGTCGGTGATGAAGACCTCGGCGAGCTTCTGCATACCTGGGTGGCGCAGCGTGCCCATGATGCCGGAAAGCTCTTCGAACATCGCATCAATGTCATGGCGTGTCGTCGGCACGAGCCGCGAGAGTTCCTCTGGCGACGGCTCGGCAGGCTCGACTGCGTCGATCACGATCTGGATTGCGCTGTTGTAGAGTTCGGTGCGTCCGCGGACTCGGACGAATCCCGCGTTCGAAAGTCGAGCGAAGCCCACCTCATCGCAATTCCACATCCGGGCGGGCACCTCGCCGCTGGCGTCGCGGAGGATGCACTTGAGAAAGGACTTCGCTTGGCGGGTGACCCCGAGTTGCGGGTTGATGAGGCTGTACACCCCATCGACAACCATCCGATCGGCGAGCGTCTTGATGTCGATTTGGCCGGTGGCGCCGGAAGCTGCTGCAGTCATGGTCGCGAGTGTACCGACCATCGCGACACAACTGGAATCAGGCGCCCTGTGACGCGCCGGCCTCGCCGCGCATCGCAGCCAAAACGACGGGCAACTCATCGGCGAGGTCGCCCGGCAACATGCCCGCCTCGCCATGCCGGTCAGCCCATCGGTCAGCGGCACATCCATGGATATGCACCGCGAGCCTCGCCGCGTCGAAGAGCGTGACCCGCGGCGTCGGCCCCCGCGAGAACTGGGCGACGAGTCCGGCAATGAGGCCCGCAAGCACATCGCCCGAGCCTCCCGTCGCCAGAGCAGCGTTGCCTGAACCGTTCACCCACGCCCGTAGCCCATCGCTGACCACCGTGCCTGCCCCCTTGAGGACAACGATGCATCCAAGCCGACGGGCCAACTCGCTTGCCGCCTCGACGCGCCCGGCGGGCTCCAGCGGATCCAGCCGCACTCCCAGTGACTCTGCCAACCGTGCGAACTCACCGGGGTGCGGCGTCATGATCACCGACGCCCGAATGTCGCGATGACCCTCCGGAAGCGAGGCGAGAGCATTGAGGCCATCGGCGTCGAGAACAACCGGCACCTGATCCTGGGAAAGCAGCCGAACGACGATCTGCTGTTCGGCCGTCCCGTTGCCGAAGCCCGGGCCCAAGGCGATCACCGACGCCCCACTCATCACCCCATCCAATCGCTCGGCCGCGCCGCTGGCATCCAAGCGCCCATCTGGCTGAGCAGGAAGCGCCACGCCCGTTGCAGCGGGGCAGAGGGTCAGACCGGCGGGGAGCAACTCTGCATGCATCGCCAGAACGGCGAGCCCCGCCCCACTTCGCAGTGCCGCCGTTGCGGCCAAGGCCGGCGCCCCGAGCATCGTGCGTTCACCATCGATCCCCAAGTGTCCACCGACCACCACGACAGTCCCGAACGTTCCCTTGTGACCGAGCGGATCGCGCGGCGGGAGCGGCGGCAGGTCGTGAAGCACCTCCGCGCTCATCGGGTTGGCGACTCCTGCGGCGCGTTCGTGGTTTCGGCTGCGGCCGGAGCGGACGGCGAACGCGCGTCGTCGTCGCGCAGGTCAAGAATCGAGAGGTTGCCGATCAGGGAGAGGGTCGATGTCCACATTGGATCGGTCGCCCCGGCCTCGAGCGCTCCGACCGCCACGCAAAGGTGGGCAGCATGGAAACGAGTCGGCAAGGTTGCGTCGTAGTCCACCCATTCGAGTCCGCCGCCCCCTTCCATCGGAACCAGGGCCTGCGTCCAGACATGCCAAGCCCAGACGTTCTTCTCGCCCGCGAAACGATCGGCGTAGACCAGTCCCGCCGCCACTCGGGCTGGAATGCCCGCCTCGCGAAGGAGCGCCGCCAGGAGCACCGCGTGCTCGCTGCAATCCCCACCGCGCGACTTGGCCGCTTCGGCCGCGGACGCGAAGGCACTGGCCAGGTTCTTGTTGGGAAGGGCCCGATCGGTGGCCTTGCGAAGGACCTCGGCGCGCTCGCGTGGCGGATAGCTACGGTCCTTCGGCAGCGCTTTCTCGAGAATCGCCCGCACCGCCGGGTCGCTCCCGTCGATCAGTTGGGAACGGCTGATGAAGGCGGTCGATGTGGCCTCATCGCCGACAGGCGTGCTCCCGCGATCGGCATCGATCTCGACCTCGAGTTCGTTCGGGCCAACGCGCTTCACGCGCTGACCGCCGACGGATGGGAACTCGGCCAGTTCGTTCTCTTTGGTCGTGACCCGAAGCCTGAGCTTGGACATCTCCATGACACCGAAGAGGCGCCGCTTGGCTGGCACGAAACTCTTCACCAGGATCTCGGCCCCCGTCTTCTGGCTCGCCTCAATTGCCCGCTCCTTCGAGGTGAGCCGGGTCTTCAGTTCGCCGATCCCCAGGCTTGCGACGCTCTCCACCAAGACGCCATCCTGGGCGAAACGCTCGGTGATCTCGATCTTCTGAAGCGAGTCGATCACCGTCCAGATGTTGACCGGGATCATGCGCGGCGTCGGTTCGTGGTCGATGTTGGCGTGGCCGGTGCCCTTTCGTTTCATCGAATAGGACGGGAGCTCAAGACCCGTTTCCAGATCGATCGACCGATAGTTGATCTCGCGCGCACCGGCGGTCATACGCTCGAGGACATAGTTCTCGGCTGCCGCGGGCGTTAGCCATCCGTCGTTGGGGAGGACCTTCTCACGTTTTCCCGCGCTGTCGGTGATGGTCACCTTCCAGTTCTCTCCGTCGCGGGCGAAACGAAAGGTCGTTTCCGCCGGGCTTCCACCCATGTCTTGGCGGATCGAACCCTCGATCGGCTCGCCGCGCTTGCTCTCGATGAAGACGCTCTGGGTCGAGATGGCCACGCTGGTCTCGCCGCGCGAAAGCCGCATCTGCATCGACCGCGTGGTCCTGATCTGTTGGCCGTCGGTCTCCTCAAGGGAATGCATCGACCCGCAGGACTGGCCAGCGAGGGTGAGTTCGAACCATCGCTCCTCCGCCACGGTCCAATCGGCGGCGCCCGCGATGCGGACCATGGTGGCGACCATCAGGAGGACGATCGCCCACGATGAGAGGAAAGATGGTCGCATCGGTCAGGCCTCGGTGTTCTTGAGGAGCGGGAAGAGAATGACGTCGCGGATCGAAGGTGAATCGGTGAGAAGCATGACCAGCCGATCGACGCCAAGGCCCATCCCCCCCGCCGGCGGCATGCCGACCTCAAGCGACTCGAGGAAGTCATGATCGAGGGTGCGGAAGGTGCTTTCCTCGTCGTCGGCGCCGCGAAGCTGTTCGGTGAACTTCGCACGCTGGATATCGGGGTCGTTCAGCTCGCTGTACGCCGGCCCGACCTCCATACCGCCGATGAAGAGGTCCCACCGGTCACAAAGCACTGGGTTGCTGCGCGAGGGACGGGTGAGGGGCGAAATCGCGCTCGGATAGTCCAATACAAAGGTCGGCCGCTCGGGATTGAGGAGCGGTTCGGCGACCTCCTCGAAGACCTCGTTGACGACCAGCCAGTCGTCGAGCTTCGCCTCGTCCTTCACGTGGATCTCCCGGGCCTTCGCCCGGACCTTCGCCATGTCAGCCATGGGGAAGCCGCAGGCCCGCTCGAAGAGCTCGGCATAGCGGACTCGCTCAAAGGGCTTGCGATAGTCGATCCGCATCGAGCCAAACGGGATCACCGGGGCGGTCTCGCTGCCGCCGACCTCAAGTCCGGCGGCACTCCGATCGCGCCATTGCTGGCAGGCCAGCGCGTAGACGAGGCCTTCGACGAGTTCCAGCATCGTCATGTAGTCGCCGAAGGCCTGGTAGGCCTCCATCGCGGTGAACTCGGGATTGTGGCTCCGGTCGACGCCTTCGTTTCGGAAGTTGCGGTTGATCTCGAAGACCTTCGACATGCCGCCGACGAGCAACCGCTTGAGGTAGAGCTCCGGCGCGATGCGCATGAAGAGCGTCATGTCGAGGGCGTTGTGATGCGTCGTAAAGGGTCTCGCCGCGGCGCCGCCGGCGATCGGCTGCATCATCGGCGTCTCGACCTCGAGATAGCCCTGCGTCTCCATGTAGCGGCGAATGCCGGAGACGATGCGCGACCGCGCCTCGAAGGTGCGGATCACCTCGGGGTTGGAGTACATGTCGACGTAACGCTTGCGGTAGCGGATCTCAGGATCGGTCAGGCCGTGCCACTTCTCCGGCGGCGGTGCGACTGACTTCGAGTGCATCTCGAGGCGCGAGGCCCAGACGCAGATCTCGCCGGTCTTGGTACGCCCGATCGGTCCCTCTGCGACGACGATATCGCCGTAGTCGAGTTGCTTGGCCAGGGTGAACTCGCCTTCGGAGGGCATGTTGCCCTTCGAGAGCGTCACCTGAAGGTCGCCGCTGGCATCGCGCAACCGGATGAAGACAAGCTTGCCGATGTCGCGGTGCTGGACGAGGCGGCCAGCGACCTTCGCCTTCGGTCGGCCATCGATCGTGACCTGGGTCGGATCGGCCTTTCGCTTCGCCTCGGCGGCCTCAAATTCGGCGCTGGCGGTCTCGCTGTGCAGGGCGCGTGCGGCGGCCAGGCTCATCAGCCCATCCACGCGTTGGCCGTAGGGTTCGATCCCGAGTTCGGCGCGATGCTTGCGGAGCTTCTCCCGACGGGCTGCAATGAGGTCTGAACCGTCGGAGGGAGGCGCCGAATCGGGCTGCGAAGGGGACGGGGGGACGGTCACTGGGTTCTCCGCGGGCGGCATGACAGGTGTTGGAGGCGGCGGACGAAGCAATACAGAGCCCTGTTGGGTGCTCGCTTCGACGAAAGCTCGCCTCATATAGGAAGACGTTCGGACGACGACGATCGGCGATGGTACCCTTTTCGCCTTTGCCCTTTGGGTTCTCAACGCGTTCTTGGCGACGTTCGGGATGGCGTACTTGATCCTGTTCTGGGTCCAGTCCTGGGTCCTGTCCTGGGTCCTGTTCTGGACGCTGTCCCGGGCCACGCATTGTCCCTGACCCTGAGCGGCGTGATTCGCATTCCTAGGCCTGGATCTCCATGACACCCCCATCTGCCATTCGCCGCGTCGGAGTACTGACCGGCGGCGGCGACTGCCCCGGCCTCAACGCCGTGATCCGAGCGGTTACGAAGACCGCCATTCGAATGCACGGCATCGAGGTCATCGGCATTGAGGACGGCTTCCTCGGCCTGATCGAGAACCGGACCCGTCCCCTTACCTTCAAGGACGTCTCGGGCATCCTCACTCGCGGCGGCACCGTGCTGGGTAGCCACAACAAGGCCAACCCCAGTCGCTACTGCGTCGGCCATGATGGGCACGGGCAACCGATCTTCCGCGACGTCACCGAACGCTGCATCGACACCTGCGTCCGGAACCGCCTCGACGCGATCATCGTCATCGGTGGCGACGGCACGATGGCTTGTGCTGCACCACTGGTGCGGGCAGGAGTCAACATCATTGGGGTCCCCAAGACCATCGATAACGACCTCGTCGGCACCGAAATCACCTTCGGCTTCCTCACCGCCGTCGCGACCGCAACGGACGCCCTCGACCGGCTCCACTCCACCGCCGACAGCCATCACCGCGTGATGGTCTGCGAAGTCATGGGCCGAAACGCCGGCTGGATCGCCCTCCATTCCGGCGTGGCCAGCGGCTCGGACGTGATCCTCCTGCCGGAGATCGCCTTCGACCTCGATGTCGTCAGCGACTACATCCGTTCGCGAATGCGAAGCGGACCCGGGTTTGCGATCGTGGTGGTCGCGGAGGGGGCCAAGCCCGCTGGCGGCCATCAGATCATCGCCCGCCATGACCCGACGAGCCCCGATCCGGTGAGACTGGGCGGCATTGGCCATCTGGTCGCCCAGGAGATCGAGAAGCGGACCGGCGCGGAGACCCGCACCACCGTTCTTGGGCACATTCAGCGTGGCGGCCCGCCGATCGCGGCCGACCGGATCTTGGGTACCAACTTTGGCTACTACGCCCTGGAGACCCTTATGAAGGGCGGCGTAGGGCGGATGGTGGTCCGGGAGAACAACCTCTTCACCGACGTCGACCTTCTCTTTGCGGCCGGTAAACAGCGCCTTGTGCCACCGAATCACCCTTTGATCGAGGCGGCACGCGGCATCGGGACCAGTTTCGGGGATCATGTCAGCTCGGGCTCCCGCGGCGAGAGTGCTGCGGTGGTGGTGTAAGGCCTGCGCTGCGGCGCGAATCGGCAATACCGTTGGGGTCACGATGGATCCAGTTGTCTTCCTCGATCGCGACAACACGCTCATCGCCAACGACGGCGATCTCGGTGATCCGTCGAAGGCAAAGCTCCTCCCCGGCGTGGCCGAGGGGTTGAAGCGCCTGAAGGATGCCGGCTATCGGCTGGTCATCGTGACCAACCAGGGCGGCGTCGCCCGCGGTCACTATGGCGAGGCCGATGTCGATCGCGTGCACGCCAAGATCGCGAGCCTCGTCGATGAGGAAAGCGGCGGCAAGCGGGTCATCGACCGCTTCTACTACTGCCCCTTCCATCCTGAGGGGACCCATCCGGATTACCGGCGCGAACACCCCTGGCGAAAGCCCCGTCCGGGCATGCTTCTTCAGGCGGCGGCCGATCTCTCGCTTGACCTGGATCGGGGCTGGATGATCGGCGATCAGGCCCGCGACATCCTCGCCGGCCGAGCCGCCGGCGTGCGGACGATCCTCCTCGGTGAGGACGAGACGACTATCCAGGCGAGTAACCCCGAGTTCATCGTGCGCGAGTTCGCAGACGCCGTTGACACGATCCTCTGGCACCGAATGAACGACGGGGTCGAGGCGGCTCAACGCGCGGCCGAGCGGGTCAAGGCCCGCTCGGTGATGGAAGTCGAGGTAAAGCCTCCGCACAATGGCCGTTCAGCATCGATCGCGGTTGCTGACCTTCCCGTGCGCAAGCGCCGATCGAAGCGAGCCGCCCGAGAGGCACGGGCAGCGCGCGCCGCACAGGAGGCCCACGCCAGCGGCGCCGCGAAGCCTGCGCTCGAACCGCTTCGCAGAGCCCTGGTAGAGCTGGTCGAAGAGGTCCGCACCGACCGAACACGACGCGGAGAATTCGGTCCGTGGCGGTTGGTCGCTGCCGGCACTCAATTGGCGACGGTGGTCCTCGCTTTCTTTGGCCTCCTCGAACTCAATGATCTTCAGCTTTTCGCCCGCTGGATGGCAGGTGCCCTTTTGGTGCAACTCCTGACGGTGGCCCTTCTTCTTTTCGACAGCCGCTGACGATGGCCGATTCGGGGTCCCATTCGGACGAACGCTCGACGGTCGTGCTCAGGAGCCAAGCCCTCGGCGCGCTCGATGACGTCAACGGGCCGCTCGGATCCGACGATGTTCGGCGGATCGTCATCGCCACCGCCGAGGCCATTGCCGAGCGGACCGGCGTGCGATTGATCGCGACAAGCGTGGACGGGAACGCCCTGGCGCTAACGGTCGCCGGACCGACCTTGGTCGCGATTGGGTTCGCCTCGGAGTTGCGTCGCGTCACCGAGGCCTGGCATCGGGCCAAGTTCGGCAATCCGCTGTGGAACGCAACCGGGAGCGAGGGGTCGTGATGCTCGCAGCGCAGGAGAAGTCTCCCGAGCGATTGCTCATCGTTGCCCCATCGTGGGTCGGCGATGCGACCATGGCCACGCCGGCCTTTCGGGCGATCGCCGACGCGTGGCCGCGCTGTCGGCGCACGCTCCTCTGCCGACCGGGGATCGATGCGGTGCTTGCGAGTCTTCCGGAGTTCGATGAGATCATCGTCGATCGGCTGGGCGGGCCGCTCGGGCCGTTGCGCGGTGCGTCCAAGCTTCGCTCCCTTCGCGCGGAGGTGGCGATCCTCTTTCCCAACTCCTTTCGTGCGGCCCTGGCGGTCCGGATTGCAGGCATCCCGCGCCGCGTCGGATATGCCCGAGATGGTCGTGGCATTCTCCTGACCGACCGCGTCACATCGCCACCCACGAGCCGTCCCGCGTCCACGTTGGACTTCTATTGCGACCTGGTCGAGCGGGGCTTGGGCATTCCCGTCACCGACCGGCGCCCGCAACTTGCGGTGAGTGAAGCTGATCGCGCCGCGGCCGAGACGGCATTGGGTGCGACGGCAATGTCTGGCGAGCGCTACGCGCTCCTCGTGCCGGGCGGCAACAACCCGGCGAAGCGCTGGCCGCCGGAGCGATTCGCCCGCATCGCCGAGCATCTTGCGAAGCGCCACGGCCTCTCGATCGTCGCCGCAGGCAGCCCTGGCGAACGCGAGGTGATCGACTCGATCGTGCGGGAGTGCTCGGTGCCGGTGATGAACCTCGCCGCCGCGCCGACGGGGAAGCCGCTCGGATTGGGCGGTCTGAAGGCAGTCGTCGCCGGCGCGCGGGCAATCGTGACCAACGACACTGGACCTCGCCACTTCGCGGCGGCCTTCGCCGTTCCGACCGTCGCCCTTTTCGGTCCGACCGACCACCGCTGGACGGTGCTGCGCGACGTCCCCGAACGGCTCCTGATTGCGGAGCCTTTCCTGCCCGAGGAACTGATGGCCGACGATCGTCCGACGCTCTGCCGGATCGATCGGATCAGCGTCGGCGACGTAGCCGGAGCAATCGATGCCCTGCTGGCACGGGCTCCTAACGGGTCGCCAGCGCCCGCTCAATGAAGGGCTGGCATCGCCGGGCCTCGTCGGGCGTGAGTTCGCACAGGAGCGTTCGTCGCAGTCGCTCTCGCTCGGAGGCGGGATCTCTCGACGCCCGCACGCCGACCGGATCGAGGGCGATGATCTCGCCGTCGGCATCCACGACGAAGTTTGTGAGCTTCGCGTCCCGATGGAAGAGACCAGCATCGGCGAGGCGAACGAGAAGCTCGCCCATCCGTCGACCTAACAGTTCGCTCAACTCGGCGTCGGCCGAGCGCAGCCGATGCAGAAGCAGTTCGCCCTCCACCCATGCCAGCCGGATTTCGACGTGAAGGCCGTGGTCGAGCCGCAGCCGAACGCCGCCCTGCGGCTCGCCGGTGCGGATGCCTGCAGCCCGCAACCGACGTGCTCCTCGCAATTGTCGCTGGGCTTGGGCGATGCCGAGGACCAGCTTCACCGCTTCCCACGGGGTGAGCGGCCAGCGCTTGACGACCGACCGCGTCCCGCCCTTGTCGACGAGATACACCCCGCGACCGCCGTCTCGCTTCAACACCCGCACGGTCCCAGCCGGCTCACCCGTTGCGGGACGTGGCGAGGCGGGCCTCATGTCGAGGCGTCCATCGCATCGCGGCCGCCCCGCCGGGCCCACAGCGACTTGAGGAACCTCCGCACAGCGGCGGTGTGCCGCTCGAAGAGAAGGTACATGACCACCGAACCCAGAAGCGATGCGGCGATCATGAGGAGCATCGACCCGACCGAGTCACCGTCGATCTGCGGCTGCCGGTCATGGCCTCGCGTCACGAGGTAACGGATGATCGGATAGTGGACGAGGTACATCGTGTAGGAGAACGCGCCGAGCGGCGTTCCAACTCGCTCCACCCAGGCGACCCAGCCACGTTTCGGCTCCCAGAGAATCAGTTGCTGGATGAGGATCGCCGTCCCCGTCGAGAGGAGGATGTGCGAAATGTCCCACGACGGAACGAACCGCGCTATGCCTAGTCCCTTCACCGAGTCCGAGACCATGCCGATCTCGACCCCGAGCGTGCCATACGCCATGAGCACGAAGGCCGTCACCCACAACGCGATACTCGGTCGCGCCGGGCGGCGCCAGTAGGCGAGCGCCCCGATCACCCAGCAGAAGAGGTACGTCGGTGAGAGCACCGTGAAGAGCGAGGCCACGAGAATGATGGCGCACGCCGCTCGGAGATGCAGCCCCCTCACCGACGCGGCGATGCCGATCGCGCCGGCGAGGACGTAGAACCAGATCTCATAGGAGAGCGACCAGAGGGGCCGGTTGAGGCCGAATGGCTCGACCGCGATGCCCGACAGCCCCACGAGGTTGCCCAGGAAACTGAGCGGCGATCGATCGGCCGGTATGAATCCCGCCACCAAGGCGCTCAGGCAGAGTGCCGGAACGAGGGGGACGTAGATACGTGAGATTCGATCGATCGCGTAGTCGGCCAGCCGGAAGCGGCCGGCGACGATCCGTTCAAGCGCCTTCCCGCCGACCAGAAAGCCAGAGAGGACGAAAAAGATGGTCACCGCCTCGCTGCCGACGCGCGTCAGGGCAAAGAGGGCGAAGACCGCGTTGGTTCGTTGCTCCGGTGGGAGGGAGCCAAACTCGACCAGGGCGTGGCCTCGGGCGTGGACGACCACCACGGCGAAGGCCGCGAGGAAGCGAAGCAAATCCAGCCAATGGAGCCTAGACGGCCCCTGCGGTCCGATCGGCGCGTCGGGAGGCATGGCGGAGTGCGTCAAGTGCGACAAGTCCATCAAGTGCATCAGCGGCTGCGTGCAGGTCAATCCGCGTCGCGCCGGCGGGCACCGTGGCGGGCGGAGTGTACGCCTTCGCTCCCGCATCGGGGGCCGCTCTCGGTTCGAATCCTCGCGTCGCTGTGGCGAAGTCGCGTGGAATCGCCGAGACTGTCGCGGCCAATGGCCTGGCCGCTCCTTCTCATCCTCTCGTTCGTTTGCGGAAGCGTGCCCTTCGGCTTGCTGATCGCCCGCGCCAAAGGAATCGACATTCGTACTCACGGTTCGGGCAACATCGGTGCGACCAACGTCGGCCGGGTGTTGGGGCGGCGCTGGGGCTTCCTCTGCTTCCTGCTCGATGCCATCAAGGGCGCGACACCGGTCCTGATCGCTGGCGCGGCTCGCGGCATCCTCGGCGTGCCGAGCGCCACGCTCGATGCAGGTGAACTCTGGCTATGGCTTCTCTGCGGAGTCCTCGCTCTGCTCGGCCATGTCTTCAGTCCCTGGGTACGGTTCAAGGGTGGGAAGGGCGTCGCGACAGGCTTCGGTGCCTTCGTGGCGATGTGGACGCCGCTGACGCTCCCGACCCTCATCGCCCTCGTTGTCTGGGCCATCGGCGTCAAGGTCACCAAGATGGTCTCCCTCGCGAGCATGATCGCCGCGTTCTCGATCCCAGTGGCGATCCTGGCCCGTTGCGGGCTGGCCGCCGAACCAGCGGTCGCGACCAGGGCCGAGATCCCGACCCTCGTCATTTCCGGCCTGATCGCGATCCTCATCGTCGTCAAGCATCGAGCGAACATCGGCCGCATACTTCGCGGCGAGGAACTGAAGGTGAAGGCGTGAGCGAAACGACTCCCCACGACGGCTACCAGTCGCCCCTCGAGACACGCAACGCCAGCGCCGAGATGCGCTCGCTGTGGAGCGCCCGCCGGAAGTTCTCGCTGTGGCGCCGCCTTTGGCTTGCCCTCGCCGAGAGCGAGCGCGACATCGGCCTGCCCATCGGCGCAGACCAGATCGCCGAGATGCGCGGACATCTCGACGACATTGACTTCGCGGCCGCCGCGCGGCACGAGGAGCGCCTCCGTCATGACGTCATGGCTCACGTCCATGCCTTCGGCGACGTCGCCCCGAAAGCGAAGGCAATCATCCACCTCGGCATGACCAGTCAGGACGTCGTCTGCAACGCCGATGTCCTGATGCTGCGCGAGGGACTTTCGATCATCGCCCGAAAGGTCGCCCGGGTGATCGACCGCTTGGGACGATTCGCGAGCGAACGACGCGCTCTGGCGACGCTCGGCTACACCCACTATCAGCCCGCCCAGCCGACCACGGTGGGGAAGCGGGCGGCGCTCTGGGCCCAGGAGTTCGCCATCGCCCTGGAAGAGGTCGAACATCGCCGCGATGGACTCCAACTCAAGGGACTGCGCGGAGCGACCGGAACCCAGGCGAGCTTCCTCGGACTTCTCGACAACGACGCCAGCCGCGTCGATCGGCTCGAGGCGGCGTTCGTGCGACGGCTGGGTGAACTCGCCGCATGGCCTGAGGCACGGTGCGTACCTGTGTGCGGGCAGACCTATCCGCGCATCGTCGATGCCCAGATCCTCTCCTCGCTGGCGGTCGTCGCGAGCGCGATCCACAAGTGCTGCAACGACCTCCGGCTCCTCGCTAACCTGAAGGAGATTGAGGAGCCATTCGAGACGAACCAGATCGGCTCCTCCGCCATGCCCTACAAGCGAAATCCGATGCGCTGCGAACGGGCCACCGGCCTGGCCCGCTTCGTGATCTCGATGGCCCACAACGGCTACGACACCGCAGCGACACAGTGGCTTGAGCGAACGCTCGATGACAGCTCCAATCGCCGACTCTCGCTGCCCGAGGCCTTCCTTGCCTTGGACGGTGCGCTGGACATCATGGCCAACGTCTGCAGCGGCCTTGTCGTGCACGAACGGATGATCGCGTCCCACCTCGATGCCGAACTTCCCTTCATGATGAGCGAGAATCTCATGCTCGCCGCAGCAAAGGCCGGCGCCGACCGGCAGGAGGCCCACGAGGCGATTCGCGTCCACAGCCAGGCCGCGGCGGCCCGGGTGAAGGGTGAAGCGAAGACGAACGACTTGTTAGAGCGGCTTGCGGCCGATCCGCATTTCGCGGGCGTGAACCTCGCCGCAATCTGCAATGGGCTGGCCGCCACCGGTCGGGCCGCGGAGCAGGTCGATCGATTCGTGTCCGATGTCGTCGCTCCGATCCGGGCCCGTTACGCGAGCACCATTGCCGACGAACCGACCTTGAAAGTCTGAGCCTGCAGACGATGCCTATCCCTCGACTCCATCGCGACGGCACCGCCCTCCTGGTCATCGATCTCCAGGAACGGCTCCTTCCCACCATCCACTTGGGCAACGACATCGCCTTCAATTGCGGCGTTCTGATGGATGTGGCGGATGCGTTGGGACTGCCCACGCTCGTGACGGAGCAGTACGTTCGCGGGCTCGGGCATTCGGTGGCAACGATTCGCGAACGCATTCGCCCATCGACCCCCGTCATCGAGAAGACCCGGTTCAGCGCCGCCGTTCGCCCGGTGATGGCGTTTCTGGAGGAGCGCCGGATCGGAACGGTGCTTCTCTGCGGGATCGAGTCACATGTCTGCGTGCTCCAGACCGCGCTGGATCTCCTGGCCGGGGGGCGACGGGTGTTCTTGGCAACCGATGCGATCTCAAGCGGCCAGGCAGATCAAGTTCCCCACGCCTTTGCTCGGATGCAGGCGGCCGGGGCAGTTCGGACCGGAACCTTGGGGGCGACCTATGAGTTGCTCGCCGATGCGGCCGACCCAGCGTTCAAGGCCTGCCTCGCCTTGGTTCGGGGAGTCCGCTCGGTCCGACATGTCTCGGGCGGCTGAGCATCCGGGACGATCGGCCAATAACCTATGGGATGAAGTTCTCCACATAGGGCCTGGATTCGAAAAGAGGGACCAGAAAACTCCCCCAAAAGCCCTGAGAGGCCCTCGCGGAGCGGTATTCTCCGCGACACGACAGGCGTCTCGCCGCCGGGGACCCATCTCCGCGTCGCCTGAACAACACTGCAAGTGAGGGTGCCAGAACCATGGAAGCCTACGACCGTCTCAAGAAGCTCGTGGCCGAGGTTGAAGAGGATGTGAAAAAGGCCGAAGGCGGTAACAAGGCCGCCGGCACGCGCGTCCGCAAGGTGATGCAAGAGATTCGGCAAGCAGCCCAGGATCTTCGGGTCGCGATTCTCGACGCCCGAGGCGACGAGGCCGCCCCAGATTCGGCAGCGAAGCCGGCAGCGCCAGCCAAGCCGGGTGGAAAGAGCTGAATCGTGGGAGCTCGGCGTCGACATCTCGACGCCTGAGTGGGTCCTCCATTGGAGGCGTTCGTTCGGCACCGTCGCCAGTAGCTCCTAGCTCGTTGGCCATTCCTGCCTTCGCTCCGTTCGATGACGTGATCCTCGCCCGCTGACCCACGCTCCGCCGAAACGGGCGGCACGCGGGCTCATCGTCGAATCTGCCCGTCGTGTCGGTGCCCTTTCCTCCAAGGTCCCGTGCCCGTAGAGCCACTTTTCGATCTCGCATCCATCGACCTCACGGCCGTTCGCGCTAGCGCCGACGAGGTCGGGCGGGTGAACCCGCAATGTGGCCACATGCGCCATCTGGATCATGTGATTTGGGCCAACGACGAGCTCACGTACGTCTTAGGGGTCAAGTTTGTCCGCCATGACGAGTTCTGGGTGCCCGGGCACATTCCAGGTCGGCCGCTTTTTCCAGGTGTCCTGATGATCGAGGCTGCGGCCCAAGTCTCGAGCTGGCTGCAGCGGACGAAGTACTCCGACCTCGGCTTCCTAGGCTTCACACGCTGCGATGAAACCGCGTTTCGGGGCCAAGTCGTGCCGGGAGATACCCTCTATCTCCTTTCCCACGAACTGACCTCCAGCAGGAAGCGGTTCATCTGCGTCGCCCAAGGCATCGTGAACGGGAAGATCGTTTTCGAGTCCAAGATCACCGGCATGACCTTCTGAACGCGACCGCAGCACGACCATGGGCGCGCTTGAGCCTTTTCTCTTCGAACCGATCCTCAAGCACCGCGCTTGGGGTGGTGATCGGCTCAGGCATTTTGGGAAACGCGTACCGGTCGGAGCTCGAATCGGCGAGAGCTGGGAGTTGGCGGACCTCCCAGACACGATCCTCGATGGTCGCAGTCACGTGGCCTGTGGCCCCTTTGCAGGGGCGACATTGCGGCAGATCCTCACTGAACACCGCCGGGCGGTCCTTGGCGACACGCCGCTCTCACCGGAGGGTGCGTTTCCGCTGCTAGTCAAGTTCTTGGATGCCCACGAGCATCTCTCGGTTCAAGTACATCCCGACGCCGCCTATGCCGCAAGCCATCCGGACTCCCATCTGAAGACAGAAGCATGGGTGATCCTCGAGGCCGAGGCCGGGGCCGTCGTGTACCGCGGCGTTCGGCCTGAGATCGATCGAGAGCAGTTCTTCGATGACCTCAACGACTTCGAGGGGGACGGCGTGGTTCCGCACCTCACTCGGATTCACGTAGAGCGTGGCGACTGCATCTATCTACCCAGCGGCATCTGCCATGCCTTGGGCGCGGGAATCCTGGCAGCCGAAGTCCAGACGCCCAGCGACACGACGTTTCGGGTCTTTGACTGGAACCGTAACGACCTCGCTCGCCCATTGCATGTGGAGCAGGCGCGACGCTGCATGCGGTTCGGCGCCTCGCAAGAAGATGGAATACCGGGCGTCGTGCGCATGGCCGAAGGGCCTCGCCTTCGGAGCGAAGGAAGCGTCGTTCATCCCCTGTGCAGCACGGAGTTTTTCTCGATCGATTGGGTCGATGCCATGCCCTCGGCTCACATCCCAATCGAGACGGCCGGTCGGCCCGTGATCTGGAGTGTGGTCGGAGGAAGTGCCGAACTTCGAGGCCCCCAAGGAAAGGCCTTGAGGCTTAGGATCGGGGATACCGCCCTCATGCCGGCGGCACTCGACGGCTGGACGGCGACTTTCGTCGACCGGTCCACCGTGCTACGGACAGTCGTGCCGAGCCGCTGACGAATCGCCCCTTGTTGACGCCGTGCGGACCGGGTGGATTGACCGACCGAAAGGACGCTCCATGCGTGCGATGAACGCCTTTACCTTGAGCCTTTCCATTCTCGTCGCGACGCTTGGCGCGACAGCCGCCGACGCCGCACAGTTCCTCGTTCGCGCAGGTGACGACTGGTCGACCCTGAAGCCAAAGCTCAAACCGGGCGACGAGATCATCCTTATGCCGGGCAAACATCGGTCCGTCCGATTCGAGGACCTGGCCGGTGAAGAGGGCAAGCCAATCGTCATTCGAAGCCCAGACGAGAAGGCGATTTCGACCATCTTCGCCACCGAGATCGGCATCCATCTCGTCCGATGCAAGTACATCCGGGTTGACCATGTGGCGATCTCCGGCGGCAAGCGGGCTGGGATCGTGGTCGCTGGCGACGGCGACGGACGGAGCAGCCACATCGTGCTCGACAGCGTGTATGTCACCAAGACCGGCGACGAAGGCGAGCAATGCGGCGTCCGCATCGAGCGCGTCGATCACATGACCATGAAGGACTGCCGTATCGAGGCTTGGCACAGGGCTGGCGTGCACATCCACGGATCCACCGACGTCGCCCTGAACGGTGTGCAGTTCGTCGCCAGCCCGGCAACCGCCGATGAATACGCCGCTGTCGTCGACGGTGCCTCGGCCAGCGTCATGTTCCAGCGATGTCGGTTCGGAGCGGGCATCGGAACCTCCATCGCCCTCGGACCGACCGGCACTGGCGCCCTCCCTTCCACCTCAACTGGTCCTGATGGTTCAGAACCCAAAGAGAAGCCAGTCCTTGTCGATGGTGTCACCGTCGAGCGCTGCCTCAGCAAACGCAATGGGACGTTCATCTCCTTCGGGAGCTGCTCAGGAGCCCTGGTTCGAGCGAACACGATCATCGATGCGGGCTGCGCCTACTCAGTGGCGGAACCACCGAAGAGCTTCGCTCAGGTTCGCAGCGCAACGTTCTTGGCGAATCTCATCGCGTGGAGCCCGGGGGCGATGAAATCCTTCTGCAAGGTCAACCCCGGTGCGGACCCTTCTGGCTTGGTCCTCGAAACCAACCTCTGGTACTCGGCGGAGCTCCCGCTGGCCAAGCCGATCCTCGGGGAGTTCCTAGGAACCATCAAGGCCGAGCAATTGATAACCGTCGACCCCAACCTCGACGGATACGACCGACCGCGGGAAGAGAAGGCTCAGGGCTTCGGCTGGACGTCGGCCTGACTACCCGCACTCGCACAATCAGGGGGAGAACACCTACCTGATTCTGTCGTGGGGTTTGGAATCCCCCTCCGACGCCAGGGTCGATACAGCCGTACGCCTACGGCAAGGGCGACTGCCCTTTGCCTCCCTCGGACCCCTCGCGGGGCACCTCCGCCATGAGCGGCACCGTCTCGGAAGACTCCCTTCGGCATTGGATGCAACGCCTCGGCCCTGGCCTGATCGCCCACGCGGCAGGCATCTGCCGAAACCGGCATCGGGCCGAGGAACTGGTGCAAGAGGCGTTCGTCAAGCTTTGGCGAAGCCCCCCGGATGCGGGTGAACCGGCATACTCGAGCTGGCTCCGAACCACGGTGACGAACTTGGCGATCAACGCCCTGCAGCGGGAGAAACGTCCGGGGGCCTTGCCAGACGAATGCGGCGAACCGCTGCGAGGCAGCGAAGGCACCCCCCAACGACAGCTTGAGCGGGCAGAAGACCTTGCTCGCGTCGAGAAGGCCCTCGCCCGACTCGAACCCGACAAGCGTGCCATGCTGATGCTCCGCGTGAATGAGCACATGAGTTACGAGGCGATCGCCGAACACCTCGGCGTACCAGTCGGAACGGTGATGAGCCGACTCAACCGGGCTCGACTTGCCCTCCTCGGCGAACTCGACGCCAACTTCGATGCCAAGTCGGCGACGCCTTCCTCCTACGACATCAACCGCTATCGCGAAGCCTGAGAACGCTCGAACGCCCGATCTGGATCATGACAATGAACCGCCCGCACGCCATGGACTGTGTTGACTTCAAGGTGCTTCTCTCGCCGTACATCGACGGCGAGCTGGCATCGGAGGCACGGTTCGCGGCAGATCGTCATCTGATCGAATGCCGTGATTGTCGGGACCTCCTTGAGCGGGCCGAATCCAACGACGAGACCATTCGGGCCCTTTGCCTTCGCGATCCGAGCTTCGCCGCACACGTGGCCGGTCCCGTTGGGCTCCCCAGTGAGTTTGAGAACGCCGTCCTGAATCGGGTCCATCGTCGCCACTCATTGCAGTGGAGACGCATGCGAACATCGCTCGGACTGCTTGCCGCCGCCGCGGCCGTTGCCTTGACTGCGGCACTCTGGACAATCTGGCCGTCATCGCAGGATGGTGAGAGTCGCGGACGGGGCGGGAGCGAGTGGGTTGACTATCCGGGTGACCGAAGCAACTGGGAACCGTTGGCGAACGGTCTCCATGGCCCCCCGATGCGCATGGGTGAGCGGGCCATCCATACGGTTCCGACCCTCTCGGCCGACGAGTCACAGGCAATCCATGGAACCGCGTTCTTGCTTGAGGAAGTCCTCGCCACGCCCTTCGAGAACATCGCCTCGCGAGATCGTCTTCGTGAGATGGCCACCTATGACGAGCTGATCGCCCGACTCGGGGCTATCCAACCGCGACTCGACACGCTGACGCGACGCCACGTCGCCGCCGCACGAGCGGCGCTCTTCGAGCTCCAGCGCGAGCACCTCGATGTCGCCGCTTGGAACAACCTCCAAGACGACTTGCGGTCGTTTGAGTTGATTCGTGAGCTTGAGTCGATCGCAGCCACGGCGGATAGCCGCTTGGGGGCGTAGACCACCTTTTCAAAGCACACTCTTCCGCCACCCCCGGATCTTGCCCCGGGGGTGTTCCTTTTCCGGATGTCGAAGGTTCAGGCACCAACCTCGCGGGTTGTAACCGACCGAGATCTCTCTTCTTCATCCCTTCTCGGAATGAACAGACAAAGAACCGGCTGATTGAGGTATCGTCTTCCTCACATGGATGGAACCGGCCCGATCCCCTTCCACGCTGCCCAAGCGGCCCGCCTTTACGGTGCTCGCCCATCCGGGGCCTCGAATAAGCCGCAGATCACGGTTCCAAACGCGTCTGCCGCCGGAAAGCCCAACCCGTTGGTAGCCGGACGTGTGCAAGCGACTGCGGGCCCTTTCGCCCCGCTCGACCAAGTCACCCTGTCGACCGCCAACACGGGCGGGGCGGGAACCACCCCGAGTTCGTTTGCGATGTACACCCGGGCAGCCGACCGGGTTGAAGTGGCCACCGCGGTGGCTATCGGCCGGACGATCGACCGGCTCGGGTAACGCGTCCCGGGTACCCACCGTCAACCTTGGCAGTAGCCGGGGTTTTGGCTATTCTCTCCGCTCTTCAAACCGACCAGCCCCCGCAGACCTGCGGGTGCTTCTTTTGGACCCACCATGCCCGCCACCGGAACGATCACCCAGGTCATCGGCTCGACCTTCGACGCGCAGTTTCCCGAGGACTCGCTCCCCCAAATCTATAACGCCGTCACCATCGACTTCGAGGTCCGCGGTGTAAAGACCCGCCTCTTCGGTGAGGTGGCCCGCCACCTCGGCGGCGGACAGGTGCGATGCGTCGCTCTCGCCTCAACCGACGGCTTGAAGCGAGGCGACGCCTGCGTCGACACCGGTGCCCCGGTGTCGGTACCGGTCGGCGAGGAAGTCCTCGGCCGCGTCTTCAACCTCCTTGGCAATCCCGTCGACGAGCGGGGCCCGGTGGCCGCGAAGAAGCGTGCCCCGATTCACCGCACCGCGCCCGACTTCATCGACCTCAACCCGAAGACCGAGATCCTCCAGACGGGCATCAAGGTCATCGACCTCCTCTGCCCCTTCGTCCGCGGCGGCAAGATCGGTCTCTTCGGTGGTGCAGGCGTCGGCAAGACGGTCGTCATCCAAGAGATGATCGCCCGCGTCGCCCGTAACTTCGGTGGCTACTCGGTGTTCGCCGGCGTCGGCGAGCGCACCCGCGAAGGCAACGACCTCTGGCTGGAAATGCAAGAGGCCGAGTACATCGATGCGAGCGGCAAGAAGAGCCACGTGCTCGACAAGGTCGCCATGGTCTTCGGCCAGATGAACGAGCCCCCGGGAGCGCGTCTCCGCGTCGGTCTCTCGGCCCTCACCATGGCCGAAGAGTTCCGCGACGCAAGCGGTAAGGAAACCCTCCTCTTCGTCGACAACGTCTTCCGATTCACCCAAGCCGGCTCGGAAGTGTCGGCGCTTCTCGGCCGTATGCCCAGCGCCGTCGGTTACCAGCCGAACCTCTCGACCGAGATGGGTGCGATGCAGGAACGCATCACCTCGACCCGTCAGGGCGCCATCACCTCGGTGCAGGCGATTTACGTTCCGGCAGACGACCTCACCGACCCGGCCCCGGCGACGACCTTCGCCCACCTCGACGCGTTCATCGTGCTCGAACGAAAGATCGCCGAGAAGGGCATCTATCCGGCCGTCGATCCGCTCGGTTCGACCAGCCGCATCCTCGACCCGCAGGTCGTCGGCGAACGACACTACAAGGTCGCTCGTCAGGTCCAGAACATCCTCCAGCGGTACAAGGACCTCCAGGACATCATCGCCATTCTCGGCGTCGACGAACTGAGCGAAGAGGACAAGGTCACCGTCAGCCGGGCCCGCAAGATCGAGCGGTTCTTCTCGCAGCCCTTCTACGTCGCCCAAGTCTTCACCGGCTTCCCTGGCGTCACCACGAAGCTCGAGGAGACGATCGACAGCTTCGAGCGCGTGTGCAACGGCGAGGGCGACGACCTGCCGGAAGGCGCGTTCATGTACGTCGGCTCGCTGGCTGATGCCCGTGAGAAGGCGAAGAAGATGGCTGCGGGCTAAGGCTCGCTCCAAGCGCCAAGTATCCAACCGGCGGCCGATCTCCATCGAGATCGGCCGCCGGTTGTCGTTGGCGGACGGCGCATCTGACCGCGATGGTGCGGGGCCGATTCGTGCGGAACCTCAACGGAACCTCGCCCGCGAGCGGGCGGTCCCCCCCGGTCGCGGGAGCTTCTGCAGAAGGGCTGCCGAGCTTCTTCGGGATCTTCCTCTGCCGCGTCGACGTGCCGCGAATGCCTCGGGACTGACAGACATTCCAACACGTCATTCAAGACGTGTGCCCCGCAGCGCTTTCAGCGAACGTTCTGAGAGAACGCCCGTCCCCGTGAAGACGCCTGCGAGTCGGACAACCACCGTCAGATACGGCGGCGCGGTCAATTTGCGCGACTTCCATATTTTGACGATTTTCAAACGAACATCGATTCGCGCGGAGCGCGATCGGCGCCTTCACACGTGAGGTCGCCTGTCGTCTTCTCCTGAGCAATGTGCACAGGAAGCCAGGCGGCCAAGAAGAAAGTTTGATCTGAGAGGAACCTGTCATGTGCCATTTCATGCACACCGCCGATCGCCTTGCCTCCGCCTCGCGCCGCAGCCGCCGTGCTCGTGACGCCTCCGCCGAAAGGAAGCCTCCGGAGCGCCAGCGTTGGGCGCTCAGCGGCGCGCTCGCTGCACTCGCCCTGTGTTCGACCACACTGGCCCAGACCATCTCGCCATCATCGATCGTCGGCAATCCGAGCGCGACGTGCGGCGGCGGAACGGACTCGCACTCGGTCTGCGTCACGCTACCCGCCACCACCACGGCCAACCGTGTCGATGTCTTCCTCCTGCTGGACGACACGGGCAGCTTCACCAGCGTCGGACCGCAGATCGCCAGCGTCTTCAACAGCTTGGTGTCGACGTTGCAAAGCTCGTATCCGGGTGTCGATTTCGCCTTCGGTGTCGGTCGTTTCGAGGACTATGGGGGCAACGGTTCCACCTATTCGTTCGACGTGCCGACGGCCCGACCGTTCATCCTCAATCAGGGGATCGTCAAGCCGAATGCAACCACGTTGCCGCTCCTGGTGACGGCCCTTGGTCGGACGACACCCGGCGGCGGCGGCGACTCGCCGGAGAGCGCCATCGAAGCTCTCTACCAGGTCGCCACCGGCGTGGGGTTTGACGGCAACTGTGACGGTGACGTTATCGATAGCGGGCCAGCGGGTGCCGTGACGACACAGACCTCACCCGGTTCCAGCGGTGACGTACCAGCGTTCTCCTCCTACGCTGGCGTGACCGACGGTTCCCTTGGCGGCGTGGGTTGGCGTGAGTGCTCGGTACGGCTTGTGATTCTGGCGACCGACGTGGCGCCGGTGTCGCCGTTCAAGTTCCCTTCGATTCCGGCCAGCGTCACGGGGTATGGCAGCACCGAACCCTCCTCGGCGTTCGCGTTCGGGTGGGGGAGCTCCACCCTGCGTTATGGGTTGGAGGACAACACGTGCGGTATCGGCGGCACGGTTGTCGGGGCAGTCGCGCCGCTCGGCGCCGCGACCGTCCCGGCAACCGTCTCGGCCTTGAACAACCTCGGCATTCAAGTCATCGGCGTCGGGCCAGGAGCGGTGCCCACCGCCTCGACAACGCCAAACGTGTCGCCGTCGGAGTCGATGTCCGCGCTCGCCCGCATCACCGGTGCGGTCGACGCCACCGGCAAGGAGATGGTCTACGACAGCCTGAGCGGAACGATGCAAGCGCAGCTCCAATCGGCCATCGGCACGGCGATCAACCGGCCGATGGACATCACGCTGGCTCCCGTGGGGCTTCCGTCCGGCCTGACCGCAAGCTGGACTCCGCCCACGCACGCCGGCGTGACCGCCGGCAGTACGGTGTGCTTCAACCTGAATCTGACCGGAGGTTCGTCCTTTGCCGGCGGGTCCTTCATCCTGGAAGCGCGTGATCTCGCATCCAACGCCTGCCTCGGCGACATTCCGGTCACGCTCTCGTGTGAGACCTGCGAACTCATCACGAACGCGGTGCACTGCAACACCTCCGACAACGGATGGGACGGCACCTGGACCTGGACCTTCAGCGTCACGAACCACTTCGGCTCCACTCCCATCAGTTCGATCGACTTCGGAAGTTCCGCCATCTCGCCCTCGCTCCTGCCGATTTCGCCGGCGATCGCCCCCGGCCAGACCAGGACCCTTTCGGTCAGCATCACCAGCGGCGCCCCCTGGTCCCCGCTCTGCGTCGCGCCGCGGCTGCTGTTTGGCGACGTCGAGCTGTGCGCGTTCGAGCAGTGCGTCGACCTTCCGTCCTGCGATTGCTGGGAGCCGCTCGACGTGCGATATGGCACCGAAGGTTCCTGGTGGAATCCGAACTGGTTTGTGAAGTTGAACGGGGTGAATCTCAACTCCTTCCCCGTTCGCTATGCCCTCATCGCCGTGACCTCGCCCTCGGGCATGACGGTGAGTCCACAATTCTTCGTGTTCAACCCTGCCGTTGCGCCCGGCGCTTTCTTCTCCCTGCCGATGCTCTCCATCGATCCGTCGTTTCTCGTGAGCATTTCCGATCAGGTGTGTGTCACCGTTTCCCTGCATGACGAGTCCATGCGGAAGTGCTGCTCCCAGTCCTGGTGCGTCCCGATCACCGAGTTCTTCGGCGACATTGGCGATGGAGACTTCAACGACGACACCGTCGTCGACGCAATCGACCTCTCGACGCTCCTCGCGTTCTGGGGCACGGGATGGCCGGCTGCCGACCTTGATAGCGACGGCCTCGTCGGTGCTGCCGACTTGAGCCTGCTCCTCTCGGCGTGGGGGCCGGTCCAGCCTGGCCCGTGATGTGACGGTCCGGCCAGCGCGTCGACCATTCCCGCGTGAGTGCCCGCCGGCCGCCAGCAACCCTGGCGGCCGGCGGTTCACGTCGATCGTGCTCCAGTCAATCGCCCCACCTGATGACCGCCCGCACCGCCGCGTGGTCGCTCGGCCACCGGCCGTTCGGCTTGCTGTCGTCGATCTCGCAACTCTCAACGCTTAGTGGGCTCGATGTCAGGATGAAATCGATGCGATCGCCCGAACAGGCGTCCGCCCAGCCATTGAATGTCGGCTGCTCCTCACCGTTGGCGTGACGAACGCGCCAGGCGTCGCGCAGAGCGAGTCGGGTGTCGTCGATCAGCGCCCGAATCGGCGGCGAGGTCGGCCCGGTGTTGAAGTCGCCAAGCAGGACGACCGGATCAGGCTGGCGCCGCTTGGCAATGCGATTGGCGACGAGTCGCGCCGCCTCGAGCCGGGCTTGCTGCCCGCGATGGTCGAGGTGAACGTTGACGACATAGATTCCGCGACCGCTCGAGCGTTCGACGAAACGGGCCATCGTCGCGATGCGCGGCAGCGAGGAATCCCATGACTTCGAGCCCGGCACCTCCGGGGTCTCGGAGAGCCAGAAGGTCCCGTGATCGCTCTGGTCGAGCGCCCATCGTTCGCTTCGATAGAGAATCGGGCAGGCCTCCCCCTTGTTCGCTTCCCTCTCCCGACTTCGCACCAATATCGCGTACGCCGGCAATTCAGCGCCGATGGCCGCAACCTGCTCAGGCAACGCCTCCTGAAGACCCCAGAAGTCGCCGTCGCGCAGCATGTCCATGACCATCGATCGCCGAAACTCCCAGGCGTTCACGCCGTCCGCGCTGTTGGCGTAGCGGATGTTGAAGGTACCGACCGCCAGGGTGTCGTGCGCAACGTCCGGTGATCGCGATGCACACCCCATGAACGTCATGGCAAGGAAGACTATTCCGAAGAATGGAAGGCATCGCGACATGAACACCAGCGTAATGGAGTTGAAGCCGCGTTAGGGAGCTCAAGCCGACGAAGGGGCAATGCCCTCGACAGGCATGCCCTGCGTCTCACTTCGCGGTCGCGGACGTGGGGTCGGGTTGGGCAGCTTGTCCCGCCATCTCGCGAAGCCGCGCGCAGACGTCGATCATTCGCTCGGCGCCGATCGCATGGGTGGCGGTGCGATCGAACCTCGCGATGTTCATGCCGACCACGTTTCCGTCCAGGTCGATCAATGGCCCGCCCATTTCATCCGGCGTGGTCACCGTGTCATGGGGCAAGAGCGAGCCAAATCCGCTTGATCGAAGCGAGATCGGCGTCGACGTGTTGCCTCGCCGGACACCACGTTCCGAGTCCTGGCGCCGGCCGAGTACGACGTCGACTTCGGATGCCGCCTGGCCGATCGCTCGCTTGATGCGCACTGACTGCCCCGATGGGTGCTTCCGAAGTGTTGTTCGCAACTCGGCTGGAGTTCCGACCTCGACATCATCGATGGCCAGAACCATTTGGCCGGGCTTCAGTCCCGCCCGCTCGGCCGCCGTCTCAGGCAGCACTCGAATGATCACCACGGCCCGATCGGCCCCAGCCAGCTCCAGCTCTGCGGGTCGTGCAGCGCGGGTCTGCACACCAAGATATGGCCCGTCGACCAGGTCGACCTGGCTTTCCCGTTCTTCAATCGCTGCGAAGCCGTAGGTCACTCCACGGTCGAATCCACGCGGCGTGATGAGGATCGTGCCAGGCGCGATGCTTCGCTCGCTTGCCCATTGAATGGTTCCGAGCGCATTCGCCGCTCGATTCGCGGGCTGCAGTTCGCACCGCAACAAGGCGACATCAAGTGCCGAATCTCGAGCGATCTCCCGCGCCGGAAGTCGCTCGTCGCCGGGAATCCGAACGGTGAGCGGCTTGTTAGCTACCAGTTGCGATGCTTTCGTCACGATGAGGCCGTCCGCATCGATCACCGTCCCGAACGCCACCGGGCGACCGTCGCAGAGCACCCGAACGGTTGCGGCCAATGCCGAGGTAGCGACTGACGCCAGCGGAGCGGATCGCTCGACCGCATCCCTTCCCCCCTGATGGCCGGAAGGGAAGCGAAGGCCGACCATGCGACGAGACGGAGGATCCTCTCCCGCGGAAGGATCGTCGCTCGGCGCCACCTGCTCCGTCAGCGCGTCCATCCGGTCACGCAACAGGTCGATCCTGGTCGCAACATTTTGCCAACTCTGGCGACCGCAGCGGGAGTTCAGCCCAACCACCTCACCAAACAGGTTGAAGCTCGGACCTCCGGAGTCACCTGCATCAATGGGAGCGTCGAAGTAGAGTTCCTTCTCGTTGACCAGAAGAACGCGGCCTGCACGTAGGAGCGATGGCCGCACGGCCTCCTGCAGCCCTTGCGTATAGCCAAGCGCGACCACCCAGTCCCCTGACTCCAGTCCCTCGGTCGTCCCCAGCGGCACGGCCGGAAGTTCGCGACCTCCCGTGTCAAGCTGTGCAAGACCGCAGTCGACGCCATCGCCCCAGTCCTGACCAAGCGTGCGTCCCGGAATCTCCGTGCCATCCGCGAGGATCGCGGTCAGCTCGCGCCCCGGACGCCGACCGACGTGACCACACGTTGCAAGAAGCCCATCGCTCCTGATGATGACGGCTGTACCGGTCGCTCCACCGCCCGCTGTCTTCAGGTACACGACCGACTGGCGGACGCGCTGCGCGACTGCGATGACCTCGCTTTCGAGCTGATCGAGTTCCTCGATCGTCCGGGGATCGTCGAACCGGTCCTGTCCCTTGAAGGCAAGCATCGGAACCGGAGGCGTCGTTGCCGGTGGCGCCGACACCAGCGGCGTGGCTAGCGCATCGAGCGACAGAATGAGGTGCGCCATTGCGGGCGCAAGCCAAGCACATTGTCTGCCCATGGAGAGGAACCTACCGGAGAGCGGGCGGGGTGCGGACGGCGAGCGTCCACGCTACCGCGATACGGTACGCGCTCCATCGTCCGGCACCATCTCCGAAAGTGCCCTATGTGGAGGGGATTCTGTTTAGCCCGGAACTTCAGCCTCTACGAGCAGAGACAAGAGAGCCAGCGACTCCTGCCAACCGAGGTAACACGCCTCGACAGGAATGGCCTCCGGGATTCCCTCCTGCACGATCTGGACTTCGGTCCCGCAGAAGACCTTCCGGAACGTCACGGTCTGGTGCATCGTCCCTGGGAGGCCTGTGTCATCGAAGCGATCGGTGTTTCGTATCCGCTCGTTTGGAATCAGCTCCACGTACTCGCCGCCGAACGTGTGACTCGCTCCTGTCGAGAGGTTCGTGAATGACATCCGAAAGGTGCCGCCGGCCCGCGCGTCGACGTGGTGGACCTTCCCCGTGAAGCCGTGCGGCGGCAACCACTTCGCCATCGCGTCGGGATCAAGGAAAGCTCGATAGACCCGCTCGGGCGGCGCGCGAAAGACACGATGAAGGCGAACCGTACCGGTCGTCATGGGAACCGTCTCCTGTGTTCGGATTGTTCGCTCGACAAGCCATTCCAACAGGTCGAGACGTATCGCAGCCTAACCGTTCGTCCTTGACGACTGGAGCCGCGCCGCACCGTTATCCTGCTGCGGCTGCGGCACCCGCAGCGGCAGCCGCTGCGACTGCGGCGGCGTGTTGGGCCGCAACGGCCGCTGCTGCGACCGGCGAGTTCCCGGCCTGGCGCATCGAGGCCAACATCGGTATGCCCACGCCCTCGCCGTGGAACGGCTGGAACCAGAGTTCCTGTCCGGTGCGCGCGTCGAGCGCCCATGTGTAGCCTTGGCAACAGACGATTATCCGATCGAGATCGGGCATCAGCACGACCGGAGACCGACCGCCCTTGGGAGCGGCCCAACGCCACACCGGCTCACCGGTCAAGCGATGCACCGCGAACACCTTGCCTGAGAAGCTCACGAAGACGAGATCCGCGAGAGTTGTCGGTTGGCTGGGCGGAAAGGGCTGCATGCGTGAAGAATAGCCAGCCCTTTCGCCGCCGGAGTCGGCTCACTTCTCCCGAGACCACTCCGGTTCCGAGTAGCTGCTCACGGTCCCATCAGCGTTGAACCAGACGACGTAGACCCGGCTTTCGTCAGGCGCCCGGAAGACGCCACTCGTCGCGAGGCTCGACAGGTTGTCGCCGTACTGCCAGCGCTCCGTGCCCTCCTCACCGGGTCGCTCCCCGGGCCAGCGGGAACTGGGCTTTCCCAGAAGTGCCTCCACCTCGGGCTTGGTCATTCCTTCGCGAAGTGAGCCGAAGTTCTCCTGGCATTGCATCGCACAACCGGCGATGGTGAGACAGAGGACCGCCGCGAAGCTGGCTGCTACGAGGCGGATTGCGAACGGTCGCAGGAGCTCGGCAAGGAACATGTCGGAAACTGTAACGGATCGCTCGGCTGATACGCTTTCGACATGGCTCCCCATCGACACCCCTTCCGTTCCCGCGCCGCCGTCGCCACGTCGCTCCTGGCGGTGACCGCACTCACGACCGGCCTTCTCGGGCTCGCCCCGCTCGCCACCGCTCCAGCTCAGACGCAAGAGGCCAGCCCCAAGCCTCCTGTCTCGACCGTCCCCGTGCCACGCACCGACGGCGCCGCGGAACGGCAGACCGAGGTTCTCCGACGGGTTCGGGAAGCGAAGGGTCCGGCATCGGTCGTTTTCGTCGGTGATTCGATCACGCAGGGCTGGGAAGGCGCCGGCAAGGTCGCCTGGGATCGCGCCTTCGCGCCCCTCGGCGCGATCAACATCGGCGTCTCGGGCGACCGCACCGAACATGTCCTCTGGCGACTGGCCGAAGCGCCGCTCACCGCCCTCGATCCGAAGGCGATCGTGGTCATGATCGGCACCAACAACCTCGGCCACGGCAGTTCCAACGCCGAGGAGACGCTGTTGGGCGTTCAAGCCATCGTCTCAACCCTGCACACCCAGTGCCCCTCCGCCCGAATCGTTCTCTGCGGCATCTTCCCGCGAGGTGAACGGTTCAATGGCATGCGCGGCGACATCTGCCAGATCAACCAGACCCTTCAGCGTCTGGCGGGCGACGCGGTCATCGTGCGCGATTTCGGCCACCGGTTTCTCAAGGACGATGGCTCGATCAGCACCGACATCATGCCGGATCACTTGCATCTCTCCCAGGCCGGATACGCGATCTGGGCCGAGGAGATGCTCCCGCTCCTGACTCGCATCACCAACGCCGGCGGCGCGAAAGAAGAACACCAGCGCAACGCCGACGTCCCAGCGAAACGTTAGACGACCCTCCTCATGACCACCGCAACGACTCACCCGGCCATCACCACGCTCGACTCTGCCGCATCCACGGCACGCGACCGCCTGCTCGAGAAGCATGGCGATGGCGAGCGATCGCGGATCACGGCCGGCATCGAGCGGGTCCGATCCCGCTGGACCGATCGCGACGGCGATCCCGCCGCCTTCGAACACTTCGTCACGACCTCGTTCGTGCCAATCGCGGATCTGCCCCGCCTTCTCGATCGCCTCGAGCGCGGGCTTGAGTACGTCGGCGGGCACCTGTACGAGATGCGCCGACACCTTCGCCGCTGGTCCGACCTGCGCGGCACTCCCGACGAGTCCCGCTTCCAGTTCGTCGACGACCTGCTCGCGACCTTCGATCCGGCACCGGACATCATCGAGGAGAGCTATCGCCAGAAGCTCGCCTTCGTCACGTTGCTCAACTGCCGTCGACCCGATCTCGATGAGATGCTCCGGGATGGGCCTACTTGGCCGGTCGAGCGATGGGCCGAAGCCCGACTCGCTCAGCACTTCGGACCGCGCATCCCGAAGGAGGTCAACGACCTGGCGCGAGCGGTCTCGCATCGTTGCAACACCTGGGTCTCCGGGTTTCATGTTCCGGTCGGCTCGCTCCGCGACGAGCGCGGCGACGCTCATTTCGAACCGGGCCGGGCACTCCTCGCCCATTGGCTGGTGCGCGAGGAGATCAAGGCCGGCTACAACGATCCCGACCGCGAGCGGGGCCTGCGCAAGCAACGGGCCCTCGCCTGGGTGATGGCCCGACATATCGACGGGTCCATCCCCGAGGCGGTGATGTCCGGAACCAGCGATCGACCGTGGCAGAGTGCCGCCAACACCGTTGATGGCGCAGCCATCGCCCCCGCTGCGACAGTTGGCACGGTGCGCTACGAGCGGTGGCTCGAACAGCGAGACCTGGCGTTCGTCGTCGACCGGCATCATCCCGAGCATCCGACGGCCATCGCCCGCAAGTGCGAGCTCGACCGCGAGATTCCCGAACGCGACGTCGAGCGCCTGCTCGTCTCGCTCCTTTCCGCCCCGGTTCGGCGCACGCTCGCCGCGTTCCTCAGGAATCGCCTTGGCCGGCCGCTCGAACCGTTTGACATCTACGTCGATGAGTTCGCGGATGCCCGCCCCGCCGAGGAGATGAACGCCCTCGTGCGAAAGCTCGCCACCGACGCCGCTTCCCTCGAGCGCCAGCTCCCGGAACTCCTGCGCGGCCTTGGCTTCAAGGAAGCCGATGCGGAGTTCCTCGGCACGCGCATCCGCGTCGAAATCGCCAAGGGCTCCGGACACGCGATGCGCCCGCAGTTGCCCGAGTACGGGGCGTGGCTCCGGACGAGTTCGCTGGAACGGGAGATCGGCTGGGACGGATTCGACACCGCGATGCACGAGCTCGGCCACACGATTGAACAGCTCATCTCGACCCATTTCGTCCCGCGGCCCGCGCTACGAGGCGTTCCTAACACCGCATGCACCGAGGCCTTCGCGTTCCTCTACCAGTCGCTGGGGAAGCGCGTCCTCGGAGCGGCCAGCGCCGAGGATGAGGAACGCGCATTCGATATCGATACGGTGCAAACGCTTGCCTCCGCCTGCCAGATCGCCGGTCCGGCGCTCCTGGAGTTGCGGATCTGGAACTGGATCTACCGGAACCCGGGGGCGAGCGCCGAGTCGCTTCGGGCCGAAGTCCTGAGCGTGGCCGAATCACTCTGGAACGAACACTATCGCGAGGACTTCGGTGAGGACCCCTATCACATCCTCGCGGCGTATCAGCACATGATCGCCCATCCGCTGTACCTGCCCGACTATCCGATCGGGCACATCATCAGCCATCAGGTGCGCTCTCACATGCGCGGCAAGGATCTTGCCACCGAAACGCGACGGATCTGTTCGATCGGCTCGTTGACCCCGGACCTCTGGATGCGCCACGCGGTCGACTCGGGCATTGACACGGCGCCGCTGGTCCGCGACGCCGCCCGGGCCTTGGAGCGGCTGGCGTGAACGACGGACTCCGGGTCCGTGACGGCCGTCCTTCGGCAACCGCGAGGGTCGCCGGAACGCGAGACACCGCGGATTTCTCTTCCTCTGTGCAGGATCAGCCCGAACATCCGATGATGGAGAGGTCGGAGCAATCCGACCCGGCATGTTGCCGGTTGGGACTAGCAGCCGGTGGCGAAAGGAATCTCGCATGACAAGCTCGCTCGCGATGAACGTCAGCCGTGACACTCTGGTGGGTTCGATTCGAGCCGGCGCGCTCGCTTGCCTCATGCTCGCGTTAGGAACAGCGTCGCTCACGGGCTGCGCTACGCAACGCAGCGACCGAGTCGACGCGGGGAACCAGGAGCCGAGACCCGGCGGTCACAAGGAAGCGATGACCACCGAGGACGCTCCGATGCCTGCACCGGCGAACCTGAGGGTCATCATGCAGTCCAAGACCGCCTGGGCGGCCGCGCTCCTTGAGGCCGTGGCGAGTCGGGACTACGAACGGGTCGCGACGAATGCCGAGGCCCTTCGAACCTTGAGCCTCGACTCGGGCTTCCTTGCCCAGGACACCCTCTCCTATCGCACGCTCGCCGAAGAGTTCCGGCAAGAGGTCACGCTGCTCGGCGCTGCCGCCCATCGCCGCGATCAGGCCGACGTCGAATCGTCCTACCACCGCGTGACATCGGCCTGCTTCCGCTGCCACGAGTACGTCGGCAGCGAGCGCTACCAGTCGTCGATGCCCGGCCGCGCTGGCATGTGATTGCTCCCATCCGCCGGGTCAGGCCGCCGCTGCGGGCTCGGGCGTTGCTGCGCCCGCTTTCCGCGGGACGCGCCGGAAGATCGCCTCGTCGATCCACTGCACGACGCAATAGAGCGCCGGCGTAAAGAGGAGTCCGAGGATCGTCACGCCGATCATGCCGCCGAAGACGGCCGTGCCGAGCGCCTGTCGGCTTCCGGCTCCGGCGCCGGTCGCCCGCAGGAGCGGAACAACGCCGAGGATGAACGCCAGTGAGGTCATGATGATTGGCCGGAAGCGCGTGCGTGCCGCAGCGACGGCCGACTCGCGGATCGACTTGCCGTGAGCCCGGTTCTCGCGGGCGAACTCGACGATCAGGATGGCGTTCTTCGCCCCCAACCCCACCAGGAGGACGAGGCCGATCTGGGTGAAGATGTTGTTGTCGAGCCCTCGCACCATCAGGGCGAGCATCGCCCCGAGTACGACCAGTGGAATTGACAGGACCACCGCGATCGGAACCATCCAGCTCTCGTATTGGGCCGCCAGAATCAGGTAGACCAGCAGGATCGCTAACGCGAACACGATCAGCCCGGCGTTCCCGACCAGCCGCTCCTGATAGGACATTCCGGTCCATTCGTAGCCCATACCCTGTGGGAGCGACTCCTCTGCGGCCCGCTCGAGCGTTCGCATGCCCTCACCCGAACTCGTGCCGGGCCGCAGGAGCGTCGTCATCGTCGCTGCCTGATACAGGTTGTAGCGCTCGACCTTGTTCGGGGCAATCGTGTCGCTTGCGGTGACGAGCGTCGAAAGCGGCACCATGCGTCCGGCGGCCGTGCGCACCTCGAGCCGACCGATGTCATCGGTCGTCTGCCGAAAGGCCGCGTCCGCCTGCACGTTCACCTGAAAGGTACGGCCGAACTCGTTGAAGTCATTGACATACGCGGCGCCGAGCGACGCCTGTAGCGTTTGGAAAAGCGTTTGCAGCGGAATCCCAAGTCGAATTGCCTTCTCGCGATCGATGTCGAGGAAGATCTGCGAAACGCCAGGGCGATAGCTCGAGAAGGCGGCGACCACGCCAGGTTGCCCACCCGCGGTGACGGCAAGCTGCTCGACGCCGCGACCTAACGACTCGCGCCCCGCGGTTGCCCGGTCCTGGATGCGCATGTCAAGGCCAGCGGTGTTGCCAAGCCCGCTGATCGGCGGCAGACCAAACACGAGGAACCTGGCCTCCTGGATCGGGGCGACGATCGCGTTCACGTCGGCGATGATCGCGTTGATCGAACGACCGTTGGCGTATCGCTCCTCCCATGGATCGAGGATGACCCAGGCATTGGCGTAGTTGGGGCCGTTGCCGTCCAGCATCGAGAAGCCGGTAAGCGCCGCAACGTCCGCGACGCCATCGACCTTCTGCACCGCGGCCGCCACCCGACGGATGACCGCGTCCGAGCGTTCGACGCTCGCTCCGTCGGGCAGGGTCGCACTCACCGCGACAAAGCCCAGATCCTCGGCGGGCACGAATCCCGACGGCACGCGAACGTAGATCCAACCGACCAGGAAGACCGTCCCCGCAAAGAGAAGAAGCGTCACCGGCCAGGCCCGGCAAAGCAGGTTCGAGATCGCGGCATACACCGAAGTCAGCGCTCCGAATAGGCGTTCGAACGCAAGCGACAGCCAGACGAACGGCCGGAAGAGGATGAACCCCTTCGGCTGGTCCTTCGCATCAGCGGGAACATGCCGAAGGAGAAGCGCACAAAGGGCCGGGCTGAGGGTCAGAGCGCAAATCGCCGACAGGCCGGTGCTCGCGGCAATCGTGAGGGCGAACTGCCGGTACATCGTGCCGGTGAGGCCAGGTTGCGCCGCCGCCGGAATGAAGACTGACATCAGGACGAGCGTGATCGCGATGACCGGTCCGGTGATCTCTCGCATCGCCTTGATCGTCGCCTCGCGGGCACTCAGGTGCTCCTCGCTCATCACTCGCTCGACGTTCTCGACGACCACGATCGCATCGTCGACGACGATGCCGATCGCAAGCACGATGCCGAACATGGTCAGCATGTTCACCGAGAAGCCCAGGGCGGCCATGATCAGGAAGGTGCCGATGAGCGAGACCGGAATCGTGATGACCGGAATGAAGGTCGCCCGCAGGTTCCGCAGGAAGAGGAGCACCACCAGGAAGACCAGGACGAACGCCTCGATGAGCGTGTGCTGGACCTCGGTGAGCGAGGCCTTGATGAACATCGACGCGTCGTAGAAGAGCTTCGATTCCGTGCCGACCGGCAGCCCCTTGGAGAGTTCGGCCAGCTTCGCCCGAACGCTGTCCGAGACGTCGACGAGATTGGCCCCGGGCAACTGATAGATCACGAGGATCGCCCCGGGCGTCCCGTTGAAACCGGCAAGCGTCCCGTAGTCGCGGGCGCCTCGCTCGACCGTCGCCACGTCACCCACGCGCACCACGCCGCCTCCGGGCAGGCTCTTCACGATGATCCCGGCGAACTCGGTCGGTTCGGTGAGCCGTCCCTTGGTCGTCACGACATACTCGAACGCCGTGCCCGCCGGGGCGGGTTGCCGTCCAAGGGAACCGGCCGCGACCTGAACGTTCTGGGCCTGGATCGCATTGACCACGTCGCCGACCGTCAGCTCGCGGGCCTTGAGCTTCGCTGGATCGAACCAGACCCGCATCGAATAGTCCTTGGCCGGCATGATCTGGAGACCGCCAACGCCGTAGATCCGGGCGAACTCATCCTTCCAGAAGATGGTCAGGAAATTTGATAGGGCAAGGTCATCGAGCTCGGGGTGCTTGGCGGGATCAGGCACCGAAACGGAGATCACGCCGACCAGCGACGATGACTGCTTCTTGACCGTGATCCCCTGCTGCCGGACTTCGGCGGGCAGCTTCGCGGTGGCGATGTTGACGCGATTCTGGACCAGCACCGATGCCATATCGATGTCGACGCCAGGCTGGAAACTCACATCGAGCGCGTAACGGCTGTCGGTCGCGGTGCTCGACATGTAGATCATCCGGTCGACGCCGTTGACCTCCTGTTCCAGCGGCGATGCGACCGTGTCGGCGATCGTCGCGGCGCTTGCCCCGGGATAGGTCGCCTCGACGCGCACGACCGGCGGGGCGAGGTTCGGATACTGCTCGGTGGGCAGGACGAGATAGGCGATCGCACCTAACAGGACGATCACGATGGAGATGACCGAGGCGAAGATCGGTCGGTCGATGAAGAAGCGGCTCATAAGGGCGACTTGCCTTGGGGGTGGGGTGCGAAAGGGGTCAGGACCTGGCCGCCGGAACACTGCCGGACGGGGCCGACGCTCCCGCGGCTGGGGCCTCCTTCGCCTGCACCTTGGCCCCGACGCGCGCCCGCTGCGTGCCGTTCACGATGACCCTGTCGTCGGCGCCGAGTCCGGCTCGGATCTCGCGCACCCCCTCGAAGAGCTTGCCGACCTCGACGGACCGCCGTTCGACGGTCCCGTCCGCCGAAGCAACCAGCACGTGTTTGCCTAACTGGTCGGTCAGGACGGCCACGTCCGGAACCAGAAGGGCGTCCGCCTTGCCGAAGACCGCCTGCACCCGCACGAAGAGCCCAGGGATGATCTCGCCCTCCGTGTTGTCGAAGATGCCTTCGACTGCGATTGTGCCCGTAGCGGTCTGCACCGTGTTGTCGCCGCGATCGAACGTACCGACGTGCGGGAAGCCCTTCTCGCCGGCAAGCTGGAGGCGTAGAGAAAGATTGGGACGACCCTCCTCGCCCGGGCGTCGATTGTTGTGCTCGCGCCGCAGTGCCAGCACGGTGCGCTCGTCGATCTCGAAGGTTGCATAGACCTTGGCGTCATTGATCACGGTTGCAAGCAGCGTCGCCTCACCGGCACCCACGAGTTGGCCCGGGTCGACCGACACCATGCTCAGCCGACCGGAAATCGGAGCCTTCACCTGTGTGAACTCGAGGTCGAGTTTCGCCTTGTCGAGTTGGGCACTTGCCAGCGCAACCTCCGCACCGGCTGAATCCCGCATCGCCTGCTTCTGGTCGACCTCCAGTTGCGTCGCCGCCTGCGCCTCCATCGCCTCCTTCGCCCGGTCGAGGGTGATCTCAGCGAGCTTGAGTTGGGCATTCGCCGAGGCGAGCCGGGCCGTGGCCTGATCGACGGCCGCCTGGTATTCGCGCGGATCGATGACGAAAAGAAGATCGCCCGCGTTCACGCGGTTACCGCCATCGGTGAACTTGCGGTCCAGGAATCCCTTGACGCGGGCCCGAATCTCGACCTCCTCGAAGCCGCGGGTGCGGCCCGCAAACTCCATGGTCTGCTCGATGGTGCGAGCGAGTGGCTTGGCGACCGTCACTTCAGGCGGAGGCGGAGGCGCGAACTGGGCGGGAGGACGCTTGCAGCCGGTGAATGTCGTAAGGAGGACGACGGCCAAGGCCCAGATCGGTCGCATGCGGAGTACCTCTGCTGAGTGCGGCGAGCGGCAGCGGTCTTGCCGCCACCTCGCCGCGCTGGCCATGGTAATCCGAGCTACTTCGCATCGCTGATCGGCAGTTCAAGCCCGAACCGCGCCCCGCCAAGTTCGCTCCGCTCGCAACGCAAACGGCCTCCGAGCGCTGCGGCGAGTTCCGTCGAGATCGCGAGTCCCAAGCCCAGGCCGCGCACCGCGTCACCCGGTCCCCGATCGCCTCGGTCAAAGGCCCGAAAGACCCGGGCCCGCAGGCGATCCGGCACGCCAGGACCGGAGTCCTCGATCGCCAGAACGACCCGGTCGCCGACCGCCTCGATCACGAGCCGGACGGTCGCGCCGGGCCCGGCGTACTTGCATGCGTTGTCGGCGAAGTTAAAGAGGATCTGGCTGACGCGGGCCGGGTCCGTCTGCAGACACAGGGCTCCGTCGGCGGCCGATCGCATGTCGAAGGCAAGACCCGACTCCTCGCAGCGGCGGGCAAGCACCGGACCAACGGCGGCGACGATCTCGCCGACCGAACTCGGCCGCAGTTCACGCGGCGTCCGCCCGTCCTCGGCCCTCGACCAGGCCAGCACATTCTCGACGAGAAGGCCCAGCCGCGCCGACTCGTCGCGCAGCGTGACGAAGTACTGGTGTCGCTTCGTCTCGTCGGGAACGAGGCCGTCGGCCAACATCTCCGCATAGAGGCGGAAGGTCGTCAGCGGCGTGCGCAGCTCGTGGGTGACGCTCGATGCGAATCGGCTGGTGCGCACGGCCGAGCCGATGCTGGAACGCAGGGCAAGGCCTGTTGCGCCAATCGCGCCGAACGCGGCGCACCAGACGAGGGCGAGTCCCAGCGCCGCGGGATGCTCGGCAAGCCCGACCTCGTCGGGAGCCTCATCCGGCGCCAGCCTCAGGATGACGGGTAGGCTGGCCAGGCGACGGGCGTCGTCACCTAACAGTTCGTCCACCGGTTCAAGATCGGCCCCCGGCGCGATGGCCTCGACCTGGGCGAGAAGGGCCCCGCGCAGCGCAGGCCAATCGACCAGAACGCCCTGAAGGACCGTCTCCCCGTCAAACCGGACCCGACGGGCCAGAACCAACCGCGGCAACTCCTTCCCGAGCCAGATCGGGACCATCGTCCCAACCTCCACCGGCGTCGCCGGCGCGGGAGCCGTCGATTCCGTCACACCCGGCGGAGGCGACAGCACTCCCTTGATGTTGCGAAGTTCCTGCTGCGAGACCGACGCTGGACCCGCCTGCTGGGCTCCCCGCGTCTGAACTTCCAAGGCGTGTTGGACATCGTTGCTGACGCTCTGCCGGGCCTTGTAGTCCTGCTCGGGCTCAATGGCCGCCCGCTTCGACGAACGCGACTGGCCAGCGAGCTTCGCCTTCGGATCCGGCGCGATCGAGTCGGAGGGCTGGGCGAGCGGCTGCGGCGGACTGACCACCCATTGACTGTTGTCGCCCACCGAGCGCTCGACGGCAAGCTCGTGTTCACGAAGGCGGCGATCGAGGTCGTCGGCGGAGATGCCCGCGACGTCGAGTTCGAAGCGGCGACGACGGGCCGGATCGCTCGGTACAGGGTCGCAGCCAACAGTTTCGAGCGCGATGATCGCGTCGGACGGGATTTGAGGCGAGGTGAATCCTGTCGACCGGCGCCATTGGAAGTGCGAGACGAGAAAGGGACTGCTGAAGGTGAGGAGCGGGCTCGGCAGGAGCACCTCGCCTTCAGCGATCGGCTCAAGCAGCCGGTTGTAGGCGATGGTCTGAGGGTGATAGGGCTCGTAGTCGAACCAGGTGCGGGTCGACTCGCGGGCGAGGCGCGGGGCGAGCCAGAAGTCCAGTCGCCACAGCGCTGCCCGCATCGTCTCCTGCCGCTCGGCGGCGATCCGTGCGATGCGCTCCTCGCGCTCGAGTCGCACCACGCGCACGCTGGTCCATCCGAGGCCGGCGATGACGGCCGCGGCGCCAAGGCCGTAGGCCGTCCACCATGCGATGCGCCGGGATCGTCTCATGCCGACACCGTCACTCCCGCGCCGAGGCGGTAGCCCTTCCCGCGCGACGTTCCGATCCACTCGCCACGAGCGCCGGCGGCGGCGATGCGTTCGCGCAGCCGAGCGATCTGCATGTCGACGGTGCGGGTTTCGAGACCTTTCGGATCGAGCCCCCACACGCACTGCAGGAGTTCCTTGCGGTCGACCGCTCGTGAGGAGTTCGAGGCGAGGAAACGCATCACCCCGACGTCCCGCTCCGAGATGGGCTGCTCGCCGTCGTGGGCGATCAGGACACGCCGCTCAAGATCGATCGTCACGGCCCCGTCGGAGAGCGAACGCACGTCGCCCGGCCTGGCCGGGGACCGACGCAGCACCGCCTCGACCCGAGCTAACAGTTCGCGCAGGCTGAATGGCTTGACGATGTAGTCGTCGGCGCCGAGCGAGAGTCCGCTGACGCGGTCGTCCTCGGAGCCCAATGCGGTGACGAGGATCACCGGCATCGTGGGCCGGGCCTCTCGGATGCGCCTGAGCGCCTCGAGGCCCGACCCGCGCGGGAGCATGCAATCAAGGAGGACGAGGTCGGGCGAGTTCTCCAGCGCCAGCTTCACCGCGCTTTCGCCATCGCCGCACTCGGTGATGGCGTAGCCGTGAAAGCCAAGCGCGTCGACCAGGCCGCGACGGATCGCCACGTCGTCCTCGACCACCAGCACCCGAGCCAATGCCCTCGATTCGGTCATGTGGTCATCATCCCGCAGCGGCAGGCTTTGCGGGAGCCTCGGTTGGCGCCTTTGCCGGGGCCGCCTCGACCACCGGGTCAGCCGGGAAAGCGAAGCCCCGGGCGGATGCCTGGGCCCGGATCGCGTCACGGATCGCCCGATCGAAGGCCGACTTGTCGGACCCGTTCCGCTTGGCAATCTCGGTCGCGATGTACGTGGCCCGCTGGTCACCCAGCTCCTGGATCCGCTTCTGGATCTCGGCCCGGGCCTTGGCCTTCTCGTCGATGAACGCCCGTCGGGCCTCCGCCGTCATGGAGCGCATGTTCTCGGGCAGGTCCTCGGCCTTGACCTCGTCGAGCTTGAAATCAGGCGTCTTGCAGGCGTCGACAAGATCCCATTGGCTGTTGAAGTAGAGACCGCCGCCCTTGGTCACGCACCGCTGTGCCGCGGCTGCGGAATTCGCACCGGCTGCGTTGTTGTCCTGACGAGCCTGGTTGTCGGCGTTCCACTGCCCGGCGCTACCGAACGGAATGTACGTCGTGTTGATCTCGGAGCTGAGCCTGGTCAGGTCGGCATCGAAAGGCGTCTCGACCACGACCGTCCCGTTGTTCTGGTCAATCGCCGCAAAGTGGCCGTCCGCCTTCTTGGCGACATCCTGCCACGCGGGGGCGAGTTGGTCGGATGGCGATCCGCAATAGATGCTGTTCACGACGATCATCTTCTCGATCGCCCGCTTCGACGCGTCGTAGTAGCGCACGACCTCGTCCTGGTCGGCGCTCTCGTTGCCGGCAACGACGAGGATCTTGAGCGAACCCTCACCGGCGGACCAGCTCAGGCCCTTGGTCGCGCGATCGACCACGCGCCCGACGAGCTCGGTGCCTCCGTTGGTGGTGAGCGCAAAGAGCTTCTCGCTCACCATGTCGAGATTGTCGGTGAAGTCGATATCGATATTCGTCCAGCCGTTCTCGGCCGTGTGACCGTCGTTGCCGAAGGTCAGCAACGCCACGCGAAGTTTCGGTTGCGGTGTGGCTCGGGCGAGGTCGCTGACGATGTCCCAGATCTTGGTACGGGCGGCGTCGATGAGGCCGTTCATGCTGCCCGAAGTGTCGAGGCAGATTGCCAGTTCGATCGTCTGCGGCGTGGCGGATTGCTTTGCTGCCGCGATGCAGGCCTCGCCGCCGGGCAATGCGAAGGCGGACGTTGCGAGGAAGCCGGAGAGAAGTAGCGATGCGGTCATGTGCATGATGAACTCCTGAGGACTGGCGCGAATCACTGGATGACGTTGCGGACGAGATAGGTCTTTCCGCGATGACGAAGAAGGACCTCGCCGTCCAGAGCGATCGCCGACTGGCGACCCTCGTCGACGAGTTCCCACAACAGTTGGCGATGACGGTCGGAGCCGAAGAGGACCTCTTCATCGACCTGCGGCGTCTCGACGCCGGCGAGCGAACCGTCAACCCATCGCGAGCCTTGGCGCCAGAGGTTCTTGTCGCCGCACTGGGCCATGCTCGGGGCCTCGACGGCGGTGAGCTGCGAATTCACGTAGCCCTTGGTGCCGGCCAGGTTCGACTCGAGCTTCTGACGATTGAAGTTGATGCCCTGATTCACCGCGTCGTAGCCGCTGCGGGTCTGAACGGCGCGGCCGTTGATGCTGTCGGCGCACGCCGCCTCGAGCGCACGCCAGTCGTTGAAACGTGAGCCTTCCAGGGCGAGCATCGACGTGTATTCGGTGAGAATCCCCCACGTCGCCGAAAGCCGCACGATTTCGCCGACCAGTTCGCGCAGTCGCGGATCCGAGTCAAGGGCCGCAGTGTGCCCGTCCGCTCCGAGTTGGCGGATGCCGTCGATGAGTTGGGCAATGCGTCGGCTCGCCCACAGGCGCGGCACGAAGGCGTTCGCGGTGGAGGCGGCGCGCGGATCGACCTGGGCGGTCATGGCCCGAACGCCGTCGCGTCCGTTGCCGGAGATGCCAATGGTGAAGGGCGCCTCGCCGCGATACTGGCCCAGGACGACCAGCGTTGAGCCGAGGAAGAGGTCGGGGAGGACCGCCGGGAGCGTCTCAGCGATGCGCCCGGGCGCTGGCGCTCGGCCTTCGGTGGCGTTCATCATGATGTCGGCGATGACCGGACCCTTCAGCCGATCGGCGATGTCGCCGACCTTGGCGGTGAGGTCATCACCTTGCGTGACGTAGGTGGCCACCGCGCGGCTGGCGTCGGCGAGGCGATCCAGCAGCGGCACGTTGACGTCGGGACCGACGCCGACGGTGAAGATCCGGCGCTTCGCGCCGTTGGCCGATTCGGCCATCGCACGGATGTCGCGCTCGATGGTCTTCCCGATCGTCGGCAACCCGTCAGTGAGGAAGAGGCAGAGCGGAAGCGATCCCGCCGCTGGCTGCTGTCGGAGCGCTTCGAGGAGCGCGTCGTGTATGTTGGTCCCGCCGGAGGGCTGAAGCCCGGCGATGTAGTCGCGGGTTGTGCCGCGCGTTGCAGGATCGAGGATCAGAGGCTGGTCTGCGAGCTTCGAGATGCCGTTGCTGAAGTCGATGACGTTGATGCGCTCGCCGTCGCGCATGCCGTCGACGATTCGCAGGGCAGCAAGCTTGGCCTGCTCGAGCGGCGCCCCGGACATGCTCCCGGAACGGTCGAGCACGAGGACGAGATCGCGAGCTAACGATTCGTTCGCCAGGCCCGGTGGGGCAGCGGCGAGAAGGAGGAAGTAGCCGCCACCGACTGCCGGGTCGGGATAGGCGAGGACGGACGCATTCAGGCCGACCCCGCGGACGATGCTCAGCCGAAGGGCCCCGGTGGCTGCCGCACCGCGGTCGGTCGCGACGAGCCTCGCGCTGTGCTCGTCGCGGCGCACCGTGCGGAGTTCGTGGGTCGGCGAATAGACCGCGGCGAGGACAGAGTGTGACGTGATGTCGATCTCGATCGACCAGGCCGGCCCACGGCTCATGTCACTTCGCGGCAGCACGTAGTCGATCCGGTCGCCGACGCTCTCGAGCAACTGCTCGAAGGTCACCTGCACGCGCTGCGTTCCCCCCGGAGGAACGGGAAAGACACTCGAGCGAATGAGGTTCCATCCAGCCCATTCCAGAAGCGCCGGGTCACGTTCGCGGGCGACGATCGAGTCGTATTCGCGACGGGCCTCCTCGCGGGTGAGAAGTCGGGCGGTGGGCTCGTTGGCCGGACCCTCGAAGGTGAAGCCGACGACGGTCGCCCCGACCGGCACCGGCAGCATGATCACGGCTTCCTGGTTCGCACCGCTTCGGTTGGCCAGCGACACCTCGATCGTCGTGCTCGCGACGGCATCGCGAATCTCGACCTTGCCGCGAATCGCGGTGATGTCGAGGGCAGACGAACGTCCGACCACGCGCCCCATCTGTGGAACGACGACCCGGGGAGGGGGTGACCACGCGGCCGGGGGCGCGGGCGGCGGCGGAATTGGCCCAACCGGCTGGACGAGCGTCTGGGCGCCGGATGTGGCGGCAGTCAAAAGGGCGAGCAGCGTGCTCAGGAATGTGCGTCGCATCGGGAGAACTCCCGGATAGGGTCGGGGTGAAGGAAAGGGGCGGACGGTCGTCGAGGGTGGATGTGCCGGAGGCCTGCCGGACGACACCGCGTTGTTCCTCGACAGAACGTATGTCCGAAACGAGCCGCGGTTGGTCACACCGCTGCAACACTCCGGAGGCGTTGGCGGCATTCGTCACGCCAGCGCAACACGAAGGACCGGCGCGACAGCGGGCGGATTGCTATAACGCAGCCAGTCCGATGCCCGAGCCCAATGACGAACTGCCGGCCGAGGGGGCCTTTCCTGCGACGCGCCGTGATTGGCTTGCGACGCAATCGTCCTCGGGTGACGAGGGCCGCCGAGCGGCGAACGTCTTCGTGATGGAGATCTACCGCCCCGCGCTGGAGGCGTATCTTCGCGGCTCAAGTTTCCGTTCGCTCGGCGATGCGGCGGATCTCGTCGCCGGCTACTTCGCGAGCCGCCTCGGGCGCGACGGATTCTTCGTGAAGTGGCTCTCGAGCGGCATGCCGTTTCGACGCTGGCTCATCAACGGGTTTCTCTATTACCTGCTTGAGGAATCGCGTGGCAAGCGACACCGGGCCGGACTCGCGCTTGACGTCGAGGACGAGACGCCCGCTTCGGAACCCGACGCCGTCGAACGGTTCGAGTCGACTTGGGCCCGAGAGGTCCTGCGACGGGCCTGTGATCGCGCTGCCGAGATCTGCGCTGGAACCGGCCAGTCACTGCATTGGGAGATCTTCCTCCGGCATCACGGCGGAGGAAGTCCTTACGGCTCACTGGCGCGCGAACTGAATGTCGAGGAATCGAGAGCCCCGGGCATGGCCCGCACGGCCGCCGGCGTCCTTCGCCGGGCGCTTCTGGAGATCCTCGTGCGCGACGGGGCGCGCAAGTTCGACCTCGACATTGAGGTTGATCGGCTGCTGGCGGCGATTTCCGTGCGATGAATGTGCGCAGAGGGCGTGCTCAACGAATCGTTAGGCGGAGAAGCTCGACCCGCAGCCGCAGGTCGTGGTCGCGTTCGGATTGTCGAAGACAAAGCCGCGGCCCATGATCGATTCCTTGAAATCAACCTTGGTGCCGTTGAGGTAGAGGTAGGACTTCGGATCGCAGACCACCTTCAGGGTGAAGGTCTGGGCATCGGTGGCCACCGCCGCTCCCCCTGCTCCTGCACCGCCCGTGCCTTCGGGCATGCCTTCGCCAGCCACCTGCGTGAACTTGCCGTCCTCACTCTTCTGATAAACGTACTCCCAGACTTCGTCGGTTTCCTTCTGCACTTCGGTCAGGTCCAGCAGGTAGGAGAATCCGCTGCATCCGCCACCCTTCACGCCGACGCGAAGGCGCACCGTCGCGGGGTCGAGTTCCTGCTGGGTGATGATCGAGTCAATTTCGCGAGCGGCGGTGTCGGTGATGAGGACTGGCATGGGAAGTGGAGGAATGGGGCGAACGGGAGGGCGATTCTTGCGTGAGAGGGTACCCGGAATCGTTGGGCCTGCCCTGCTCGTTTGGCTCAGTGGGCGGCGCCTTCGGTCGCTTCCGCGAGAAGGCCGTTCTTCTTCTTGTAGTCGGCAATGGCAGTGCGGATCGAGTCCTCGGCCAGCACCGAACAGTGGATCTTCACCGGCGGGAGGCTGAGTTCCTCGACGATCTGGGTGTTCTTGATGCCCATCGCCTGATCAAGTGACTTTCCCTTGATCCACTCGGTGGCGAGCGAGCTGGACGCGATCGCCGAGCCACATCCGAAGCACTTGAACTTCGCGTCCTCGATGACGCCGCTGTCGCTCACCTTGATCTGGAGCTGCATGACGTCACCGCACTCGGGAGCGCCGACAATGCCGACGCCGATGTCCTTGCGGGTGGCGACTTCCTTCGAGCTGCCGAACGCGCCGACGTTGCGGGGCTTGTTGTAGTGGTCGATGACCTTTTCTGAGTATGCCATGGTGGGGTTTCGCAGGGTGTTCGTTGGACTGGGGACATCGCCGGCGGCAGAAGGCTAATGCGCCTGCCACTGGATCTTCGAGATGTCGATCCCTTCCTTGTGGAGATCCCAAAGTGGGCTCATCGTTCGGAGGTGGTTGACGGCCTTCTCGATGCCATCGATCGCATACCGCACTTCCTCCTCGCTCGACCAGCGGCCCAGCGACAGGCGAAGCGACGAGTGGGCGAGCTCATCGCCGACTCCGAGCGACTTGAGGACATACGAGGGCTCGAGGCTCGCGCTGGTGCACGCCGAGCCGGAGGAACAGGCGATGTCCTTGATGCCCATGAGCAGGCTTTCGCCTTCGACGAAGCCGAAGCTCATGTTGGTGAGATGAGGCAAGCGGCGGTCGAAATGCCCATTGATTTGCACGCCTTCCAGCCGCGACATCAGCTCGGTCTCAAGCAGACGGCGGAGCTTGAACAGCCGCTCACGCTCGCCCTCCATCTCCTTTTGGCAGAGTTCGCAGGCCATGCCGAAGCCGACGATGCCGGTGACGTTGAGCGTGCCGCTGCGCATTCCTCGCTCGTGGCCGCCGCCGTCCAAGATCGCCTCGAGACGAACGCGAGGCTTTCGGCGGCGCACATACAGGGCTCCGACGCCCTTCGGTCCGTAGATCTTGTGACCCGACCAGGAGAGGAGGTCGATGTTGTCGGCGTCGACGTTGGTTGGCATCTTGCCGACCCATTGGGTGGCGTCGGTGTGGAAGATGACGCCGCGCTCGTGGCAGAGGGCGCCGATCTCAGAAACCTCGTTGATCGTGCCGATCTCGTTGTTGGCCCACATGATGGAGACCAGGATCGTGTCCTCACGGAGGGCTCCCTCGACCATGGCCCGGGTGATGACACCGTCGGGCGGCGGGGTGAGGAAGGTGACATCGAAGCCCTCGCCGATGAGCCGCTTACACGGGTCAAGGACGGCCTTGTGCTCGTGGGCGGCGGTGATGATGTGGCCGCGGCCCCTCTGCCCCTCGGCCGCTCGGGCGTACATGTGGGCCGCGCCCTTGATCGCGAGGTTGTTCGACTCGGTCGAACCGGAGGTCCAGATGATCTCCTTCGCGTCGGCACCGATGAGCTGGGCAGCCTGCTCACGGGCGTGCTCGACGCCGTCTTCGGCCTCCCAGCCGAACTTGTGGTTGCGGCTCGCAGAGTTGCCGAACTTCTCGGTGAAGTAGGGCAGCATGGCCTCGACAACCCGCGGATCGGTGCGGGTGGTCGCGGCGTGGTCCATGTAGATCGGGAACTTAAGAGTCATGGCGAGGAGGCAAAGGCGGTGAAGTCGAACCGACCGGAGGAACTCCGGCGGTCGGGCCGCTCGCGCCGAGGGTTGGTCGACGAGGGGCGAGGGCGGGACGGAGGCGGGTTCGTTCGACCGGGAGCACCGGACGCAACCCGCTGATGGTGCTGCTTGGAGGCCGGAAATCCGATCTCGTTGCAACTCATTCTCAATGTAGGGCTCAGTCTAGGGCCAGTGTAGGGGAAAGTCGGAAGCCTCTCCAACTATCTCGGACTAGTCGTCGGAATTCTCCGGACCTACTTGTCGGTGGTGTGCGACTGCTGCAGCCAACTTGCCCCGAACGCCGCTTCAAGGGCGATCTTTGCCCTGTTGCGGTCAGGCGGAAACCGCTGTTCCGGGAGCCGTCCCGCCGTCGCCAAAGCGGAAAGCCACGAAGGTCACGTCGTCGTGCACCGGCCGGTGGTCGCGGAACTCGGCGAGTTCGGTTTCGATCGCCTTCACGAGTTCGGGGAGCGGCCGATCCCGGAAGCCTCGGATGAGCTCCTGGAGTCGCTCCTTCCCGTAGAGCTCGCGCTGGGCGTTGGGGGTTTCCCAGATGCCATCGGTTCCTAGCACCACTGTGGCTCGCGCCGGCAGCATCGATCGCGAGTACTCCTCGTACCGCACGCCACCAACCACGCCGAGGGGGACGTCACCGCCGTCTAACGATTCGAACGTGTCGCTCGCAGGGTCATAGATGATCGCTGGATCGTGCCCTGCGCTTGCCCATCGTGCGCTTCGTGTGGCGGGATCGATGACCAATAGCGCCAAGGTCATGAAGCGACCGTCTCGCGCGTCCGCGGCTAACACCCGGTTCACGCCTTCCAGGAGCGAGCCCAGGCTTCCCGAGACGCCAGCGTGCGAGCGTAGCGCCGCCCGCGCCGAGGCCATGATGAACGCCGAACCGATCCCGTGGCCCATCACATCGCCGACCGCGAAGAGGAGCTTCCCCGGTTCGATCTGGGAGACGTCTATGAAGTCGAAGTAGTCGCCGCCGGTCTCGTCGCAATAGCGGCTCTGGCCGACGATCTCGATGCCGGGTATCGACGGCGGCGCTGAAGGCAACAGACTCTGCTGTACTTCCATCGCCACAGCGAGCGATTGCTTCATTTCCATCGTCTGCCGCAAGCGAGGCACCATCGCGTTGAAGCCGCGGGCAAGTTGCCCGATCTCGTCCTCGCCCAGTTCGTTGACCCGAGCGTCGAGGTTTCCGGTCGCCACCTGCCCCGCCGCTCGCGTGATCTCGAGCACCGGGCGAACCAACGTACGAGCCCGCACCAGCGCGTACGCTGCGGCGAGGACTCCCACCGTCACCACCACGGCCCACTGCGAGCGAATGAGCTCGGTCATCGGTGCGGCGAACTCGCTGCGCGGCAAGAGGACGCTCACCACCCACGGGCGCAATGACATCGGAGCCAGCCCCGCGATCCAGCGCTCCCGCCGGCCTTCCGCGTCGGGCGCGAAGCCGAACTCCACCGCTCCCATCGTCATCGGGCTGCCTAAGGCCGCCCCGAGCTCGGGCAGGTCCAGCGAATCGATGCGCTCGATACTCCATCGCGACATCGGGTCAAGCGCCGCCTGCTCGTCGGCCGAAAGCGGGACGAGGCTTCGATAGAGGCGACTCTTGTCCGGTTGAACGAGCACGATGCCGTCGGCGTCGGTCAGCATCGCGTGTCCGCGTCCGCCCGGCTGCACCGCGTCGAGGATCTGCCACAACCTCTCACCCTGGTACTTGATGACCGCAACGCCCACTTGCCCATGACCGGAAAGGACGGGCATCGAAAGGTAGATCCCCGGGCGCGACGACGTCTTGCCGACAAGGACGTCGGAGATGTGGACCGCGCCGTCGCGGGCCTGACGGAAGTACTCGCGGAAGTTGAAGTCGAGTCCAACGTTCGATGCGCTCGTGCTCGCCAGCCCGTACCCGCTCATGTCGATCAGGAAGGCCGACGCGTAGTCGGGGTTGCTCGACACGGTCAGGCCCAACTGCTCGTCGGCCGCCGCCTGGCGCTGCGGACGCTGTCCAACATCGGCGCAATACGCGATGACCGCCGGTTGTCCGGCGAGCTGGGCAAGAGAACGCTGGGCATCGATCAGCAGTTGCTCAAGCTGGGTCGCCGTCACCCGGGCAAGCAGTTCGACGTTCTCGCGAGCTTCGCGTTCAAGGGCCGCGTTGGCCCGAGCGGAAGTGATCCACACCGCGATCGCCAGCGGCACCAGCGACGCGACCAGAAGATCCATCGCCATCTTGAGGGCGATGGGCCAGTCGCGAGGTGCAAAGCGAAGGGGCATCGCCCTGCATTGTCCGGGCGCCGAAGCAAACCGCAACCGGAGCGCCGACGCATCGCGACCGCAACCCCCTTCCCTCATTCGGTATCGTGTCGGGCATGCATGCGTCCTCGACCCTGCGAGTCGCCCATTCACCTGAGGAGTTTCGCGACCTCACCCAGTGCGCGTTCGTCCCGACCATGGGTGCATTGCACGAGGGACACGCGGCCCTGCTCCGGCGGGCCAAGGCGACTGGGCTACCGGTCTGCGTGTCGATCTACGTGAACCCGACCCAGTTCGGACCCAACGAGGACCTGAACCGATATCCACGCACGCTCGACGACGATCTGGCCCTCGCCGCCCGGGAGGGCGTTGCGGTTGCTTATGTGCCGAGCACGGATGTCATCTATCCCGAGGGCATCGAGGCCGCGAATCGCCTCGCCCTGACGCTCCCGCTGCCCGACGTGGCGACGAGGCCGGGGCTTGAGGACCGTTGCCGCCCGGGGCACTTCGCTGGCGTCCAGTTGGTCGTCGCCCGGCTCTTTGACGCGGTGCGCCCGCGCGTTGCGATCTTCGGTGAGAAGGACTGGCAACAGCTCAAGCTGGTGCAGGCGATGGTTACCGCTGCGGAGAGTGACCGTTGGCCGGGCCTGGAGATCTTGCCGTTGGCGACCGTGCGCGAGCCCGACGGCCTGGCTCTCTCAAGCCGAAATCGATACCTCCGGCCGGAGGACCGGGAACAGGCCCGAGGAGTTCCGCGTGCGATCCAGTTGGCCCACTCGGCCCAACGGCCGTCGACCGCGGAGCGGCTGATGCGCGAGACGCTCGAGGCCCACGGCTTCGAGATCGATTACGCGGTCGTCCGCGATGCCGAGACGCTCCTGCCTGTCGATGGCTTCGAACGCCCCACGCGGGCCCTCATCGCCGCCCACCTGAAATGGGATGGCGGATCCGTGCGACTGATCGACAACGCTGCCATGACCCTCTGGCGGTGAGGATCGCCACCAAGGTGGCCCGTGGATTCCTGACCGGCCCATCGGAGCGAGGCCGTTCTGGCCTGCTTGCTCGGGGTATGGGGCCTGTGTGGAGCAGGTTGCGACCCCATGAGCGCCCGGGGAACACCTGACCATCGCCACAAACGGCAATTTCGAGAGAAGCGGCAACCTTGGTTGGTATCGTTGACGAACTCTGAGGGGCGGATCTTGGGTTCGTCGCCTGCACTGGCGGCGCTCCAGCCGACCCGCCCGCTCCAGATTGTCCTTGAGGCCCCACGATGTCGATTCGACTCCCGTTCGTCCGTCCGCTTCTGGCCGTGGCCTTCGTCACCGCCACACTCGGAATCTCCGCCCTCGCCACCTCTGCCCCGAAGCCCACCTTCCAGAGCGGAGGCAAGACGAAGGAAGATCGGGCCGCCGAGAAGGCCGAACGCGAGAAGGAAAAGGCTGAGAAGGAACGGGCTCGCGAGCGCTCCAAGTGGATGGACAAGCTCGAGAAGGAGGACCGTGCTGCGATCGACGCCAATCTTGAGTTCGCCCTTCCGGCGTGGACCTCGGGTCTCGATTGGGTCGGCGAGGCGAAGGCCCCGAGCTTTGACGAAATGCGCGGCCGCGTGATCGTGATCCAGACGTTCACGACCAAGGGAAGCGGCGGGAAGAGTTCCCTCGACCGGTTGGCCAAGGCTCTCGAGGAGTACGAGACGAAGGACGTCCAGATCATCGCGATCCACACGCCTGAAGGCTCCGACAAGGCCGAGGCGCAACTCGAGAAGTCGGATTACGCATTCCCGGTCGCGATTGATCGCGACGGCGCCTTCTGCGATGTGATCGGCGCTTACAAGAAGCCGGTGAACCTGGTCGTGAACCGAACCGGCGACGTGAAGTACACCGGCCTGACGTCCGACGGCATGGCAAAGGCAGTGAAGGAGCTTGCCGCCGAGGTCTTCGATCCGGCGACCAAGCCCAACACACGGACGCCGACGACCTCAAAGTCCCCGAAGTCCTTCCCGACCTACCGCGACGCGGTCGGCTCCGCCCTCGACCTTCGCGGCAAACCGGCCCCGGCGATGGGACGGGTCGATTGGTGGAATGGCGCACCGAACATCCAGAACAAGCTGGTGATCGTCGACTTCTGGGCAACCTGGTGCGGCCCGTGCAAGAAGGCGATCCCGCACATGAACGAGATCGCCAATGCCTTCCGCGCTGACATCCAGTGCATGGGGATCTCCGACGAATCCAACAGCAAGTTCGTTCAAGGACTCAAGGACTCGAAACTCGATAAGGGCGATTTCGCCTATCCGGTCGGCGTCGATCCCACGGGCTCGATGAAGCAGGGCTTCTCGATCGGCGGCATCCCCCACGTCGTCGTCATCTCTGCCGACGGCATCGTCCGCTGGCAGGGGCACCCAATGAATCTCTCGCGCGACACGCTGACCGAATTGGTCGAAGCCAACCGTGCGGTCGTCGCGATCCGCGGCGAGGGCAACAACGACCGCTGGCGTCGGACGCTGGACGGCGAGAAGGACCACTCCAGCTCCTCGCGTGAGAAGTCTCGCGGGTGAGTCGGGCGAGCGGCCGAAGTGGACTAGAACTCGCGGCTGACCGTCCGCTCCGCCAACTCGTGAAGCAGGTCGCGCACTGGGCTCGCGGCGAGGACATCCAGTTCCTCACGGGCCGAGCGGACGATTGCGACGGCCCGTTCGCGAGCCATGTCCAACGCTCCTGACCGCTCGGCGATGTCGCGCAGCGTGCGGCCATCGTGGGCCTGGATCGCGTCCAGGGCACAGAGCCGCTCAGCGCTGCTTCCGTGGGCAAGCAGGAGAATGAGCGGCAGGGTCATCTTTCCCTTGGCGAAATCACGGCCGAGGCTCTTGCCGACGACCTCTTCCTTGCCGGCGAGGTCAAGTACGTCGTCCTGGATCTGGAAAGCGCTGCCGACCGCCATGCCGAATCGGTTGAGGGCCTCGACCGTCGTACCCGGCGCTCCGCTCAAGGCCGCACCGAACCGGCAACAGGCACCTACCAGGACCGCGGTCTTGCGGCGGATGATCTCGAAGTATGTCGGCTCGTCGAGGCTGGTGTCGTCGCGGTGATGGAGCTGGATCAGTTCCCCTTCGCAGAGGGTGTTGGTCACCTCGCCGAATTGGAGGTTGATCGCCGGTTCGCCGACCCGCGAGCAGAGGTGGAAGGCGTTGGAGATGAGATAGTCGCCGAGCATCACCGCCGTCTCGTTGCCTCGGAGTGAATTGACCGTCGCACCGCGCCGCCGCGTGGACGCCTCGTCCAGCACGTCGTCGTGAACGAGCGTCGCCATGTGGATCATCTCGGCGACGCACGCCACCATGCAGTGTCGTTCGGTGATAGAGGCCCGCTCATTGGGGGCCTTCGATGCAGCGAGGCCGCAGAGAATCACCAACGTCGGGCGGAGCATCTTGCCGCGATAGCGTTCGACGTGACGGCAGAGGTCATTGACCGCCGGGAAGTCGCTGGCAAGCTGGCGCTCGAAGATGGCCTCGGTCTCATGGAGGCACTCCGTGAGGATCCCGGCCACTGAGGCATGGGCGAGGCTGTCAAGCATGGCCCGATGATAGTGGACCGCCTTCGCCGAAACACACCGTTCCCGCAGGGAGCCGGCCTTATCGTTCCGCCACGATGTAAGCGATCCAGCCCTCACAGGCCTCGCCGCGGGTGCTGGGTCGGAAGCGGCCGTTGCCCTCGCCGGTCTTCAGGTTGGTTCCTTCCCAGTAGACCGTCGCCTTCCGGAAACCCGCTTCGACCAGCGATTCCTGAAGCTCGGGAAGCGTCCACAGTCGCCATTCGTAGGTGAAGGCCTTGCGCATCTCCGAGCCGTCGGGGAAGCGGAAGTGGATGTGATTGATGACGTCGCCAGTGACCGGGTTGTAGTGGTTCTGGTCCCAGACATAGGTGAACCCGTCGAGATGCCTCTCCTCTTCGATCTCGCGGAAGGAGTCGCTTCCGCCGTAGGCGTCGATCACGAACAGGCCATCCTTCACCAGCGAGGCGTAGACGCTGCGGAAGTACTTCATCAGCTCCTCGCGTCGCTTGAAGATGTAGTAGGAGAAGTTCATCGCGACGACGCAATCGACCTTCTCGATCCGATCGCGCATCACGTCTTCCTTGCGGATGTCGAGACGCTCGTAATCCTCCTCAGCGAGCTTGGGCAAATTGTGCTTGCGACCCCAGGCCAGCACGCTCGCATCAAGGTCGATCGCCACGGCGATGTTGCTCGATCGTCGAGCGACCCATTCGACGCTCGCTGCGAAGGTGCCGCAGAAGTCCTCGCGCAGGGTCGATGCGAGCCGGCCCCGATGGGTGCGCCAAACGCGATCGATGAAGTCGACCTCGAACTCGACGTTCTGGACGGCAAGCTCGTAGAGCTCGTGACGATCGCTCGTCGCGGCGGTGCGCCAAGCGCGTCGCTTGCCTTTCGCCTTGCCGCCCTTCGTGCCTTGGGAATGCTGGTGACTTGCCGCTGAACGTCGCTTGGTTGTGCTACCTGCCATGGAAGGCGGGGAGTGTAGGCGGTCGGGATACTCTCAGCCGGACCAGGCCGCAAGCAGCATGGCCAGGTCGGCGGCATCGGTGGTTCCGCTTCCGTCCAAGTCACTCGGACCGGGGTTCCCCCAGCCGGCGAGGAGCATCGCCAAGTCGGCGCCACTGACCACTCCGTTGCCGTCAAGGTCGGCCGGACTGGCTTGGACACAACCATCGGTCGCTGCCGCGACGCAGAGCGCGTCCCACGAGACCAGGCAGCAAACCGGGTCGCTCACGCAGACCGATGAACAACATTCCGGATCAGCACACCCTGGCCCGGCATTGATGGAGAGGCAGGAACCCGCCGGCGGCCCACACGAGGCGCCGAAGCAGATCGTGGCCGCTTCATCGACGCACAGCTCGTCCCAAGCACTCTCACAGCAAAAGGGGTCGATCTGGCAGACGGCCAGACAGCACGCTGCGTCGTCACAGAAGGGCAAGGCACGGGCAACCGAACAATCGCCGGCATCGCCGGCGCCGCACGTCGGCACACCTGAGCAACCCGCCTTGCAGGTCGAGGTGGCCAAGGCAACACAAGCTACGTCCCAAGCGGTCTCACAGCAGTAGGGGTCTGCCGCGCAGACGCAACGCTCGATCGCACCGTCGGTGCATCCGGCCATGCCGGTCGTGCAACAGTCATGCGGCTGCGAGCCGCTGGTCAGGAGGAGGTCGTCGAATGCGGCGCCGTTGGCAACGCTTGAGCCGGAGAGAAGGCGGAACTGCACCGCGGTCGCGTCGGCGATGGTGGCAAGGTTGAGTTCGACCTCGGTGCAGCCTTGCGTCCCTTGGCCAGTGGAGGGCTGCCAGCCGAGCAGCCACTCGCCGCCATCGACGCGATAGTCGATCCGCGGACCAAGCGAGCCGGCGTTGCGGGTGAATCTGAAGCGAAAGACCGGCGCCGGCGTCAGGCTGAGATCAATACAGCGGGTGATCGCGGCCGAATAGGGGAAGCCCGTCCCAAAACGCAACGCGGGGTCGCCTGACCCAGCGCACGACCCGGAGATGGTGAGTGTTGGCGGAGAGCCTTCACAACTCTCGAAAAGACTGGGAAAAAGCGTGCAAACGCTCGACGTGGAGTAGAGTGTCCCGAAGTCGGTCGCGAACGCCGTCAAGCACTGGCCCGACCCGCTGCCGTCGCAGTCACCGCATCGAAAGGCATCGACTTCAGCCACGCATTGGTCGTCCCAGGCAGTCTCGCAGCAATAGGGATCGACCGCGCACACGCAGGCCTCGACCTTCGATTGACTGCACCCCGGCGTGCCGATCTCGCAACAGGTATGCATCTGCGAGCAACAGTCGGTGATCTGAACCGAAACATCGTCGATGAGAATCGCGTTGGCGTTCGCGCCGTGATCAAAGCGAAAGACGGCGCCGTGCGCGCCGCCGAGCGTCACTGTGAAGGAGACGAGCGTGCATGCCCCGCCGGTCGTCGAGAGCGTACCGATCGTGGTCGGTGTCGATGGCGAACAGGGCACGGTTGTGGCCGATGTCGTTCCCGCCTTGAGCACCGTGCCGGTCGCGACGAATTGGGCGTAGGTGAAGCTGACCGTGACGGACGCGCACGCTGCATCGCCAACGCGGACCAAGAGCACCGGGTCGTCGCCGCTCGCATCGAGCTTGAGGGCCGAGCCGGTCGGGCAGAAACCAGAGGCGGCGACGCTAGCGCCGTTGAGGCACCATTCGACGGTGAACGGGCCTTGGGTCAGGGACGGCGGACCGGTGAAGCTCTCGAAGCCCGTTTCGTAGAGCGTGCAGGTCTGTCCGGACGCGAGCCGCGAGGCGAGCAGGACAAACATCCATGCGATGAATTGGATCGCCCGCCTCAACATGCCTCGGTCCGTCCCTGGATGTGGCCTTACGGTTCCCTGGAAGGCCTCGCGCCGCCCGGCAATGGAGTGGACGGCGCAGCGAGACTGTCGCATTGAAAGACCTCCGCGCACAAGATGCGCTGACGCACTCGGCGCGCGGAGACGTCTGTCTGCGAGGGCATGTCCGAGAAATCGCTTCATCGGGATTCGGAGAGTTGTCGAGTCGCCATCTCGATCAGCCGGTCCAGGCTCCGAGGAGGAGCGCCAAGTCAGCCGCATCGACGGTGCCGCTCACATCCAAATCGCCAGGGCCGGATGTGCCCCAAGCTCCCAACAGGATGGCAAGATCCGACGCGCTGATCGAGCCATCGCCATTCAGGTCGCCCAGAAGCTCTGGGCAGCCAAGGCTTAGGACTCGGAACCCGTCGACACCTGCCTCAACCAGCGAACCTGATCCAAGGTCTCTGGCGACGAAGCGAACGCGCACGTTCGCGGTCGGCGCGACGACATCCGCGACCCGGAAACTCTTCGTCACCCACGTCCCGGCGTTCTCGGTCACCAGTTCTAGCTGCACCCACGAACTGCCGCCGTTGTTGCTGATCTGGATTGGCATCGAATCGGTGTTCGGTGTCGCACCCAGATTGTTCGAGTACCAACGGTCGTACTGCACGATCGACTCGGGATCAGAGCAGTCTAGGACCGGTGAAACCAGGGTCGTCGTGCCGCCATCGACGTCAGCGGCACCGTCGGCAGCGCCTACCGCCCCCTGCCCAGTGACGAAACACATCGTCCCCGCCACCGTCGTGTCGTTCTCCGGTTGGGCACTCGTCCCATTCGGATCGACTCGCACCCAAAGTCCAGCCGTCGCGTTGTCGCCGGCCGCTCCAACCGTCCAACCGAGGTTGGACTCGAAGTCGTCGGCAAAGGCGGTATCCGTCTCGAAGACATCGGTGGACAAGGTCGAGGCCGGTGCATCGGCAGGGAGCGTTGCATTGCCCATCGTCGTGGCAAACTCGATGTACCAGGAGAGCGAGCTGCCGCAGATCGGCGACGGTAGGGTGGCGCTCCACGTTCCGGGCCCGACGTTGGTGATAGGTGATGCGGTGAAGGGCTCGTCGGCCGCGTCGCGCCACCAAAGGGTGGCACCCGGCGCCAAGGCCTCACCGGCGAGGTTCAGCGTCTCGATGTCGATCGTCGTGGAGCCAGGCGCCACAAGCGATGGGACACCATTCATCAGGCTGATGGCGATCGGCTTGAGCGTCTCGACGCTCAAGACCTTGATCGCCTCGTAGATCTCCTCGCCGGTCGGAATGATCTGTGCCGCAGGCAAGATGAACCCGAACTGGCCCGTATCACGCAATTCGATCGTGTAGGAGAAGACGCCTTGGTTGCCGTAGGCCCAGTCGACGGAACTGCCGCTGGCGAGGTAAAGCGTCGGCCCGATCGGACCGGCGGTGTAGGTGAACTGGTGGACGTCAAAAATCGCATCAGCCATCGCCTGGCCAACGCCCTCCATGAACGCCGTGTTCGGCGCCGGATCCACCGTATAGCCCCAGGGCGACAGGACGAGCTGGCCGTAGGAATGGAAGTCGATGTTCGCGACCAGGTTCTGGTGGGCGAGGTAGAAGTCCCGCAGCACTTGGGTCTCGGGCTCAGAGAAGGCGAATGGACCGCGATAGGTCTCGTCGGCCGGATTCGTGCTGGCCCCAGCGCCGCCCCACTGATAGTCCCAGTTGCGATTGAGGTCGACGCCGAAGGTCCCGTTGCCGTTGTTGCGGCGGTTCTTTCGCCAAAGGCGATTGACGTCCCAGGAGTATTGGTAGCCGTCCGGGTTCGAGATCGGGATGATCCAGATCTCGGCGGAATCGAGGATGTCCATGATTGCCGGATCGGTCGACGCGGTATCAACGAGTTGATTGGCGATGTACATCGCCGTCATCGGGCTGATCCACTCGCGAGCATGCTGGCAGGCGTTGAAGAGGATGCCCGGTGAGCCTGGCGGAGCGCTCGAAATGCGGATGGCCTTGATGGGCCGGTTCTCGAGGCTCTGTCCGATCGTCGTCACCGTGCAGAGGTCGGGCCGGGCGATCACGAACTCCTGCAGCTTCGCGTTGATCTGGTCATAGGTCTTGAAATCGGCAAACCACGCTAAGTCGCCGGCGATGCCGCCATCGGACGGCGTATCGAGCCTGGCCTTCTCGTCGGCGATCAGCGCGCCGACATCGTTGATGAGAATCTCGACGGGGAGGCCCGCCCGTTGCATCGAACGGAGGCTCTCGTCATCGACGCGCAGGTCGAGGGGCTGACCGACTGTCGCGCCATGCGACCAGACGTCATCAGCCAAGGTCAGGGCGAGTCGCAACTGGCCAAAGCTCTGGGGCACCAACCGTACGACCTTGTCGCCGAGATAGTCGGGCGGCGCGCCGTGAGCATGCGTCGCGACCGCCAGAAGGGCGCCAACGAGGAGCGAGCGGGTAATCCGACGTCGGACGGGGGCAGTTGGCAGGGTGTCCAAGTGATCAAGACCCAAGTGAGAGGAAACAGGCGTGTATCTCTCTGGCGATGCACCGGCAACGCCACGCGACGCGTTTGGAGAGCCGTCGAAGTTGACGGACCAATCGCTCCTCGCGATGCTCTTCCTGCAACGGCCCACAGGGCCATTCTGAGATCTCGCAGAAGTAACCCCAGTATGCCACAGCCTCCCACCACCTCGAAGCGCGACGTTCCTCTTCTCGACCGACTTCTGCTTGGTATCGGTCTCCTGACGCTTCTGATGGGCGGCTGCGCAAGCGATCTCGCGCCAACATGGCGGGGCTATTACCTCACTCGACAGGAGCTGAACGGTCCGTCGAAGGCGACGCTTCCCGCGCAGCCGGAAGGACCTCGGGCTCATGCCATGTTTGAGGGCGAGACCGGTCGCGTCGCGACTTGGGACGACGTGATGGAAGGCGTCGCGTGGGCGGACGTGATCTTCCTCGGCGAGGCCCATGACCACCGCGAGGGCCACCAGTTCCAGACTGCATTGGTCGAGGACGCTCTTGAACGCTTCCCAGGAACCGTCGTCAGCATGGAGATGTTTGAACGCAACGATCAGGAGGCGGTCGACGCGTATCTCCGCGGCGAGATTGACGTCACTACGCTTCTCGAACGGACCAAGAGTTTGGGATGGGGCGCGTCGGCCGACGACAAGGACGACGACAAGGAGCGCCGCCGCCAGTTGTGGGATGACTACTACCAGCCAACGGTCGACGCCGCGAAGAGGCATGGGGCCCGTGTCATCGCCGCGAACGCGCCGCGGGACTATGTTCGCAAGGCACGCACCGATGGCTATGACGCGCTCCGTGCCCTGCCGCCCGAGGAACGGGCCCTCTTCGACATTCCCGACGAAGTCGAAGCAGGCATCTACAAGCGACGCTTCAACAGCGTGATGCTTCGTGACGGCGAGAGCTTGAGCGATCCCGAAGTGCGATCCCGCATCGACAACGGATTCCGCTCCCAGCAGGTCTGGGACACGACCATGGGTCGCTCGGTGGCGAAGGCCTTCTCAGCCACGCCTCCAGCCACCAAGGTGATTCACCTTGTCGGCGGGTTCCACGTCGACAACCGCGGCGGAACAGTCACGCGTCTTCTTGAGGCACGTCCCGAATCGCGTGTTCTGACGATTCAGGTCATTCCGGGGGAGTCACGACGCCTGCTCTCGGATGATCGCCGGCGCGCGGACATTGTCGTGTACGCGCCGCAGGCGCCAGAACCAGAACCAGAACCAGAACCGGAACCGGAACCGGATACAAATGCGACGCCGGCACCAGCCTCCGCACCCGCCTCGGATCAGCCCGCGCCGAGTCACGCCAATCCATAAGGACCGCCCGGCGGGCGGCTTCGTCGAAGGTGACGGGAGTGGCTCTTGCTAGCACTACGGCGCTGGCGGGTTAGGCCTGAAGCGCCGACTTCAGCTCGTCCTCGCTCTTGGCGATCTGATAGAGCTTTTCGATCTTCATCATCGCGAGGAGCTTTAGGAGCTCGGCACTCGCACCGTACAGCACGGCCTTTGCGCCCAGGTTGTTGGCCTGGTTGCGGAACGCGATGCACATGCCCAGGCCCATGCTCGACATGAAGGTCACGTCGGTGAGGTCGAGCACCAAGACCTTAAGTGATTTCCCCGCCTGCTTCAGGAACGGCGTCACCTCATCGGTGATGATCGGACTCTCACGCTGACCAATCTGGGGGCCTGCAGGGCGAATCGTCAGGAACGGCTCTGCCCACTTGACCTCAACGAGAGAGGTCTTCTTGTGATTCGCGGCTTGGGTCGGGGACTCGGACATGGAAGGAGGAATGTACCAGTTTCGCGACCCGGGCCGGAGTGTCGTTTCGGACCCCGTACCCTGAACCGGTGGAACTGCGGAATTGTGGCGGGTCTGACGGAAGGTCGCCAAGAGCTCCCCTTACGCGTCTCGGAGGAGTTTCGGCGTGACCATCCAAGCCAGCGCACTCATGCCGCGCTCCCGGTCGAAAGCGACGGCCGCACCCTTTCTGAATCGGATATTTGCTCGCCCCGGATCAGCGGTGAGGAGCCATGAGGCAATTCGCCCCAACATTGGCTCATGGCCGACCCACACCACGGTGACGTCGTCGCCGTATCCAGCCAATAGCCTCGTCCATTCGGTCGGGTCTTCGACAGGAACCTGCTTTTCGACGCGTTCATCGCTGATTGGGGGCTGACCTTGGGGCAGAAGCCAGTCACAACGTTCGGGAGCTGGCCAGCCGGCCGTCTCGCTGAGGAGTTGGGCGGTCTGCCAGGCCCGAACAGCCGGACTGGCCATGATCAGGTCGACTCCACGCTGAATCCGCCGCAACCGCTTGGCAGCCGCTCGAAACTCCTCCCGGCCCTCTGTGGTGAGTGGTCGCCTGAGGTCATCCGGCCAAGCGGCGGGATCCCGTTCAAAGGCCTTGGCGTGTCGGACAAGCAGGAGTCTCATGCTGCGGCAGCGTAACGGGTCACCGGAACCTGATCCGACTTCGGGTCAGCGTGAAGGCGTCACCGGCTGAAGTAGGCGGTTGGGCAGAGTCCCCCTCGCCCCGTCATCATGTCGCACACCATGGCCTCACCCGAGCGGTTCGTCATCCACAACGCCCGGATCCTGACCCTCGCGGGCCCTCGGGGGCCGCGACGCGTCGGAGGTTCCTTGGAAAAGGCGAACGGAGCTTCGCCGACAGGCCGTCACGCCGATCTCCTTGGCATCATTCCGCGCGGTTGGGTGAGTTTTGCGGATGGTCGAATTGAGGCTCTAGGCGAAGGCAACCCTCCGCCCGGCGAATCGCTCGATGCCTGTGGGCGTGTGCTTCTCCCTGGCTTCATCGATTGCCACACCCATGCCTGCTGGGCAGGCCAGCGCTTCGACGAGGCGGACCTGCGCCTTGCTGGCGTTCCCTACCTCGAGATCCTGGCGTCCGGCGGCGGCATTATGAGTACGGTGCGGTCGACACGAGCGGCGACACGCGAGGCGTTGACGGCGAATCTTCTCAAGCGGTTGCGGGCGGCGGTGGCGACAGGCACCACCACCATCGAGGTGAAGTCCGGCTATGGGCTCACGCCCGATGACGAACTCAAGATGCTCGAGGCCATCCGCGGTGCTGTCGAGAAGACGCCGCTTCGGGTGATTCCCACGTTCCTCGGGGCCCACGCCAAGGACGACTCGAACCCGCATTTCGTCGAGGAAACGATCGACGTGACCTTGCCCCGCGCGGTCGCGGCCTTCCCCGGCATCGCCTGCGACGCCTATTGCGAGCGAGGGGCATGGTCTGCCGAGGAGTGCACCAGACTCTTCACCAGAGCGAAATCGTTGGGTTGCCCAATCCGCGTGCATTCAGACCAGTTCAACTGCCTCGGCATGATCGAAACGGCGATCGGGCTCGGGGCGAGGAGCGTCGACCACCTTGAGGCGACGCAGCCGGCGGAACTCCAACTTCTGGCCCGCAGTGACACCATCGGCGTCGCGCTTCCGGGATGCGGGTTCCACCTCGACAATCGATTCGCCAACGCCCGAGGTTTCCTCGACGCGGGTGGGGCGCTCGCGATCGCGACGAACTGCAACCCTGGCTCGAGTCCGACCATCTCGATGCCATTCATCATTGCCCTCGCCGTGCGATTCCTACGACTCACACCGGCGGAGGCGATTGTGGCCGCAACGATCAACGCCGCCCACGTGCTCGGGCTAGCCGATCAAGTCGGCTCCGTGGAGATCGGCAAACAGGCGGACGTGCAACTCCTCGCCACCGACGATGAGCGCACCCTCGCTTACGAGTATGCCAACCCGGGCCCGGAAGCAGTCTGGATGGGCGGCCGCCGGGTCATTTGACAGCCGCAAGAGAGGCGAAAGCGTGGTGACGCCCTCAGTTCCCACGGAGCATTCGCGCCTGGCATCTCCACAAACTGGGTGATTCACACCACGTTCGAGAAAGTCGCGCTCCCCGGTCGCCGATGCGGGGGGCGAGGCGCGCTGCGCCCCACTCTCGATCGAACAGAGGCCGATGGGCATCGCCAGCGTGGTGCGATGTGCCGTCATCGCCCGAAGGAACTCCGGTTAGGAATCCCATGAATACCTGCTACACCAACGGCTCGACGAACTACTTCACCAACGGTTGTCCTCCGACTGGCTTCAACGGCTACCCGACCAATACTCCATTTGGTTTCTCCGGCGGTTTCCCGAACAGCTACCCGACCGGCTTCGGCGGCACCAACGGCAACTGGAACGCATGGGGATCGAGCTACGGCAACGGCGCTCCGACGCAGTCCGCGTGGCCGAACCCGACCTATTGCCCGCCGCAACCCAATTGCTTCCAGCCCCAGTACGCCGGCTTCGCGCCGAACACCTGCGCTGGCAATGCCTGCCCTGAATTCACCGGCAACGGCTGCTGCATGACTGGCACCACCGGCAGCGCCTGCCCGCCGTCGTTCTATTCACAGAACGGCTTCCAGGGCTCGATGCCGTGGATGAACAACGGCTCCACCCCGTGGACCAACAACGCGTGGTGCAACACCCCGTGGACGAACTACGGTTCCACCCCTTGGACCAACAACGCGTGGTGCAACACCCCATGGACGAACTACGATTCCACTCCGTGGACCAACAACGCGTGGTGCAACACCCCATGGACGAACTACGGTTCCACTCCGTGGACCAACAACGCGTGGTGCAACACCCCGTGGACGAACAACGGTTCCACCCCGTGGACCAACAACGCGTGGTGCAACTCCCCGTGGATGAACAGC
>JAEUIU010000020.1 GCA_016795065.1 Phycisphaerae bacterium
GGGCGTCGCATCGGCCACGTTTCAGCGATGGCACGGACTTGAGCTGCTGGTACACCGTGATCGGGAGCATCTCGTGCGACGCCGCCCACTTGAAGAACGAGCAGAGGCGATGCACCTGGCCGTTGACGTGCTTCCGCGACCACGCCATGCGCGGCGGCGTGGCGTGCGGATCGCCCGAGACCATGGCCTCACGCACGAGGCGCAGCTTGTTCGGCCCGAACTCCTCCGCCGGCGTCGTGCCGAACATTCGTCGCACGATGCGGTCGACCTGGGCGATGGTCGAGACCTCGGATGCGGTGTAGGTCTCGCGAGCCCATGTCGAGTACGCGTCGAGCAGCGCCGCGACGGTGAGCCTGGCTGGTCTGCTCGGCTCGCGCCGACCTGAGGGCGTCGGCCGGTCGGGAAGGCATCGGCCACGCGCTTCCCACTCCGCGATGACGCGGTGGTACGCCTCGCGCGTCGCGGGTTCATCCCACGGGCCGAGCCAATACTCGGTGCGCACCTTGGTCACGCGGTCCGTCAGGGTGACGGTTCCGTGGCCTCTCTTCTCGTACAACGCGGGCGGCTGACGGGTCTTCCGTTGGGCCATGGCTCGCAGCTCCAATCCGAGTTCCGCGACCTGAGGTCGCGGAAAAATCGGCCTTGTGCTGCGCCGCCCGGAATGGGCGGGACCCGCAACTCGCGGGGTCAGCGCTACTTGTTGGAAGTGGGCGATACTGGACTCGAACCAGTGACCTCACGGGTGTGATCCGTGCGTTCTAGCCAGCTGAACTAATCGCCCGGCGAGTCGGGGAATGTACCGCTTGTGGCGGGTTGTGTCACGCCCTGGCACGTGGGATTACGCGGGCAGTTATCGCGGCCTTGCGGGGGTGTTGGTGGGCTGTGGCTGAGCGGTCGCCTGCGGATCGGGGTAGCCGAGCTTCGCGTATCGCCAGAAGGTGTTTTCGGCGTTGATGACAGCGATCAGGAAGCCCTCGCGGCCGTCGAGGAAGCCGGCTCGGAGGACGTAGGTCAATACGAACATCCACGCTCCGCGGAGTGCTGCGACAACGGCGCCTCCGTTCCTTCCGCGGCGGCGGAGATTCGCGGCTCCGTCGCTGCTGTAGCGGTTCATCTTCGAAAGCGCATCCTCAATCGTGCGGTAGCCCTCGTGCAGCAGCGGATGCTGAAGCCGTCCGATCGGGCCGTTCGTTAGGAGTCGCTCGTGGACCAGATCGTCGCTGAACCTCGCCGTTCCGCGGCGGAAGAGTCGCGTCACGTGATCGGGCCACCATCCCGAATGGCGCATCGCCCGGCCGCACATGCTCGATAGCCTCGGCATTTCGTAGGCATCCGCCGTCGGTTGGCTGATCGTCCGGAGCACTTCCTCTCGCCCCTCCTCCGAGACGCGCTCGTCGCAGTCGATCGACAGCACCCAATCGCCGGTGGCCAACTCGAGCGCCCGGTTCTTCTGCGGCCCGAAGCCTTGCCAATCGCTTCGGACCTCGACCTTCGCACCTGCGTCGCGGGCTATCCGCGCGGTCGCGTCGGTGCTTCCGCCATCCACCACGATGACCTCATCGGCGAACTGCACCGAAGCCAAGGCCGCGGGCAAGCGGACCTCCTCATTGCGTGCGATGAGAATGACGGAGAGTCGAGGCATGACAGCACGTGCAACCGGCCGCCAAGCCGACCGGCGGTTCCTCGACGGATCCTACAGCGTTCGTTCGCGTTGCCGCGCGGGCGCCGACCGCTCGTGGGGTCTGGCGCGTTCGTCCCCTGGCCTCGACCTCAGCCAACCTTCGACGCATCGCTCCGCTGACTATCGACCTGCCGCACGCCCTCGGTCGAGTGGCGGTCCTGAAGCTGTTGGGGCTGGCGTCCCGGCTGGGAGCTGGCCTGCTCAACCTCGTCGCTGACGTTCTTCAGGCCCTTCTTGAACTCGACGATGCTCTGGCCGAGCGAACGGCCGACCTCGGGGAGGCGGCGGCCGAAGAGCAGGAGGCCGATGACCAGGATGATGATCCACTCCGCACCGCCCGGGAGCCCGAAAATAGCGAGGGTTGGGGTCATGGGTGAGGAGAGGGTGAGCATGGAGAGTCCTTGAGGTCGTGCCCCGGCCGCTTTGGCCGGGCAGCCGGGGAGCTTGATCGCCCACTGCCGGAGTCGCGAACAGAGCGAGTATACCGCTTCAACTCGCCGCCTCTTCGACCCAACGGGGCTTCGGCCGTGATTCGTTGCCAAAGCGGCCAGATTGCCGATAGCAGTCCCTTCTGAGTCCGGCTCGCCGAGCCGGTCGATCACCCGCCCCCAGAGGTCCGAGCGAACGGGCGCAGTGCTGCCCGTGGCGATGTTTCTCGGACGGAAGTACCTTCCTGCCATGCGCCCCGCCTCCGCCTGCCCCCGTTCCCTGTTCCACGCGTCGCACCGAGCAATTCCGGCCTTCACCACAGGCTGGCACCTGCTGCGAAGCTGCATCGTTCCGGCCCTGGTCGCCGGCTCCCTTGCCCTGACCGGCTGCAAGACCACTCCGGAACCCGAACCGGTCCGCAAGGCCGACCCGTGGGCCGAGACGACCGGTCCGGCCCTCGTCAAGCTTGGGCCGAACGATCCGAAGCCCGACTTCGGTGCCGCATACGCCAACAAGGACACCTTCCTCGACTCGGCCGTCGATCGCAGCGTGAGCTGGTTCCAGGCGCCGTCGAGCAAGCAGTTCTTCCCCTTCTACAACCAATCGACCACGGAGGTCGTCGCCACTCACGAGCAGGCCGGAGCCAGCGTCGTCGCATTCAAGGACGCCCTGACCACCGCGACCAGTGCCGAGGACTTCGCCGGCAAGATCGACCAGCTCTTCGATGTCTGGCAGTCGGTCGGCTACGACCAGGATCGCAACGTCCTCTTCACCGGCTACTTCTCGCCGGAGTTCAAGGGCAGCCGGACCCGCAGCGACCAGTACCGCTATCCGCTCTATCGACGACCTGCCGACTTGGTCACCGATCCGGTGTCGGGCGAACCGTTAGGTCGCCGCATGCCGGACGGCTCGACCCAGCCCTGGCCCGCGCGCGACGAAATCGAGTCGAGCGGCATGTTCGCCGGCTCCGAACTCGCTTGGGTCGAATCGGCGCTTGACGCCTACATCATCCACGTCAACGGCAGCGCGAAGATCTTCACGCCCGACAACCGGATCATGTACATCGGCTACGCGGGCAAGACCGATCGGCCCTACTACGGCCTCGGTAAGGCCCTCGTCGAAGCGGGCGTGATTCCCAAGGAGAAACTCTCGCTGCGGGCCATTCGCGAGGAGCACAAGAAGAACCCCGCCGCCATCGAGGAGATGATGAAGAAGAACGAAAGCTACGTCTTCTTCACCGAATACCAGGGCGGCAACTGGCCGGCCGGCTCGCTTGGCGTGAAGGTGCACGAGAAGGCCTCGCTCGCCACCGACAAGAAGATCTTCCCCCGCGGCGGCGTGGTGGTCGTCGACACGATGACCCCGACCATCGCCAAGGGACCGCAGCAGTTCCTCCGCTTCCTGCTCGATCAGGACACCGGCGGCGCGATCCGCGCCGCCGGACGCGCCGACATCTACATGGGCACCGGCGCCGCGGCCGAGATGCTCGCGGGCGGGCAGTTCAACGACGGCAAGCTCTACTACCTCGTCCTCAAGCCCGAGTACGTCTCGCAGTATCCGCTGCCGATGAAGTCCGGAGCGGGAAAGAGCGGCCCCGGCGTGCGCAGCGACGGCATGACACCAGCCGGTGCGGCCAGCCCGGTCGGCTCGGCCAGGTGATGGCTCCATAACAGTTCGTTCATGACGGCCCGCATCTCAGCGATGCGGGCCGTTTTCGTTTGCTCCCTCGCGCCGCTCGCGCGGTCGCCAGCCCGGCTCGATCGCCGGTTCGGCGACACTTGTGCTGGTCGCGAACTCCCCGTCGTAACTCAAGGTTGCAAAGGCGGCGGGCCAGGCTCGCGGGCGGTAGTGGGGGACACCGGGACTCAGCGAATACTCGCGGACGAAAGCCCGCTCGTCCGCCGCGATCCGGGCGATCGCGCAGCCGGTTCCGATCGCGTATGCCACCCCAGCAATCGCGAGGAACCGACGGATGCCTTGCCAGCCGAACTCAAAGGGCCGCCGGAGGGTGAAGTCGCCGCCGCATTCGGCGCAGCGGGCGGTGCTGCCGTCCCCATCGGCGATGGGTCCAGGGAGGGGATGTCCACAGGCCGGGCAGAGCCCCCGACGAGCTCGCTTGGCCGGGATGCGATGCAGAAACCACGCCTCAAGGAAGTGGCTCATCGGTGCAAGCCACACCACGAACCCAGCCATGACGAGGGTGACGGCGAGGCACTCGACCATCGTCGAAACCGAGAAGCCCACTCCCCGAAGGAGACCCCGAGTCACGCAGAAGATCACGAAGAAGTAGGCGGCGAGCACCAGGCAGAACGCAGCGAGAAAGGCGCCGAGCAGGCCCTGCGGCACCCGGTCGGGATGGCTCTCGGCGGCACCGCGATGATCGCCGGCCTCGCCGCGATCCGAATCCTCGGGATCTTCGCTCGCCGTGTGACGCATCGGCTGGAATACTACGACCTTCTTCACCGGTCCCGGAGCACACGATGGTTTCGACGAGCGAGCTCGCCATTGACGTCAGGCATGCGAGCAAGACCTTTCGCGGACGAGTCCACGCACTGCGCGACGTTACGCTCCAGGTCGCACCGGGCGAGATCTTCGGGCTTCTCGGTCCCAACGGGGCGGGGAAGAGCACGTTGGTCAAGATCCTCCTCACCGTCATCCGGGCCACCCGCGTCGAGGGCACGATGCTCGGCAGTCCGATCGGCCACCGTCCGACGCTTCGCCGGATCGGCTACCTCCCGGAACACCTTCGCTTCCCGAGCTACCTCAACGGCGAGCAAGCCCTCGGATACTTCGGGGCCCTCTCTCTGGTCGGGCGGCGGGAACGGCGGCAGCGGGCCGGGGAACTCCTCGCTCTCGTCGGCATGCAGAATTGGGCCAAGCAGAAGATCGCGTCCTATTCAAAGGGCATGCGACAGCGATTGGGGCTCGCGGTTTCCCTCATCGCCAATCCGGCCCTGATCGTCTTGGACGAACCGACCGATGGGGTCGATCCAGTCGGACGCAAGGACATCCGCGAGTTGCTCATCAGGATGAGGCAAGAAGGCAAGGCCGTCTTCGTGAATAGCCACTTGCTCGGTGAGTTGGAGATGGTCTGCGATCGCGTCGCCATCATGAGTAAGGGCACCGTCATTCGACAAGGAACGATCGGTGAGCTGACCGAACGATCGCGCCGCTACGAGTTCGTGATTGCCGGCGGGGCACCGAGTGGCGAATTGGCCGAGATGTTAGGGACCAACCGAGTGCGGGTCTCGGCCCGTCAGCCGGGAAGCGACGGCCTGGCGGCCTCGACGATGCTCGAGCTGCCGACCTCGGATCCGATCGAGGCCCAGCCTTTCCTCGACGCGCTGCGCTCGCGAGGCGTCACGGTCGTCTCGGCCCGGCCGGTGCGACAGTCGCTTGAGGACCTCTTCCTCGACGCGATGCGAGAATCGGGTGACGCGACGCCGGGCGCAGTGCGCGGCAGCGAGAACAACGGGAAGGCCGCCTGACATGCAGACCATCGCCCTTCTTGTCGACTCGTGGCGCCTGCTCACCAGCAGAAAGCTCTTCTGGCTGACGCTGGCGATCAACCTCTTCGTCGTCGCCCTCTACGGCTCGATCGCCCTCACCGACACCGGCGTTTCGCTTCTCTACGGGCTCATCCCGATCGAGAACGAGCGGTTCCGCGCGGGCTCGATCATGGCCCGTACCGTGCTCATGCCCTTCATCAATGTCCAGATCATCTCCTTCTGGCTGGCATGGGCTGCGACCGGACTCGGGCTCATCTCGACCGCATCAATCTTCCCCGACTTCCTGGCCGACGGCGCCATCGACATGGTGCTCGCCAAGCCGCTCTCGCGGCTGAAGGCGTTCCTCGTGAAGTACCTCGGGGCGCTCCTCTTCGTCCTGATGCAGGTGACGGTCTTCTGCGTGGCGTCGCTCATCATCGGTCGCCTTCGCATGGGCGAGTGGCAGTGGATGCTCCTCGCCGCGATCCCGGTGGTGACGATCTTCTTCTCCTACCTCTACGCGATCAGTGCCCTCGTTGGCGTGGCGACGCGCTCGTCGATCGCAGCGATCCTTGCCGCAGCGGTCTTCTGGTTTTCGGTGTTCCTCATCCAGACCGCCGAGTTCGCCCTGCTTCAGGTGTCGACCTTCACCGAGTCGGTCGCGACAGCGCGGGCCGAGGTGATTCGCGAGCGGGAGACGGAATTGGCCGCGATGGAGGCCCGGGGCCTGACCCGTGACGACAACGAGTTCGAGCGGCTGCGCGGCAAGCTCGGCAACGACCGTGAGCAATACGAGAAGGAAGCGGGAACCGCGGCGACATCAAAGGCGTGGCACGATGGGCTCTACATCGCGACGATGATCATTCCGAAGACCTCCGGGACGATCGGCCTCATCGACCGCTGGTTCGCGAAGGACGTCGGCGTCTCGTCGCTGACGGAGCTGCTGACCATGGAGGGTCCGCCGGGGCGCCGGGGAGGGCCTCGCTTCCGCGCCGATGAGGACCTCGAGCTTCCGGACGATCTCGGATCGCAGACCGAGAGCCGTTCGAAGCAGGTCGTGGCGGAACGGTCGATCGCGTGGGTGATCGGCACGAGTCTCCTCTTCGAACTGGGCGTGCTTGGGATTGCCGCCTGGATCTTCGTGCGCCGCGACTTCTGACGTGGTCTGCGTGTGGTCGAGGTCAGGTCCCCAACTCGCGCCCGCGCCGCTCGGCGGCGGCTAACGCTTCGCGCATGGCGTCAGCGAAGCCGCGGGCCTCGAGGACGGCAAGCGCCGCCGCCGTCGTGCCGCCCTTGCTGGTGACCGCGGCCCGCAGGTCGGCGGCGTCGGCGCTGCGGTCCTCAAGCATTCGTGCGGCGCCGACAATCGTCTGGCGCACAAGCTCGCGAGCGGTTGCCTGATCGAAGCCGAGGTCACGGGCTCCGCGCTCCCAGGCCTCCGCCAGCAGGAAGAGATACGCGGGTCCCGATCCGCTCGTGGCCGTCACCGCATCGAGCATCCCCTCGGGGACGCGCACGGTGCGCCCCACGGCAGCGAACAAGCGCATCGCCAGCCCGTCGTCGCCGGGCGCGGCCCCCTCGCTCAGGGCGATGCCGGTCACGCCAAGGCCGAGCCGACAGGGTGTGTTGGGCATGGCCCGGATCACGGCGTGAGCGGTGCGGTCGCCGATCGCGTCGAGGATGCGCCGACCGGAGAGCCCGGCCATCACGCTGATGAAGGTCGTCCGGCATGAACGAGTCGTTAGGCGTCTGGCGAGCTCCGGGAAGGACTGCGGCTTCACCGCCAAGAGGACCTCCGGTGCGTCGCGAGCGTCGGCGGCGTCAGCGCTCACCCGACAGCCGAACCGTTCCGCATCGCCCCGCCGGGTCGCATCGGGCTCGATCGCCAGCACGTCCGATGCGGCAAGAACCCCGGCGCGCACCGCGCCCTCGACGACGGCCTGCCCCATGTTCCCGTAGCCGCAGACAGCAAATGTGGACATGCCGCGCAGTATCGCCGAGACACCTGCGCGGCGGATTTCTCGGTCCTGTCGCCGTTCCCTATACTTGCCGCCCATGCAACGGCCCGGATACAGCGCGACCTATGTGCTCGATTTCGAGCAGCCGATCGTCGAGATCGAGAAGCAGATCGACGCCCTTGCCGAGCTTCCCAACGCCGAGCGGTTCGATGCCGAGATCAGGAAGCTGGAAGAAACCCGCAAGGGCATTCTCGAGAAGACCTACGCATCGCTGTCGGCGTGGCAAACCGTGCGCGTCGCCCGCCATCCGCTCCGGCCGCAGACCTCTGACTACATCCAGCACATGTGTCGCGACTTCTGCGAGCTGCATGGCGACCGGCGCTTCGGGGACGACCCGGCGATCATCACCGGATTCGGCCGGATCGGATCGATGAAGGCCCTGATCATTGGCCAGCAGAAGGGCAAGACCGTCGCCGAGAAGGTCGCCTGCCACTTCGGTTGTGCCCACCCCGAGGGATACCGCAAGGCCCTCCTGAAGATGAAGCTCGCCGAGAAGTTCGGCCTCCCGATCGTCACCTTCGTTGACACGCTCGGCGCCTATCCGGGCATCGGCAGTGAGCAGCGTGGTCAGGCCCAGGCCATCGCCGAGAACCTCTTTGAAATGAGCCGGCTCAGGACCCCAATCGTCAGCGTGGTCATCGGCGAGGGCGGCTCTGGCGGGGCCCTCGGCATCGCGGTCGCCGATCGGGTGGCCATGCTCGAACACGCCTGGTACTCGGTCATTAGCCCCGAGGGGTGCGCGGCGATCCTCTGGAAGGAAGCCAACGAGCAGACCAACACCCGGGCGGCCGAGCAGTTGGCTCTGACCGCACGGCGGAATCTCGAGAACGGCCTCATCGACGACGTCATCACCGAACCAGTCGGTGGGGCCCATCGCGACCCGAAGGCCACCGCGGAGCGAGTCCAGACCTGGATCCTCGACCGACTCCGCGAGTTGACGAGGATCAACCCCGAGACCCTCGTCCGGCAGCGCTATGAGAAGTTCAGGGCGATGGGGGCCTTCAGTCGGAAGATCGGATCGACCTGAGCGAGGACGAGCTGTATCGCGCGGGGCATCGCGCGGATTGTGCGGCTGCCTTTGACGGGAGCCCCTTTTTCCGCTATTCTTCGCCACCTTTTCTACGCGGAATTCAGGCAGGAAGTGGGTCGGAAGTCACTTTCCGGTCACCTGCACCCCTCCCCCGAGGGATTCCTGACGCCCGCGATTGAAGAATCCGCGACCGCGGCGAGAGGTTGTCCAACTTTGGCGAAGAGCCCAGCGTCAAGCTCGAAGGCAGACCCCCAGACTAGCAAGGTGAAGGGGTCTCATTCGGCGCGCGCCGGAGCCTCGAAGCCCGGCACCTCGAGCGCAAAGGCTGCTCCCGCAAAGGGATCCGCCAAGGCCCCGGCTGCGAAGGCCGCCTCTCCCAAGGCCACTCCCCCGAAGGTCGCTCCCAAGGCTGCTGACGCAAAGAAGTCCGCGCCCCTGAAAGCCCAAGCTGGCAAGGCCCCGGCGGCCGCAAAGGCTACCCCAACCAAGCCGGCCACCGGCTCGAAGGCCCCTGCGAAGGGTGCCGACAAGAGTGCCGAGAAGAGCGCCAAGACGTCGAGTCTGCCTGCCCACAATGCCAACCTAAACGGCAAGCTGAACGCTGCCGACAAGGGTGACGGGAAGAAGAGCGGGAAGGGCTCTCCCGCGGGAAGCCCGGGAGCGAATGCTCCAACCGCGGCCGCTGGAAAGTCGGGGCTCGGAAAGCCCGTCGCGGTTCCGACCGTAAAGTCGAAGGCCGCGCCCGTGCCGACTGGCAAGGGCGGGAAGGGCACCGCCAAGGCGGATGGCAAGCCAGACGCCAAAGCCGGCCTGAAGGACTCCTCCAAGGACAACAAGTCAGCAGGCAAGTCGAAGGGTGGAGCGGAGAACGCTGCGGCCGAGAAGGCCAAGCCCGCACCTGCGGCTTCCAAGTCGAAGTCCTCACCGAAGAAGAAGGGCCCCATTGACCTTGCGACCGCGAAATCGGTCGCCGCTGTTGCCGCTGCCTCGCAGGCCGACAGCTCTGGCTACGTGATCATCAACGGTCGTCGCGTGCGGATGATCTCGACCAAGGGCCTCCCGGCGCCAAGGCGGACCAAGGTCGTTGTCGAAAAGGAAGTCGAGAAGCACGAGCCGCCGATCTCGTCGATCAAGACCAAGATGGTCAAGAAGGAGCTCGACGAGTACAAGGCGCTTCTCATGCTGAAGCGGCGCCAGCTCATCGGGATGCTTCACGGGATGGAAGACGAGGCGCTCCGCTCCAGCGGCGGCAACCTCTCGACCATGCCGTTGCACATGGCCGACATCGGAACCGACACCTTCGACCAGGACTTCACCCTCGGGATGGCCGAAACCGAACGGGCCCTGCTCGATGAGATCGATGCCGCCCTGAAGCGCATCGACAACAAGACCTACGGCGTCTGCCAGCTCAGCGGGAAGCCGATTCCGAAGACCCGACTCGAGGCCAAGCCTTGGGCGAAGTATTCGATCGAAGCGGCGAAACTCATGGAGCGTGGTAACGGTAGCCGGTAGGCTGAGTCGTCAACACGGATCGTGTCGATCCGACAACCGATTTCCCTATAGTCCGAACGACTTCGCCCCGGGCGGCCGGGAGCAACGCACGCCGGCAGTTGTCCATGAGCGAGGCCCCACACCAGAACACGGACGCCGGCTCGGGCGCACCGGAGGCGTCCGTCGGCCACGGCATCGCAGGGCGGTCGCTTGCGGCGTGGGCTCTTCTTCTCACAGTCGTGGCGATCGGACTTGTGGGCGACCTCATTAGCAAGTCGTGGGCGTTCAAGAACGTCGCTGGCAAGCCGGTCACGCTGGTCTACGAGGAGGTCGTCGGCAACCCGAGATACCCGTTGCCCTTTCACGAGGGCGTTCGGGCGCTTCCCGCTGACCTTCTGGACTTCAGGCTGGTCCTCAACCATGGCGCGGTGTTCGGCGTTGGCCAGAACCGCCAGCGGATCTTCATCGGCTTCACCATCATCGCCGCGATGGTGGCGGTCGGGTTCTTCGCCCGTTGGACGAAGGCGAATGCGCGGCTGGCCCACATCGCAATCGGCATGATCCTCGCAGGCGGCCTCGGCAATCTCTACGATCGCCTCACGGTAGGTGCGGTGCGCGACTTCCTGCACATGCTGCCGCGATGGGACCTGCCATGGGGATGGAAGTGGTGGAACAATCCGACGAACGAGGTCTTCCCGTGGATCTTTAACGTCGCCGACGTGCTGCTGCTGGCGGGCATGGCCCTCTTCATGATCTACGCCTACCGGCGTGATCACCACGAGGACAGTGCGACGAATCGCGGCGTGGACAGCACGGGCTAACAGTTCGCCGCGCTCATCATCGCCAAGGCCCTCTCGACCGGAATGAGGCGGTCGACTGTGAGCTCATCGGGCAACGCGTCGAGCGTGACGGCCAACGATTGGTTGAAGGGTCCGACCGCGGTGCGGCGAAGCGACGCACAGTGGCCGCCGGTGCCGAGCGACTCGCCGATGTCGCGGGCGAGCGAGCGGATGTAAGTGCCCTTCCCGCAGCGGATGTCCAGCTCAAGCTCCGGCCACTCGTAGCGAAGGACCGTCAGGTCGTGGATGACGACCGGTCGCGCGGGCAACTCCTGCGGCGAGCCGCTGCGGGCGAGGGCATAGGCCCGTCGACCGCCGACCTTCATCGCACTGAACGCCGGTGGGCGCTGTTGGATGGTCCCAACGAAGCGAGCGACCGCAGCGGTGACGCAATCGGCGGAGGGAAGTTTCTCGACGGCGACTTCGGTTCGTTCGCCCTCGCGGTCATCGGTGGTGGTGAAGGCGGAGAGATCCACCGTGGTCCGGTATCGCTTGTCGGTCGCCATGAGACGCTCGATCGACTTGGTGGCCTTTCCCAGGGCAAGGACCAGAACGCCGGTCGCAAGCGGATCGAGCGTGCCTGCATGGCCGGTGCGAACGCCGCCAGCACGGCGACGAACGCGGGCCACGACGCCAAAGGAGGTCATGCCGAGGGGCTTGTCGACCACAAGAACGCCATCCAGCGCCGGAGCCGCGCCGTCGCGCGGGGTTCGCCGCGGCTCTTCTTCGTGGTTCCGCTGCGGCTCCTTGTCCGATTGGGGCATCGCGGTACACTACCCCGCTCTCCGGACAGGTGTCCGAGCGGTTGAAGGAGCAGCATTGGAAATGCTGTATACGGCTTACGCTGTATCGCGAGTTCGAATCTCGCCCTGTCCGCTGGCGTCGAGTCCCCAACGACGCAGCCGGTGACGGTCGACGGCACAACTCAACAACGGGCTATAGCGCAGTTTGGCTAGCGCGCTTGACTGGGGGTCAAGAGGTCGTGGGTTCAAATCCCGCTAGCCCGATTGAAAGCACCGGGCGGAAGGCAAGGCCCTTCCGCCCGGTGCTTGCAATCGGTCTACGTGCCACGGGCTGCGCCCGCGTCACGGTGTCTCGCCCTGAGCCGGCCCGCGGCGCTTCGGCTGCGCCTGCGCGGCGCGTGCCGTCTCATGGCGATCCACGCGGTCTTGTCGTCGCCGCGGGTGGGCGGTGGCGGCGTCGCGCGGCGTGGGGCGACCGCGGCGTTCAAATCCCGCTGGGCCCGATTCAAAGCACCAGGCGGAAGGCAAGGCCCTTCCTCCTGGTGCTTTCAATCGGTTTACGTCCCGCTGACCCGACGTGACGAGACGAAACGCCCTTCGACCCGCAGATCGAAGGGCGTTCTCGTTGCGTACACGGCAGTTGCGCAATCTCCAGATCGGTTCACTTGAAGGGAGATCGCTTCGCGTACCTCTGTGTGTTCAACGCGGGAGTGTGGCGTCCAGTGCACCACGCTGTCGTTGCGGCAAGCGCCCACGGTGAAACAGGCATCGCCCGATTCAGCGACATGGGTTGCAACGTCCTCTACCTTCCGGCTTGGCATTCGGAAGACGGAATCATGGGGGCGGGCGCCCCGTTCATTCTCGGCGCCGACGGGTCACGCACAACCCACGGCACCAAGGCTGACCACCAGACGCCCGGGTTCGAGTCGGTCTCGCTTGGGCGAGTGCCGGGCAGGAGCTGAACGTGTGGTCCTGCGAGCTCGGCCAGTGGACGACCTTGCCGTGTCCTCCCCGAACGTCGGGGCCGCTCACCGCTGGTGATCGGCAGGCGCAGATGAATCAAGCCGCGACCGACTCAGTCGCAATTCTCAGTCACATGCAAGGCGAAGTTGCCCCTTGCGCCTTGGTAGCCGGCGACGCGAATGTAGAACGTCTGACTCGGATCGCTCTGGAAGGAGAGTTCACTCTTTCGATTGAGCGCCCCGATCTGGCAGGTTGCATGGGCGAAATCGTCGTTGCATCCGACGTACTGGCCGAGGCAGCCATTGGGGCCGGCCTTCCAGACCGAGATCACGGTGTCGAAGTCGGTGTCGGGGTTGCACGTCGAGACGGTGATCGAGCCGCTGCTAAAGGGGCAGGTCGAGACCACCTTGATCCATTCGCAGACCGTGTCTCCGGACGCGCAGGGCGAGATGTCGGTATCGGGGTCGTTGTCCAGCGTCGTTCCGTAGTATGTTTCGCCCGCGCTTGCGATCACGCTGAGGTCTGCGGCGGTCTCGCAGGTCTGCCCGATCGAGGTGAACTCGAGATTCAGCACGCCCTCGCCGCTGAATCCGTCGTAGCCGCCGACGCGGAGCTTGTATTCCGAGCCAGGGAGGACATTGAAGCTGATTTCCGAGGTGAGCCCGCACGCGGGATTGTCGTCGTTGCAGGCGATGACGGTGGTGAGCGAGAAACTCGCGCTCGGGCAGCCGGCAGGCTGGGAGGGAAACGCATAGGCATACGCTGCGAGCCGCGTGTCCCAGCTCGTGCCGCAGGTCGAGGCCGTCAGCGTTCCGAAGCCGATCGGCGTGATCGTGTACCAGACGTCGGACTCAATCGAGTCATAGCCGAACTGAATGCAACTGCTGCCAGGTGTGAACGGGGGTCCTTGGTCGTTGGCGCCAACGGTGCAGAAGGGCGTCTGGCCCTCGGCGATCGGAAGCGGGTTCTCGCAGAGGTCGTTCGAAGGAACCGAGAAGCAGGGGCCCCAGCCTCCAAGCAAGATGGCCAGGTCGGAGGCGTCGGTGCTTCCGGAGCCGTCGAGGTCGCCTGTCGCTTCGCCCCAGCCGCCCAGCAGTTGGGCCAGGTCGGCTCCGTCGATGTTGCCCGAGCTATCGAAGTCGCCGGGGCATCCGCATGAGGCTCCCGCGACACCGCCTCCCGCTGGCTTGGCGCGCTGGGATCTCCCCTCGGCGGGGGTGAGGGCGAACGCGGAAGCGAGAACGATGGAGGTGAGGGTGAGCATGGGTAGCGACGACGTGTAGAGGTTCATGTGAGGTGGCAGGCGACGAGAAGGCCTGCCAAGGTCCACACCCCCACGGACGCATTGCCTGCCGCAAGAGCGCAACGAATGTGGCGAAATGGAAGGGTTGGGTTCGAGGCGACGCCGGCTGCATCCGCAACACGCGCTCATTCTTGGCCATGTCAGCCGACGGGACTTGCCATATGCCGATACGGGAATATATTGCCGGCATGGCTCGGGCAGCCACGACCTCCGACGTCTTCAATGCGATCGCCGAACCGCGTCGCCGGCTCCTTCTCGATTGCCTCTTGCCGGGCGAACGCGATGTGAGCGGCCTCGTCGAGAAACTCGGCTGGCCGCAGGCTCTGGTCTCGAAGCACCTCGGCGTCCTGCGTAGCGTCAGGCTCGTCACCGTGCGCGTCGAGGGCCGCAAACGGGTGTACAGCATCAGCGGCGAGGGGCTCAAGCCCATTCACGACTGGACCAAGCTCTACGAACAGTATTGGTCGCAACAACTGGATCGCATCAAGCTGCGGGCCGAGGCAAGCGCCGCCCGAGCACGGGAGAAAAGGCAATGAGCACGAACATTCCGATGGACACCTCCGCGCAGGAGGAGATTCGTACGCTCTCGATCCGCAAGGAAATCGAGATCGATGCCCCGATCGAGATCTGCTTCGCGTCGGTGCTCGAAGAGCTGGGCCCGGGGAGCCAAATGCCGGACGGCACGCCGTTCCACATGAAGATCGAGGCCTGGCCCGGAGGCCGTTGGTACCGCGACCTCGGCAACAACACCGGGCATTTCTGGGCCCATGTGCAGGTCATCAAGCCGCCATCGCTCCTTGAGCTCAGCGGCCCGATGTTCATGTCCTATCCAGCGACGAACTTCGTTCAGTACCGACTGACCGCATCTGGAGAGCGGACTCGCCTGACCGTGGTCCATCGGGCGATGGGTGTGATCACCACCGAACATAGTGAAGGCGTGCAGCACGGATGGGAGCACGGCTTGCGACGCATTCGTGAGATTGCCCACGGGAAACGATCGCCCACGACGGGGCAGCGAGCGTAAGGCGCCGTTTCCGCTATCGCGTTGCGCGCTCGCCGCAAATTCAGGTGGCCGCCCGAACGCAACTCCATTTCGGCTTCATGAACATGCATACACCCTGAACCGCTGCTACGGTCCATGTCGTACAAACGGGAAGCAGGGCCACGCGTACCGCAGGCAATGCGATGCGCGTTCAGGCGTCGGAGCGCCCCCGCTGCCGATCCGGAATGTGTGCGTTCACGAAGGAGGAGGTTGTGCATGGGCGAGCCGTACGGGGTGCGTTTCTCGAAGTCGATGCGCTTTGGCCTGATTGTGGCCACGGTCTCGGCAATGGCGACTGGCATCGTCTTTTGGCAACTCATCGAGTACCAGCATCAACAGGCTCTTGACGACCTTGCCCGGCGATCCCAGCTTCTTGGGCATCGACTGCTGCCTTCCGCGGCTCGGGCGCTTGCCGCCGACAGCGGGGCGGCTCCAAGTCTGCTCGGTGAACGGCTCGACGGCCATGGCCGTCTCCTTGGTCTTGCGGTGTTTCGCGCCTCGGGAGAACTGCTGCTCGCCGGCGATGGCGTTGGTGAACCTTCGTCGTCCCTGATGGACACCGTGCGCGACGCCGTTGTTCAGCGCGACGAGGTCAGCGGCCTCTTTCGCGATCGCGAAGGGAGCACCCACATCCTCGTCCAGCCAGTGGTGGACGGGGAGGGCAAGGTCGAAGGCGCCGTCGCGGTCCTTCACGACGCCCTCTATCTCGAGGACCGCCTCACGCGCGGCATTCTTCGTGGCGCTGCGGCGACCTTGATCGTCTTCCTTTCGATGCTCGTCGTCACGTCGCTCCTCGCGTGGCTCATCTTCGAGCGGCCGCTCGTGCGCCTCGCCGAGTGGATGCGACGGCTGCGATTTGGAAACGAGCCGGAATTGCCGCCGCGCGGGTTGCCCGTGCGACGCCTTGCTGACGAGACTCTCCATCTCGCGGCGTCGTTCCGCGCCTCACGCGAGCGCGAGCGGGGCGACGCCCAGGACATCGTCCGCTCCGACCGGGCGTGGACGCGCGACCGACTTCGCGCTCACGCCATCGACGCCCTCGCGGGCATGCCGCTTGTCGTGGTCAGCAACCGCGAACCTTACATGCATGTCATGCAACAGGGTCGCCCCAAGCTGGTGCGGCCGGCGAGCGGACTGGTCACGGGACTGGATCCTGTCTTGCGTGCGTGCGGCGGTCTCTGGGTCGCTCACGGCGCAGGCGATGCCGATCGGCGCACCGCCGATTCGAACGGCTGCATTCCGGTGCCTCCCGACGATCCCCGCTACACGCTGCGCCGCGTCTGGATCACCAAGGACGAGGAACAGGGCTACTACTACGGCTTCTCCAACGAGGGCCTCTGGCCGCTCTGTCACCTGACCCACGAACGCCCGGTGTTTCGCTCCGGCGATTGGGACCACTATATGCGGGCCAATCGACGATTCGCGGACGCCGCCCTGGAGGAGATCGGCTCGGAGCGGGCGGTGGTGATGGTGCAGGACTATCAGCTCGCCCTCGTTCCGGGCATGATCAAATCGGCCCGGCCGGACTTGCGGGTGGGACTGTTCTGGCACATTCCGTGGCCGAATGCCGAGGCTTTCCGCATCTGCCCCTATCGCGTCGAGATTCTCAAGGGCATGCTCGGAGCGGACCTGATCGGCTTCCATCTCCAGCAGCACTGCAACAACTTCCTCGAGTCGGTCGATCGCATGATCGAGGCAAAGCTCGATTGGGACCGCTTCTCGGCCGAGGTCCAGGGTCATGCCGCGCTGGTGCGACCCTTCCCGATCAGCGTTCAGGGCTGGGCGGAGCGCGGTGTCGTCACGGGCGAAGTGTTAGCCAAACAGATCGCCGAGCTTCGCGCCCAGCATCAGCTTGAGGACGTGATCGTCGCCGTCGGCGTCGACCGGATCGACTACACGAAGGGAATCTCGGAACGGTTCCGGGCCATTTCGCGACTTTTCGAGAAGCATCCGGAGTTGCGCGGCAAGTTCACCTTCGTCCAGCTTGGCGCGCCGAGCCGCACGCACATCCCGCGCTATCGAGATCTGGTGATGGAGCTTGAGAAGCTGGCGGATGAAGTCAACTGGGCGCACCGGCTTGAGGGCAGCGCCAGCGGCTGGCGGCCGATCCAGTTCCTGGTCGCCCATCACGAGGGGCCCGCGGTCTATGCGTTCATGAAGATGGCCGAGATCTGCGTGGTCAGTTCCCTTCACGACGGGATGAACCTCGTCGCCAAGGAGTTCGTCGCCGCCAAGGCCGATGCCGAACCGGACGGGGCAAGCGACGGCGTCTTGGTGCTGTCGGAGTTCGCCGGCGCGGCGCGCGACCTGCCCGAGGCGATCATCATCAATCCCTACGACACCGAGGAGTTCGCCGACGCGATCTGGCAGGCGATCACGATGGATGGGAAGGAACGTCGCGCCCGCATGACCCGCATGCGACTGAGGGTCGAGGAGAACAACATCTACCGCTGGGCCGCCGACTTCCTCGCCGGGCTGGTCGAGTCCAAGGGCGAGAGCGAACTCAACGGAAAGGACCAGCCGGTGGCGCGATAGCCTTGCCGCGGGCGGCCGTTCGCCGGCGTTCCAGCCCCCCGGCCGCAATTTGAACGCTTCATTGTTGCTCCGGACACATCGCGGTCCGGGCGAGGTGGTATCGTCGAGTCACGAAAGGACTCGGTGAGGCATGAACGGCACGGATGTGAGCACTTCAGCAGGAGGAGGGACGCAGGCACGCACGGCAGCGCCGTTCCGCCTGCCGCGTCGTGGCTCGCGCCTGTTTGACTCGCTGCTGGCTCCCGTCGAAGAGGTCCTGGGTCTTGGCGAACTGAATCGAATCTATGGGCGTCTCGAGGGCATTGCACCCGACGAGTTCTGTTCGTTCGCCCTGCGCGACCTCTCCTTCTCGGCCCAGTTCGATGGGGCGAAGCTCGACGCCATCCCGCGCAGCGGACCGCTGGTGATCGTTGCGAACCATCCCTTCGGTGGCATCGATGGGCTTGCGGCTCTCGACCTGATCTCGAAGGTCAGGCCGGACGTCAAGCTCCTGGCCAATCACCTTCTGCGGCGAATCCCGCAGCTTGGCGAACGCTGCTTCTTTGTCGACCCCTTCGATCGAAAGGATTCCCGCCAGCGGAACATCGCCTCGATGCGTGCTGCCGCTCGGTGGGTGTCTGACGGCAACGCCCTCATTGTCTTCCCGGCCGGCGAGGTCGCCCACGCGACGTGGAGCCGCTGGTCGGTCTCGGACGGAACGTGGAAGGAGAACATCGGCCGGCTGATCCTGAGGGCGAAGGCCGCGGTCCTTCCGATCTTCTTCGACGGGCGCAACAGCGGACTCTTCCACGCCGCCGGACTGGTCAACGCGTGGTTGCGCACGGTCATGCTTCCGCGCGAGATGCTCGCCAAGCGCAACGGCGTGACTCAAGTCGAGATTGGCAGCGTCATTCCGCCCCAGCGGCTCGCGTCAATGGCGTCAGCGACCGACGTGATGTCGTACCTCCGCGTGCGCACGTTCATGTTGCGCGGGCGCTCGGCGACGGCCGCCCAACCGGCGGAGCGGGTGCGCTCGACTGGTGCTCCGATCACCGCCGGTCCGAGCGTCGACGCGATGCTCGCCGAGATCGAGGCCCTGCCGCCGAACCGGATCCTCGCCACGCAGGGCAAGCGCATGGTGGTCGCCGCGCTGGCGCCTGAGATCCCGCAGATCCTCGACGAGATCGGACGGCTGCGCGAGATCACCTTCCGCGAGGTCGGCGAAGGCACCGGCCGTCCACGCGACCTCGACCGATTCGATTGCTACTACACGCATCTCTTCGTCTGGGACCAGGAGCGCCGCGGCGTGGTGGGGGCGTACCGCATCGGCCAGGTCGATGAGATCGTCAGTGAATTCGGCGTCGAGGGCCTCTATACCCACACGCTCTTCCGCTACCGGAGTGAGTTGATCGATCAGATCGGCCCGTCCCTCGAGCTGGGCCGCTCCTTCGTCATCCCCGATTGCCAGCGCTCGTACTGGCCGCTCCTCCTCCTGTGGCGCGGCATCGGCCGCTACCTGAGCGAACGGCCGCGCTATCGGCATCTCTTCGGGCCGGTGAGCATCAGCGACGAATACCAGTCGATGTCCAAGCGGATCCTCATCGCGTTCCTCGAGCGAAGCCGTTGTGGAGCGCCGCTGGCCCGCCTGCTCGCCCCGCGGACCCCGGTTCCGCAGCAGCGTTCCCAGGATTGGAGCGAACGTCAGCAGAGCCTGGTGGTCGACAACCTCGAGGAAGTCGATTCCCTCGTCCGCGAGCTCGAGTCGGGCCAGCGAGGGATCCCGATCCTGGTCCGCCAGTACCTCAAGCTCAACGCGAAGGTGCTTGGTTTCAACGTCGATCCCGACTTCGGCAACGCGATCGACGCCCTGGTCCTGATCGACCTGACCAAGGTCGATCGGCGGATCATGAATCTCTACATGGGGTCGGACGAGGCCGACGCGTTCCTCCGGCATTCGCCCAGCCGGTCGTGAAGCGAGCACTCGACATGTGCGCAAGCTGTTAGTATCGGTGGCGTGGCGAGCGAACCCGGACCAGCGTCCACCAGTACAACGAGTGCAGCGGTCGAGCCGACGGCCAAGGCCACAGACAGCCCCGACAACCGCCGGGCCGTGACGGTGGCGGTGCTGGTTGCCGCCCTGGGCTACTTCGTCGATCTTTTCGACCTGATCCTCTTCACCGTGCTGCGCAAGCCGAGTCTTGCAGCGCTGGGTGTCGATGCCGTCACGTGGGGCCGCCTGATCATCAATTGGCAGCTCACCGGCATGCTTCTCGGCGGCATCGTCTGGGGTGTGATGGCGGATCGTCGCGGCCGCATTGCGGTCCTCTTCGGCTCGATCGTGATGTACTCGGTGGCGAACCTGCTCAACGCGTTCGTCGTCGATCCATATACCTATTCTGCGCTGCGCTTCATCGCCGGCTTCGGCTTGGCTGGCGAGCTCGGGGCTGGCGTCACGTTAGTCAGCGAGCTCCTTCCGACGCGATCGCGCGGGATCGGAACCACGATCGTCGCCACCGTCGGACTGACCGGCGCGGTGGTGGCCGGTCTGGTCGGCGAGGCGCTGACCAGCGCGTACCCCACGCACGGATGGCGAGCGGCTTATGCGATCGGCGGCGTTCTCGGGCTCATGCTGCTGGCCCTTCGCGTGGGGCTCCTGGAGAGCGGGATCTTCCGGGGCGTCGACGTTTCGGTTGCGCGCGGCAACATTCTCATGCTCCTCTGGCCGGCATCGCGGCTCTGGCGGTTCGTACGAGTCATCCTCGTGGGCATGCCGATCTGGTTCGCGGGCGGCGTTCTCTTCGTCTTCTCCTTCGAGATCGGCGGTGCGCTCGGGCTTGATCCGGGGCCATCGCCGGGGAAGGTCGTGATTTTCGCCTACGTCGGCGTGGTGCTCGGGGATCTGGCGTCGGGCCTCGTCAGCCAATACCTTCGCCGACGCAAGCCGGTGATTGCCGGGTTCATGATCGCCTACGCCTTGGCAATCCTGGCGCTCCTTCGCTTCGGCGGGCATAGCCATGAGGTCTATTACGGGCTGATGGTGATCCTCGGCGCCTCGACCGGATTCTGGGTGCTCTTCGTGACGGTAGCGAGCGAGCAGTTCGGCACGAATCTGCGGGCGACGGTGACTACCAGCGCTCCGAACTTCGTGCGCGGCGCCGCCGTCCCCATCCTCGACGTCTGGCTCCTTTCGCAATCTTGGCTTGGGATCGCGATGATTCCTGCGACAATCCTCGTGGGACTGTCCTGTATCGCAATCGGGTTCACGGCGCTGATGTTCATGCGCGAGAGTTTCGACACCGATCTGGACTACATCGAGCACTGAACCCGTCATGATGTCGTTCACCGCTGTCCTCCTGGCGCTCGCTGCGCCCGCTATCCTGGCCGATCCTCGAGCCCTGGTCGATGCGGTCAACGGAGTGGCCGAGTCAACGTCCCTCTCGGCATTTCATGAGTTGCTTGGAAGCGAACCGCACATCGCCGGAACCGACGGTGATCGGCGCCAGGTGGAACGACTCGCCACCGCCTTCCGTGAGATGGGGCTCGACGTTGAGGTCCATCGCATCGCCCCCTACCTGACCAAGCCGGTCGAAGCCTCACTCGAGATCGTCCGCGGCGACCTGCCCATTCCCGAAGGCGGACGGCGCGGCGTTCTCACGTTGGACCTGCGCGAGCGCAACCTCCTCGAGGATCCCGCCACCGAGCACCCTGAACTGACCTACGGCTGGAACGCCTACAGCGGCTCGGGCGACGTCACGGCGGGTGTCGTGTACGCCAACTACGGGCGTCGCGAGGACTTCGCGAAACTAAAGGAGTGGGGGGTCAGTTGTCAGGGCAAGATCGTGCTCGCCCGCTATGGCGGCAACTTCCGAGGCTACAAGGCGAAGTTCGCTGAGGAGGCCGGCGCTGCTGGCCTGATCATCTACACCGATCCGGGCGACACCGGCTTCACGAAGGGACCGACGTGGCCCGACGGCGGCTGGTCCAACGACACCTGCATCCAGCGAGGTTCGCTCCTGACGTTGCCGTGGCCCGGTGATCCGCTGACGCCAGGTCGCGAGGCGACGACGGATGCGGTGCGCGAGGATCTCGCGGCTCTCGGACTTCCGCACATCCCCGTGCAACCGATCGGCTACGCGGCAGCCGAGCGAATCATCGCTCGCATGAAGGGCCGTGAGGTCCCCGAGGAATCTTGGCGAGGCGGGGTGCGCCAGCCCTATCGGCTTGAGGGCGGCGACGCGCTTCTCGTGCATCTCGTGGTAAAGCAGGAGCGTTTCATTGGCGAAACGGCCAACGTGGTGGCGACATTGCGCGGTGCGACGCGACCCGACGAATGGGTGATTGTCGGATGCCATCACGATGCGTGGGGCTTCGGCGCTGCTGATCCGTTGGCGGGCACGATGGTCCTGATGGAGTCGGCCCGGGCATTCGCCGAGGCGGCCCGCTCCGGCATTCGGCCCGATCGGAGCATCGTCTTCGCGGCATGGGGTGCCGAGGAGTTCGGCATCATTGGCAGCACCGAATGGGTCGAATCGCGACGGTCCGAGCTTGAGCGCGGCGCGGTGGCCTACGTGAACCTCGACATGGCGTCGATGGGTGACCGGCTCGGGGTCGGTTGTTCGCCATCGCTTCAGCCGTTGGTCGAAGCGGCCACGAAGTTGGCGATCTCGCCCTTCGACGATGAGCCCGCGTTCAAGGCGTGGTCGTCAAGCGCCGAGCCCAAGGAGCGGGTGAAGCTCTTCGGTGACTTGGGCGGCGGATCGGACCACGTCGGCTTCTGGTGCCACGCGGGCGTGCCGTCTCTGTCGCTTGGGGCCCACGGCTCACGCGGGAACTCATATCACTCCAATTACGACACCATTGCGTGGTACCGCAAGACCGTTGGCGAGGACTACCGTTCGTCGCTTCTGGTGACGCGGGTATGTAACGCATTTGTGGCGGCGTGTGCCAATGGGAGCCTCTGGCCTGACGATCCTGCCTCGGTCATTGCGTCGACGATCCGGTTGGCGAGGGAAGCGAAGGCTCGATGCGGTCATGTGGCGATCGCCGCGGAAGTTGACTCGGTGATTGCATCGTTCGAGGCGCTGGTCGAGCCAGGCGCCGAGACCAGCCGTCTGTTGGGAGAGATTCGGAACGCCGGACGCAACGACGAACTGGCGACGCAGGCGATTCGAGCAATTCGCTCAGCGTGGCTGGACGATTCCGGAGTTCCAGGTCGGCGATGGTTCCGCAACACGTTTGCGGCAACGGATCGCTTCTCTGGATATGCCCCTGCGATGTTGCCCCTCCTCACTGAAGCCATCGAGGATGGCGATCTTGAGGCCGCCGGGGCCGCAGCTGCGCGATATCGGGCCATTGCGGAGAGGATCGGGATCGCACTCGCCCGTGTGAATCAGGCTGGACGAGTCAGCCCGTCCCAGGCAGATCCCGCCCTCGACAAGTAGAGGCCGAGCGCGAGGTGTTCGGCGGCGGCAGATCGTTGCGGTCTTGTCGACTGTTCGGGGGTTGACGCCTACCGCACGCGGTGCCTTTTCAAAGGTGCGCAGAACGGCCACCGCAAACCTCCGACTCCTGCCGAAATCCGCTTGGAAGAACCCTTTCGGCGGCGTACCTTCTAGCTCTCGGACATCGGGGGCCTCTCCCGATGTTGTTGTTTGTTCAATTGTCCCGCCGAATCGCGTGCGGCGGGATCCATCAGAAGGACTGCGCTTCATGACCTGCACGAAGCACTGGAAGAACCCAATGAGCCTTGGTCGCATTACCACCCTCGCTGCCCTCACCGCCTCTATGGCCTTGGCCTCGTTCGCGTCGGCCGGCGCCGTCCCGCCGGTCGCGACCAAGCGGATCGCTACGGGCTTCAACTACCCGACCTTTGTGACCCATGCCCCCGGCGATACCAGCCGGCTCTTCGTGCTTGAGAAGCGCGGTGTGATCAAGATCATCAACCTCGCCGACAACACCGTCCTGGCGACGCCGTTTCTCAACATTGACCCGATCGTGACGGGCGGAACGTCCGTGAGTGACGAGCAAGGGCTGCTCGGCCTTGCCTTCCACCCTGACTACGACACCAACGGCTATTTCTTCGTCTATTACACGACGGCTTCTGCGAACGTCGTGTCCCGCTATCAGGTCAGCTCTGACCCGAACGTCGCCCTGACGACCGGCCAGGTCATCATCAGTTGGACCGACCCGTTCATCAACCACAACGGTGGCTGGATGGACTTTGGCCCGGACGGCTACCTGTACATCGGTACGGGGGACGGCGGCAGCGCCAACGACCCAGGCAACCGCGCCCAGACGATCACCAGTATGAAGCTCGGCAAGATGCTCCGCATCATCCCGGACGTGGTTGACTCGGTGGCCCCGCACTACACGAACCCCTCCGACAACCCCTTCGTCGGAATCACCGGCGACGACGAGATCTGGTTTTACGGTCTCCGAAACCCGTGGCGCAACTCCTTCGACCGGGCGACCGGCGACCTCTGGATCGGCGACGTCGGCCAGAACGCGATTGAGGAAATCAACTTCGTTCCGGCTGGTCAGAAGGGCCTCAACTTCGGTTGGCGCTGCATGGAAGGCATGAGCTGCACCGGCCTGACCGGTTGCACCTGCAATGACAACGCGCTCACTGACCCGATCAAGACCCACGCCCATGCGGCTGGCACCAACGGCGGCTTCTGCATCACGGGCGGCTACGTCTACCGTGGCTGTGCGTATCCGGAGCTCGACGGCACCTACTTCTACGCCGACTACTCGTCGAACAACGTCTGGTCGCTGAAGTACGACGGTAGGACGCTCAGCGACTTCACGGTTCGCAACAGCCAGATCACGCCCTCGATCGAAGGCTTCACGGTGAACCAGATCGCCAGCTTCGGTGAGGACGCCAACGGCGAGATCTATATCGTTGATCATGGCTCTGCCACTGCTGGAGCCATCTTTAAGATCATTCCCGATGCCGGCGAGGCGACCTGCGTCGTGCCGAATCCGGCTGATCTCGACAACGACGGCGACGTTGACGCTGCCGACCTGTCGATTCTGCTGGGGGCATGGGGCAGCACTGGCCCGGGCGACTTCGACAACGATGGCGACGTCGATGCCGCCGACCTCTCCGTTCTCCTGGGTGCCTGGACTTTCTAAGCAACCCGCGATTCGAATCCTGATCCAAGGACAACGGCCCGATCCTGCGATCGGGCCGTTGTTGCTTTCGGTCGCGTGTTCGACCTGCCGCGCTACTGCCGCGAGGCCTTACGGGCGGCATTGCGCTCGGTCCACATGTTCAGGAGCTCAACTCCCAACGCGAAGGCCATGGCGAAGTAGATGTACCCCTTCGGCATGGCGTGCTGGTGGGCGACGCCTTCGGTGACCAGCATGAAGCCGATGAGGAGGAGGAAGGAGAGGGCGAGCATCTTGAGCGTCGGCCTTCGCTCGACGAAGTTGCTGACGGGCTCGGCGAAGACCATCATGATTCCGACCGAGGCGATGACCGCCCCGATCATGATGTAGATCGACTGGGCCATGCCCACGGCCGTGATGACGCTGTCGATCGAGAAGACCAGATCCATGACCATGATCTGGGTGATCACGCTTGTCATGGTCGCAACGCGTCCGCCGGCGAGTGCGGCGTCGTGATGTCCGCCCGCCTTGTGGTGGATTTCGCGGACGGCCTTGGCCATGAGGATCAGGCCGCCAAGGACGAGGATCAGGTTGCGGCCCGACACCTCCACGTGCAACTGAAGGATGTTGAAGGTCGCCCAAGGCTTGGTCAGGCTGGCGATCCAACCGACGAAGCAAAGGAGGATGATCCGCATCACCATTGCGGCGATGAGGCCGATCCGCCGGGCCCTCTTCTGCTGCTCGGGCGGGAGCTTCGAGGAGAGGATTGCGATGAAGACGATGTTGTCGATTCCCAGGACCACCTCGAGGGCGGTGAGGGTGACAAAGGCGAGGAGGTTCTCGGTCGTGAAGATCTGTTCGAGCATCGTGGTGCGACTCGTCAAGGCGGCCCATTCGTCGGGCTGGTGGCGAGGGCGATTGGTGTCCGGCGAACGCGGCCTCAGGCACATCAGCGGCGAGGTGAGGGACTACACTCCCGACATGCAAGCTAGCAGACTTCTCGCAGCCTTGAGCGTTGTGGCCGTCTTCGCATCGATGTGCTCCTTCGCCTCCGGACTGCCAACGGCTTTCGGACAGGGTGCGCCGCCGTCGGCACAAGCCCAAGCGCCTGGCGCGCCCCAAGTCGGCGTGACGCCGGCGACGGTCGACTTCGGGAAGATCAAGCCCGAGTCGGTTACCCCGGCCAAGTTCCAGGTGACCAATGCCGGCAACGCCCCCCTCAAGATTGTGAAGGCGACGCCAAGCTGCAAGTGCACCGCCATCTCTCCCGTAGAGGGCACGATCATCGAGCCCGGCCAGACGATCGAAGTGTCCGCCTCGCTCAAGGCCCCGTCCACGCCAGGCGAACGCGATGCCAAGGTGTTTCTGATGTTCGAGGGCTATCAGGCGCCGGTCATCCTGAAGCTGGTCGGTGAAGTGGTCATGGACATCGTCTGCGAGCCGGCCTTCGTAGATGCCCTGAAGGGAGTGACCAGCGGCGTCGTCAAGGTCCGCTCGCAGGACGGCAAGCCGTTTCGCATCTTGAGTGCGGGCGGGAGCGCTCCGGTCTATCAGGGTTTCGATCCGGCGACAGACCAGCCCAAGGCGGCATACGACCTCAAGTGGAACGTCGCGGGAATGGAGAAGCTCCCGCTCTGGTGGGTGGTCGTCACCGATCGCCCAGAGGCACGTCTCCTTCCGCTGCGGGTCCGAAACGAGAACACCGGCGCGAAGGCTGACATGGGCCGGTTCGACCGCCAGTGGTTCGTCAAGGAGAGCATCGTGTTCATCGGCTCGTTGGACGTTGCCAAGCCCGTCGAGCACACGATTGAGGTCGAGTACTACAACCCACCATCGAAGGACCCGACCAAGGCGCGGACGAAGCTGCCGAATTGGGCGGCACTAAAGTCCGTCCGATCGGCGGATCCGAGCCTCGCGATCGAGGTCCTCGAATCGAAGGTTGTCGGCGACACCATCCTGGAAGTGAAGGTCCGGGTCACGGGCTCGACGGCCAAGACGATCTACACCGACTGCATCATTCAGACGGAAACGGGCGTTGCCATGGTTCCGATGGTTGCTGTTGTCAACTGACGATGCGCGAAGCGAGCCGCCGACCTGTCGGCCGGTGCATGGGAAACCGAACCGATGTGGGCACCGCTCGATCTTCGCAATGCTGAATCGGTCGGAGCGACGCTTGAGCGTGCCGCCGAACTGCTTCGCGCTTCACCCTTTCGTCGGGGGTGCGTCCATCATCTACCCGCTCATGGGCGGTTGGTCGTCGCGGGCGACCTTCACGACAACCCGGTCCACCTTCAGCGCATTGTCGGCTTTGCCCGGCTCGAGCGCGATGAGCAAAACCATGTCGTTCTCCAAGAGCTGATTCACGGCGATCGGCTCGTGAATGGCGTCGACCTCTCCTATCGAGTCGTCGCCCGCGTCGCCGAACTGGTGGTGCGTTTTCCGAGCCAGGTTCATCCGCTGCTTGCCAACCACGAGCTTTGCCAGATGCTGGGGATCGGTGTGAGCAAGGGCTACGGCGACGGCACGGCCCTCTTCAATGACGGGCTTGATTTCGTCTTCGGCGACGACGCCCAGTTCGTCGCCGACATGCTTGCCGAGTTCTTTCGGGCGATGCCGTTGGCGGTGCGGACCGACGGCGGGCTCTGGTGCTCGCATTCGATTCCCTCGCCCGAAACCACTGACCGGTTTGACCCCTCGGTTCTCGGCCGCGAGTTGGAGAGCGCCGACTACGCGGCGCCTCGCGGTTCGGCCTACCTGATGGTTTGGGGACGCGGCCAGGTACCTGAGCAGGTTGAGCGGCTCGCGTCGCTGTTGGACGTTCGACTCTTCTGCCTCGGCCACGCGATGAGCGAAATGGGCGCCCACTCGGTCACGCCCCGCATGGCGGTGATCAACAGTGATCACGAACGGGGTCGCGTCGCCGAGATCGATCTCGCCGCGCTGCCGGTCGATGCGGACGACCTGGTCATGTCGACCCTTCCTCTCGCCGCGCTCTCGGATGGCGTGGCATGATCCGGAACGATCCAGAGCGGCATCTCCTGGCGATCGAGATGTCGCAGCGTGGCGGCGCGGTGGCGTTTGGACGCGAGGCGGGCGCCCTTCTTGTCGAGCGTTTCGAGAGCGGGGGCGGGCAGGATGCCGATCCGCTCGTGCCGACGATCGATCGGGTGGTGCGGGCGGCCGGATGTGCTCCGAAAGATATCGGCGCGATCGGCATCTCCATCGGGCCTGGCGGCTTCACCGGATTACGGATCTCGGTCACCGTCGCAAAATGTCTGAGCGAATCGTTAGGTGTCCCGGTGGTGGCGGTACCATCGGCGCTGGTCGCGGCAGCGGCGGCCGAAGGGCAAGGTGATTGGATTGTCGCCCTCGCTTCCAAGCGCGAGACCGCGTGGATTTCCCGGGTGCGGGGCGATGACGGGCGGCTTGTCATCGAAGGCCAACCGGGCGTCGTGCATGCGTCCGATTTTCGGACCGACCCGCATGACCGCACCCTTCTGGCCGACGAGTTCGCGCCGGCCGACATGATCGCCCGGGCCCGCGATGCGGGCTTGACCATTGAGAGGCCGCAGTTTGACGCGATTCCCTGCTGGAAGCTTGCGAAAGCCCTGCTCCAGCGTGGAACCACGGTCAATCCGTTGGAACTCGCCCCTCTCTATCCGCGCGAGCCCGAGGCCGTCACATTGTGGCGCGAGCGGCACGGCTAGCGGCGAACGCCCGATAGTGAACTCCTGCCCGCGCGAGCGTCATGATCGCGCGAGAAGGAACCTCACCCGCTCCCTTGCGAATGCTGCGGGGAAGGAAGCGGCACCATCAGCCGATCGAGACCCGAGACTGAATGGGAGGATGGGCAAGGCGGAGAAGGACTTCCGCCCGTTCGGAACAGGTAGCTGCGGTCGAGTCCAGGTCGGCGACGACGGTGCGAGAGCGCCGCGTCGCCGGGACGAGGTGCGGCTGGTAGGAAGACGCGATCACGGCGACCAGCGCCGCGTTCGCGCGATCCACGGAGGGAGCAATGTCCGGCGATCGATCCAGCCAACACGGCGCACATGGCCAGCCCAGCAACCCCGGCGAGCGCGAGCCCGCTCCGAGCAACAACGGCCGCGATGCCGATCGTTCGAAGTGGGCCGAGAAACAGGTCTTCACCACCGGTGAGGCCGCCGAGGTCTGTAAGGTCTCCCAACAGACCATCATCCGCTGCTTCGACAGCGGACGGTTGAACGGATTCCGCGTGCCAGGCTCGCGATTCCGTCGCATTCCGCGCGGCGAACTCATCCGTTTCATGCGCAGCAACGAGATTCCGCTCGACACGCTCGGCGATGACCGCAAGCGCGTGCTCGTCGTCGATGATGATCCGCAGGTGCTCGCGATCGTGCAGGAGACGCTCAAGGACGAACGATTCGATCTCCGCACCGCCGGCAACGGCTACGACGCGGGCATCCTGACCGAACAGTTCCGACCGGACCTGATTCTGCTCGATTTCATGTTGCCGGACATCAACGGCTCCGTGGTGTGCGAGCGGATCCGCGGCAATCCGGAGTATGCGGGCACACGCATCGTTTTCGTCTCGGGCGTGGTCGACGAGGCCGACGTCTCCCGACTGATGGCACGCGGCGCGGACGCATTCATCCAGAAGCCCTTCCGCGCGGACGAACTGTTACGGACCGTGACCAAGCTCCTCGAGGCCTAATCAATGGCAGAAACCGTTCCCGAGGGGACGGCTCGGTCCGCAGCAGCCGATGCGCTGACTCGTTCCGTGCTGGAGCGGCTGGACGCCCTGCCGACCCCGAGTCCGCTGGCGATGCGGCTCCTTGCCGCAGCCAACGACGACGCCACCTCGGCCCGCGACCTTGTCGAGATCATCCGTCAGGATTCCGCCCTGACCGGCAAGGTGCTCTCGCTTTGCCGCCGCGGCCCCCGCGGACGACAGCTTGACGTTGCCTCGCTCGATCGGGCGGTCGTTCTCCTGGGCTTTGCCGCCGTTCGGGCTGCGGCCCTTTCGGTTGAGTTCGTTTCGACGCTCGGTAGCGACGCCGGCAGCTCCGCCCGCGGCTTTGATGCATGTCGGTTCTGGAGGCACTCGCTTGCCAAGGCGATTGTCGCCGAGGCCGCGGCCCGGCACGCCAAAGGTGGAGACTCGGGGCGGGCCTTTGTCGCAGGACTGCTGCACGATCTTGGCGCCCTCGCCCTTTCCCGGGCGACGCCGGCCCTTTTCGACCGGGCCTGCGAGGAATCGGAACGGTGCGGCCGCCCGCTCGACGTGATGGCCGAGTCGATCCTGGGTTTGGGATGCGCCGCCGCCGGAAGTCGGCTCGCGGCCCGATGGAACCTACCCGAGGAACTTCAGGAGTTGCTTCGCCTTCGCGGCGTCGATTCGCTGGTCGCCTCGGGTCCGCATCGCGTCACGCTTCTCCTTGCTGACCTGGCCGATCGGATCGTTCGCCGCCGGCATCTGGGCGGCGACGGCTTCGGCCCGACAAGCGCCGCCGATCCCGACCCGCTGCTCGCTGCGTTAGGCATCGCGACGGGGGCGCTCGAGCCGGGCATCGAGGGCCTCTTCGCCGAGGTTGCGGCGCGGGCCGAATCGCTCGGAATCTCGACCGCCACGCCGGCGGCCATTGCCGCTGAGGCGATCGAGCGGGCCAACCGCCGACTGGAATCGCTGCGGACGCTCGGACAGGATCTTCGACCTGCCGGCGATCCGGTGGACGAGCTTGACGCCGCCGGCGACCCGATCGCCACGTTAGGTGCGATCGTACGATCTATCTCTCGCCTCGTCGGCGCGGGCCGTTCCCGGGAACGGCTACTGGTCGTGGGCGCGGGCATCGATGGAATGCGAAGCGAGGTGCGCGAGTTCGACGGTGATGGCGCTCTCATCGCGGGCCGCGTTGCCGGCGAGGGCGACATGGACGGAACGTTAGCTGCACGACGCTGGTGCGAGATGCGGGCGAAGGGCGGCCATCCAGGCTCGCTCGCCCTCGCCTGTCGCGGTCAGACCGTGGCTTCGATCCACCGTGCCGATGGGGACGTCCTCCCTTCGGCCGCACTCGCTCGGGCACCCGTATCGCTGTGGGCCTTCGCCCTGGCTGCGAGCCTCGATCGCCAGCGGGCAATGCGCGCTGCAGACCGAGCGGCCGAGGCGATGCGTGCCCTTGAGATCGCCCGTGAACGGCTCATCCGCGATCGGGCCCTCGCGAGCGTGGGCGAGATTGCTGCCGGGCTTGCCCATGAGATCAACAACCCGCTGACGGTCGTTTCGGGGCGAGCTCAACTCCTGCGACGCAGCGCCCGGATTGAGGACGCCGCGGCTCTCGACCAGATCGTCGACGCCGCTGAGCGGGCCAGTGCTCTCGTGTCGCAACTTCTTCGGACCGTGCGGCCCACCAGTCCGATCATCCGATCGGTACCTGCGTCCGAGATCATCGCCACTGCAATGCGCAGCCTTCGCATCACCGGGAGCTTCAGCGCTGGCGGGAATGGGGCGTTGCCGGGCCCTGGCGGCGATACAGACCGCATGGTTCAACAGGCGTCGCGCATCGTTGTCCGCGCTGCCGATCCAGCCCCTACGACCCGGTCTGCGCCGCCAGCGTGTCTTGCCGATCCGGCGTACGTGGCGGAGGCGCTTGCCGAGGTGTTGCAGAACGCATTGGACGCTGCGGCCGAGGGTTGCATTGAGGTGAGCGCTCAAACCGACGTCCTCAACGGCCGATGCATGATTCGCGTCAGGGATGTCGGGCCGGGTTTCAGTGACCGGGCCCTTCGACACGCCACTGACCCGTTCTTCAGCGAGCGCATCGCTGGACGCGGCGCCGGACTGGGCCTTGCGAAGGCCCGCTCCATCGTCGAGTCCTGCGGAGGGACGCTCGAACTGGAGAACAGCCCCGAGGGCGGAGCGATCGTGACGATCGCCTTGCGGACCTCGGAGACACAACCAAGAGCCGATTCGCGTGGGGAAGATTGTTCGGGTTCATGCCGTCCTCGGAGGGAGGCGGCCTGACTGAACGAATCGAAACCCCGAGGGACCGATGGAGCTTGGTGGGGATGGGGAGGGATCTACGAGTGGGATCGAACGCGAACCGTTCCGAGGACCATGGCGATTCGTTTGGGCATGATGGTGATCTCGATGCAGGCGTTCCGTTGCGGCGCGAGGAGGGAAGTGCCGCTGCGTTGCTCGTCGGCGCGTCGGCCGGTGTGGAAAGCGCGATTCGCGCCGCCGCCACCCGGGCCGGAGTCGAGGTCGTCACCGCCAATCCGGGTGACGACGCCCGGGCAGCCCTGATCGAGCGCCGATTTGATGTCGTGCTGATCTCCGATGAGCGGCACACCGCGATCGCGCGGTTTGCCCAACTCGTTACGCGACTGGCGCCGTCGGCGAAGACGATTCTTCTGGCCAAGGCGATGACCGTCGCGACGGTGGTCGAGGCGATGCGCGGTGGGATGATCGACGTGATGGAGCTGCCTATCGAACAGGCCGACTTCCGATCGCGCCTCCTCTCCGCCATCGAGCGGAGCCGCGAGGATCGCGACCGCGAGGACCGCGTGCATCGGCTCAAGGGCATCTGCAAGAAGCTCAACGACGCCCGTGCCGAGGTCTCCGAGCAGGCTCGAGCCCTTTCCGACGACCTTCGGGCCGTCCGCGAGGAAGCCGACGGCAAGCTCGACGACGTTGCGATGACCGCCGAGTACCGGACGCTTCTTCGGCAGGAACTCGATCTGGAGGACCTGCTTCGGGTTGGCGTGGAGTACCTGATCGGAAAGACCGGCCCCACCAACGCCGCCGTCTTCCTGCCCGGCAGCGATGGCGAGTGGAGCCTGGGTGCCTACGTCAATTACGACTGCCCCCGGTCGGTGGCTCAGCCGCTGCTCGACCGGTTGGCGAGCGACGTCTGCCCCGAGCTCTCGCAGATGGACGAGTTGATGCGGTTTGAGGACTCGAGCGACTTCGTCGAGAGCCTCGGGCTTGGCACGACCACCCTCGCTACGAGCCAGATCGTCGCGTGGCCCTGCTATGCGAAGAGCGACTGTTTGGCGGTGTTCGTTCTCTTCCGCGACTCGAAGAGGGGCTTTGGCGACGAGCTCGCCACGGTGATCGACGCCCTTCGAACGGTCTTTGCCGAGCAAATCGCGACGGTCCTCCGGATTCACCATCGGGCGACCGGCGGCTGGCCGAACGAGGCCAGCGATGAGGATCACGATGAGTGGGACGACCGCAAGGCGGCGTGAGCCGCAAGCGGGACAGGCATGAGAGGGACGACGCGGGCGGCGCAGGAGAGGGCGCCGCCTGCGTTCGTTTCGGCCTGGATCCTGATCCGAGGGCGCCGGCGCGGGATTGCGGGGCGCGATGTACCTTGTGTCCAATTGGAGGAGATGCCGGATCGTGGAGACGCCCAAACCAGATGAGACTTTTGATCAAGGCCGCTTTGCATCGGAGGAGCTTCTGCCCCTCGTGTATGAGGAGTTGCGGCGGCTTGCCTCGCGAAGGCTCGAGCGTGAGGTTCCGGGGCTGACGATTCAGGCCACCGCCCTCGTGCACGAGGCTTACATGCGACTTCTCGGTGACGGGACGCCCACCTGGGAGAACAAGGGGCACTTCTTCGGCGCTGCCGCGATCGCGATGCGCCGGATCCTAGTCGAGCGGGCCAGGCGGGCCCAGAGTGGGAAACATGGTGGAGGGCGGGAGCGCGTTCCCCTCACCGAAATCGACGTGGCGGCCGTTGACGATCGCCTGGATTTTTTGGCCCTCGACGCGGCCCTCCGTCGCATGGAGCGTGAGGACGAGCGGGGAGCCCGCATCGTCATGCTGCGATTCTTCGCAGGGCTGAGCGTCGAGGAGACGGCCGAGGCGCTCGGCCTCTCGGCCTCGACCGTGAAGCGGGAATGGTCGTGCGCCCGGGCCTGGCTCTATGACGAACTGGATCGAACGGACCATGGCTGAAAGCGAGGGCAACGGCCCCTCCTACGCACGTGTGAGGGAGGTCTTCCTCGCGGTCGAAGATCTGTCCGGACCCGACCTCCATCGCGAGGTCGGGCGACTTTGCGGTTCGGACGACCGACTGCGCACGAAGGTGCTGCGGATGCTCGACGGCGCCGCACGGGCGTCGACCTTCCTTCTTGAGCCTGCAACGCTTGATGGGGTGCCGATGCTCGCCGATCCGCTCCCGCCGCCGGAGACGATCGGCGCCTACCGGATCAACGAACTGTTAGGTGAAGGCGGATTCGGCAGCGTCTATCGGGCTCGGCAGGAAGTGCCCATTCGCCGCGACGTCGCGATCAAGATCATCAAGCCGGGCATGGATACGCGAAGCGTCATCGCCCGCTTCGAGGCCGAGCGGCAGACGCTCGCCCTTCTGCATCACCCCAACATCGCCCAGGTGTTCGAGGCAGGCGCGACCCCGGAGGGCCGGCCGTACTTCGTGATGGAGCTGATCCCGGGTGAGCCGATCACGCGCTATTGCGATCACCGGCGTCTGACGATCGAGGAGAGGCTGGTGATCTTCTGTGAGGTCTGCCGGGCCATTGAGCACGCCCACCAGAAGGGCGTGATCCATCGCGATCTCAAGCCCTCGAACATCCTCGTCCAGGACGAGTCTGGGCATCCGGTGGTGAAGGTCATCGATTTCGGCATCGCCAAAGCGATCGAACCGTTCGCCGCTGATGCCACACGACTGACGGTGAACGCCCAGATCGTTGGCACGCCCGATTACATGAGCCCGGAGCAGCTTGACGGCGGTGGCGCCGATACGCGCGTCGACATCTACGCCCTTGGGGTTCTCCTGTTCGAACTCCTCACCTCGTTCACGCCCCTCGGGCTCGCCTCGCGCGAGCGATCGTCGCTGTCGCTCCTGATGCGGGCCATCCGCGAAGAGATCCCAAAGCGCCCGTCGGCGCGACTCGGACAGCTCGAGCAGTCCGCGGCGGAGATCGCCCGGCTGCGAAGTACGGAGCCACGTCGCCTGCGGGCACGCATCGAGGGAGATCTTGACTGGATCGTTTTGAAGGCAATCGAGAAGGAGCGCGAACGACGATACGACTCGGTCGGGGCCCTCGCCTCGGACATCCTGCATCACCTCGCCCAGGAGCCCGTTTCGGCCGCGCGGCCCGGTGCGTGGTACACCGCCGGCAAGTTCGTGCGGCGCCATCGTCTGGCCGTTGCCGCGGTGAGTGCCGTTGTCGCTGCGCTCGCGATCGGCCTGACGTTGACGGCGGCCGCGCTCACTCGGGCGATGCGTGCCGAGTCGGAGTTGCGGCTTGCCCATGACCAGGCGGTGGCGGTAAATGACTTTCTTGTGGATGACCTTCTGGGCGCCGCAAACACCAGTCGTGCCGGCCACACGGTGACGGTCGTAGAGGCGATGAAGGGTGGCCTTCCACATGTGGATCAGCGATTCGCGGCCAAACCGGCAGTTGGGGCAAGGGTGAAGTACGCGATCGGAAGCGTCTTCCGCGACATTGGCCTGCTGGAGGAGTCGGTGCCTCCGCTCAAGGCGTCCGTCGAGGCCCTCGAGCGCGAGCTCGGCCCGAGTCACGCGAACACGATCGACGCCAAGATTGCGTTAGGCGATGCGCTGCGCGAGCTGGGACGGGACGAAGAGGCAGAGGCGATGCTGCGGCCAGCCGTCGCTGTGATGGAATTGACGAGTGGTCCGGACGATCCGCGAACGCTGCGAATCAAGGGAAGCCTCGGCGAAGTGCTTCAGAAGCGAGGCCGCCACGACGAGGCCGATGCGCTCCTCAGAGAGACGATCGAGCGGATGGTTCGCGTTCTTGAGCCGAGCGAGGAGTCGCTGCTTGCCGCACGGATGTCGCTGGTCGCGAGTCTCGGCGCCCAGGCCCGCGACAGCGAGGCGCTGCCGTACTCACAGGCGGTGCTTGACCAGGCGAAGGCGTCGTTCTCGCCGACGCATCCAGCGGTGTTGGCGGCAATGAACAACCACGCGGCGATGCTTTCGAACTTGAAGCGGTACGCCGATGCGGAACCAATCTACCGTGACCTGCTCTCGGCTGTGGAGGGCTCGCTGCCAGCCGGCCACTGGCAGATCGCGGTGACGCGCTTTTCGCTGGGTCACGCGATCGGTGAGGCCGGCCGGGCCGGCGACGCGATACCCCTGATCGAAAGGGCGATCGTCGAGGCGACGGCGGCGCTTGGGCCGGAGCATGATCTCGTGAAGCGCATGACGGCGGAGCGCGATGGGTATCGGCACAGGCTTGAGGGCGCGACGCCCTAACGCGAAGGGACCGACCCACTGCGCAACGACACGGGCGGCGCTGGCGCGCCGCCCGTGTCGTTCTCAAGATCGACTGCTGAGTGTTGGGCCGATCAGCCACCACACTGGCAGGCGAAGTTGCATTGGTTCGCCGCCTCACCTGCGCAGATGGAGTCCCATTGGTTGTTGCAGCAGAAGGGATCCAATTCGCAGACGCATGCCGAACAGCCTGGCTGGTCAGAGCCGACGGTCAGGTGGGCGAAACAAGCATTGCTGGAGGGGCACGGTCCCCAAGACCCAAGGAGAATGGCAAGGTCGGCGGCATCCACGGTCGCGTCATGGTTGAGGTCCGCGATCGTTCCGGGTTGTCCCCAAGCTCCGAGGAGAACAGCAAGGTCTGAGCCGTTCGTCGAGCCGGTTCCATCGAGGTCACCTGCGCATGGCACTTCGATGATTGCATGGGTCAGGAAGGTGGAGGTCGAATCGTTCCACTTGCCTTCGGCGGCGCCGTTGAAGATCATCATGCCGAAGTCTTCATTGTTGGCGTTGTTCGGCTCGCCACGGTTCCAGTTCGTGTACTCGGTCGGAGTCAGGTCCGTCCACTCGAACGCGTTCTCGTACCGCTGGTCGTGGAGACCGATCCAGGCCGAAGTCACCTCAGCGAACGTCGTGAAGTTCGCCCGGGTCCACTCGTTCTCAGCGGCCGTCTCCAGGGAGACGAGGTTGCCGCCCATCGAAAGGGCGAGTCGCTCGGCCGAGAGCCAGGAGGTCTTGCTCACAAGGAAGTAGCGGCTTCGTGTGGCGGGGTTGACGATTCCAGTGCTGACAAGCTGGGCGGTGCAGTACTGGTTGGCCTCATTGACGCAAATGCTGTCCCAGGAGTTGTTGCAGCAGAAAGTATCAATCGTGCAGACCTGGTTGCAGCAGGTCTCGTCATCACAGCCGGGGCCGTGCGTGCTGAAGCACGAGCCGCCGGAACCGCATGTTGCGATCGACCTCTCGCCGACACCCGGCAGGAACGCAAGCTTGCTGATGTCGTTCCACAGCCCGCTGCCGGCGCCCATCTCGACGGCATCCTCGTTCCCGAAGTTGTTTGGTTCACCCGGTGCCCAGTGGAGGTAGCTCAGGGGAGATCCGTCGTCCCACACGAAGACGCCCTCGTTGGTCAGGTCATTGAGTCCGATGAATGCAGCGGAGAGCGGGTTGGAGCCTCCCACGAGAAGCGCGCGGCGCATCCACTCGTTTTCGGTGCCACTCGAGATGGTCACCAGATTCAATCCTTGGCTCGCCAGAAGGCCGGCCACGGCGGCCCGTCCACTGGGCGAGGTGATCCAATACTTGTGGCCGTTCAGGGGATTGAGCACGGGTCCGCCGACGATCGTCGGAGGCGTGCACATGTCCTTTGCCTCACCCACGCAGAGCTCGTCCCACTCGTTATTGCAGCAGTACGGATCCTCATAGCAGACCAACTCACAACAGTTGACATCGTTGCACCCCGGCGTGTCGTGGGCCGAGTAGCACGACGGCGCCGACCCGCATTGGGCGCTGGCGACCGAGGCCAGGAGCGCGGCGGCCACACCGGCGAACAGTGAATTCATGGCGGTGACGGAAGGGGTGGTGAACTGGGACGGAACGAGAATGCGACGCATGGGCTAGTGGCCTTTCTTGGGTGTCGATTCGATGGCGACGGTTCGGAATGGGGTGTCCGTGGGACGTGGGCGTTGCAGGAGGTTCGACAACGCCCACGCCCCCGAGACGCCTGACAGTGCGCGAGGACTGGTTGATTCACCGGGCTCTCTTCTTCCCGGGCACTCCCAATGCGACGCCGATGTCACCTATGGTCCATGTTTCGGCAAGATTTTCTGGCTCGGTCGGTACCATGGGCTGCCGGGCGGTCACGCAGCCTTGGCTCTCGCGTATGTCGCTCGCTTGACCATTCCCCTCAACCTCCATGAACGCCTCCGAAGGGAATCGCCAGGACCCGGCAGGGAATCACCCCGACAACACCCAAGGGTCCTCCTCGGCTCCCCAAGGTGACGTCACCCGCCTCCTCCGGGCGATCGGGGCGGGTGATCACCACGCTCCCGACGACCTGCTTCCTTTGGTCTATGAGGAGCTTCGTAAGCTTGCCGCCCAGCGGCTCGAGCGCGAGAGGCCCGGACAGACGCTTCAGGCGACGGCCTTGGTGCACGAGGCCTATCTCCGCCTGGTCGGCGACGGGGATACCTCGTGGGAGAACAAGGCTCACTTTTTCGGAGCCGCGGCCTTGGCCATGCGACGGATCCTCGTCGATCGGGCGAGGCGGCTGGGCCGCGATCGCCATGGCGGCGGTAAGCGGCCGATATCGCTTGCCGAGATCGACGTGGCCGGCGTCAATGAATCAGGGCACGATTCCGTCGATTTCGTGGCCCTCGACGAGGCCCTGCGTCGCATGGAGGCGGAAGACGAGCGGATGGCCCGCGTGGTCATGCTCCGCTACTTCGCCGGATTCTCCATCGAGGAGACCGCGGAAGCGCTCGGCATGTCGCCGACCAGCGTCAAGCGAGAATGGAGCTGCGCCCGGGCGTGGCTCTACGACGAGTTGGGCGGCGAGTAGGACCACGATCGGCGGGGCACTGAGACACCATGAACGAACGGAACTCGGCATCGTCGTCGTTGGCCCGGGTGAAAGAGGTCTTCCTAGCCATCGTCGAGCTGAAGGATGTCGCCCGCGACGCCGAGATTGCCCGGCTCTGTGGGGATGACCTCGAACTGCGCGACAAGGTCGTGCGCATGCTCGGCCGGCACTCCGTCGAAGGCGGATTCCTTGAGGCGCCAGCCGCCATCCTGGTACCTGCCACCGGCACCACGAGCGGGCTCGAACCGATGCCCGAACGGATCGGGTCCTACGCGATCATTGACCTCCTGGGTGAGGGCGGCTTCGGCAGCGTCTACCGGGCAAGGCAAGAAGTTCCAATTCGCCGCGAGGTCGCCCTGAAGGTGATCCGGCGAGGAATGGACTCGCGGAGTGTCATTGCCCGCTTCGAGGCGGAGCGGCAGACCCTCGCCCTTCTTTCCCATCCCAACATCGCCCGGGTCATCGATGCCGGTCAGACCGACGACGGTCGCCCCTATTTCGTGATGGAACTGATCGAGGGAGTTCCGATCACGAGGTATTGCGATCAGGAGCGCCTTCCGATCGAGCGGAGGCTGCGGCTTTTCATGGATGTCTGCCGAGCGGTCGAGCACGCCCATCAGAAGGGCGTCATTCACCGTGACATCAAGCCATCCAACGTCATGGTCCAGGCGACTGGCGGACGAGTCGATGCGAAGGTCATCGACTTTGGCATCGCCAAGGCGATCGAACCGATGGGGGCAGGCTCCGGAACCGAGGCGCGTCTCACCATGGAGGCCCAACTTCTCGGCACTCCAGACTACATGAGTCCCGAACAGGTCGACTCGGAGCTTGGCGATGTCGACACGCGGGTAGATATCTACGCGCTCGGGACGCTTCTGTATGAGCTCCTCGCGGGAGTGACTCCCTTGGGAATCGCTCGGCGAAGCGGATCCTCGCTGCCGGCGACGATGCGACTGATTCGCGAGGTCGACCCTCCACGACCCTCCCAGCGAGTGGCGAATCTGGGCGACGAGGCTGCTGAAATCGCCGCGTTGCGAGCGACCGACCCGCGCAGGCACCGAGCTGCGGTCACGGGCGACCTCGACTGGATCGTCATGCGGGCGATCGACAAGGAACGTACCCGCCGTTACGACTCGGTCGGTTCGCTGGTCGCGGATGTCCAACGCCATCTGGCCAATGAGCCGATTCTCGCGGCGCGGCCGGGCCCTTGGTATGTGACCCGTAAGTTCGTTCGTCGCCACCGCGTCGCCGTCGCGAGTTCGGTGCTCCTTTTCATCAGCCTGATGGTGGGGCTGGGCGCAACGCTTCTTGCCCTCTCCCGCGCCGTGAGCGCCGAAGCTCAGGCAACGCTCGCCCGGGATGATCTTGCAACGGTGAATGACTTCCTCGTCGAGGATCTCCTCACCATGGCTCGTCCGGAGAGGGGTGGCCACAAGACAACGATCGTCGAAGCGATGGGGAACGCGATCACCCTGGTCGACCGGCGTTTCGCGACCCAGCCGATCCTGGCAGCGCGGGTGCGGGCGGTCATGGCGAGTGCCTATCGTGCTCTCGGGCTCCGTGACGTCGCCCTAGCGACCGTCGAACCGGCCGAGCGGATTCTCCTGGAACAACTGGGACCGGATGATCCGCTGACGCTCGATGTCACGCTGATCCGCTCAAGCGCACTGAGTGACCTCGGCCGTTTGGAGGAGGCCGAGAGCGTGCTTCGCGACGCCGATGAACGTGCTCGTGCGGCCTTCGGCCTGGATCACCCCGCTACTCTCTCGGTTCGCTCCCATCTTGGCGAGCTCCTCCAGAAGATGGGAAAGCACGGGGAAGCGGACCCGATCCTCATCGACGCAATCGAAAGGCTGCGACGCCTTCGCCCAGATGATGACGCCAGCGTCCTGACTCCTGCACTTTCTCTTGTGGCGAGCCTCGGCGCGCAGAAGCGCTATGCCGAAGCGATTCCCTACTCCGAGGTGGTGCTGCGGCGGGCCAAGGCCCGCCACTCGGCGTCCGATCCCATCACGCTTGCGGCAGCCAACAATCACGCCACGATGCTGACGAATCTCGGCCGATTCGCCGAAGCTGAGGAGACCTACCGTGCCCTGCTCGCGACGCTGACGGAATCGATGCCAGAAGGCCACTGGCAGATCGCCTTGGCGCGGCATTCCCTTGGCGTTTCCATCGAGCGGCAAGAGGGTCGACGCGCCGAGGCCACCGAACTGCTTCGCACCTCGGCCACGGACTTGCTCGCGGCCTTAGGGCCGGATCACGCGTTCACGGAACGGGTATTCGGCGTCCTGGCCAATCATCTACGAGCTATCCAGAGTCCCGAGGAAGTCGCCGCCTTGGAGCAGGCGGTGGGCCTGCGACTTCGCGTCGCCAAGCCAGATGAACGCGACTCGGCGGTGAGGGCGGTGCGGAGCTACCTCGTTCGCGCGGCTGCAGTCCGCAACGAGTCCACACCGGTGGCACTTGGCAATCTCGAGGCCTACTGTCAGGCGATCGTCGACCGGGGCGAGGCGCCGGGAGCGAACGCTCTTTCGAACCTCGGCTGGGCGTGCCTCGACCGCAGCGACAGCGTTCGAGCCGAGCGGTTGCTCCTTCGCGCGGATCAGCTTGCCCGCACCTCTTCCGACCCCGACCTTGAGCTCCTTCGCGAGATCGCTGATCGCCTAGCCACGCTTTATGACATGGCCGGCAATCGGGAGGAGGTGAGGAAGTGGGGAGCGAAGGGGAGCGGCGGCAGGTAGAGGGCAATCGGTGACAAATCGCTATCGCGCAAACGCGATTCGCTTACGAAGCGAATCCGGCAACGGTGTGGCCACGTTCCCGGTGTTGAGCTGATCGTGCCGATGCATGAACCAGCCGTTCGGAGCACCGTCCTTGGTCTGGGCTGCGCCGCCGAATCCGCTAAGGCACATCGCGACGCCGACACCCTCTTCCGGCTTCTGGCTGCTTCCATGTCCGACGACAAAGAAGACGTCGACCTTGCCGTCGCCGTTGAAGTCGGCGATGAGCGGAAGATGGCTGTTCATGGCGAGCTTGTGCGGGCAGAGCGGGGCGGCATCGAATTCGTAGAGGGTCGCGCCGTCGGCGCCGCGCAAGACCTTGAAGAGTCCCCGACCGTTCAGGGCGCAGAGATCCGGCCTGCCGTCGCCGTCCATGTCGGCGACGCTCACGCCGCGGGTGACCGACCAGGCGCCGATCGCCGAATCAAAAGGCATGCTCCATAGCACCGAGCCGTCGTGACCGCGGAGAACGGTGACTTTGTCGCTCGCGACAATCACCTCAGGCTTGCCGTCGCCATCGACATCGGCGATGACCGTGGGTCCCATGATGTATCGCTCGATCGCCGCGGTCGTCCAAAGCGGCGTACCGTCCTTGCGGAAGGCATATACCTTGCCGTCGTAGGTGCCGATGGCGAAGTCCACGGCGCCGTCACCATCGACGTCTCCCACGCTTGGGCCGTGATAGAGCATCTTGCTGCCGGCCTGCACGTGCCAAAGCTCGTGGACGGCGGGGGGGGCGTCGGGCGAGCTCTTGTCGTCGGCGGCCCCATCTGCGGCAACGATTCGGCCATCGCCGTTGAAGCTCGTTGCGATGTAGTCCTCGCGGCCGTCGGCGTTAAGATCGAGGACCACAGGGCAGCTTTGTACAGCGCCCTTGCCGACGATCTGGACGTTCCGCATGCGCGAACCGTTTCCGGCGTCGATCACATGCAGCCGGCCCTTGAAGGTCCCGACCACGACGCGTACGGCACCGTCGATCAATCCGATCCAAGGCGGCGTGTCGATGCATTCGCCGACGCCGGCCTCGTAGGTCCACCGCTTGGCTCCCGTGGCAGCATCGAACGCGATCACCTGACTGGTGTTCGACACTGGAACGACCAACTCAAGCGAACCGTCCTCGCCGAGGTCGACGAATCGACACGAGGCATCGAGGCAGGCGTCGCCTTTCCCCGGCTGCGACGAGGCGTCGTAGGCCCAGATCTCCTGCCCATCCTTGCCGCTCAGGACACGCACCTTCGAATCGCCGAAGTAGCTGCAGAAGGCCACATCAACGATTCGATCCCCGTTGACGTCAGCGACCGCGCCGCCGCCGAAGGAGGTCGACTTCAGCGGCACGCTCCAGAGGACGCGCAGGGGCGAGGGCGTCGGCGAGTCCGCAGTGCCCAATTGCTCGCTGGGCGACTGCGTGAGGAGGCCGAGACACGACGCGCACGCGAATTGCCACATGGAGGGCTCCTCACGAAAGGACCTGTTCGCCAAGCAAAGGCGCTTGGCGAACGATGCCGATTGTACGGCTTGGTCCTGTGTGAGCGAGCCGCGGTACGCGGCAGGCGAAGCGTCCGAAAGTTGGAGCTTGCGATCAGCCCGCGAACCGTTCGAATGCTGGCAGGTGATTCTGAAGCGATGCGGCCCGCAATCGCTCGAACACGGTGCGAACATCCGGTTCCTTGACTGTCGGAATCAGCCGGTCATAGAGGGCGATGTTGTCGCGCTCGAGCTGGGCCGCCAGCGCCGCGCACTCAGCAAAGGTCGCCGGCACGGCGGGCAGCGGTCCGGGGGCGAGCTTGGGATCCGCTACGCCATGGCGTTCCATGACGCCGAGGACCATTGATTCGTGGCGTCCTTCGGCGCGAACGATGTTCACGAATGGGCGAACCTGACCGTGGCGGGCCATCACGTTCGTGTAGAAGGCTTGGGCGTTTCGCTCGTCCTGCAGGGCTGCTCGGAGCGCCGCCTCGGTGTCGGAGTCAAGGGTCGTGCGCTCGCCGGGCGGCAGGGCGCACGGTCCCTGGCAGTTGCCAGCGCAGTTCGCGCCGCCACAGTTGGAAGTGCAGTTGGCTCCACAACCGAGAGCGCCGGGACTCGGGGATCTGGGTTGTGTCGCGCAGCCCGCGACGGTGACAAATCCACCCAATAGGATCGCGACGAGCCCGATCCTCGATCGGCTTCCGTGTGCATTCATGACAAGCTCCATGATGATCCGTGGCGGCGCCGAGAGAATCGCTTCAAGAGGTTCTCGTTCCGACGCCGACGGCGGGGGTGCCCAACGCTCTTGATTCACAAGGAGTGCGTTGCATCGCGAGATTGATCGACAAACGCCGGACGGTCAACTCGGAACGCCTGATGGCGTTCGCTGATCAGGTCGTGTCTCGCGAAAGCGAGTCACTGCTCCTCTCCCCGCTCAAACGCCGCGATCTCCTCCAGCGACTCTCGGGCCCGCCGCACGCTCGTTCCAACGGTGTTGCTGTCGAGCCATTGGGCCCGGTCGGGCTTCCCCGGGCGGCGGCTCCAGAGCCAGAGGGCGAGGAGGATCGCGAACGGCACGAGTCCGCTTGCGAAGAGCCAGTAGACGACCGTCGGGTTCTTCGTCCACACGTCCGCGCCGAGTGACGCGAAGATCACCAGCATCAGCGGAATCCAGATGAAGCAGCCGGTGACCGCGAAGAACGGTCCGAGGCGAATCTGCCAGGCGCGAAGCGATTCGATGCGACGCTGGATCGCAATCACCGGTCCTCCTGGATCGATGGTGAGGACCAGATGCAGCTCGCGTGCCGCGAGGATCATGAGAAGCGTCGAGTACGCCTGGATGACGATGCCGCACAGCATCAGGTGGGGCACGTCGCGATGGGCGACCCAGAACGACGCGAAGAGCGGCGTCAGGATGAGACCGACAAGGAGTTGGAAACCCTGTCCGATGACGAGCGGCCAAAGGGCGAACTTCACCCGCCGCAGGCGCTGCGTCGTCATCGACCGCCGCAACAGCGAGTTGTGCGTCGCGAGTTCGCGCTCGAGCGATTTCCAGTTGGCCTTGAGATCATCGAGTTCCATGGTGCGCTCCGGACGTGTCTGGACGGGCTGCGGTCATGTCGCGGCGAATCGTCTGCTTCAGGCGTCCGATCTTGGTGGCGACGTTGGTTTCAGTGATGCCTAACACTTCGGCGATCTCGGCGTAGCTTTGCTCATCGAGATAGAGCATGAGGAGCGCCCGATCGAGCGGTGGGAACGCTTCCATCGCTCGCCGCAGCTCGCCGATGCGGGGATCGGGCTCCGGAGGCGTGGGCGAAGTCATGTCGGAGGGCAGCGGCTCGGCGCTTCGCCGGGTGGTTCGTCGAAGGTGCGAAATTGCCACGTTGAGGGCGACGCGATAGGCCCAGGTCGGGAACGATCGACTGACGTCGTAACGGTGAAACGACCGCCAAAGTTCGGTGGCGATCTCCTGCATGAGATCGTCGCGATCGTGGGCCGACCGGGTGTACGCGAAGGCCACCTTGCCGACGATGCCGCGGTGGGCCTCAAGCAGGGCCGAGAATCGCTGGCGGAGGTCGCCAGTGGATGGGTTGATGGCCACGTCGTGCATCATCGCGGTTCGCCCGAAGGATGGGGCGTCCCGGTGATTCGCACGAGGGCCACCTGAAATCACGCGAAGGACGACGAATCCGGAAGAACGGCCGACGTGACGCAGCACCGTTCACGGCCCGGTCAGACTCGGTCCGGCAGGTCAGGGCGAGAGGTGTCAGGCCGTGCGATGGCCCGCTCCGAGCCAGAGGTTGGGAACGAGGGCGCTCCGTCGTGAACGGAAGTTCCTCTCGACACGAGTCTCAGGTCGCCGGCTGGCCGCGAGCCCGCTCGGCGAGCAACTCGTCCAACGAGAGCATCGCGTGTCTCAGGTGGGGGATGAAGATCGACCCGCCGACCACGAGGGCGACATTGAGGGCGTCCTCGATCTCCTCTTTCGAATAGCCCTGCTTCACGCACTGCTCTAAGTGGTAATCGATGCAGTCGTTGCAGCGGAGTACCGCGCTCGCGACGAGTCCCAGCAGTTCCTTGGTGCGACCCGGAAGTGCGCCATCCTCGTAGGTGGCGCTGTCGAGGCGCATGAAACGATTGATGCCGAGATGCTTGCTTTCCAGGACGCGAGCCTGGCCGACGGCGCGGTCATCGCGGAACTGCTGGATGGGACGGTGGGGCATCGTGGTCTCCGTTCACCAGTCGGCGCGGGCGAGAATCGTGACCCCGCCGGTGACGATGTCGCCCTTCGCAACGAGGGACTTCGTTCGCTCAGGATGTGGCAGGATGAGTTCTGTCGTCGACCCGAACTTGATCATGCCGAAGCGTTCGGCGCGAGCGAGTTTCGTTCCGACGCCGATCGGGCAGACGATGCGCCGGGCGATCGCTCCCGAGACCTGGCGGATGCCGATCGTCTCGCCCGAGGCCGTGCGCATCACGATCAGGTTCGATTCGTTCACCTGGGCGCTCTCCTCGGTGCGGGCATCGAGGTACTTCCCGGGCTTGTGGGTGATCGCGATCACATCGCCGTCACACGGGCTTCGGTTGATGTGGACGTTGAGGACGCTCAGGAAGATGCGAACGATCAGGGCCGGCCGGCCGCCGGTCGCCTCGTGGGTGTCGACGGTGAAGACGGCCGAGACGGTACCGTCGGCAGGCGAGACGAAGTCGCGGGCGTCGGCGGTCGCCGGCTTCCTTCCGAGCGGATCGCGGAAGAAGGAGAGAAGTGACAGGCAGACGATCGCGACCAGCCCCACCGCCCACCATTGCCCGAACCACGCCGCCGCGAGCGCAAGCAAAAGGCTGACGACCAGGATCGTCAGCCATTCGCGAAGTCCGTAGCCGGTCAGGAGCATTACTCAGACCAGCGGCCGATGGCGAAGCCTGCGATGCCGCAGACGATCGCAACCAGGGCAAGTCCGCCCGCCCAGACTGGCATGTTGCCGGTGAACATCGTGGCAAGGGCCGGGACCGCACCGGTCGAGGTCACCACCGCCATGATGAGGACGCAGACGAGGCTGATGGCCGAACCGATCATCAGGCCGATGCCGGCGCCCGACCAGCTTCCGTCGTAGCTCTCAACCATCATCGGCATCATGGTCATCGTGCCGCCGCCGGCCGTGACCATGTTCCCACCGCTCTCGGCGCCGCCGGCGGCCTCGAAGAGACCGCTCGCGTTGGCCGGAAGCTCGACGTTCTCGTCGTTGGAGAAGGCGTCTTCGATGAGGGCAGCCCCGGAGAGGCTGTCATCGTTCTCGCGGGTGAGGTCGAGCAGACCGCTTCCCGAGCCGACGGTCTCCAGGGAGAGCTCGCCCGAGCCGCCCTTCTTGTCCTGTCCGAAGCGGCTGGCCTCGAACGCGCTGATGCCGGTCTCGTCGCTCGAGTCGGCCATGCTGCGCGGGGCCGGCTTGGCGGCGGGGCCGCGCTTGGTGCCCGGGGTCGAATCGGCCAGGTCGATGGCGGCGCCGTGACCGGAGCCGTGGCTGGAGTCCTCGAGGGCGAGCGGGATGTCCCCGCCGTCTTCCTCGCCGGAGAGCAGGTTGATCTGCTCGGCCTTGAACATCACCTTGTCACGGTCGCGGAACTCCTGGATCTCGCCCCGCTTCCCCATCTCGAGGACCTGATCGACCGACTTGCCGAGTTTCGCGGCGGCTTCTTCCGCCGTGTAGAACATCTTGCTGCCCATGCGACCTCCGAGGGGGGTGTGGGGATGGCTCCTCACCAACCGGGTTACGAACTCCGTACGCTATCGGTTGCTGCGGGCAGTCGCAAGCCCATGCCTTCCTCCGATTGGACGAAGGCCGGCCGCGAGCGGGAGCACCTCTCGATACTACGGAGAACGCAAGCGATGCCGGCGAGGAAGCGCGTGCAACGAGGGCTGGTGTCGGCGGGTCGTGCCCCCAGACTCGAACCAGCTTCGGCCCCGGCTCGCGACCGCTTTGCCGCCGAACAGGTGGAGGCTTGGTTTGCGTCGAATTGCCGCGAACTGCCGTGGCGCACAAGGCGAACGGGATACACGGCCCTCGTCAGTGAGGCGATGCTCCAGCAGACCCAGGTCTCGCGGGTCGTCGACAAGTACGTCGAGTTCATGAGGCGATTTCCCACGGTCGCGGATCTGGCCCGAGCTGCCGAGCGGGAGGTTCTCGCGGCTTGGCAGGGGCTGGGCTATTACGGACGGGCCAAGCGGCTGCACGCGGCGGCGAAGGCGGTCGTGGAGCGTTTCGGCGGGCGTGTGCCTTCGACCGTGGATGAGTTGCGGACGCTTCCCGGAGTGGGTCCGTATACGGCGGGGGCAATCGCATCGATCGCCTTCGGACGGCCAGAGCCGATTGTGGATACGAATGTCGCGCGGGTTCTGATGCGGCTCGACAGCCGGCCCGGAACAGCGGGCGAACGGGCCACGGCCGAGTGGGTGTGGAGCCGCGCAGGATCGCTGGTCGCGGTGGCCCGGTCGCCAGCCGCTTTCAACGAAGGGCTGATGGAACTGGGGGCGACGATCTGCCCAGCCGGGGAACCGGCCTGTTCGGCCTGTCCCCTTGCCAACGCATGTCTGGCCCGAGCCCGCAGGATCGCAGCGACGATTCCCGAGCCGGCGCTGAAGGCGGCGAGGAAGCGGGTCTATCACCACGCGGTCGTCTTCGAGCGCAACGGGAAGGTGCTGCTGGTGCAGAGGCCGAGCGAAGGGCTCTGGTCCTCGATGTGGCAAGTCCCGACCGTCGAGGCCGATGAAGCGATCGGGCCGTCCCATGTCGCCTCCATGGTCGAACCCAGGCCTCACACGATTGAACTGCGTGAGCGCTTTGTGCATCAGACATCGCATCGCGAAGTGGTCTTTGTGGTTCATCGGGGGAAGACGCGAGTGCGCGACGTGGATGGCGTGTGGGTGGCCGCGGAAGAAGTGAACTCCTACGCGCTGTCGAACCCGATGAGGGCGATCGTCGCTGGGCGTGCGCGCAACACCAAGCGAGGCGAACGATGACGATCCTCTTGGACGAGGTGATCGAACTTCTCCGAACGACGCCGAGCGTTCTGGATGCCATGCTGCGCAGGGCGCCCGAACGGTTCGTCCTAGGCAGCTACGGACCCAACACCTTCTCGCCCTTCGACGTCGTCGGCCACCTCATCACCGGCGAGCGCACGGATTGGATCGTGCGGCTTCGCCTGATTCTCGAACGGGGAACGAGCGAGCCGTTCCCGAAGTACGACCGCTACGCCCAGTTCGAGTCGAGCGCTGGACGCACCTTGGATGACCTGCTGGACGAGTTCGCTCGGCTGCGGGCCGCCAATCTCGCGGTGCTATTGGCGGCCAACATCTCGATCGACGATCTCACCCGGCGAGGTCTCCATCCAGCCCTCGGCGAAGTGACCCTTGAGAATCTCCTGGCCACGTGGGTCGCCCACGATCTCAACCACATCGCCCAGATCGCCCGAGCCATGGCCTGGCAATACGAGACCGAGGTCGGGCCGTGGAGGAAGTACCTCGGGATCCTGAACCTGCCGCGCACGGAGATGGAAGCGGACGGCGTGCGGCGAAAATCTGCCGCGGACGCGGATTGAACTGAACCAGTCGCTAGGCCCGCGCAGCGTCGCTTCGGATCTCGGTCTTCGGTTCGATCCGCGTCGTTGACGGATACGCGATGCGCCCGTGGTGGATCGCCGAGAGCGTCTTGATGATCGTGTCTTCGACGATCTTGAGTTCGGCGAAGGTGAGCGGGCACTCGTCGAATTGGCCGTCGTCGAGGCGACGGCGGGCGAGCGAGCGGACGAGTCCTTCGATGCGGTTGTGGGTCGGCTCGTTGAGGGCTCGCGTCGCGGATTCGCTGCAATCGCAGAGCATGAGAATCGCCGCTTCCTTGGTGCGCGGCCGCGGACCCGGATAGCGGAAGTCGAACTCCTCGACCGAATCCTCGTCTTCGCCCTTGCGCTCGGCCTCGGTCTTCGCCCGGTGGAAGAAGTATTCAACCAGCGTCGTACCGTGGTGGCTCTCGATGAAGTGATGCAGCGGCTTCGGAAGGCCGTATTCCTTGGCGAGCTCAAGGCCATCCTTCACGTGACCCACGATGACGAGAAGGCTCATCGCCGGGCTGAGTCGCTCATGCTTGTTCGTGCTGCCGAGCTGGTTCTCGACGAAGTACTCGGGCTTGTTGACCTTGCCGATGTCGTGATAGAGCGCCCCGGCGTAGGCTAACAGTCCGTCCGCGCCGATCGCCTCGGCGGCGGCTTCGGCCAGGCTCGCAACCTGCAGCGAGTGGTTGTAGGTGCCCGCCGCCCGTTCCTGCATCTGGCGAAGGAGCGGGTGGCGCGGATCGCGCAACTCGGCCAGGGTGAGGCCGGTTGAGATGCCGAAGGCCTTCTCGATCGAAGGCAGCATGCCCAGAACGAGGAAGCCGACAGCGTAGCTTCCGATCGCCCCAAACGTGCCGTCGCGCAGGCTCTGCCAGAGTCCGCCTTCGGCCAGTTCGGTTTCGAGCACGCCGAGTCCGACCATGCCGAGGCCCGAGACGATCGCGGTGATGCCTGCGGCGCGGACGATCGTCGCCCGATGGCGGACCTCGCGCAGGCACGCGACCAGGGTGCCGCAGCCAAGGACGAGCACCAGGGCCGTCGTTGGCGGAAGGTCGGTTGCGACGGTGAGGAGAATCGCCTCGACCGCCGAGACGAAGAAGGCGAATCGCTGGCCGTAGGCGAGGCAGATGATGAGGGCGGCCAGGAGGCACGCGGCGGAGCAGGCCGGTACCGCGATGAGCGGGAACTCGGCGCTGGCCAAGCACGCGAAGACCGTGGTCAGGAACATCAGGGTGAAGACACCGGCGAGGCGCTGCGGCCTTGTGCCGACGGCCGGCTCATGTCGAACGGTGTAGAGGAGGATGAGGACAGCGAGGGCCAGTCCCAGAGCGGCGCTTCCGAGGGAGGCCGCGAGGGTCTGTCGCCAGGTCGCGGCAGCGTCGGCCTTGGTATCGCTTTCGATGAGCCGCGAAAGCTGGTCCGGGGTGATTCGATCACCGTCGGCATAGATCACTTCGCCGCGCAGATGGACTTCCTTCTCCGGCGGCACCGCGTCAGCGGCCTGTTCGGCGGCGAGCTTGGTGCGATTCTCGTCAAATCCGATCGTCGCCCGCGGATCGTTGACGACCACGCCGGCGACGATGGGCGCTAGCTGTTCGGAGAAGCCGGCATCGCGGGCGAGGCGGATGATCGCCCGACGGAGATCCTCCTGAATTGGGCCGATGCCGGGTGGCAACTCGTGGGCGGTGTCGACGCGCGTGCCCGGCGATTCGATTGCGACGGCCGGAAGATCGCGGTGCGCTTCCTTTCCCGGTTCGGCGAGCGGGTCGGGCCGCGATGACGCCGGGCTCTCGTGGGCGTCGGTCGGCTTCTCCGCTCCGCGCTCTGACGACGGCGGCAGGACATAGCGCTCGAGCGTCGTCATGAAGAGCTGGTATTCCTGCGACGCGACGATCGGCTCCTCGCTCCACAGCGATCCGATGAGTCGATCGGTCCAGGTCCGCCAGTTCTCCGAAGCGACCTTGGCCCCGCCGTACCGCTGCAGCTCGGCCAGCGCCGAGTCGCTCAGGTCGAAGGCGTTGGCCAACTCGTTGTCGATCTCGCTGACCGATCGCTTCTCGAAGGTCGCGACCGGCAATCCCTCGATCTTGGCCTTGAGGCTCGAGAGGTACTTCCCGTTGGCGACATAGAACCGCGGGGCGGTCCGACGGGCCTCCTCACGCTTCGAGTTGGTGAGGGACTGGTTCTCGGTTTCGTACTGGGCCAGGTTGATCCGGCTGTCGATCGCAATCTGGCCGACGAACGCCCGCGGGACCCCTCGGCTCCAGGCGGTCAGGAGTGCGAACGCCAATGCGAACGCGAAGGTGATGCCGACGGTCGCCGCGAACTCGGGCCGCCGAAACCACTCCACGAACTCGGGGCTCGGGCGGGGCAGGTTCCGGCGCAACTCCTCGCGACGTCGTGACGACGTGCTGCCACGGTGGCTGCCGAATGAACCGGACAGGCCGCCGTGGGAGTCTTTGGAGTTGCCACGGCCGAAGCCGAACATCGACCCAAACATCGGGATGCCCGCGTGAGCGGGCCGCGGGTCGTTCCCGCTTGCCGGACAAACGGCAGAGCAGGGGACCGGGCGAAGAATCGAACACTCTATCGCCCGCTTTGAAGCAGTCCTAGAGGATGGGTGGGAGGAACCGCGACCAGCGGGCGACGAAGGCTGTGAATCGCCGGATAACTACCTCGGGCCGCCGGGATTCCGGTGAACGCCTGAACTCGCGTCGGGCCCACCGGGTGACCCCTCGCAAACCATTCTCCTGACGAGGCTTGCGACCCCACGAACGTCCTCGAGGCCGCCTTTCGTCGAACCGATGCGTCTTGTACCGCGGAATGGGGAGTCGTCCCTTGCGGTTGCAGCCGCCCGCTGGACAAATGGCATTCGAGTCGAGAGCCTTCGTGGGTGCGAATACCCCGGCAACAAGGTCTGCGCTCTATCAGGGCATCCCTGACGCTCCTTGCGGCACTGGTCGGCTGCGCTCCAGAGCGCGATCCGGTGAGCGCGAACCAAGTCCTTGCCCCAAACGACACCGAAGCCTCGGTCGAGTGGACCGACAAGGAGCGACACGAGGCCATCGCGGCCATGCGTGACGCCCTCGCGGGCACCCCGGCGGAACCGCCGACCCCCGCGCCGTACGGGGTTCGCTGGAGTGACGTCTGGATCTCGGTCTACTGGGGTGTCGCCGATTACGAGATGGCAATTCTCCGCTTCACCGAGGAGACCGAGGGACGCATGGTCTTCGAGCTCGAGAGCGCTCTCGACGAGCCTGCCACGCTGGTGATCGAGAAAGTCGCTCCGCCGGAGTGCATCCGCTCGCACGCGACGGTTGGAAGTTTCGGCCAGCGCGAGGAGATCGCCCGGGGACTTGAGGTCTCGTTCCGCCGCTACCTCGAAGCGTTCGGCAAGAAACCCGGCTTCGAGAAGCCCGGATTCCGCTGGGAGTTGCCCCCAAGCTTGCCGACAGGTGCACCGGCGAATTCACCTGCGAACTGACCTCGTCGGGCTCCGTGCGTCACACACTCGGCTTCATCGTGTGCCAGAGCGTTGCGGTCTCAAACATCCGCGCAGCCCGCAGGAGAAGCGATTCGGCGAAGGGCTTCGCCTGAAGCTGGAGCCCGATCGGAAGTTCGACCCCGTTCTCCTTCGCCATGCCGCCCTGGATTGAGATCCCGGGAATGCCGGCGATGTTCGTGTTCACGGTGTAGACGTCGCAGAGGTACATCGCGAGTGGGTCGCTCTTGCCGCCCATCGAGAACGCCGGGGTCGGCGCCGTCGGCCCGAGCAGGATGTCGCAACGTTCAAACGCCCGATCGAACTCGTCCTTGATCAGTCGTCGGACCTGCAGGGCCCGCTTGTAGTACGCGTCGTAGTAGCCGCTGGAGAGGACGTAGGTCCCGATCATGATCCGCCGCTGGACCTCGGGACCGAACCCTTCCGCCCGACTCTTCGCGTAGAGGTCGAAGAGATCCTCGCCAGCCGCGAGTTCGGCGCGATGGCCGTAGCGGATGCCGTCGAAGCGGGCGAGATTGCTCGACGCCTCGGCCGGTGCGATGACGTAATAGGTCGAGATGCCGATGTCGGTGAGCGGCAGGTGAATCCCCTCGACGATCGTCGCCCCGAGCTTGCGATAGACCTCCGCCGCCTCGCGCACCGCCGTGTTCACGCGCGGGTCGTTGGCGTCGCTGAGGTACTCGGCCGGAATGCCGACCCGCAACCCGCGAACGGGCACGTCGAGTTCGCCGAGGTAGTCGTCGACGGGAATGTCGGCACTGGTCGAGTCGCGCGGATCGTGGCCGGCGATGACCTGAAGTACCGCAGCCGAGTCGCGCACGGTCTGCGTCAGCGGCCCGATCTGGTCGAGGCTCGAGCCGAACGCGACGAGGCCGTAGCGGCTGACGCGCCCATAGGTCGGCTTCAGTCCGACGATGCCACAGAGTGAGGCCGGCTGGCGAATCGAACCGCCAGTGTCCGAACCAAGGGCCACGTCGCACAACCCGGCCGCGACCGCGACCGCGCTGCCGCCCGAACTGCCACCCGGCACGCGCGAGGTGTCCCATGGGTTCTTCGACGGGCCGAAGGCGCTGTTCTCGGTCGACGAGCCCATGGCGAACTCATCGAGGTTGGTCTTGCCGACGACGACCGCACCGGCTTCGGCCAGCTTGGTCACCACCGTCGCCTCGTAGGGCGAGCGGTAGTTCTTCAGCATGCGCGACGAACAGGTGGTGTGACCGACGGCCGTGGCGATGTTGTCCTTGATCGCCACCGTGACGCCGGCGAGCAGCCCCTTACGCTTCGGTCCCGCGTCGGCATCCACCGCCGCCGCCTGTGCGAGGCAGGACTCCTCAAGCACTTCGTTGTAGGCGTTGAGCCGGGTGTTTGCGGCCCGAACGCGCTCCAGCGTCGCCTGGGCGTGGGCGGTGGCGCTGGCCTTGCCGGTGCGAACGTCATCAGCGAATCGGATTCGGTCGGGGCAACTCATCGAGGGTCAGCGCGTGGGAAGGAGAGTGGAAATCGCTCAGGCGCCGCCGGCGTCGGCGAGCACCTTCGGCACGGCGAGGTATCGCCCCTCGGTGGCGGGGGCATTGCGAAGAAGATGTTCAAGCGGCATGGACTCGCTCGGCACGTCCTCGGCGAGGCGGTTGTTGAGCGGCAGCGGGTGAGCCATCGGCTCGACATCACCGACGTCGACCTCGTTCAATTTCGAGATGTGTCCGAGAATCGAACGAAGCTGGCCGCAATAGCGTTCGACGTCGCTCTCCGAGAGCCGAAGCCGGGCGAGCTTGGCGACGTGTCGGACCGCATCAAGGTCAAGGCCGCCGCTTTCGTGGGCGTCGGCGCCGGAATGTCCGCTGCCGGAAGTCATGTCCAAAGCGTAACAGGTCAGGGCCGCCGTGGGCTGCGAGGGGAGAACGCAAGAATGCGATCGCGTAGCATCCACGCTCTGCCGCCGACAGGCGCAGCAGTTCGTCGCGTGGGGCAGTGCGTGTGAGCAGTCGAGCCATACCTGAAGCAATGCCCGAAGCCATGTCAGGACATCGCAACGTTTTCATCATGATCGCCACGCGGCTGGCGGTCTGCGTCGTGCTGCTTGCGGCGGCGCTGGGCATCTTCGCGTGGCTCGTCTCCTCCAGGCCCCAGGCCGCCGAGAGCGATCGGGCCAATCAGCTTCGCCGCGTCACCGTCATCGACGTCATTGAGGCCCCGGTCGGGCGCCGAGTCCGCGGATACGGAACGGCTCGGGCCCTGGAAAGCGCCGACGTGCCGGCCCGGGTCGGGGCGACGATCGTCGAGCTCGGCGCCAAGTACCGCGAGGGCGAGTGCGTCTCGACGGGCGAGTTGTTAGTTCGTCTTGACGATGCCGATTTCCGCCGACAGCTTGAGATGGCCACTCAGGCGATCGATTCCATCGATGCCCAACTCGCCATGTTGGATGTCGACGAGCGCACGGCAGCCGAATCGCTTCGTCTTGCCGAGGCTGACGCAGCCATTGTTCGGGCCGACGTCGCCCGTGCCGAGGAGGCGGCCCGCGACGGCGCGGCGAAGGAACGTGAGGTCGATCGGGTGCGGCAAGCGTCGATCGGGGCCGAACGGGCCGTGGTGATGGCCCGCGAGGCGAGCGAAAAGATGAAGCCTCGTCGGGCGTCGCTTCTGGCCGATCGGGCCCGACAGGAGGCGTCGCGCCACCTTGCGCACGATTCGCTCGATCGCTGCACGATCCGCAGTCCGATGAACGGCGTCGTGCAGAACGCCGACAAGGAAATCGGCGAGATGGTCACGGTCGGCATGCAGGTAGCCCGCGTCGTTGATCCGGCGAAGATCGAGATCCCGGCGCTCCTTCCCGCGTCGACACGCCCATTGGTTGGCGTCGGCAACGTCGTCCTGCTGACGCCCGATCGCGATGGAGCGAAGAGCGTCGAGGCGAAGCTGACCCGCATCGCTCCCGAAGACGATCCGTCGACGCGCACCTACACTGTGTACGTTGAGTTCGCCGCAACCGAAGCGATCGCCCCGGGAACCTTCATCGAGGTCTCGGTGATGTGCCCAGCTTCCGAGCCCCGCACGGTCTTGCCGCGGCGGGCAATCTCCGAGGGCCGCGTCCTCGTCGTGCGGGACGGCCGCGTGCATGTGACGCCGGTCGAGGTCGAGTTCGCCCTCACCGGGCTCCAACCGCAATCGGGCCTTCCGGACTCGGAGTGGATCGTCCTCCGCGAGGATCTGCCGCACGGTTCGAAGGTCGTCCTTGACGCCTCGCGACAGATTCCCGACGGCACCGCGATCTTGGCCCTCCCCCCGACCGGCAAGGCCGAAGGAGAGAGCGACGCCGGTGCCGCATCGCTGGGGAGCGCCCGATGAGCGCATCGGGCAACGGACTAGTCCGCTTCGGCGTCAAGCGTCCGATCGTCGGCAGCCTGCTGATGTGGTTCTTGGTGATTGGCGGCGTCTACTGCCTGCTCAACCTCCGTCGTGAGTTCTTCCCGAAGGTCGATCCCGACGCAGCGTCGATCAGCATCATCTATCCCGGCGCCTCGCCCGCTGAGGTTGAGGAGTCGATGGCCCGCAAGATCGAGGACGCGGTTGCCGACCTCGATGGCATCAAGCGAATCACGTCGAACCTGGCCGAAGGCGGCGGCGGTATCGCGGTCGAGTTCAACGACGGGCGCGATATGGCCGACGCACTGGACGATGTGCGCGTCGCCGTCGACAGCCTGAACGACCTGCCTGAGGAAGCGGAGCGGATCCGGGTCACGGAACTGCAGCCGAACTTCCCGGTCATCATGCTGACCCTCTTCGGTGACGCCAGCGAATCGGCGCTCAAGCAGGCCGCCCGCCGTGTCGCCGACGAGTTGCGATCGCTGCCGGAGATGGGCTCGGTGGTGCTGACCGGCACCCGCGACTCGGAGATTCGCATCGACGTCAACCCCGTCGCGATGAAGCGTTACGGCCTTCGCCTCTCGACGGTCAACGACATCGTGCGATCGTGGATGACCGAACTGCCCGGCGGCACGATGCGCACCACCGGGGCCAACCTCGGCGTGCGGACGATGGGTGTGGCGGAGCGGGCCGAGACGATCCGTGAGATTCCGATGCGGGCGACGACCGACGGCCAGGTCGTGCGACTTGCCGACATCGCCACCGTCACCGAGAGCTTCGTCGACGAGCAGGTCGCGCGTCGCTTCAACGGCAAGCCTGCGGCATCGATCATCGTCTTCAAGAAGGGCGATGAGGACGCGGTGCGCATCGCCGAGATGGTCCGCGGCTACGTCGCCGGGCGGCGCGGCGACGAGTATCACGCGGGTTCGGGATGGAGTGCCCTCAAGTCGATCGTGACCGGATCGGACCGGTGGCGAGGCTACGAGCTCGGCCAGCGGATGCGCGAGCGCGACCCGCTGCCCTGCGACCTCCAGTCGCACAGCGATCTTGCACGCATCATCGAGGGGCGTCTCGACCTCCTCACAAACGACGCCTGGCAAGGGTCGCTCTTGGTCTTCGTGGTGATGGTTCTCTTCATGAACGCCAGGAGCGCCTGGTGGGTGATGAGCGGGATCTTCGTCTCAATCGGTTGCACCACGCTCCTGATGTGGATGTTCGACATCACCCTGAACCTCATCACGATGTTCGGGCTGCTCATCGTCGTCGGCATGCTGGCCGATGATGCGATCGTGGTCAGCGACATCATCCTGCAGCGCGCCACGAAGGGACGCAATGCCGAAGAGGCGGCGATCGAGGGCACGACCTCGGTCTTCTGGCCGATCGTCGCCAACGCATCGACGGTCATTGTCGCCTTCCTGCCGCTGGCCTTCGTCGGCGGGCGCATCGGCGACTTGCTGGCGATGCTCCCGATGGTTGCCGCGGCTGCGCTCTCCTCTAGCGTCGTCGAGACCATGATCATCCTGCCCGCCCACATGGCCCACTCGATCCACTCGATGCGTGGCTCGCGGCCTGGGCCGATCGCCCGCACGTGGGCCCGCTTCGAGCATTGGCGCGAGGACCGGCTGATGCCAGGCATCATCTCCCTCTACACCCGCGTCGCCACGGCGATTGTCGATAACCGCTATGTCGCGACGACCGCGACAATCGCCGTCTTGATCGTCTCGTTAGGGATGGTTGGCGGCGGTCGTGTCCCGTTTACCTTCCTTCCCGCCGATGACAGCGAGACGGTCATCATCGATGTGCGTCTCCCGATCGGCTCGACCATGGAGATGACCGAGGAACTCGCCGGCCGATTCGAGCGGGCAGCGAAGGCCCAGCCCGAGGTGTTCGGGGTCAGTTCGATTCTCGGCCAGTCGACCAACTTCGAGACGGGCCAGCCCAACGCCAGCGCGACGCACATCGCCCAGCTCTACGTCGAGCTTCTTCCGGTCGAGACCCGCGACCGGCATTCGACGATGGTGCTGGCCAGCATCCGCGAGGCCGCCGGTGACGTCAGCGAGGCCGAGAGCGTTCGCTTCAGCGAGATCACGGGAGGCCCGTCTGGAGCCGACATCACCTACGAGGTGCGCGGTGAGGACAAGCTCGCTGCCCGCGAGGTGGCCGAGGAACTCAAGCTCGAACTCATGCGGATCGAAGGCGTCGATAGCATCGCCGACGACGACTTCAGCACCCAGCGCGAACTTCGCGTCGAGCTGCGCCCTTCGGCTGCCGCCCTGGGCTTCAACGTCGCCGATGTGGCCCGTCAGGTGCGGGGCATTCTCTATGGGCTCGAGGCACACACCTATAGCGCCGATCGCGAGGACGTGAAGGTGCGGGTGCGGATCGACGAGGCCTCGCGGAAAAGGGTCGACTCGGTGGCGGATCTCTGGATCGCCGCCCCGAATGGCGCACTGCTGCCGCTCTCCGAGGTTGCGACGGTGACCGAGGGTAACTCCTATGCGGCTGTGCGGCGTATCGATCGAGAGCGCACCATCACCGTGACCGCTGATTGCGTCGGTGCGACGAACCCCGAACTCGTCACCGAGAAGCTCGCACCGGCGCTTGAGCGACTGAAGTCGACCCATCACTCGGTCCAGATCCGCGAAGGCGGTCGGCAGAAGGACCTGGCCGAAGCGTTCGCCTCGCTGCCCCTGGCGTTCATGGTCGCCCTCGGCGGCATCTACGTCATCCTGGCCTGGCTCTTCGGCAACTACACCCAGCCGCTGGCGGTGATGCTCGCGATCCCTTTCGGCATGATCGGCGTTGTATGGGGCCACTTCGTCATGGGCTACCAGCTCACCTTCCTCTCGATGATCGGATTCGTGGCCCTGACCGGCATCGTCGTCAACAACTCGCTCATCCTGGTCGAGTTCACGAATCAGGCGATGAATGACGAGAAGCGATCGCTGCATGACGCGCTACTTCAGGCCGGCAGCCAGCGGCTTCGTCCGATCTTCCTCACCACCCTGACCACACTCTGCGGCCTGATCCCGCTGCTCATGGAGCAGTCCTTCCAGGCCCGCTTCCTGATTCCGATGGGCATCTCGATCGGCGGCGGACTGGTCAGCGCGACCATGCTCACGCTGCTGGTCCTGCCGGCGAACATCCTGATCATCGACGACCTTCGCCGAGGCCTGCACTACCTTTGGCACGGCGAGTCGCCCGAGAATCGCGCGGTTCGCCTCGCCGAACTTGAACACGCGACGTGATTGGGTGATTCGCCTCCGCGAACTGCGCCCAAGGGAGCGTGTCGCGCGAGTACCATTCAGCGCATGAGCGCCCTGCCGCGCGACCTTTTCATCGGCATCGATCTCGGTGGCACCAACATGACCATCGGAGTCGTGGACGCGCGCGGCGAGTTGTTAGGGAAGGCGAAGCGGAAGACGAAGGCCCGGCTTGGGCGCGATGCGGTGATCACCCGAATCGCCGAGGGGGTCGAACGAGCTTGCGTGAAGGCCGGCGTGACGAGGGATCGAATTCGCGGCGTCGGCATCGGCGCTCCCGGCCCGGTCGACATCGAGCGCGGGACGGTGATCAAGTCCGGCAATCTCGGCTGGACCGATGAGCCGTTGCGTGACCTGCTTGCCTCGCAACTTGGCGTGCCGGTCATTCTCGACAATGACGTGAATGTCGCTGCGTTCGGTGAGGTCGTCCTCGGCGCCGCTCGCGGCCACCAACACGCCCTTGCGGTGTGGGTCGGCACCGGCCTCGGCGGGGCCCTGATCCTCAACGGCCAGATCTTCCCCGGGACCTTCTACACGGCCGGCGAGTTCGGCTACACGATCGTCATTCCGGACGGCGGGCCGGGAGGTCGGACGCTCGAGGAGCACGCGTCGCGATCCGGGATGACCGTAGCGATCCGACGGCTGATGCCTTCCCATCCTGATTCCGCGTTCCATCGCCTGCTTCGCGACTGCAACCCGGCGGATCCGATCGGAAGCTCGGTCATCGCCGATGCCTATGCTGAGGACGACGAGCTGGCCCGCTCGGTGGTGCATCATGCCGCCGACGTCCTTGGGCTGGCGATCGCGAACTGGATCACGATGCTCTCGATCGATGCGGTGATTCTCGGCGGCGGCGTGGTCGAATCGCTCGGCGAGCCGTTCGTCGCCCGCGTCCGAAAGCGATTCGAGCGATGGGTCTTTCCGGCCCGTTGTCGGGAGTGCCAGCTTCTGGTCAGCGAGCTCGGCGACCTCGCCGGCGTCTACGGCGCGGCGATGCTGGCCCGTCAGGCGAATGGGATGAAGTCATGAACAAGCGCACCGTCAAGGATCTCCTTCGGGCCGTCGACGACATCGCTCCGCTGCACCTCGCCGAGGAGTGGGACAACGTCGGGCTTCTTGTCGGTCGCGGCGATGCCCCGGTATCGAGCGCGCTCCTCACGATCGACCTGACTCCGGCGGTCCTCGAGGAGGCGGTGCGGCAGGCCTGCGAGGCGGTCATTAGCTATCACCCGCCGATCTTCAAGCCGCTGAAGCGGATCGCTAACGCCACGCCCGCCGAGCGAGTCGTTATGCGACTTCTCGAGCGGGGCATCGCGGTGATATCGCCGCACACCGCCCTCGACGCGGCGCCGAACGGCCTGAACGACTGGATCGCGGCTGGCATCGGAACCGGAGACGTGCGGGCCCTCGTGCCGCACGGGCAATTGCCGCCCAACGAGGAAACCAAGATCGTCACCTTCTGCCCGGTCGATGCGGTGGATCGCCTGCGCGACGCCCTCGCGGCGGTCGGAGCTGGGCGCATCGGCGGCTACGAGCGATGTTCGTTCGAGGGCCGCGGCTTCGGCACCTTCTTCGGTGGCAGCGCCACCGAACCGCGCGTCGGCAAGCGTGGGCAGCTCGAGCGGGTGGAGGAAGCCCGTCTGGAGATGGTCTGTCCGCGACGCGTGCTGGCCCTCGCGGTCGAGTCGATTCGACAGTTCCATCCCTACGAGGAGCCGCCGATCGAGATCCACGAACTCTCGCCGCGTCCCTTCCGCCATACGGGCGCCGGGCGGCGCATCACGCTCGACCAGCCGCTGACCATCCAGCAGATTGCCGAAAGGCTGAAGTCGCACTTTGGCGTGAGTCCGGTGCAGGTCGCGTTGCCCGACGGCGCGCCGGAGCAGCACTCGCGCATCGGCATCTCTGCGGGTGCGGGCGGAACGCACCTCGACATCGCCATCGAAAGCGGGTGCACGCTCTTCGTGACCGGGGAATGTCGACATCACGACGTTCTCGCGTCGCTCGCCCGCGGGTGCGGCCTTCTCATCGCCGGCCACACCAACACCGAGCGTGGGTACTTGCCCACCTTCGCGCGCCGGCTCGCTCAGGCAGTCGAGGGCGTCACCTTCCAGCTCGCCGCGGCCGACCGCGATCCCTTTGTTTGCCTCTGAACAAACCCTTGCGAAACCGGGACTTTCGTGCAGGCGTATCTCCTGAGGGGGGTAGGATGCCGCGCGACCGACACGCACCGGTCAGGCGAGCTGAAATGACGGACAGATCGGCGGGCGATTGGCAGAGAGAGAGCGATGGCACGGAAGTCATCATGCCAACGGCCCGATAGATGCGCTCAGGAGGCGCGACGTGGCGGCGAAGACCCGACGCGAAAACAATCCGGAACGTCCAGCCCGCAAGAGCTCGACGCACAAACCAACCGCACCTGCTCGCAGCGCCAAGAGCGCCGAGCTGAATGGCAAGAGCCACCACAATGGCCATGGACGCGAGGCGACAGCCGTCGCCTCGCGAATCACCATGCCCATGTCGGTCGACCTGCGCAAGCACTTCGTGCTCGACACGAACGTGCTGTTGCACAATCCAAATGCCATCTTCAAGTTCGAGGAGCACGAGGTCGTCATTCCGCTGACGGTGATCGAAGAGCTCGACACCTTCAAAAAGAACAACGACGAGCGCGGCCGCAACGCACGGGCCGTGATTCGCGCGTTGGACAAGCTGCGCGGCGAAGGGGCGCTCTTTGAGGGCGTCGTCTGGAACGAGCAGGGCGGTTCGATCCGAATCGACCGCGGCGACTTGGCCCTGCCGCACGGACTCGACGCCGACAAGCCCGACAACCGGATCCTCGCCGTCGCGCACGTCATGCACGCGAGCGGCAAGCGGACCATCTTCATCACCAAGGACATCAATGCCCGCGTCAAGGGCGACGCGTTAGGGATTCCCGCCGAGGACTTCGAACACGATCACGTCGACACCGATTGGCTCTACACCGGTTACGTGAACATGGTCGTGCCCGGCGCGGTGATCGATGACCTCTATAACGAGCGACAGCTCTCGGTCGATGTCCTCACCGGCATTCCGGTGCGGCTGAGCAACGGAACGGACCGCGCCTCCCTCGATCCGATCCCCAATCAGTTCGTCGTCCTCCAGAACGCCGACGACGATTCCCACACCGGGCTCGCCCGCGTCCTCGCCGACACGGGGCACCTCATTCCGGTGACCGGGCCGCGCAAGCCCGTGTACGGAGTTATGGCCCGAAATCTCCAGCAGACGATGGCCCTGGATCTTCTCCTCGATGACGAGGTCAAGATCGTTTCGCTCATCGGCCCGGCCGGCACCGGCAAGACGCTTCTCGCCCTTGCGGCGGGACTCCAGAAGACGCTAAAGGAAGAGCGCTACGACAAGCTTCTCACCGCACGACCGATCATGCCGTTAGGCCGTGACATCGGTTACCTGCCCGGCGACAAGGACGAGAAGCTCTCGATGTGGATGCAGCCGGTTTTCGACAACCTGGCCTATCTCCTGTCGACGCGCGGCACCCACAGCCGCGACGACGCCGACTCGAAGTCGGCCGAGCAGCGGATGGACCAACTGATGGCCAGCGGCAAGGTGATCCTCGAGCCGCTGACCTACATCCGTGGCCGCAGCCTGCCGCACCAGTTCTTCGTCGTCGACGAGGCCCAGAACCTTTCGCCGCACGAGGTGAAGACGATCGTCTCACGCGTCGGCGACGGCACGAAGATCGTCCTCTGCGGAGACATTCTCCAAATCGACAATCCCTACCTCGACAGCGCCAGCAACGGTCTCTCGCACCTTATCGAACGGATGAAGGGCCAGCGGATCGCCGGGCATGTCACGCTGTCGAAGACCGAGCGAAGCGATCTGGCGAGCTTGGCGGCGGAGGTTTTGTAGCGGGTTGTGGCCGGATCTCGGGTGAGGTTCTGACGCCCACGTTCACCGCAGAGGTGTGGAGGACGCAGCGGTTGGAAGGAGGAGGGGGAGAGGGGTGGTGGGTTTGGTGCGATCCGTGCGGCGCTTCAAGGCCGCTCTCCCCCGACGCGCAGCGGTGGGGGCGATGTCATGAGCTCGTCGAATGGCAGAGGGGGCTTGGCGGGGTCTGAGATCGATCGAGGATACGGGAGTCGATGCGGGTTGGCGGCCGCTGATGGTCATCGTTCGATCTCACGCGGTTGCGTCGTATTTCCATTGCGGGGTTGACGTGCCAGCGCCTTGAGGCCATTCTGTCGATGGGCTGGTAGGTGCCTGGGGACCCTGTCCTACCTTCCTCCAGGGCGGAAGCGAATCGCAAGGGCTTCAGTTCGAAGGTGCGGAACCGGCGTCGATGTCGCCCTTCGCGCTTGCGGGCATGTTCGGCTTCTCGAACCTCGAGGAGTTTGCGATCTGGCTTGGGCAATTGCCCGAACCGGCTCGAGCGCTCATCCTCGCAAATCTCGGAGGTGCGGCATGAACGTCCGTTCCCAGCCTCGTACCACGCTGACGCTTCTATCGGTCGCCTTCCTGGTAGCAGCCGCTTGCCGCACGGCCTTCAGCCAGTGCGGCTACGAGGCGGAGGTGTTGCCGTGGCCGCCGGGGTACCACTTGGTCCTTCCGTCGGACATGAACGAGTCGGGTGTCGTGGTGGGCCAGCGAAAGGTGCAGGGCGGGTCGCTCCAGATCAGCGCGTTCCGCTGGACCGCGGAGGAAGGCTATGTCACCCTGCCGCCTCCGCCGCAAGGGGCCGCCGAGTGGGAAGCGACGGACATCGACGCGTTCGGGACGATCGTGGGGCTGGCGGATCTGCCCGGCAATCCCTCATGGTTCCAGATCGTCCGTTGGCCGGTCGGGGGAGGCGTGGAGTTGCTCTCGCCAGCGAATTCCGCACTCAGTTACAGCAACTACGCCGTTCTCGCCGACGGCTCAATTGTTGGGACCATCTCCAACGGCCCCAACGGACAGTTTCCGCGACCGTTCTGGTGGCGGGACGGGGGATTCCTGTCCATACCTGAGCCGATCGGGTCGGCGGACGGGGGATTTCGTTGTGCCCACCCGACCGGCTGGGCCGGTGGCCTGGTTCGGCTGTCACAACGATCGGGCGAATTGGAGTGGTACGCGGTCCTGTGGAAGCCGGATCAAAGACCGATCCTGGTCGACCTTCTCCGATGGCCCTTCTTCAACGAGACGTTCGTTGCTCTCGACAAGCATCTTCGCGCGTGTGTCGTGGCGACCGAATCGGTCAACGGATCTAGTCCGAAACGCACCTATTACTGGGACGGCCTGACGCTTGAAGCCGTCGGACCCAACCAAGGGCTCGCTTGGACCACCGGCGCGGGCATGAACGAGCTGGGACAGATCGTGGGTCGGACCGGGGTACTGGGCGGAAACGGCTTCGCGTTCCTCTGGCAGGATGGTGTCTTCTCCGACCTGTCGACGCTCACCACGCTGCCTCCCGGCTACACGCTTTTCTGGGCGCATCGGCCGCTGAACGACGGTGTGCTGTTTTGCGATGCCTACCTCCGTGGCAGCATCAGGGGAGTGATCCTGCGGCCTCAGACCGTTGCGGAGGACGTCAACGTGGATTGCAAGGTGAACACCCGTGACCTTCAACTGGTGCTTGAGGAGTGGGGTCCGGTGAATGAGCTTTCCGTTCGGCGTGCTGACGTCAATGGGGATGAAGAGGTCGACGCCTACGACCTTGCGGAGGTGCTCGGCGCATGGAGTCCGGTCGAATTACCGGGGAACGCTCGATGATCGTCGAGGTGTGAGGCGATCACCAACCGATAGCCAAGGTCCATCGCCTCACACTCTCGAAGGCTGCCGTTCGCTCGCTCCCACTCGCCGCTGGCGAGGTCGGCGCGGAGGCGCTCCATCCGTTCCGCCGTCTCTGGCAGCTTTGCGAACCCCGAGATGGCCGCTCGCACGTCTGGGTCAAGATAGGCCTTGGG
>JAEUIU010000045.1 GCA_016795065.1 Phycisphaerae bacterium
GAGGCAGCGCCGGGAAATCGAAGGACTCGGCTGAAGAATGACACGCCCCGATCATCGGGCGGCTGCGCCGCGCGGTTGAGCCGAAGTGCCGGAGTTTCCCGCCGATCGGCATCTCCTCAGGGGCTCGGAACGAGTATGCACCGGCCATTCTCGCCATCCCATTCGCCGCAGGCACAGGCGACAATGACCTCGGCCACCGCCGATGCGTCGAGCGTCCGGTTCCGCGGCAGGATGCTCTCGCCGAAGTTCTGCCGCAGGAGTGGCGTCTCGACCGCCCCGGGGTTGACGCTGAAGGCTCGGATGCCCTGCTCTGCACCTTCGTTGGCGATGGAGCGAGTGAAGGAATCGAGGGCCGACTTGCTGGCCGCGTAGGCGAAGAACCCCGCGAAAGGGTCGACCGTGCCCATCGTCGAGACGTTGATCACGCGCCCGCCGCGCTGAGCGAGAAAGACCGGCCACGCCCGGGCGATCAGGAAGGCCGGACCGAAGGTGTTGGCGTAGAAGACCTCCTCAAGCAACTCCTCGGTCGTTTCGCCGATCGGCACGACCGGGGCGATCCCCGCGTTGTTGACGAGAACGTCGAGCCGTCCGAATCGTTCGAGGGTGCGGTCGACACAGGCGGCGGCCCGCTCGCTATCGGCGATGTCGCAGGCGATGCGAAGGGCGTTGGTGGCGCCGGCGAGCGCCGCGGTCTCCTCCAGCTTGGAGCGGGTTCGCCCGATGAGCGTCAACTCGAAGCCGCGGGCATGAAGCAATGTCGCGACGGAGCGCCCGATGCCCGAGCCCGCACCGGTCACGATCGCGACCGGGTGCCCTTGATGTCCATCGCTCACAGCCGCCTCCTGCTCGTTGCCCGATCGATCTCGCGCTGATGGGTTCGCTTGGCCAGATCCTGCCGCTTGTCGACCTTGTTCTTGCCGACACCAACGCCGACCAGCAACTTGGCCACGCCGCGCACGAAGTAGACCTTCAGCGGGACGATCGTTCCGCCCTTCGCGTTCGCTTCCTCGGTGATCTTGCGGATCTCACGGCGCTTGGCAAGAAGAACGCGCTGGCGCGTCGAAGGATGCTGGGCGCGGCCGGCGGGGAGATACTCACCGATGTGCACCTGCATGAGCGTGAGCGACGGCGGTTCGAGTTCGCCTCGCACCCATCCCTCGCCGAGACTCATCTGCCCGTCGCGCACGCTTTTCACCTCGGTGCCGAGCAGCTTGATTCCGCACTCGAGCGTCTCGCCGATGTGATAGTCGTGTCGAGCCTTTCGGTTCTCGATCACCGGATCGTCGCGACGCTCACCTTTCTTCTTTGCCATGGAGCTGACCAATCCCTGCCTTCAGCGCTGACGTTGCTCTCGCGCTCGGCGCCAGCAAGCAGCGGGGCTATCGCCCCAACATCTCGGGAATTCGCCCCTCGCAACCGGACCACGTCACGAGTAAAGCTGCGTTGTCTGAGTCGCGATGACCGGAAACCCCTTGCGATTGTTACAGATTCGGGAAGAATCGGGGGTAGGCCCAAGAAGAAAGGGCGACATGCTCGGAGCGAACCGGGCCCGTCATCGACGGGCAACAGACGTCCGAGAAAGGTGTCGGTGCGATGCGCCTCGTACCGACGGTGTGGGCGGCGCAGGCGCGAGCGAGCGCTTCGTCCATCGGCACGCGACCTCATTCGCCTCATCGCTTCCACTTCGGAGCGGGCGAACGCATCGTTGTGACGCTCGCTTTCCGCTCACCCATTCACTCGTCTCACCGACCGTGCCGTCGTCCACGTGCCGACAGCGGCTCACCATTCCTCTCCACACAAGCCCAACGAGGATTCGCACGTAATGCACAGTTTCAAGAAGTTCGTCTTCACCGCGTCGCTCCTCGGAGCGGTGGCGCTTGCCGGCAGCTCTGCCTTCGGCCAAGTCGTTCCAAACAACCCCTCCGAGCCCGCACCGTCGGCCACGATCCAGGCGACGATCGACGGCTTCCTCGCCGCCAACCCCGGCACCGGCGTTTCGATTCGTGGCGGCAACATCACTCGTGTCTTCGGGACTGCGTTCGCGACTGGCGCATCCCCCATCGATAGCGCTGATGCATTCGTTCAGGCCGAGTCCGCTATCTTTGGACTCACCCCGGCGAACCTGATGCCTGCGAGTCCATTCCCGAACGGCGATCGCGTGGTTCCACTGGTCTACGACGCCGGTAGCGAGAGCTACAAGTTCACGCTGGTGACGTACAGCCAGTTCCTCAACGGCCTTCCCGTCTTCCGCTCCGACCTGCGTGTCCTCGTTCGCAACGAGTCGGGATTCCCCGCTGTGCTCGCGACCAGTTCGCTCAAGGATCTTGGCGACTTCGCGGCTACCTTCAAGGGCGGACCGATCAGCCCGGCGTCGATCGACCAGACAAAGGCTCTTCGCTACGTCCGCAACCAGTATCGCCAAGCTCCGAAGGTGAGCGCGCTGGAGGCGGTCATCTGGGCGGGCGTCGACGAGCAGCCCGAGACGCCGCGCGTCGCCTACAAGTTCGTTGCCCAGGGCGGCCTGGTTTTCCAGCCAGAGAACTACCAGAAGTACCTCTACGTGGTGGATGCGGCAACCAGCCGGATCCTCTACCAGGAGAACCTCGTTTGTAACGTCGATGTCAGCGGGAACGTCAGCGGTCTTGCGACCGAGGGCTTCGGCGCCGACCTCTGCGGCGACGAGAGCAGCACCCCGATGCCCTACGCAAAGGTGACATTCGGCGCTGTGAGCACCTACGCCGATGCCAACGGCAACTTCGTCGCGACGGGCGTCTCAGGCGGCACGACCACCGGCACCTCCGGCTTTGACGGCCTCTACTTCGTCACGAATGATCTGGCCACGGACGTCGAGACCATCACCTCACCCATTGCTGGCGGCGTTGCCAACTTCGTGCACAACGCGGACAACTCGAACGCCCTCTATCGGGCCCAGGTCAACGCGTACTACCACGCCAACGTCATTCGTGACCTGGTGATCGCCAACAACCCAAGCTACCCGGTCATCTCCGGTCAGTCGGGCGGCTCGGCCTTCACGATCAACACGAACATCTCCTCGACCTGCAACGCCTTCTATGACGGGGAGTCGATCAACTTCTATCAGGCCGGCGGCAACTGCTCGAACACGGCCTTCTCGACCGTTGTCCACCACGAGTTTGGGCACCACGTGGTCCAGTCGGGCGGCAGTGGGCAAGGCGCGTACGGCGAAGGCATGTCCGACTGCATGGGCCTCCTGACGACCGACGATCCGATCACCGGGTATGGCTTCCAGAACAACTGCGCCAACGGCATCCGTACCGCGGACAACACCTGCCAGTACCAGGCGAGCGGCTGCTCGAGCTGCGGCAGTGAGATCCACGCCTGCGGCCAGTTGATCTCCGGCTGCGTCTGGAGCCTGCGTGACATTTGGCAGAGCGAGTACCCGGGCGACTACCGTGAACGCCTCGCCAGCATCGTGATTAACAGCGTGCCGCTGCATGGTTCGACCTCCTCGATCGCTGCGGACATCACCATCGACTTCCTGACGCTCGATGACGACAACGCCGACATCGCAGACGGCACTCCGAACTACCCGGCAATCGCCGCAGCATTCGGGGCTCACAACCTGCCTGCTCCGCCCATTCAGAACCTCAAGTTCACCTTCCCCAACGGCGTTCCGGTCAGCTTCAATCCAAATGGCACGACCACCTTCGAGGTGAGTGTCTCAGGCGTCGCCGGCTCGCCGCAGCCCGGCACCGGGAAGTTCATCTACCGCAAGGGGACGTCGGGCGCGTTCACGACGCTGACCATGACGGAAGTGACCCCGAACAACTACGTGGTGTCGATCCCGGCGACAACCTGCCTCGGAACGCTTCAGTTCTACGTGCAGGCATCAACGACGACCAGCGCCACGCAGACCAGCCCGATCAACGCTCCGACCTCGCTCTACGCGGCCATCAGTGCTGCCGGCTCCGAGATCCCCTTCTTTGACGAGATGGAGATCTCCAGCACCGGATGGCAGGCCGGCATCGCCGGGGACAACGCCTCGAGCGGCATCTGGGAGCGGGTCGATCCGAATCCCACGTCCGCTCAGCCCGGCGACGATCACACCGAAAGCGGCACCCACTGCTGGGTGACCGGCCAAGGTTCTCCGGGCGGCGCGCTCGGCGAGAACGACATCGATGGTGGTACGACCACGCTGGTCTCGCCGACCTTTGATGCTTCTGGTTTCGATGCAGCCTTCGTCACCTACTGGCGCTGGTACTCCAACAACACCGGCGCTTCCCCGAACGCCGATACGATGCCAGTTGAGATCTCCAACAACAACGGCACCACATGGGTGCAGTTGGAGAACGTGAGCGAGAACGCGAACGCATGGGTCTCGAAGACCTTCAAGATCTCGGACTTCGTGGTGCCAACGGCGACCATGAAGCTTCGGTGGCGTGCCAGCGACCTCGGCTCGGGTTCGCTCGTTGAAGCCGGCGTCGACGACGTCTCCATCAGCGGCTACCTCTGCACTGTCGCGAACCCCGCCGACCTCAACGGAGACGGGACCGTCAGCGCGGCCGACCTGGCCATCCTGCTCGGTGCTTGGAGCACCGCAGGCCCCGGTGACCTCGACGGGAACGGCACCGTGAACGCGGCGGACCTTGCCCTCCTCTTGGGCAGCTTCAGCTAAGCACAGGCTGAGAACCGTCTGAGAGAGCCTTCAGGCGGGAATCGAGCACGACTCCATCGGGGGTGCCCATCAGGGCACCCCCTTTTTCATGCCCGGACCTTGCCTCCGAAACTCGGGGCCCCCGCCAACGGGACTCGCTCTCGTCCACCTGTTGCATCCATTGCGGCAGCCGCTAGAATCCGCGACCTTGCCCCAAGGCTCAGGTGGCGAAATTGGCAGACGCGCCAGCTTGAGGTGCTGGTGGGAGTAAAATCCCTTGGAGGTTCGAGTCCTCTCCTGAGCATTTCGACGGTTCCGACTGTGATTCGCTTGGCGATTCGCTTGGCGGAACGCTTGGCAGCCTGTGGCGAGAGTCGTCCCAGCCGCATCCCGTCTGCATCCCGTCTGCTACATGGACGGCATCCTCCGCATCAACGAGGTCTTCTTCTCGATCCAGGGCGAGTCCACCTGGGCGGGCTGTCCCTGCGTATTCGTTCGACTGAGCGGCTGTCCCCTTCGCTGTCACTACTGCGACACCGAGTACGCCTTCCGCGAAGGCAAGCCGCGACCGATCGACGAACTCATCGCCGAAGTCGTTAGCCATGGCTGCCCGCTTGTCGAGATCACCGGTGGCGAACCGCTCGCCCAGAAAGGCGTGCACGGACTCATCACGGCCCTGTGTGACCGCGGCATGAAGGTTCTCATCGAGACCTCGGGCGCGATCGACATCCGCCCCTGCGACCCGCGCTCGATTCGCATCCTCGACCTCAAGACCCCCGGTTCCGGCGAGGTCGAACGAAATCTCTGGTCCAACCTCGAGGACCTTCGCCCGGCGGACGAAATCAAGTTCGTGATCACGAGCCGAGCCGACTACGAATGGGCGAAGGAGATTCTCCTGCGCGAGCGCCTCGCCGACCGTTGTCGTGCGGTCCTGATGTCCGCCGTCTTCGAACAGCGGAGGGGCCTGGAGATCCTCGGCTGTCCGTCACTGGACCCGCGTCAACTGGCCGAGTGGATCCTGGCCGATCGCCTTCCGGTGCGCATGCAAACCCAGTTGCACAAGCTCATCTGGGATCCCGGCACGCGCGGGGTGTAGTGCCGCGTCCATGCGTCACATGTGTCACATGCGGCTCGGTCCGCCTCAGTGGCCGCAACCGCACCCGCCGCCGCAACAATGCCCGCCGCTCGGGCCTTCCGCCGCAGCATTCGCGCCGAGAGCCGTCCCCAAGACCAACGGCAAGGTCACGACGCGACGGACGGGCTCCCCGGTCTCGGGATGCCGCTCCAGTGGCGGGTCCTTGATGCTCTGGGAGATCTCGAAACGCTTCCCCTCGGAGCCGTCCTTGGTCACGGTTTCGTATACGTACGTGGGCATAGCAACCACAGAGTAGGTGATTCACGCCGCGAAGACCAGAACTTCGTTCGCGGCGTCGGTACGCTGCGCCCATGCTCGCCAACCCTCATGCCCCGACCCACCAGGCCCCCGAGTTTCCAGCCGGTTCAAGCCAGTTGCCGGCAGCCATGAACATGGACGACCTGCGCGGCTCGCTCGACGCGATCGCCGCTCAGCCTGCCCGGCTTCGCTATGCCGTGCATGGACTGACCCACGCCCAGTTGGAGACGCGCTACCGCAACTGGACGGTACGGCAGATTGTCCATCACCTGGCCGACAGCACCGCCAACGCGTACTGCCGATTCAAGCTCACCCTGACTGAAGAGCGGCCGACGGTGAAGCCCTACAACGAGAGCGACTGGTCGCGCCTGCCCGATGCGCTCCTCGCCGACCACACCCTCTCGCTCTCGATGTTCGAGGCCCTCATCGGGCGCCTGACCTTCATGGCCCGCGCCGCCTCACCCAACGACCTTCTCCGGACCTACTGGCATCCCGGCTACGAGAAGGAGTACGCCCTCTGGCAGGTGATCGCCCTCTACGACTGGCACGGTTGCCATCACATCGGCCAGATCGAGTGGTTGCGGAATCACTACCGCTGGTGAGTTCGCTTCGATGAGCTGACTCATACCGATCCAAGGAGAAGCCCGAGGCCTAAGCGAGCCCAGCGCGCCAGAAGGAGTGTGCGCCCGGAGGGCGCTACGGACTGCTCAAACTAATACACCCAGGCTTCAATGAGCGCCTCGGCGGGCACGACCGTGGTGGTCGGTGTCGTCGTCAGGAGGATCGCATCAAGCAGGTCGCCCTCGGGGTCGTCCATCGCCTCGCGGGCCAATGCATCGGTCATGCGCACGCCGACCGAGGGAAGGCGTTCGAGAATCGTCGCCCGCACGACGCGCGGCGGGTCGCCTTGGCCCTTGTAGCCCTTGGAGGGCCAGCCGAAACGCCGAAGAACCGAGGCTGGGCAGCCTTCGCAGACGACCATGCGGCTCTCTTGGGCGCGATTCACCAGTGGCTCGATGTGAACCCCGGCCTCAGCAAGGGGCAACAGCACCTCGCAGATGAGCGTCCAGGTCTGCTTGAAGACGCGGAGGTTCATCGGGGCCATCGGCGTCGCCTCGGAAGCATCGCAGACGCGCTTCGGTTCCTTGCGATGGATCGTGCGCACGTCGTGACGCCATCCGCGCGGCGAGCCGAAGCCGGCCATCCATCGAGCCATCGCCAGCCAATCGTGCGGCACCTCGAAGGCGTCGAGGGTTTCGATCGGAAGCGAGAAGGGAGCGTCAATGCGCCAAAGATGCTCTCCCGGCTCGCGAGCGCTTTCGAGCATGAGCCGCAGCAGCGTGCGACGGTCGAAACGACCCCGCAACGACACCGGCTCGCCACGGGCCCGCAGGTTTCGTTCGACGACCCGGATCTTGGCGGCGCCGCCAGAGTCGGCACCGCTGAAGTCAACACCGTGCAGAATCATGATCGCTTCGCCTTCGGTCCGCTCGTCTTCGAATCCGTTCGCTTGGCGGTACGCCGCTCGGTCTGGGCCGCTTCGGAGCGGCCGGAGGCCTTCCGCAGGAGGGCCATTTCCTTCGCGGTCAGCTCGCGCCATTCGCCGACGGCGAGGCCCTTCAGTTCCAGCGGTCCCATGCGAACGCGACGGAGCTTCTTCACCGGATGCCCGACGCGGAGCAGCATGCGTCGCACCTGGCGGTTCCGGCCCTCGCGCAGTTCCATGTACAGCATGGTGCGGGTCCGGTCGCGCTTCACGATGCGGAGTTGCGTCTCGTGCGTGCGCTTGCCCTCGCCTTCCCGGTCATGCAGGAAGATGCCGGCCTCGAGCTTCTTCACCTCGGCCTCGGTGAGCGAGCCGCCGACGGTCACTTCGTAGCCCTTGTGGACCTCGTAGCGCGGATGGGTCAGGCGATTGGCGAGGTCGCCGTCGTTGGTCAAGAAGAGGAGTCCGCTCGAGTCCAGGTCGAGGCGCCCGACCGGAAAGAGCCGCGGCCGAGCGGGATGCTTAATGAGGTCAATCGCCCGCACGCGCCCTTCCGGGTCGCTGTTGGTGCTGACCACGCCGCGCGGCTTGAAGAGCATGATGTAGACGTGCCGCTCGGGCTGCTTGAGCGGCTTGCCGCTCACGACAATCCGGTCCTCGGAGGGATTCACCCATGCAGGCAGGGTGTTGACGAGTTCGCCGTTGACGCGGACATCGCCCGACTCGATGAGCTCCTCGCAGGCCCGGCGCGAGCCGTAGCCGGCGTCGGCGAGCACCCGCTGGAGACGGGGGCCGCGGGTGTCGAGCGTGAAGGAATGGCTGGTTTTTCGGGGCATCGCCTGAGGTTGGCCGATCGCAACGACGGTTGGCTTCCGCGCGGAAGACCTCGACCGTTCGTTTCGGGCGGGAGACGATTGTACGGTGGACCGTACGATGCTGCCGTGATCACTGTCCTCGCACTCGTCGCGGCCGTGTCCTGCGCACAGCCGATTTCGGCGTCTTCGCACGCTTCGCAGCCATCCCGCAGCCAATCCGCATCAGCCACCAGAGCGACCGAGAACGCTTTTCTGGGCCTTTCGGTGCGTGATATCCCAGGCATCGGTTGCCTGGTCGCTTGGATCGACCCGGGGCCCCTCAACGGCCGAGGCCTGGACGCGCCGGCCCTCGCTCGTCCCGACCTGCTTGTTTCCATCGACGGAAAGCCCGCCTCCGAGGCTGCGTTGCGCGAACTGTTAGGAACAAAGTCGCCCGGCGATACGATCACCCTCTCGCTGCGACGATCGAACCATCGCGGCGGCACTTTTCCGACGGCGATCGACCATGTCGCGACCGAGGAACGCATCACGGTCGAGCTTGACCGACCGGGCGATTGGATCGGCACCCTTGGTCAAGCACGCCTTCCTTCCATCGACCGCCCGCTGCCGTCGCCCTCGCTCTTGACCAACGCCGAGATCCACGCGGCGTTCGCTGGCGACGCCTCGTTGAGCGCGGCATTCGATGCGATCGTCGCCGGCCAGCGAGCGATGAGCGACGCCCAACCGGATGCCCGTCGCCTCAACCGGGTCACCCAGGCCCTGACCGCTCCTCTTGCCCTCCCGGAACTCGCTGAGGCCATCGTCGGTCCGGCGCTCGCTCGATTGCGTCCCGCTCGCCTCGCCGCCACCCTCGTCGCCGAGCAGTTGGATGCAAGGGCACCCGAGGGAGAGTCCCACGGCAGCATGCCGGTGCCCGGAGCCCAGAGCGCCATCTACGCTCTCGACTTCTTCACCAGTGAGACACGGCTTCGGATGGTGGAAGCTTTGGGCGATGCCTACGGTAACGAGACGCTGGCCCGTTCGGCGCTCGCGGTCGCGGGAGGCATGCGCGAGTCGCTCCTCATCTCCGGCCCAACCGCATCGCAACAGTTGAAGACGATCCGACGCGGGGCCGAAATCGACATGAACGCCATCGTCGCCGCCTTCAGTCAACTTGATGCCGATCTGGCGATCGATCCGAGCGTGGCTACGTCGGAGCCCGAGGGACTTCCCGACGAACTGAAGGGCGCCGTCGACGGGGTGGTCCTCACCGCCCAGCCCATCCCGGATATCGGCTGGGCCGTCGCCGGCGGTCCGGGCGCGAATCGTTATGACATGTCGGTGGTCGCTGCGGTCTTCGATCTGGGCGGTGACGACACCTACACGGTGAGCGACATCGCCGTCGGCATGCGCGCGATCATCGACGTGAGCGGCAACGACCGCTACGAAGGAAGCGCCCAACAGGGCATCGCCGCCGGCGTCTGCGGTCTCTTCCTGGTCGACGACCACGCTGGCGATGACCGCTACATCGGCAAGGCCTTCCATGCCGGCGCCGGCTGCTTCGGCGCGGGACTCCTCATCGATCGCGGCGGCAACGACGTGTACCAAGGCACCCACTGGTCGCTCGGCGCCGCCTGTTGGGGAACGGGCATCCTCCTCGACCTGGGCGGAAGCGACAGCTACCGGGCCGAGTTCATGAGCGAAGGCTGTGGTGGACCGCGCGGCTTCGGGGCAATCGTCGATTCCGGCGGCGACGACTTCTACTTCGCCGACGGCGAGAACTCGCAATACGCGACGCCTGCGACCTCCTCGAGTTTCAGCCAAGGTGTCGGCGTCGGCATCCGTCGCTTCGCGGCGGGCGGCATCGGCATGCTCGCCGATCTTGGCGGCGACGATCGCTATGTCGCCGGCGAGTTCAGCCAGGGCGGCGGCTACTTCTTCGGCCTCGGCCTCCTGAGCGATCGCAGCGGCAACGACCGCTACTGGGGCGATCGGTATGGACAGGCGTGGGCGGCCCATCAGGCCTCGGGCATCCTCGTCGATGCTGCGGGTGAAGACACCTACGTCGGTCGCACCGCAGCGACCCAAGGTGCGGCGTGGGATCAGTCCACGGCGCTCCTCTGGGACAAGGCCGGCGCCGACAGCTACCAAGGTGACGGCCTCGCCCAGGGTTCGGCCGCACAACAGGCAATCGCGTTCCTCGTCGACGGCGGCGGAACCGATCGGTATGTAGCCCGGGGCGAAATCGCTCAAGGCCACTCCGGAACCAACGAGTACCACTTCCTGCAGGCCCCACCGATCGGCGGCATCCTCTCGTTCAGCCTCCTCTTCGACGCCGGCGGCGAAACCGACTTCTTCTCCACAGGTCGTCGGGCCCTCTCGACGATACGGTTGGGCTCGCGGAACGCCGAAGCGCCTGCGAACTCGACCGCTGACGGTCTCTTCATCGATGCCGGCCCCTAACGCGAATCCTCCTGCCCCACCCGAGAGCGAACGGGCCCGTTCGATGAACGACCGGTTCCGTCGCTCCGTGCGCCGGACCCACGGCGCCGACGGTTGGCTTCTGGAGCTGATCGCTCCCCTGAGGCACGTTCGTATCGGTCGTTTCTCGGTTGGCGAGACCGCCGAGTCGGCGACTTTCTGCCTGCGCCACCTGCGCGAGGATCGGGCCGGTCAGATCGCTGCGACGCTCGCCTTCCGCACCCTCTTCGGATTGGTACCCGTTCTCGTGGTGGTGACGCTCGCAGCGCGGGCGATGCTGGGCGAGGGCTTCGAAGCGGCGATGAGCTCGTTCTTCAAGAGCCTCGGCATGCACAACGTCACGATGCCGATGCCGTCGGCAGCGGGCAGTAGCGAGCCAACCAACGTCTCGCTCGCCGACTGGATCGACCAACTCATCAAGTTCGCGGGCACGGTCAACGTGGCCGCCCTCGGCTGGACAGGCTTTGCTCTCGTCGCGTTCTCCGCGATTTGGGTTCTCACCACGATCGAAGAGGCGTTCAACACGATCTTCCGCTGTGAGCACGGCCGCTCGTGGGTGCGGCGGATGCTGGTCTACTGGTTCGTCCTCACCGTCGGCCCGCTCGCGTTGGGCCTCGCCCCGCTCCTTCTCTCCCGCGTCGGCAATCTCGCCGACTCGCTGGCAATCTGGGCGTGGCTGGGCACGGCCTTCCGGATCATCCTCTCGCTGGCGATCTTCTGGATCGCCCTCTTCGTCACCTACATCACGATTCCAGCCACGCGCGTCGCCTGGAAGCCGGCCATGATCGGGGCCCTCGTCAGCGCGGTCCTTCTCCAAATCGGGAAGGGCACGTTCGGTCTCTACCTCGCCAACGCGTTTGGGGTCAAGCCTCTCTACGGCTCGCTGGGCCTTGTTCCGCTCTTCATGTTCTGGGTCTACCTGATGTGGTTGGTGATCCTCTTCGGGGCCGAAATCGCCGCCCTGATGCAGGCGATTCGGGGCCGCAACCTCTCGGGCCGGCCGGTGCGCCTCATGCAGCCGGAGGCGGTCCTACTGGCGATGCGAACAATCGCCGACCGCTTCAAGAGCGGGGAATCGGTGGCTTTGGCGGAAATCGCCGCGACGTCCAAGCTGCCGTCCTTGGTGGCCGCAACGATGGTGGACCACCTGGAGGACCTTGGCGTCGTTCGACGAATCGGCGAAGGAGGCGACGTGATGCTCGCCCGCCCGGCCGAGTCCATCGAGCTCACGCAACTTCTCGATGCCGCGTGGGAGAGTATCGACGAAGGACTCGAGCCCGACGCCCTCACGCGACGCTTGCGCGACGCCCAGCGGAACGCCGTCCATGGAATGACCCTGCACGACGTCGGCCTGCCCCATGGCGAGTCGTCGGCTGGTTCGCCTACCCAATCCGCATCGTGAACGCGACAATGCGGGCATGCCGGACGCCATCAATCCGACGCTCGCCCTTCTCCATCGCCACCGTTCGATCCGCCGCTTCACCGAGGAAGTGGTCTCCGACGACGACATGACCCACGCGGTGGCGGCGGCCCAGATGGCCTCAACCAGCTCCGCCGTGCAGGCCTATTGCCTGATCCGGGTAAACGACGACGCGAAGCGCAAGCGGCTCGTCGCCCTCACCGGCGACCAGATCAAGGTCGCCCGCTGCGGCGCGTTCCTGGTGGTCTGCGGCGACACGCGGCGCCATCGCCTCGTCGCCGAACGATCGGGGCAGCCCCACCACCAGAACCTCGAGTCGTTCATGATCGCCACGATCGACGCCTCCCTCTTCGCCCAGAACCTAGCGGTGGCGTTCGAATCGTTAGGCCTCGGCATCTGCTACATCGGCGGACTGCGCAACCACCCCCGCGAGGTGGACGAACTGTTAGGCATCCCGTTCGGGGTCTTCCCGCTCTTCGGGATGTGCGTTGGCCGACCCGCCGAGGGGCCGACCGCCCGCCCCCGCCTTCCCATCGATGCGGTGCTGTTCGAAGAGAGCTATCCCGACGACCGCACCATGCTGGCGGCGCTGGACCGCTATGACGCCCATTACGTCGAATACCTCAAGGAACGCGACGCCAAGGCAACACCCTGGTCGACGCGCATCGCCGAGCGATTCGACCATCTCGAGCGGGAAGAGCTTGCGGTCTACTACGCGTCGAAGGGCGCGTCGCTGACCTAACAACTCGAGGGCTCATTGCTTGACCGGTTGTGCAGCCGGTTGCGTGGCGCCCGCCAGGTCGCGGCGCACCTCCTCCACGGCATCGGGTCGCTTGAGCTCGCCGAACGCGGCCATGAGCGCGTCCGCAACGGCCTTGCGCAGCTCGTGCGACATCGCCTCGTTGCGACGAATGAGCGACCACGCCTCCTGAAGCGGCGTCGCCTGGGCCTCGACCTTGCCGCCGAGCGCCTTCACGACCTTGGCCATGGTAAGGAGTGCCGACACGCGATCCTCGTCGAGGCGCACCCGACGGTTCAGCGTGACTGCGGCGCGCGACGACTGGTCGGCCTTGGAGAGGAAGGTCTCGGCCTCGTCGCCGGTCTTACCCTCGCATTGGGCCAGATAGAGATCGGCCAACGCTCCTTGGGCCATGGCCTGTCCCCACGTGTCGTGGAGTCCTTCGGCCAGACGGAGCGATCGCTCGAGCGTCTCGATCGCTTTCATTGCATCGCTCTTGGCGAGCTTCATTCCCTCGCGGAAGAGCTTTTGTCCCTCCCGAAACGCCTTCTGCTCGCTCGGGCTCCAGCTCGCGAAGGCGGTGGCGTAGTCGGAGAAGTCGGTCGCCCCGAAGGCCTGGTCGGCGAGCTTCGCGAACCGCACACCCATCCGAAACGACTGAAGGGCGTTGCGAGCCGCCTCGGTCGGGTTCGCCGATCCCTTCTCCATCATGGCTAGGCCGCCCTCGAGGTAGCTGTCGATGAAGGGCAACGTGGCGTTCGGATAGCGTTTGAAGGTGGCGACGATTAGACCGTCGTCGCCGGCTGAGAGCATCTCCTGGAGCCGCTCGCGGGCGACGGCATCGCTTCCCACGGGATCGTCCCCGAAGGTGGACGCACCGGCGGTGAGGGCGAGCAGGGAAACAACGACCAACGGACGGAGGAGTGAGGTTCGAAGCATCGGAGTTCTCGTGAGGGCCCAGAAGGGGAACGTGGACGCGGCGGATTGTGCCCGACACGAGCCGGTTTCGCCGGAGGGGACGCGCAACGGTGGCTCGACGGGGGCTTGGGGCTGAGATGGGGGCCGAGATGGGGGCCGAGATGGGGGCCGAGATCGGGGCGGTCGACGACCGGGCGAGGGCCGGAGCGCGGTTGGCTGGCCCCGGCTCGAACGAGCCGTTTGGCAGCAAGCGTCACTCCTTCTCGACCATCCACGGCCTTCGGGGACCATTTCCTGCACGACCTATCGGTCCCAAGCCGAAATTCCTTCTCGGACGGAGGCTTGTCTTCCTCGCGTGACGCCATCTGTGCACGGCGTTTGCATCTGCGAGCCACGCTCGCATCGGCATCACCCAACTCCCGCGCTGTCGATTTCGAGCCCCTCCGAGCCCCAAGAGAGAAGCGCATGTCGCAGTTTGAGCCGCACCCGTCGGGACCGTCCAACGGCTATACGAACCCCCAAGGCCAGCCCACGGGCTACCCAAATGGTCTCCCCATGGGAGGTCCCGTCATGGGGGCCCACCAGGGGATTCTCTCCCCGATGGGCTGGAACGGTGGTCTTGGCGACGGCTGGGGCCACCCGACTCCAATCGTGGGCCTTCCGCCCTCGGCTTTCATGGCCGTCACTGCCCCCTACCCCCCTGGCTTCGTGCCTCCGGCGGAACCCCTCGCGACTGATGCGTCGGCCGTGACCGTGGTCGCCAGCCGACCCACCCCGTCGGCAGCGAATGCCCATGGCGGGACGAACGGGCACAGCAATGGCAACGGCAAGGCGACGCCGACCCCGCGTCTCACCAGCCCCGCGAACACGGGCGGCTCCTCCAATACCCCAACCGAAGCCCGACTCGCCAACCTCGTGGTGCGGGCGGAATCGTCGATAGACGAACTCGAGCGCCTCGCACGGACCGCCCTCGATGCGACGGCGGCGAGTTCCCAGGCCGCGACCGATCTCCAGGAACGCCTCCGCCTCGGCGTCCGCATGCTTCAGGCATTCGACGTCCAGATCCAGCGCTGCGAGCAGACCAACAGCCACGTCGCATCGCAACTGAACGGCCAAGTCGGCGTGCAGATGGCCGCTCAGTTCACCAACCAGATCGGCGCGGTGACCCAGCAGTGCGAGATGCGCCTTCGCGGGGCGCTCGACGCCCTGGAACATCGTATGAACGATGCGGTGCCTTTCCTCGATGAGCGGCTCCGTCAGGCCCACGATCAGGTTGGCCGCATCGTCGAGGAGCGCCTCGGCAACGCCGAGCGACGCATTGAGGACCGCTACGGTCCGGTGCGCGACGATCTCCGCCGATACGCCGACGAGCTTGCGACGAGCTTCGCGAAGCGCTTGGACGCGATCCTCGACCAGCGCGTGAACGAGCGGATCGGCACCCTTCTTGAAGCCGCGATTGAATCGCGACTCGGGGCAATCCGACCGGTGACCTCGATGAGCCCCGAGACGATCGAGGCCGCGAACGCAATGGAAGCGAGACTCCGCGGACTTCTCGGCGAGACCGAAGGGCGACTCGGGGCCATCGACGCTTCCCTTGGTCGAGCCGATGCCCGGCTCTCCTCGCTCATCCGCGAAACGACCGAAGCCGCCGACGGGCTGCTCGGAACCCTTGGCACCGCCGCGACACTCAAGGACCTGATCGGCGACGAGGCGCGAGCCAGCCGCCGCCTTGCCGACGAGGCCCACGCGACCAGCCGCGAGCATCAGCGCGAAATGGAGGATCTCCTCGAGCGCTGCTCCATCGCCCGAAGCTCGCTGGACCAGCAACTGCATCTCCTCCGCGAAACGGCCGCCGAAGCCGATGGCCGCATCACCGCGGCCAAGGCCCTTCGCGGCGAGATTGAGGAAACACTTCACCGGATCGCTCCGATCGAGTCGGCTCTCCGCCCCGATTCGGAGCCGATGCAGAACGTGGTCGAATCGATCTCAAGCAACGTGCGGCAAGCCCTTGCCGAGGACATGCGGAGTTTCTCGCAGGCTCTTCGCGGGCTCGCGGCCCGGGCCGATCATGCCTTCGAGACGGCCCGCTTTGACGAGTTCTCGCCCATGCCTGATCTGCTGATGAGCATGACCTCATCGATGGACTTCGAGCCGCTCGGCCTTCGGACCGACGAAGCGAGCGCTGCCCAGTACGGACCGGCCGCGACAACGCCCGTGTCCTCGACGATGGTCGGAGCGCACGGCGACCCGGCGACCGATGCCCACACCGGTTCGCTCTCGACGCTTCCGGTCGACACGCGTCGACTCACCGCCGAGATCATGGCTCTCGACGCGACCACGCTCCTTCGCGCCCGCACGCCCGCCAAGCCCACCGGCACCGGCTGACAGCGGCGAAACATGAACCCCTTGGACGCGGCGGTGATCCCTGATCACCGCCGCTTGTCATGTGGGGCGAGTCCTCTTTCCGCTTTGGCGCACGCTTCGGTGCCAAGCCTGTTCGACCTTCTCGATTGGCCCGAAGCAGCCCTCGAAGAGTTCCTTGTTGCGTCGACCGGAGAGCGTGGCCGCTTCGTCGCGGAGCAAACGGAGGTACTCGGCGAAGTCGTCGAAACGGCTCGTTCGAAGATGGCGTATCAGCGAGTAGGACGCGTCGTAGAAGCGTTCGATCGCCCCGGGGTCGGTGGAGAGCAATCGAGGCGTCGCGACCAGTGCGGAGAGCGCCGGAAGGGTACCCGCCGCGATCGCATCGGCCACGCGCTCCTCGCGCTCCGGCTGGATCGCAAACGGCTCGCCGCCGTCGATTGCGCAACGTTCGAAGGCAATGGCCAACCCTTCGGCGACCGCGAGCGGGGAACGAAGCCCCCGTCGCTGCACGCCGAGGCGATGCAACAACTGATGCGCCGCCTCGTGGGCCACCGTTACAGCAATCGGCTCCGAGGTCGAGGCGAGCACCGCCCCCTCACCGGTCCTTTCCATGTGCAGTGCACGCGTGGCCGCGACCGCGTTTCCTTCGCGACGAAAGACGATGCGGTCGGCGCCGGGCACCCAGTAGCCGACCATCCAACTTGCGTCGACTCGGTCTTCTTCGCTCGCAAAGCGTTCGAACGCCCTTCGCTCGCGGAACGCGATGCCAACGAGTCGAGCATCCTCCTTCTGGGTCCGCTCCGGGAGGTCCAGTTCCCGCGCGAAGCCCTCAATAGCGTTCGCGGTGCGCTCGAGCCGCTGCAAGGCATCTGCCGCGTCGGCCTCGTGCAGATCGCTCACCAGAAGAAAGCGTTCACTTGCCCGTGCGACGAAGCGGGTCGGGACGATGCGCCCCAACCGGTCGATCCACCGTCGGGCGGTGGCGGTGTCCGAGTCGCTGGGCGGGGCCTGCGGTGGCACCGCAACGCGATCGGCGGGGCCCGATGCGGCCACCTGGCCCGACGAGGTCGTCAGGCAGAACACCGCCGCAAGACTGGCGACAACGACTCCCACGACGGCAGCTTCTCCAATCGATACCGCCCACCGCAATCCCTCTGGCCAATCAACTCTCTCTCGGAAGCCCGATTCTCCTCAACCGCAGAGTCGATGCAACCGATTCGTTCGGAAATGTCGGCATCTCCCACCGCTTCCCGGACGTCGACGATCGCGTCGCTCCTTGCGGCCCTCGCGGTCGCGAGATTCGCGGTCGCAGTGACGGCGCTTGAGCGGATCGATGGACCGGAACAAGACGTACGTCACTTCGGCCTTGCCTATTGGGAAGCCATGCCCGGCCCGATGCAGTTGCCCGTCTTCGACGGCATGGCCATGCAGGTCGGCCAACAGCTTGTGGTTCTCGGCGGATTCACACGCGAGCTTGAGGCCACGCGAGCGATCCAGATCCGCTCGCCGCTGGATGGCTGGCGACCGATCGGCTCAGCCCTGCTGGAGCCGCGGGCGAGAGCGAGCCTGCTCCCCTTGCCCAACGGCCGTGCCTTGGTCCTTGGCGGCTATTCGGGGACGTGGGGCCGTGATGCGAAAGCCCGCGATGACGGCGAAACGTTGGATCCACTGGTGGCCGGCAGCGCACGTGACGTCGAACCCTTTGGCGAGTCGCTCGACGGACATGCGGCGACGCCCCTCGCTGACGGTCGGATCGCCGTGACCTGCGGCTGCTCGCTTCGCCTCTTCGACCCAACGACCGAATCTTGGAGCGAACCGTTGGAACTCTCCCGCGAGCGCCACCACCACGCCAGCGTCGTGGTCGGCGACACGCTGGTGCTCATCGGCGGCGACGACCTTGGCTCCATCGAGTCCATTGACCTGTCCGAGGTCGATGCCCTGCCAACCTCCACCTATCTCTGGGAAGTGACGCTCGCCCGACCGGGCGAACCCGATGGCCCGATCACCGGCGTCGCGGCCGTCGCCCTCGACGGTCGACACGCCTATGCAGCCGGCGGCTTCCGCAGCGACGACCGGACCACGGTGCCGACGGCCTGGTGCATCGATGTCGCCAAGCGTCTGGTTCACCGGACGCCGGATCTGCCGCTTCCCTCCGGCGCGTGCGATCTCGTGCTTGCTACACATCCGCGCGGCGTCATCATCCTTGACGGCGAATGGCGGACCCGCGGTGAGCGCGGCAATGTCAATGCGTCGCTCCTCGTGAGCCGACTGCTCGCTGAAGGCGTGCCGACCACGCCCGAGATCTGGCGGCTTCCCTCGCTCGGAGCCTCGCTTGACCTCGCCCACCGCATGCTCGTCCGCTCGGCCGACGGAACGGTCGAGGTTGTCGGAGGCTATCGCTATCGGTCCCCCAGTGAGGACGACGGTACGCAGCCGGTCGGCGTGATCGTCGATGGCACGGGCCAACGACTCGTCGTTGATGCCCTCGGCACAGCCGACTGATTCCAACGGTGATGCGGATTGCGCCGGCCCGGCTCGATTGGCCCGGTCTACGCAACCCGCGCAACCCGTCACTCTGGAAGCCCGCTTCGGAAACCGGCGCAACTTTGGCTCGCCCTGTCCCGCCTGAAATGGACGGTTCGGGCATGAGCAACGCACCGAGGCATGCACCCAACGCTCGTGACGGCGAGCAACCGCCGGCCGCCGGCTCCTTTGTGGAAGCGATTGGCCCACCGGAAACCTGGTCGGACGCCATGGCTGCGGCCGACGCCATTTCGGCCTTGCTGGCCCACCCGGTTGATGTCGAGTTACGCGGCATCGCCGTGATCGTGCGGGCCGCCGGTCCTGCACTGGGTCAGCGCGAGTGCCCCGCGATCATCGAGGCTGCCCAGAAGGCGTTTCAGGGCGCCCATGGCCGCAAGCACGCGATTCTCGATCTCTCCAATGTGCGAACATTCAGCGCGATGGGGGTCGGACTCTGCACCGACTTCGCCAAACGAGCCCGCGAGCGGAAGCTCCAGCCGATTCTCTTCGGCCTGCGCGGCGACCTGATGGATCAACTGCGCATGTTCAAGATCGAACGGTTGTTCAGCGTGCTGCGCTCGAGGCATGACCTCGAGAACCTCATCCACGGCTGAATCGCTGGGCGACGGTCGTAGATAGACAAACGTATCCAGGGCGAGTGGAGTGACCTCCGGTGCGGCGTTCGCACCGATACTCGGGACACGAGCCATCGGAACCGTCAACACGGGCGACTCGGGCTTCAGGACGAAGCCCGAGTCGATGGCTTTTTGGTGCGGGCGGGCGCCGTTCGACCCTCTCGCCTCCTGCTACACTCCCTTGCCGTACCAGACCGACGGATTCCCGCCATGGGCATTGAATCAGCGCTTCCCCTCGACAACGTCCTGACCACGCAGCTCAACCGGGTCGTCAACTGGGCCCGACGCTCAAGCGTCTGGCCGCTGCCATTCGCCACTGCCTGCTGCGGCATCGAGCTCATGGCGACGGCCTGCAGCCGCTTCGATCTCTCCCGCTTCGGCGCCGAGGTCATGCGATTCAGCCCCCGCCAGGCCGACGTCCTGATCGTCGCGGGACGGGTGAGCGTCAAGATGCTCCCCGTGCTCCAGCGCGTCTACATGCAGATGACCGAGCCAAAATGGGTCATCTCGATGGGAGCCTGCGCCTCGACCGGTGGTGTGTTTGACACCTACGCCGTGGTCCAGGGCGTCGACCAATACATTCCCGTCGACGTCTACGTCCCGGGTTGCCCGCCGCGGCCGGAGATGCTCATCGAAGGCATCATGGCCATCCAGCGGATCATCGACTCAGACAACATCCCGCGTGACCCGACCGGCAAGCGACTTCCCCTCGACATCGCGATCGCCCCGAACTACGAGCCTCGCTCGCAGCCGGTGCCGGTTTCGATCAGTGTGACCTGACGACCACTCCGTGATGTCCACTGGCCGCCGGCCGGCTGGCTCGGTCAGTCCGCTTCAGCGACCCACACGACATCAATGGCCTGGCGATCGCCCATCGCCTGACGCTGGAGTTGCAGCCACTCCCCAACGTCGTGGGTGAATCGGCCGATCGCCGTTCCCGCAATGGAGATCGCCACCAGCATCGGTAGCCCGGATGGCGTGTCATGCTCGAGTGGCGCGACGGTGTCCCGCACGAATCGGCCTCGCGCGTCGAGTGAACGATAGACCTGCGTTGGGCGCTTCGCGGGCCTGGCGACACATCCCGGAACGACCACCGCGTCTCGCTCGGTAAACCACGCCACCGGTTCTCCTGGCATCGCCAAGGATCCGGGAGGCATCAAGGCCAACGTGCCTTCAACAGAGCCGGTTTCGACAATAGGAACCTCCAAGACGCCCGGTCCCGGCCAGATGAGTTCGACCAGTCCCGCGTAGATCGACTCACGAAGTGCGATCGTCGCATCGTCGAGCAGTTCAAGCATCGCCGTCGGCATCGGTACCCCGCGCCATGCCTCATCGAGGTGCGTTCCGGCGCGGCGGACCTGCATCTCGGCCCGGTCACGGGCGAAAGGCCGGTCAGCAACGGGGATCTCCGCCAACTCCCGTAGCGCCCAGACGATCGCCTGCAATTCAATGAAGGGTGCGATCGAGGCTCGCCAACGTGCGCCATCCCCGCTTGTCGGGAGTGCGACGCTGGCCTTCGCAAACTCAATCCAACGCCCCAGGAGCGCTGCCCACGCCAACTCGCGCACCGCAAGCGTGCGACCGCCACCGTTCTCGCTCGGCGCGAGTTCGGACGGGCGATCGCTTGGGCCATTCACGGAGTCGGACGTCGCCATGCGTTGGGTCATCGTCCCCCATGGCGAGGGCATTGGCAACGCGGGCGATTCGCCCTACCCTTCCGTTTCCCGCCAAAGCCCTCCATGAGCGATCCCATCAAGCACGAATGCGGTCTGGCCCTGATCCGGCTCAAGCGCCCGATCAGTTGGTTTCGAAAGGAGACCGGAGACCCGCTCTGGGGATTGCGCCGGCTCTTCCTGCTGATGGAGAAGCAGCACAACCGCGGCCAGGATGGTGCTGGCATCGCGTCGGTCAAATTCGACATGCCGCCGGGCGAGGCCTTCCTCGTGCGCGAGCGCACCGCGAAGCGGAACGCGATCGAGCGGCTCTTTGACGCGGCGTTCGCGCCGGTCGAGGAGCTCTCCGCCCGCGACCTCGACGGGCTGGACGAGATCGAACTCAAGCGGCGCATCCCGTTTCTGGGCGAGGTGATGATTGGTCACCTCCGCTACGGCACGCACAGCGGCCGCAGCACCGCCCTTTGCCACCCCTACATCCGGCACAACACCGCGGCGAGCCGCATGGTCGCGTTGGCGGGCAACTTCAACCTAACCAACAGCGCCCAACTCTTCGCCAAGCTCGTCGAATACGGCCTGCACCCGGTCGGTGAAAGCGACACGCAAGTGGCGATCGAGAAGATCGGCTACTTCCTCGATCGCGAACACGACCTCCTCTCCGATCAGATCGGTCCCGGCTCGTTCACGTCGCTCGAAGGCCGGGAGATGTGGGAGCAGGTCAGCGCGAACCTCTCGATCCCGCGCATTCTCCGGAGGGCGACGGCAGCCTTCGACGGCGGTTACGTTTTCGCCGGTCTGATCGGGAACGGCGACGCCTTCGTCTGCCGCGATCCGGCGGGCATTCGTCCGGCGTTCGTCTTCGAGAACGACGAGTGCGTCGCGGTGGCGAGTGAGCGAGCGGCCCTTGTGACCGTCTTTGACGCCGATCCGGATCGGGTGACCGCGCTGGCCCCGGGCCACGTGCTGGCGATGAAACACGTCCCCGGCGAGAGTTCAGACGCTGCCAACGCGCGACCCGCGCCGGACATCACCATCGAGCGATTCGCCGAGCCCCTGCCGATCCGGCAATGCACCTTCGAGCGGATCTATTTCAGCCGCGGCAATGACCGCGACATCTATCGCGAACGGAAGGCCCTTGGACGGAACCTCGCCCCGCGCATTCTCGATCGTCTGGGGGGCGACCTCACCCACGCGGTTTTCGGCTTCATTCCCAACACAAGCGAAACGGCCTATTTCGGGCTCATTGAGGAATTGGATCGGATCGAGCGGGAGCGGCAGGCCGACCGCATCGCCGAGCTGGCCCGAACGGGCGGCGCGACGCCGGAGGCGATTCGGGCGATCCTCCGGTCTCGACCGCGCGGCGAGAAGGTCGCCCACAAGGACCAGCGACTCCGCACCTTCATCACCCACGACTCGGCCCGTAACTCGCTGGTCAACCACGTCTATGACATCACCCGCGGCATCGTCGGGCCAGACGACTCGCTGGTGGTGGTCGATGACTCGATCGTGCGCGGTACGACGCTCCGCGAGTCCATCATCACGATGCTCTCCCGGCTGCGGCCGAAGCGGATCATCGTGGCCAGCAGCTCACCGCCGATCATGTACCCGGACTGCTACGGGATTGACATGAGTCAACTCGGGAGGTTCATCGCCTTCGAGGCCGCGGTGGCACTCCTTCGCGATGTGGGTGAGGCCGATTTGCTTGACGAGGTCGCCCAGCGCTGCATCGCCCAACGCGACTTGCCGCCAGAGCGGATGCGCAATCACGTGCGCCTGATCTACGACCGCTTCACGCTCGATGAGATTTCGGCCAAGGTCGCCCAACTGGTCCGCAGCCCGCGCCTCGAGGAGTCGGGCTGGACCGGCACGGTGGAAGTCGTCTACCAAAGTGTGGAAGGGCTCCGCGCCGCGATGCCTGAGCACACCGGCGACTGGTACTTCACAGGCGAGTATCCGACGCCCGGGGGGTACCGCGTCCTGAACACCGCCTACCTCAACTGGCGGAGTGGCGACGGAAGTCGAGCCTATTAGGCGCCATGGGTCCCGCTTTCTCGCCCCGCCGAGGCTGGCGAGGTGGCCCCCGAAAAGGCTTCTCGGACCTCCGAGCTTCGATCATGTTGGCGCTCGTTCCACCCGATATCCACGGGCGGAGGGGTCTTCTGCCTTGGGCCGACCGGGAGTTGTTTCCGCCGACCCTCACTTTGCCGGAGGACCCATGTGTGCGATCGCCTACACCCGCCCCCTGCTCGCCCTTCGAAGCGATGCGGGCACCCGACGAGGGAACCGACGAATGCAGCCCAGAACGAACACCGCTATGCCCGACCTCCGCGAGCCGCTCGATAGCCTCGAGAACGGAACGGCCGTCGAGACCTTGGCTCGCATCGACGACGCCATTGACTCCGGCGACCTGAATCGGGCACGGCACCTAGAGCGGCTGCTTCCCCACAATCTCGGGGCGGAAGCCCCAGTGATCGACCGATTGGCGACCCTCCGACTGCTCGAGGGCGACATTGACACGGCCGCCGCCCTGCTTGGTGCCTGTCCCATGTCGACTCCGCGGCTCGACCTCCTTCGGGCGGTTGTCGCCCTCCGCCATGACGACATGCTTTCGGCATACGCAATCGCCAGCGGCGAAACCGCCCGCCGGAGCCTCTGCCTCCGCATCATTGCCGCTGTGGTTGCCGGCCTCACCGCATGGGAGCAGGGCATTCGGGTCGGCGCCGACACCACCGCCGCCGTCTGCGAAGCGACCCGCGAGGGCACCGAAGCGACCTCGGGCGTCGGCCCAGCCTCGCTTGTCCCGGCCCTCCGTACGCTAGGCGCCCTCCTCCCCGATGCGGCCGCCGGGACCTTTATGCACGCCATCCGAATGGCCCTGGTGGGCATCGGCGAGGACCTCGGAATCCCCCTTCCCGTTACCGGGATAGCCCCTTCTGACTCGGTCCCGGGTCAGGTTTCGGGCTTGGGAATCACGCCCGACGACCGAAACGGCTTCCATCGTCGCGCCGCCTGAGGCAGAGACGTCAAACGGCCACTGCCAGTCGTTGAACTTGGTTTGCACCTTCTGCCCGCTGGTTCCTTGACGAATCCGGCGGGCTTTGCTCTACTTCCCGATTCCCCCCGGTTGGATGGCCCAACCGTGCAACTCACCGAGATCCCAACCGTGCGATTGGGGTTGTTGTCTGTCTAGAGAAGGATTGCGATGGCTCGTTACCTCGGTCCGAAGGTGAAGCTCTCCCGCAAGGTTGGCGTTCCTATTGCGGATACCCCCAAGCACACCGCCAAGCGGCAGCTCACCGTCCCAGGCATGCACGGCTTCCGTGGCCGTCGCCTCAAGGACTACGGAATCCGCAAGAACGAGAAGCAGAAGCTTCGCTATCACTACAACGTGCTGGAGAAGCAGTTCCGCAATTACCTTGCGGAAGCGGGTCGTCGTCCGGGCAACACCGGCGAAGTGCTCCTGCAGCTTCTCGAGTCGCGGATGGACAACGTCCTCCGTCGGGCAGGCTTCTCGCGCACCATCTGGGGCGCCCGCCAGCTCGTGGCCCACGGCCACGTCCTCGTGAATGGCCGCAAGCTCGACCGTCCCAGCTACAGCGTCGAGGTGGGTGACACCATCTCGCTCCGCGAGCGTGTCCACAAGCTCGGCCGCGAGCAGATGGAGTCGCTCTCCGGTCACGTGACGCCGGGTTGGATTCAGGTGAATCCGTCGGAACTCTCGATCAAGGTCGTCGCCAAGCCGACCTCGGATCAGATCCCCTTCGACGTCAACACGAACCTGATCGTCGAGTTCTATCGCTAAGTTCTCCTGCTCATCGAGGGCGTTCAAAGCGGGCGCTCAAAGCGACAGTCACCCCCACCTTTGGGGCCAAACACCCAGCGGCGGCGGGAGTCCTTGCAGGCGACCGCCGCCGTTGCTTTTCCTACCCGCTTCCTCTGCGACCCGGGACCATCCACGATGCTTCGTCACCTTCGTACCCACAACCGCACGATCATGGCTGTCGGGGGCACGCTTCTCTTGGTGAGCTGGGCCCTCGGCGGCGCACTCTCCAGCCTCTCGAGCAACGCCGCGTCCCGAGGTGCGGGCTGGGCGACGGTTGGAGCCTCCAGCAAGAAGTTGACCGCCGACGACCTGGCCTCAATCCAAGAGGAGATGGCGGTCATCGAAGCCCTGGGCGACCCTCTGCTGAATCAAATCGGCGCGTCGGATGACCCGAGCCATTGGTACCTCCTGAGCCGCGAGGCAACCGACGCCGGACTCGTCGGCGGACTTGGGGACGGTCGCCTTCGGGCGGAAGAGATCGCCATGGCGATCAACGTCCAGAACAAGACCCAAGGCAGCACCCAACCTGACATCGACGGCACGTTCGTGGTGCGGGCCATCATGTCCAAGTCGCGGGCGAGTGAACGGGGCATCCTCAATACCCTTTCGAAGGTGAACGGCGTGCATCGGCTCAACGAGCTCTACTCGTCGATGCCTCGCTTCTCCGACTCGCGGCTCCGCGTCGCGGCATCGAAGGCACTGAGTTCGGTCGCCTGTGATGTCGTCGCCCTCGACGCCCGCACGCTGGCGCTCCCAGAGATTCCCGAACCAAGCGAGACGGAGTTGCAGGCACAACTGGCGAAGTACGGCGAAAAGAAGCCCAACGAAGGCGAGTTCGGATTTGGCTACCGTCTTCCCGATCGGGTCAAGGTCGAGTGGATCGAGATTCCGATCGCCAACGTACGTGCGGCCATCGAAGGCTCCAATGCTCTCGACTCGATCACCCTCAAGAAGCGATTTGCCGAGAACCCTGCGAAGTTCGGCGTGACCGACGCGTCGCTCGACGCCCTCGCCCTCTTCCCGGTCTACGAATCGACCGTCCGTCAGCGCGTCCTCGACGAGCTGGTGGCGGAGCGGATGAACGAGATCACCAAGTTCGCCTCCGACCAATTGGCGCTCGCCCAACGCGGGCTGCCTAAGGACGGCGGCTTCTTCAGATTGCCCGAGGACTGGTCGACCCGCAAGCCGAACCTCCAGACGCTCTGCGATCAGATCGGCGAGCAGTTCGCGATCGCGGCGCCCTTTTACGGCTCCACCGGCGGACAATGGAACAGCTCGGCGGACCTGAAGACCCTCCGCGAGATCGGGACCGCTTCCACGACGAAGTTCGGCGCCAACGCCCTCACCTTCACACAGCTCATCGAACGCACCAAGGAACTCGGCCAGGGAAGCGATACGACCCCGATTCAGAAGGACGTCGTCGGTCCGCCGCTCACCGCCACCAGCAAGAGCGTTTTCTTCTTCCGCGTGACCGACGTCGATCCATCGCGAGCGCCGACCTCTGCGGCGGAAGCCGGCGACACGCTCAAGCGCGATGTCATCGCCGAAGATCGCTACGCCGCACTGAAGCAGGCCGAGGCGGACCTCCTGAACCTGGCCCGCACCGAGGGCATCCGAGCCCTGGCCGACCGCTACGGTGCCAAGGTCGAGTTCGCCCCGCGAGTCGCCGAAACCAACCCGCAGATGCTTGCCTACGGCATCAAGATGGCGGCGTCGCTTCCAGGCGTCGGCGCCAACGATGCCGCCGTTCGCACCGTGATCGACCTCGCGTCCAAGCTGCCGCTCGACAAGCCAATCGCGGACGTCCCTGAAGCCGACCGCACCTTCCTCTTCCCGCTCGACGACAAGCTCATCATGGTCGCTGTCCGCATCACCGACGTGACGCCGCTGACGCTCGAGGACTTCCAGATGACCATCTCGAACCCGCGCGCGAAGGACGGTCTTCTTGACGCGACCTTCAAGACCGCGGTGAGCGAGTTGCTCTCATTCGAGTCGCTCAAGAAGCGACACAACTTCCACCTCATCCGCGAGAAGGACGAGGAAGAGCCGAAGACCGAAGGCGACGCCGACAAGTCCGCTGCCCCGAAGGCGTAAGCGAGGGTTGCGGGAGACAGCCCCGCTGACGGTCAGCTCACCTTCGACCCTGCCTTCACCGGCCGCTGCACGGTCAGGACAACGACATCGCGTTCCTCGTCACCGGGCTTCGAGCCGGGCGGCGGGGCGACGGTGCCTTCGCGCAGGTCGCTTGCCGCGAGAATCATGCCTTGGCTGATCTCGCCGCGAAGCTGCCGCGGTTCGAGGTTGGCGACGATCACAACCTGCTTGCCGACGAGCGTGGCCGGGTCGTACCACGCCTTGATGCCCGCACACACCTGACGCCCTTGTGGCGTGCCGTCGTCCAAGCGGATCTTCAGGAGTTTGTCCGCGTTGGGATGGGGTTCGGCGCTCACGATCGTCGCGACTCGCAGATCGAGCTTCGCGAACAGGTCGTAGGCGATGTTCGGCAACGGGCCAGCCGCAGCGGGGGCGGCGGCCAATGAGGGAGATGGTGAGGGAGACGGCGAGGGAGATGCGGGAGTCGCTCCGGCGGACGTGGCTTCGTTGGACATGGCAGCGAGAGGATAGCGAACCGCGACCCGGCCGCGTTGCGGCCCCCGCCGCCGATCGCAGAGAATGCCCGGATGACCGCAGTCATGACTCTCGCCGAACGGCTCAATCGCGACTACCTCTCGCTTCATATTGCCAAGGAGGAGGCCTTCTGGTCCTCCTACATGGGTTTGACCCCCGATGCGGCGGCGGCCCGTGCAGCGCTCGACGAACGTGAGATCGCCCTGAGCGGTTGGCTTCAGGCACCCGAGCGGCTGGCCGAGGTACGTAGCGCGCTGCCTGCAGCGAGCGCCGACGACGAGCGGGTCGCGCTCGAAGGGTGGAAGAACACCTTCATTGCCCACGGCATCGACTCCGCCGAAGGTCGAGCCCTCGCGGCCAAGATCATCGAAATGGAGGGCGCTCTCGCCAACGCCCGCGGGGCGATGAAGCTCGGGTACGTCGATCCCGATGCCGGCTTCGTGGCAGCCAGCAGCGTGCGTTTGGGCACCATGGTCCGCAGCGACCCGGACGAGCGCAAGCGTCGCGCGGCCTGGGACGGACTCCGGTCGATCGAGGGCCATGTCCTGCAGCACGGCTTCGTCGAATTGGTGCGAGCCCGCAACAGGCTCGGCCGCATGATGGGCGGCGAGGACTACTACGACTGGAAGGTGAAGCGCGTCGAGCGAATGAGCAAGCGCGAGATCTTCGACGTGCTCGGCGAACTGGAACGGCTCACCCGCGATGCCGGCCGACGGGGCCTTGACCATCTCGCGGCCAAGCACGGCCCGGACATGCTGCGGGCGTGGAACCTCCAGTACCTCTTTTCCGGGGACGTCACCCGCGAGCAGGACCCCTTCTTCCTCTTCGGCAAGTCGGTCGAACGCTGGGGCCGCAGCTTCGCGGCGTTGGGTGTCCGCTTCCGCGGGGCCACGCTCACCCTGGACCTTCTCGACCGCAAGGGCAAGTACGAGAACGGCTTCATGCACGGCCCCGAACCGGCGTGGCGCGAGGGCTCGCGCTTCCACCCCGCCCGCATCAACTTCACCGCGAATGCCATCCCCGGCATGGTCGGCTCGGGCTTCCGGGCGACCAACACGCTCTTCCACGAGGGCGGACACGCCGCCCACTTCGCCAACATCGACATGCCATCGCCCTGCTTCGGCCAGGAGCACGCCCCGACCTCGGTCGCGTTCGCCGAGATCCAGTCGATGTTCATGGATTCGCTTCTCTCCGATGCCGACTGGCAGCGGCGGTATGCGAGCAACGCGAGCGGCGAACCGATGCCGGTCGAACTCATTGAACGGGCGGTGCGCACCAGCCAGCCTGGGGCGGCGCTCTCGACGCGGATGATGCTGGCGATCTGTTTCGCCGAGAAGGCGATCTACGAGATTCCCGACAGCGAACTCTCCGCGGACCGGATTCTCTCGGCGATTCGCGACGCGGAACGGCTGCTGGTGATGATCGACGACGGCAACGGTCGACCTGCCCTGTCGGTGCCGCATCTTCTCGCCGGCGAGTCGAGCGCGTACTACCACGGCTACGTGATGGCCGACATGGGCGTGCGGCAGACGCGGGCCTTCTTCGAGAAACGCGACGGGCACCTGATGGACAATCCGCGCATCGGCCCGGAGATGGCGAAGCATTACTGGCAACCCGGGAACAGCAAGACGCTGAATGAGATGCTCAAGGGGATGACCGGTGAGACGCTCTCACCGGTGCCGCTGGCCCGCCACGTCGGGCGGACGGCCGATGAGGCGGTCGCCGAGGCCAAGGAACGGATCCGGCGCATGCAGTCGATCGCACCGTACACGGCACCGATTGACCTCGATGCGAGGATCCGCGTCGTGCATGGCAACGAGTCGATCGCCGAGCTGGACCGCGACTTCAACGCCTTCGCAGGGGCGTTTGAACGGTGGATCGATGGCAAGGTTGCCGAGGCAAAGGGATCGGGCTCGTGAGCCGACAGCGATGGCTCGCCAAGGCGAGTGCGGCGATGTCCATGGTGACATGCATGGCATGCGGTACGCCGCCGCTCGCCAAGCCGGCGTCAGACCCGGCGACGGCGCCAGCGCCGACGACCTTCACCACGCGAGCCGAAGCCGAGGCTGCTCGTATCGCCGCGTGGAGCGCCTACGTCGCGAAGGAACGTGACGCACGCGCTGCCGAGGTCGCCGCGGGCGTGGTGAGCGCCGGCGGAAAGACGATGAAGTTCTTCCACGTCACGCGCGGAGCCAAGCCCGAGCGCGGCCACAGTCTGTTCATCTCGATGCACGGTGGCGGCGGTGCGCCGGCCAGGGTGAATGATTCGCAATGGGAGAA
>JAEUIU010000013.1 GCA_016795065.1 Phycisphaerae bacterium
CAGCTCAACCCGAACATGAGCTATCTCTCCAACCGGCCCCGCGAGAAGGGCGTGATGGAAAAGTGCCACTTCTGCCTGCACCGGACGCGTGAAGGGCGGATGCCCGCGTGCGTGGAGATCTGCCCCACCGGGGCCCGCAAATTCGGAAACGTCCTCGATCCGAAATCCGAGGTTTCCGAGATCCTCAAGACCAAGCGCGTCTTCGTACTGAAGGAAGAGGTCGGAACACTCCCCCGGTTCTTCTACTACTTCGATGAGCGATACCCCAACACGCTCGATCCCGAGGCCCTTGCCATTGCCGACCGCCTCAGGGCCGAGGAAGGCGATGCCTACGGCTGCCTGCCCGGTGCGTCCGGCCCCAGGAAGGACTTCGTCGCCGCGTCAACACCGGAATGGTGGAACGGAGCCAGGGCATGAGGACCTATCTCAAGTTCCTGATTCGCTGCTTCCGTCTGAGTTTTGTCGGCGACTACCGCTATTACGCATGGATGTTCCTGCTCACGGTCTTCGTCTTGCTTGGCATCAACGCCTACTGCAAGCAGCTTGTGTACGGCCTCGCAACCACGGGCATGACCGACCAGGTCTCGTGGGGCTTCTACATTGCAAACTTCACGTTTCTAGTGGGCATGGCGGCCGCGGCGGTGATGCTGGTCATCCCGGTGTACATCTACCGCAACCGCGAACTGCACGACCTGGTGATCTTCGGCGAACTGTTCGCCGTCGCCGCCATCATCATGGCCATGCTATTCGTGACGGTCGACCTAGGCCGGCCCGAGCGGTTCCATCACTTGCTCCTCCGGTTCAATTTCCCGGTCTCGATGCTTACATGGGACGTGTTGGTGCTCAACGGCTACCTGCTGCTGAACCTGCACATCTGCGGCTATCTGGTCTACTGCGCCTATCGCCGTCGCCAGCCGAGCAAGCTCTTTTACATCCCGTTCGTCTTCGTGGCCATCGCCTGGGCGATCAGCATCCACACCGTCACGGCGTTCCTCTACAGCGGCCTGGGCGGCCGGCCCTTCTGGAACTCGGCCGTGATCGCCCCCCGCTTCCTCGCCTCGGCCTTCGGCGCGGGTCCCGCCTTCCTGATCCTGACCCTGCAGGTGATCCGTGCGACGACCGCATATCAGGTCACCGACCGGGCCCTGCTCACGCTACGGAACATCGTGACCGTGGCCATGACCATCAACATGTTCCTGCTCGGCTCAGAGGTCTTCACCGAGTTCTACACCGACTCGGCCCACGTCGCCTCGGCCAAGTATCTCTTCTTCGGTCTGCACGGGCGTCACGCCCTCGTCGGGTGGATCTGGACCGCCATTGCCCTCAATGTCGTCGCCCTCGTCATCCTCTATCTGCCCCTCTCGCGCGGCGTGCGGTTCCTCAACACCGCGTGTGTCCTGCTCATCGCCGGGGTGTGGATCGAGAAGGGCATGGGTCTCATCGTCCCGGCCTTCATTCCGACGCCGCTGGGTGAGATCGTCGAGTACACGCCAACCCTCAACGAATCGCTGGTCACGATGGGCATCTGGGCGTTCGGGCTGCTCGCCTACACGATCCTCGTTCGCGTGACGATTCCGGTCCTCTCCGGCCAGCTCACCCATGACCGGCCCTATGACCCTTCCGCGCCAGCCCTGACCCACTCGGATCATCACGAATCAGAGCATCCCGTTTCGTCCGCTCCAACACCCGTAGGGGACGACGCCACGAACGCGCGTCCCGAGGGAGTCCATTGACATGCACCACGCTCGCCCCATCACGGCCATTCGATCGCTCGCAACGGCCTGCACCGTTCTCGTGAGCGGAACGTTCCTCCTGCCGACCTCGCCTGCCGCAGCCCAAGTCTTCGGACCGAAGGAACTCTCCGAGCAAAGCAAGGCCTGCGTGCAGTGCCACAAGGACCGAAGTCCTGGCCTGTATGAGCAGTGGGGAGCGAGCAAGCACTTCCGGGCCCATGTCGCCTGCTTCGAGTGCCATGCGGCGAATCCAGGCGAACCCGACGCCTACACCCACTACGGGCAGCTCATCTCCAACATCGTCTCACCGAAGGATTGCGCCCGCTGCCACGCGAAGGCCGTCGAGGAGTTCACGGCCTCGCGACACTCCCATGCGGCTCGCATCATCGGCTCGATCGACAACGTCCTCGCCGAGGTGGTCGAGGGCTGCCGAAGCATGAAGACCGAGGCCTTCCCCGATGGCGTCGCCCCCTCGGCTGTCTCGGGCTGCTGGCAATGCCACGGATCCGAGGTCAAGGTGCTTGCCGACGGCAAGCTCGATCCGGCCACGTGGCCCAACAGCGGCATCGGGCGGATCAACCCGGACGGCTCCCAGGGCACCTGCAATAGCTGCCACGCCCGCCATACCTTCAGCGTCGAGCAGGCCCGTCACCCCAACACCTGCGGCAAGTGCCACCTCGGTCCCGATCACCCGCAGAAGGAGATCTACGAGGAATCGAAGCACGGGATCAACTTCTTCGCCAACCTGAGCGCGATGAACCTGGGCAGCAACAAGTGGATCCCCGGCGAGGACTACTCCGCCGCTCCCACCTGCGCGACCTGCCACATGTCGGCGACGAAGAAGATGGCGGTGACCCACGACGTCGGACTGCGCATCTCCTGGAACAACCGCCCCGAGATCTCGGTGCGGACCGACGCCGCCGATGCCCGCATGGACCTGCCCGGGGCCCAGGTCCCCTGGCAGACGCGACGCAGCAACATGCAGCAGGTCTGCCTGAGCTGCCACGACCAGCTCTGGGTCGACAACTTCTACCTTCAGTACGACGGCCTCATCGAGATGTACAACCGCAAGTTCGGGAAGCCGTCGAAGGACCTCTACACCGCGGCCCAGCCGCTCCTGAGCCCGGTGCAGTTCGCCAACCCGCTGGACTGGACCTACTACGAACTCTGGCACCATGAGGGCCGCCGGGCGCGCCACGGGGTGTCGATGATGGGCGCCGACTTCACCCACTGGCTCGGCACGTACGAGGTGGCGAAGCGCTTCTACGCCGAGTTCGTCCCCGAGCTTCGCCGGCTTCTTGAGGAGCATCGGGCCACCGCCGACGCAAGCCGTAAGAAGGCTGTCGAAGCGCTGAGCGCGAAGCTCGATGAGGTCCTCGGAAGCGACGAACACAAATGGTTCATCGGACGCATGGACCCGGCCGAGGCCGCCGAGCGGAAAAAGGCGTCCGAGGAGTTCAAGGCCCGCTACGAGAAGAAGGCTCAATGAGGAACGCGTCGTGAGCGATCAGCGTCCACCTATTCGCCCAACCGAAGAGGATGGTCGCCTCTCGCTTCGCGACCATGCCCTCGAGCGGGCCGCGCGGGCCCGGGTGGCGCTTGGCCCCCCCACCGACGCCGCTCGCTTCGCCCGCCTCCTGAGCGACCGCTCGCTCGTTCGCTATCCGACATCGGTCCTCTTTGATGCGACACATCTGGAGCCGAACGAGTTCGCCTGGGCGATGCCCCTTGGCGACCATCCCAAGGACGGCTTCGTCATCGTGATCCACCCGCGGTTCCAGGGGCGGCCAGAGCTCTGGCCGCTCCTGGCGGCCTATCACCTTCCGACGATCAACTACGGTGAGATCGTCGACGCCGAAACCTGCGAAGCCTTCGGGGCCGAGCTCTTCGGCATGGAGGTCAACGCGTATTACGCCAAACTCGTTCTTGCGGCGGACGAGATTCGATCGAGCTCGCGGTAGCAGCCCGTGGCGAGGTTACGTGCCGTTGGGTTCGATATCCCCGGCGCTCTTCGGAATGCCGAGCTCGTCCATCTTGCGGTAGAGGCTGGAGACGCCGATACCCAGATGCTGGGCCGTTTCGGTCTTGTCGTAGTTATGTCGACGAAGGCTGTGGAGGATGTGCTGTCGCTCAAACTGCCGGAGCGACTCCTTGAGGTCCTCGCGGTTCGCGTCGTCGCCCCCACCGCCCTCGCCGTCGATGGCATCGGAGGCGCCAGCCGCAAACGGCAGATCCTCGACCCGAATCTCGCGGCCGTCGGCGAAGATCACGGCCCGCTCGATGATGTTCTTGAGCTCGCGCACGTTCCCGCGCCACTCGTGATCCAACATGGCCCGCATCGCCCCGTTGGAGATCCCCTTGATCTCGCGGTTCATCTCCGCCGAGTAGCGGGCCAGGAAATGGTGGACGAGCAGCGGAATGTCCCCCTGCCGCTGGCGCAGCGGCGGCAGGAGAAGCTTGACGACGTTGAGCCGGAAGAGGAGGTCCTCGCGGAAATCGCCCTTGCGAACCAGTTCCTCGAGGTCGACGTTGCTCGCCGCGATAACCCGCACGTCGATGGGTCTCGCCCGCGTGTCGCCGACCGGCACGACGGTGCGGTCTTCGAGCACCCGCAGGAGGGTCGCTTGGACGTTCTTCGGGAGCGTCGAAATCTCGTCGAGGAAGAGCGTGCCGCCGTTGGCTGCCTCAAAGTAGCCGGTCTTGTCACGCAGGGCGCCGGTGAAGGAACCCTTGCGGTGACCAAAGAGTTCCGATTCGATCAGGCTCTCGGGAATCGCTCCGCAGTTGACCGGGACGAATGGCTTGGTGCGGGTCGGCCCGTTGTAATGGATCGCCCGGGCGAAGAGCTCCTTGCCGGTGCCCGACTCGCCGACGATCAGGACGCTCGACTTCACCGTCGAGAGCTTCTTGACCTGCTCGAAGAGGCGCTGCATGCCAGGCGCCTCGCTGACGATGTTTTCGAACGAGCCGCCCGCCGCGAGTTGCTCGGTGATAAGCGTCTGATTCTTCTTGAGGGCACTGAACTCGAGGGCCCGCTCGATCTTGGCCAGGAGATCCTCGAACTGCACCGGCTTGAGGAGGTAGTCCCAGGCGCCCGAGCGCATCGCCTGCACCGCGTTGTCGACGGTCCCGAAAGCCGTCATCACGATGACGGGCGTCTCGGGAGCGATCTGGCGAAGGTGCCCTAGCAGCGTGAGCCCGTCCATTTCGGGCATCCGCACGTCAGTGAGAACACAGTCGAAGCTCTGGCTCAGGGCGAGATCCCGCCCCTTCGCACCATTCTCGGCCTGGACAATCCGATAGCCCTCTGGCTCAAGCAGCCCGGCGAGGGCCTCCCGCAGGACGCGCTCGTCTTCGACAACAAGGATGGTCTTTCCGCTGGCCGTGGGCGAAGTCATGGACCAAGGCAGTGTACGGGCTCTGATAGCCCATCGAGGAACGCCTCGCTCCGTCTGTATGGAACGAAAAGACCCCCGGCCTGACGACCGGGGGTCTTGTGTCTTTGGGGGACGAGGGTGCGAACGCGTTCGTTAGCGACTTAGCAGGCGCCCCAGGCACCGAGCAGGACTGCGAGGTCCGCCCCGTCGGTGTCGAGGTCACCGTCAAGGTCGCCGGCCGGTCCGCCCCAGGCGCCGAGGAGCACCGCGAGGTCCGCCGCGTCCACGTCGCCGTCGTTGTCGAAGTCGGCCGGGCAATCCGGGACTTCGCACGCGTCGCCGATGCCGTTGCGGTTCGCGTCTTCCTGGAGCGGATTCGAAACCGTCGGGCAGTTGTCGCAGGCGTCGCCCGCGCCGTCGCCGTCCTGGTCTTCTTGGAAGGGGTTGGCAACCGTCGGGCAGTTGTCGAGGTCGTCCGCAACTCCGTCCGCGTCCGTGTCGACGATTTCGCAGGCGTCACCGATACCATCGTTGTCGCCGTCAGCCTGATCGGCGTTTGGCACGAGGGGGCAGTTGTCGCAATCGTCACCGACGCCGTCGCCGTCAGTGTCGGCATTGCTGCCGGCGACATCCGGGCAGAGGTCGGCGCAGTCACCGAGGCCGTCGCCGTCGTGATCCGCGCCGAACGGAGCGTTCACGTGGCCAAGGTCGGCCGTCTGTCCGGTGAAGAGCGGAATACCACCGAAATTCTCGACGGCGGCGATGGAGTAGGGACCGCCCGGGTTGGTGCCGAGCACATCGCTGCCGGCCCACGAGAGCGAACCGGAGCAATCGATGACGCGGTAGAGGATGTCAGGCGTGAAGGTGAACACGCCGTAGTCCTCGCCGGCCGAACCGAAGCCTGCGGCGTAGGAGAAGTTGTTGCCGGCGTCGGTCTCCTTGATGCCAACGGCCTCGTAGGCGAAGAAGCCGACCGGGACGTTGTCCAGGACGCCGTCGTCGTTGAGGTCCACGTCGAACCCGATCGCGGGCGGGACACCGAAGCCGAGGACGAACGTGTTCGAGCCGTTCTCGATGTTGGGGTTGAACCCGAGGGTCACGACGGTCGTTCCGCCGGCCGGGGCCGGGAGAATGACACCGCTGCCATCACGCAGAAGGGTCAGGCCGTTCGCACCGGCGGTGACGCCGGCCAGGCTGATCCGCTCGTCGACAAGACCAGCCGCGTTGGCATCGCCATCGACGGTGATGATCCACCAACCGTTGAGGCTGAGCGAGGGGGCGCTCATGAGCTCGATCGACTCCTGACCGTCATCCGTTCCCGGAGGATTGATCAGGACTTCGGTCAGACGCACATCGTCCTGGGCGTTGTCGCCGTTCTGATCGAGCAGAGCGTCGCAGCCGTCGCCGATGCCGTCGCCGTCACTGTCGAGCTGGCCCAGGTTCGGGAAGGTCGGGCAGTTGTCGCAGGCGTCGCCGACGCCATCGGCGTCGCCGTCCAACTGATCGGCGTTCGGAGTGTTGGCGCAGTTGTCGCACACGTCACCCACGCCGTCGCCGTCGACGTCTTCCTGGCCCGGGTTGAAGGTGTTGACGCAGTTGTCGATCGGGTCAAAGACGCCGTCGAGATCCGCGTCAGGGTCACCGATCTTCTCGCAGGCATCGCCGATGCCATCGACATCGGTGTCCTCCTGGCCGGGGTTGGGCACGCGCACGCAGTTGTCGCACACGTCGCCAATCCCGTCGCGGTCGCCGTCTTCCTGGCCGGGGTTCGCGGTGCCGGGGCAGTTGTCGAACTCGTCCTCGATGCCGTCGCCGTCGCTGTCGATCGAGTCGCAGGCGTCGCCGAGGCCGTCAAGATCGCTGTCCTCCTGCCGCGGGTTGGGCACGGTTGGGCAGTTGTCGATGCTGTCCTCGACGCCGTCGCCGTCGGTATCGACGATGTCGTTGCAGTCGGGGGTGCCGTTGCTGTTGAGGTCATCGGTCAGGACGCGGTTGAGGCGACCGAGGTCCATGGCCTGACCGGCGATGAGGGCCGGGATGCTGCCGGCGCCCCAACCGGTGGTGACGTTCCAAACGTACGGGCCAGGCGCGGCGCCGGTCACGGTGCCGGCGGTCCAGCCCAACGAGCTACCGTCGCAGCCAATGACGCGATACGCGGCGTGCGGGTCGAAGGTCGGTATCAGATCCACACCACCGAAGTCCTCGCCGTACACGGTGTCGGTCGCACCGGAGTCGCGGAGACCGAACGCATCGGTCACAGTGAAGCCAACGAGCGTGTTCTCGAGCGTGCCGTCGTTGTTGGTGTCGAGGTCGGTCCCCACAGTCGGCGCGATGCCGAAGCCGACGAGGTAGGTATTCGAACCGTTCTCGATGTCGGGGTTGAAGTCGAAAATGCCGACCGAGGTTTCGGCGGCGGGAGCCGGGCTCAGCACCGTCGCGCTATCGCGGAGGAGGAAGAGACCGTTGGTGCCGAAGCTGAAGGAACCGAGGTCAACGACCTGGTCCACCACGCCCGCACCGGTCGTGTCGCCTTCGATCACGAGCAGGTAGTAGCCGGCGAGCGAGCCGCCAGCGCTCCCGCGGATCTCCACCGACTCCTGACCTCCGTCGGTCCCCGGCGGGTTGATGAAGATCTCAGTGAGTTGCACCTGGCCAAAACTCGAACTCGAACACAGGCCAACCGCCAGCGCGGTCAAAGCCATCGGCGCGAGGCATCGCGTACGGGTCATTCAATCTCTCCTCGAAAAGGCACACGAATCGTGACGCTGTGGGCGGACGGACATCCGCCGACCACGCCGCCAGTGTGGCGAGTTCAGGGGGCCGATGCAACCATCGGGGAGGGCTCCCGACAGTCTCTTCACAGAGTTTGAGTCGGCCGCCTGTGAAGCGAAGCGACGTTGTGCGACTTCGAGGTCGGGCAGGCAGGCGGACGGCAACGTCCGAAATTGTGCGTGTTGTGCGGGGAAGCAAGCCTACGACCGCCCTTTTCGACGACCTCAGCCGTTCCACGCTCCCAGAAGGACCGCCAGATCCTTCGCGTCCACCGACCCGTTCTCATTGAAGTCGCCGATCCCCGTGCCACCCCAGTTTCCCAACAGGATGGCCAGGTCCTGACTGTCCACCAGACTGTCCCCGGAGAGGTCCCCGAGGACCCCGCTGTTGGCGATTTCGACGGTGAGGACCAGACCCGCTTCCACCGCAACCGGCTCGAAGCCGTCGCTGAAGGAGTCCGGGTAGGCCACCACGAAGAAGATCTCACCGGGCATGGCATCCACGGGGGCCCTGAGGATCATGTCGATCAGGTCACCGCCGGATGAAGCCAGGAACAGGTCGAAGACGCCGAACTCGACGTCGGCCGTGTCCGACGGATACCCCGGCCCTTCCAGCGTCTCATCCTCGACGGTCACCGGAAGCGTGAGACCGACGAGGCTGAAGTCGGTCACGCCGCCCGTCACGAAGGGCCGGTGCCAGTGGTAGTCCAGCACCTGGCACCCTTCGGCGGTGAGAACCAGACGGAAGAGCGCCGCGTTGAAGGCGATGGCCGATGGCGCGGTCACCCTTACCTTCACGTTGAAGGTACCGCCCGGCGGCACACTGGTCGTGGACCCGCCGCTTGACAGGACCAGGTCAAGGTTGGCCGGGACCTCCTCCCCTCCTCCATGGGCCGCGACCTCTCCCACCAACACGGCAAACAGTACGGCGACCAGCGAGTTCCACCGACCCACCCTGTGCAGATGCCTCATCGGATCACCTCCTCGAAGGACGACTCCAGTTCCCACTCCGCCTCGCCGAGCGGCACCATGACCGCCTCGACGGATTCGAATTCCCGGCGGGCGATGAGTAGCTGAACGAGCTGCTCTCGCGTCGACGACTTGGGTGAGTCGAGGGCAAGCAGGATCGAGCGCCCGTCCGAGCGAACCACCGCACCGACCAGCCCGGCCTTGGCGACAGAATCGCGAAGCACGCGCTCGCACCACGACAAGGGGATGGTCCGGCGGCGCACGAGCTGCACGTCGTCAAGAACCGCCGCGAGTTGGCCAACCTCGGGTTCGACGACGGCCGCTACCTCGAGGCCCTCCGCCCGCAGGAGTCGCGAAAGCGTGGCTGTAGCGAGCGGAACGCGAAGCGGCTCCGGCAGCACGATCAGGCGCCAGCCGGCGTCGAACGCCGAGTCGAGGGTTGGTTCGTGGGTCGCGAGCCCGAAGATCGCGGCAATGGCCGCGGCATCCACGCCCCCGGCGGCGAGTTCGTCCATGGTTGTTGGCCGGATCGCCAGGAGGTCCTGTCGGAGTCCGCCACGCATGGTGAGATCGCCGTCGCGCCCCAGGAGGACCGACCTCGTGGACGGACGCTCGCTCGCTGCACCCTCGCCGCTGCCAGACGACCCGTCGTCACCTGACAGGGCGGGGCTCGTTCCGCCCGACACACCTCCGTCGGTCACCATCGGCGCACCCTCGGTGGTGGTTGGCTCCAGCGTCGATGGCTTCGATGGGGTGGTCGCACGTTCGCTGCCGAGGTCCGCGCAAATGCCCGGAACGAAGCGCAGGTCCAGACCGATCTGGGCCAGCACGACAGAGAGGTCCGAGAGATCGATCGCCCCATCGCGATTCACGTCGGCCCGGACCTGGTAGGGATCGAGTGGATCGATCGGCGACGTGCCCATCAGGCTCGCCAGCGCACCGCCGTCGTTCACCGTCACGCGAAGGTCGTTGGTGAGATCTCCCGGCAAGACCGCGAGGTCGATTCGCCCGGACTTCGCATCAACGATGTTGCCGGCGAGGTCCTTCACATCCACAAGCCGGATGCAGTAACGCAGGTTCTCCGGCAGTGGCGGCGTGAAGACAAGATCGGCGAACTGGTTCCCGAGTCGAGGAACGAAAGCCCGATCGATCGCGTCCAGATTGACCTCGCTGCCGTCGGCCGCGTGGGCTGTGAGGGCAACGTGGGCGGGAATGGCCGTCGACGGATCGATCGGTTCGCTGAAGCTCAGGGTCAGCAGGGCAATGCCACCGGCCCGAGGCTCACTCCATTCCTGACTCGCGGGTACGACGTCAAAAGCTGCGTCTTCGAGCCCCGCATGCTCCATGACTACTGTCCAGGTCTCCACCACGGGTCCCTTCGCATCCGAGGCGAAGGTCAGGACATAAATGCCGTCTCCGCCGCGATCGAAGAGATGAAGGTGCCGCTTGGCCACAGGCTCCGGCGTCGAGCGATCGATGAAGCTCGTCTGCCAGGCGTTGTCGCCCAGTCGCAGGATCTTGCCATCCGAACGCCGCGCCTCCGTCAGCGTCCGCGACCCGGCGAATGGATCGTCGATACGGAGATAGCGCCAACCATCCGCCGCGGCAACCGTCAGGGTGTACTCGAGCTCGCCGCTCTGCACCGCCTCGCCGTCGATGATCGCCGTCACCGGCTCGACGGCGGAGTTGGAGAGGTAGACCCGGTCCGGAAGGTTCTCGGCGTTGGGTACGACGTTGCCGAGGAAGTCGGGCCGTCCGTCGTCAAATGGCTCGTCTGCCCGAACGACGTGGGTCATCGCGTTCACCGCGGCCTCGTCGACGATCGCGAACTCCGGATCGCTGAAGCCGTTGGTGCTCTGAATCGTCGCCGAATAGCCGGTGAACTCGCCTTGCAGCGACGAGATCATCAGCCATTGGGCGACCGCCACCTCGCCGGGCAGGATGTCGCCCATCGCAACGGTCAGCGACGGCGAGATCGGCGTCTCGTTGACTTGCGAGCCAATGAGAAGGAAGTCGATGAGTGCCCCTTCCTCGTTCTCGACGATCTCGGGCTGGGCGCTGACGACGGTCACATCGCTCGCCGTGCCGCCCCCATCGTTCTTCGCCCACAGGCCCAGGGAGAAGGGAACCGACGGCTCGAACTCCGGCGTGAAGGGGTCGTCGCCGTAGACCTGAGTCTCGATGAAATACTGCATCGACAGGCTCGCGTTGGGCAAGACGGTGATCTGCACCGGGAAGAGCGGGAAGGCCACGACCTGCCCCCCGCTCGCGTAGCTCAAGCTGCCGCTCACGACGTACTGCGTTGGCCCATCCGCGGCGGCTGAATCGCCAGGGATGAGCGTCCACGTCGCGCTGCCGGTCGCATCGGGGTCAAGCGATCCGTTGCCGTTCACGTCGCTCAGGCCGACAAGATCGGGCCCGAGAAAGGCGAAGAGGCCGGACGCGTCGTTACCTTCGAGGTCCTTCACCATCACGCTCACCGTGATCGCCTCGATCGGCGCGTCGGTTTCATTGGTGAGAGCCAGGGTGGCGGCGAAGGCCTGCCGCACAAGGGTGACGGTCTGCTCCAGCTCAATCGCGACGGTGACGCATTTTCCTTGGCCGTTCTCGACGCTCGCCAGGAGGAGGTCGGTCGCGTCGATCACTTCCTGGAAGGGATTCTCGTAGCCGAGGGCCTCGAGTTCGGCGATCGCCGCGGTGCCGTCGGCGACGAACGCGGCGAGGACGTCGGCCTCGATGAAGTCGATACTCAAACCCTCGGGGACGTCGACCGCGTTGTACCAGCCGAGCGCGGCGTATTCGCGCGTCCGGTTCCAGCGTTCGATGAAGGGGACGATGTGGTCGGTCGTCCAGAGCGGCGGCTTGGGCAAGTCGATGAGGAGCGTTGCCTCGGCAGCGCTGATGATCTCGCCTTGCTCGCTCTCCAAGACGACGGCATTGCCGATCGCGCCGATCAGGTCGCTAAGAATCTCGTCGTCCTCGTTGGTTGCGTCGATCAGGAAGCGCGGCGTGCCGAGTTCATAAAGCCGTGGACGGCAGGCACGGGCGACGCGTTCGAGCGCGATGTTGTAGGCCTTTACCACCGCGTCGTCGGTCTCGGGTAGATCGATCGACCAGGTACCGTCGTCAGAGAAAAGGAAGCCCGGATCGCCGCCGCCCCACGCGCCGCCGCAGCCGCCGGGGAAGTCCCCGCAGGTGCACCGAGCCCCCACTTCCATCGCGTTGCAGAAGTGGCCGAGCGGCGGCAGGAACTTGCTCAGACAGTCGATCAGGAAGTTCTGCCAGTTCGGTGCGGTGGCCGCGGCCTTGTAGCAATCGGTGATCGCGTGGTCGTAGGCCTTTCCTAACGCCGCCATCAGTTGGCTTCGCAGGAAGCCAAGCCCGTATGCGTTGTTGATAGCCTCGAGGCACTTGAGCGCGCACTCTTCGCAGTTGTGCACCGTGACGAACACCGGCGGGCCGTTCACGCCGGCCGGCGCCCCGCCACCCGCGGGCTGTTCGCCGCCGTTGTAGATCTCGCCCGGCGTCCCCCCTGCGAACTGCGGCAGGCCCTCGATGTCACAGACTTCGTTGATGATCGTTCCGACCGCTTGGCGATACGCCTGATCGGTCCCGCCGCACTGCAGGAGCCAGACGCCGCTGAGTCCGGGGCCCAGGCACGCGAGCGCCGTGCCGCCGGCGACACCGCCTTCGTCGCCGGATCCGAACTGGTGATCAACCATCAGGACCGGCGCGGTGATCGTCTGCCCGGCGGGAATGTCACCGATCTCGTCGAAGAGCGGGATGATCTCGTAGCGCTCGGTCGCGCTCGCCTCCCAACGGAACTCGCGTGCGGTGACCAGGCCGTGATTGGTGACGTTGATCTCGCGATACTCGGCCGGCTGCGTCATCGCACGAAAGTCGAGGATAAGCGGGTCGAAGGTGATCACCGGCGCAGGCACGTTGGTTTCGAAGACGAGGTTCACGGTGATCGTGTACTCGTCGGTGAACGGAATCGGAATGACGGTCCACTCGTAGCTCACCACCTGCTTCGGCAGGAACGCGCTCACCTCGTTCTGGCCTGGTTCAAGCAATCGCGTCTGCGAGAAGCTGCCGTGGCCCGGCGCGGTGACCTTGATGTCGTAGAGTCCCGCAGTCAGCCGCTCGAAGGTGGCGTTGCCGCTCGCGTCGACGGGTCCGCCGGCGACAAGCGTCGCCGAGCCCGAGGGCCGAATCTCGACCGACGCCTCGGGATAGCTCGGCGGCACGCCGTAGTAGCTGAACTCGTTGCGGGCCTCGATCGCGACGGTCGCGAACTCATCGCTCGACGCCGTGAAGACACCGTTCACCGCGGCGCTCACCGTTGGTTCGGCAAGGTCCTTCACAACGAGGAACGGAGCCGCGCTATACGATCCGAGCGGAAGGTCCTCGGCCGGCGCGAGACGGAGTTCGATCGAGGTCTCAGCGCCCGGCGCGAGCGAGGCGAGCGTCGGGGGCGAGACGAGTTCGAGCCAGGGCGCGTTGGAGAGCAGGACGCCCAGCTCGCCCGTCGGCGCAGTGCCGACATTGCGGATGGTGACGGTCGTGTAGGTGACCGCGCCGACGAGCATCGTGCGCTCGAGCGGCGAGGGGGTGGCCACGAGCGCCGGTTCGAAGGCAACGATCGAGGTTGGAAGCGTCGCGAGGACGTCGGCGGCCTGGTCACACGTCACCAGGAAATCGACCGCGCCATCCTCGGCGCCAGCGCTCGCCGACGCCAGCCACGTCGCCACGCGCGACTCATCGGGCCCGAGGACGCCACCGTTCGGCAGGAAGCTCTCGACATCGACGCCGAGCGCCTGGCTCGTCGCCGCCAGCGAAAGCCCTGTGACCGGAACGTCGCCCATGTTTCGAATGGTGATCGTGCCGTCGCCGCCGCCCTGTTCGGGGAGAAGAAGCGAGGCGCGATCGAGTGCGACGCTCACGCCCCACACGACGGTCTGGGAGGTTGCGACCGGCGTCGTGCCGGGCACAGCCACGCCGAAGCTGTAGACACCAGCGAGGTTCGGCGTCTGCTCGACGTCGACGGTCACCGTGCCTGCGGCGCCCGTCGTCACCGTACGGTCACTCGGATAGCCGCGCACCCACGTCCGCAACGTGATCGGGATGCCAGGCGCAGGCGTGCTGCTGCCTTCGACCGAGGCCGAGACGAGGACCGGCATCGACGTGCCGTAAAGGACTTCGCCTTCGAGCGCTGTCACGCTCGCCACGACACTGGCGATCGCGATCGGACTCGGTGGCGAGGCACTGTTGTCGGCATCGCCGATGTCGGCACTTTCGAGGAGATTCGACTCGCTGTCGGCCGTGGCGAAGAGCGTGAAACTCCCGGGTGTCGCCGGAGCGATGCAGGTGACGGTTTGCAGGTAGGACGCGCCCGGCGCGAGTTCCGCGACACGCAGCGCGGTCCCGACCGTGGCGTCGTCGACGGTGAGCGTCGAGTTCGCCGAGAGCGCCACGCCGTCAACCCATGCGCTCGAGGTCGGCACCTCGCCGATGTTGCGCACGGTGAAGGTCACGGGGAAGCTCGCTCCGACGAGCACCGTCGCGGGAGCGCTGACGCTTTCGACGATGAGGTTTGGCCTCGCCGCGGGCAGGATCTCGATCGCCGCCGGCGCGATACCGGCGTTGTCGAGTTCGTCGAGTTCGATGATGCCGGTGCCGGCATCGGCGTGCACCACGAAACGATGCGAACCTTCGAGTTCGGCGGGAATCGTCACCGACGCCGAGCGGACCACGCTCTGCCCGGGTTGGATGGTCTGGGTCGAATCGGTGACGGTGAGTAGCCGATCATCGCCGACGAGTTCGTCGACGGAGAGGCGGATCGCATCGGTCGCGAAGCCGCTTGCCGGCCCAGAGCCTTCGTTCGTCACCGTGTAGCTCACCGTCACCGTCGCACCAGCGGTTGCGTTGGCCGGCCCGCTGATCGAGGTGACGCGAAGGTCGGGTCGGCGAATCGGCAGCGCCGGGCTGACGGCGCAGTTGTCGACCTCGTCGCCTTCGACGATCGTCGCGTCACTGTCGGCGCAGATGGTGAGCTGCACCGTCGGAGTCGCCACCGCCGGGATGGTGACCGAACGGCTCACCGTCACGCTCGCTCCGCTGGCGATGCCGCCTGAGGTGAGGAACTCCTGCAGAAGGAGGTCGCTCGTCCCCTGTTCGATCGAGATGGTGGTGAAGAAGGTGCCGACGAGTTCGCTCGCGCCGACGTTGGTGAAGGTGAGCTCCATCGTGAAGGGCTCACCCGCGGCGACATCACTCGGCATGCCGCTGATGCTCACTTCCAGATCAGGAAGCGGCGGCCGCACGATCGCCACCGGCCCGAGGGACATCGCGTTGTTCGCTTCGCTCAGCTCGCTGACCGCGCCGTTCGCGTCGGCGCGAGCGATGAGCCAATACGTTCCGTCGGCGAGCCCATTGGCCAGCGGGAGCGTCGCGTTGGTCGAGCGCAGCACGCTCGCGCCGGGCACAAGCTCGCTGCCGCCCGAGCCGACAAGAGCGACCGGCAGGTCGTCTGAACTCTCGACCGGATCGGTGGAGAGCAGGAGAATGTCAGACCACGTCTCGCTCGCGCTGGCGGTGCCTTGGTTCGAGGCCGTCCAGGTGAAGCTCGCCGCAGCGCCAAAGACGAGCTCCGGCGTCGACGTGGCGAGATTGGAGAGTACGAGATCCGCAGCAGGCGTCGGCTCGAGGGTGATCGCCCCGCTGGCGATGACGTCGTCGCCATGATTCGATTGGGGCACCGCCGCGTTGATGTCGGTCGCGACGAGGAGGTATCGCGTCCCGCCGAGATAGTCGACCGGAAGCGTGACCCCAGCCGCTCGCGTGTAGCTTGATCCGACCGCTACCGTCCCGCTGAACGGTTGCACGCGCAGCGTCGTGTCATCGCCTGAAAGCGTTGGGTCGGTCGAGAGGTAGACGCCATCGCTCCACGGTCCGACCGCGTCGGCCTCGCCGCCGTTGCTGACCTCCCAACCGATCTGGACGGTGCTTCCCGCGAGCCAGCTCGACGGCAGCGAGGTGATTCCCGGCACGAGGTTCGGCTTCGGAGAGGGCAAGACCATGATCGGCCGCGCGGCCGAGGCGTTGCTCGCGTCGCCGCTTCCCTCCTCGACGACATCCGCGGCGTCGGCGAGAACGATGAGATGCGCCGGCACGCCGACGAACGCGCTCGGCAAGATTACCGTGATCGATCCCGACCACGCGGCTCCCCCCGCGACGCTTCCGACCTGGACGCGCGTGCCGAGGAGGAGGTCACCCGAACCGAGCGTCGTATCGCTTGAGAGGTAGACCGAATCGCTCCAGCTTGCGGGCGTAGCGAGTTCGCCTTGGTTCGTGCCGCTCCAACTCACGCTGACCGCCTCGCCCTCGAACCCTTCGGCCGAAGCGCTCACGCCGCTGATCACGAGGTCAGCGAGGGGAGGCTCGATGACATCCATCGTTGACTCATCGATCGCGGCGTTGTTGGCTTCGTAGGCGGGATTCGCTTCATCGACCGCATTCGTCGCGTCGACCGTCACCACCAGTCGCTTCGTACCGACGAGGGAGAGCGGCAGGAGGACCTGCTCGCTGCGCAGGGCCGATGCGCCCGCGTCGATCGTTCCGATTCGCCAGAACTGTCCGACGATGGTGTCGCCTCCGATTGCGCCGTCGCTGGAGATCGAGACGGTCTCCAACCAGAGCCCGCTCGCCGCGAGTTCACCTTCGTTGGTGACGGTGTAGGAGAGCGCAACCGGCTCGGTCGCGACAGCGGTCGCCGGAGCGTCGATGGCCGTGACCCGAAGGTCAGGACTCGGTGCGTAGTCGACGGCGATCGGCCCGGCGGCGGCGGAGAGGTTGTCGCCTTCACCACTCGCTTCGACGACCGAGTTGAGCGCGTCGGTCTCGATGAAGACCCAATAGGAGCCCGCTGCGAGCGGGGCGTTGATGGTCGCGGTGCGCACGACACTCGCACCGGCGGCGAGCGACACCGCCGTCGCCGAGGTCGCCGCCAGCGTGTCGCCGCCCCACACAGTGTCGCTCGAGAGGTAGACGCGGTCGGTCCAACCGCCGCTCGTCGCCAACTCGCCATCGTTCATGATGGTCCACGTGAGCTCAAACGTCGAGCCGAGTGAACCGCTCGCGGGCGGCGAGACCGTCGAGACTCGGAGATTCGGCAGCGGCGGCTCTTCGACCGTGACCGCGGCAACCTGGAGGTTGTCCGCGGCATTCGGTTCGGGCACCGAGTCGAAGTCGTCAACGGAGATGATGAGGTAGCCATCCCCGAGCGGAATTGTCCCCGCCAGCGGAATCGTCACGTCGAGCGAACGATTCGCGCTGCCGCCGGCACCGAGTGCGCCGCGAGCGGCGACCTCGCCGATCGGGACGTCGTCGCCGCTCAGCACCGGGTCGACCGACCATCGCAACGTGTCGACGAAGGCAGGCGCGAGGGCATTGCCGACGTTGGTCACCGTCCACGTCACCAGTGCCGGTTGGCCCTGGATGAGGACCGGCGGCGCAACCATGTCGCTCGCGACGAGCTCTGCGCTCGTGAGCTCGATTGGCATGCCAGCGACGAGGACGTTGTTCCTTTCGTCGGATTCTTCGACCACCTCACCGACGTCGGTCACGACGATGAGGTGCCGGGTGCCGAAGGAGTCGCTTGGGAGGGTCACGGTCGCCTTCCGCGTGACCGAGCCAGCGGCATCCAGAACGTCGTTGTAGACGAGCGTCGTGAGTTCGAGATCGTCACCCAGCGCGGCATCCATCGAGAGGAGAACGCGATCGTTCCACGGCCCTTGGGCGGGACCATCACCTTCGTTGGTCATTGTCCAACTCAGCGAGATCACGCTGCCGACGGGTGACGAGCGCGGCGCACTCAGGTCCGAGGCGACCAGGTCAACGGTGACCGGCGAGACGATGTTGTAGACGACGTTGTTGGTGCCATAGAGCACCGGTGGCGGAACGGAGGAGCCGCTCCCGACCGGCGTCTCGACGATGGCGAAGGTCCCGCTGACGACCGATGCGGTGAGGAGCGTGATCGACGAGGGCATCGGCGGCGTGAAGCCCGGGCCGTGGGTGACGAAGAGCCCGCCGCCAAGCGACGCTGACGCAGAGACCGCGAGCGGCGTGTCGGTGACGGCGCCGACGATCGTCTCGAGCACACCGCTCGCGCCTTGCTGGTACGCCCCGGTGATGTTGGCGTCACTGCCCACGCCGATGGTGAACGTCCCGTTGTTGACGAACGTGCCGCTGATCGGCGCGAGTGAGATGTCACGCCCGGCGACGAACGCCGCCGAACCCCCCGCCGAGATGGTGCCGAGCTGGGCGATCGCCGACCAGATTGAGGTCGTCCCGTCGAGGGTGATGCTCGCGCCCGACCCGAGAGTGCGAATCGACTGGAGGACGCTCGTCGAGAGTGTGCCATTGCGGACGATCCAGGTGCCGCCGGTCAGCGTCGTGCCAGAGATCTGCGGGAGCGATGCGGAGATGTTCACCGTACCCGAGGTCACATCGAGCGTGCCGGTGTTCGTGAACGAGGGCGCAACCGTCAGCGTGCCCGAACCGGTCTTGATGAGCGTGCCGTGGACGATGACCTGATTCGTTCCGCCGTTGTTGCTGAACCAGTTCGCTCCCGACGCGGTGAGCGTCGCGCCGCTCGAGACCCGCAGCGTCCCGCTGCCGAACCAGATCGGGTTCGCCGAGGAAACCATGCTGACCGTGCCGCTGGCTCGAAGGTCGAGCTCCCGCTCCAGAAAGCGCGATGCTGCCACCCCAGCCAGATTCACGCTGCCG
>JAEUIU010000021.1 GCA_016795065.1 Phycisphaerae bacterium
GCTTGCCCCTTGGTAGACGTTTCGAATTCGCCGACCAGCCGGATACTGATTGGGATTGCCGGTGCGCGACACGAACAGTTCGCCGGGCACGACGACGACGCCGTTGCCACACAAGTCGAGCCCGCTGACTCCTCGCGACTCAAGGTCACTGAGTCGCTCCGGCGAGAGATAGGGCACCACGACCATCGGTAGCATCTCCGCGGCGCTCGCGTACGCTCGGACCTGCTCGACGGCGTCACGGAAGACCTTCGGCGTCGCCTGACCGCGAAGCTCGACGACGAACCGTGCGGTTCGGGCTTCCCACTGAACGTCGACATACGCGTCGGGCCGATGCGGGCCCCCGACCGCTTCGGTCTTGGGCTCGACCCCGACCAACCGGATCCGGAGCGGCGGCAGCGCGACGCGGCCAGCGCGAAGTGCCCCAAGGATGTCGGCGTCGCGTTGCATTTCCCGATGATATCGGTTTTCTCGTAGGAGAAAATGCTGCTCGCGAGGCAATTTGCCATCAGAGCCGGTTCATTCCGCCATCCTGCGCCTTTTCTCGCTGGAGAAAGGTCAAATTCGTTATCAGACGCGGTGTGTTCGTGGAGACAGCCGCTCCGTACTCCCCCGCCCCTCGCTACTTCGTCGGCTTCACCGCAGCCCGCCATCGGGCGGCCTCGTCGTGCCGGCCGGTCCGTTCGCAGAGCGTCGCCAGACGCTCGACCACGGCGTGGTAGTCCGAGGGCTCGTCGGTCCTCTGCGCGGGGTTCGCCATGTGGGACTCGGCCGTGCGGAGCAGGCGTTCCGCGCGGGCGGTGTCGCCGATCTCAAGAGCCGCCCAGCCCAGGTTGGAGAGGTAGCGTCCGGCGCGATGTTCGTTCCGGGTGAGCATGTCGGTGCCGATGTCCTCGAGCTCTTGGATCGCAGCGCCCTCGCCGACCTCCGGGCGCACTTCCTTCGAAGCGGCGACATAGGTCTTCACCGCGATGTCGACTCGCTCCGCCTCGTTGGGAAACGAGACGCGCAGCCGTATGCCGATGGCCCGCTGCAGCGTCGTCAGATACGCCGGATCACCGTTCTTCCGCATGTTCTCGCAGAGCGCGAGATGCGCCCGCTCCGTGAACGGGTGATCTGGCCCGAGGGACGCCCACAGGCCGTCCGCTCCTTTCGAGAGAAGCGGCTGGGCCTCCTCCCCCCTGCCTTGCCGCTCGATGCACGCGCCAACCATGTGTTGGGACATGGCGATCTGCCAGTGCCCCTCCGGGTTGGCCCTTTCCGTCATCGTGAGCAGCTCGCGGTAGTACGGTTCGGCCTCGGCCGGTCGACCCAGGTTCATCGCGAGCGCGGCGACATGGGTCAGGGCAGCGAAGAGTGCTGGATGGTCCCTCTTCGGCTGCGCTCGAGCGTGCTCGAGGGCCGCGGTCGCGTACGGAAGCGCCTCCTCGTAGCGCCGTTCCGCACCCAAGCTCGCAGCGAGGGAAAGCGTGGCGTCGAGCGTCAGACTGTTCCCGACCGGATGCATTCGGTCGAGCCCCTCGATGGCGTGACGAAGATGCTGCTGCGCCTCAGCGTGTCGGCCAAGCTTCTGAAGCACCTCGCCGAGCGACGCCTCGATGGTGTAGCGCCAAGCTTCTATGTCGGGTCCGATGTCGGACCCGATGTCGGCAGTCGATGCCGAGGCCGCGGCGAAGGCCGAACGCAGGATCTCCTCCGCCCCGCCGAGATCACCGCGGAAGTTGAGCGTTTCAGCGAGGATGTTCTGCGCCTCAAGCGTCGAGACATCCGCCGGGCCAAGCGCCTCCCGAAAGATGCTCAGGCAGGGCTCGATCGCCTGCTGCGCTTCCGCATACAGCCCAAGCCCGCAGTACAGGCGGGCGACCACCATGCGGACCTTCGCGGCGAGCACCGGCTGGTCCTTGAACCGCGTGTCGACATTCGCGACGGCGGTCGAAAGCGCGTCAACCACCGTCACCTTCACGCCGTCCCGCTCCGGTGACGCCACGCCGAAGAGATCGTCGATCAGGAACGCATTCACCGCCGCCGTCTCTTCGCGGGCAGCACGCGAGATGCTTTCCGCCTCACGCGTGCGAGCGAACGACACCAGCGTCGCGACCAGACCGGCGGCCAGGGCGAGCAACACGACGACCGACGCCGTCACGCCAACGCGGTGGCGCCGCACGAACTTCCGCGCTTGGTACCACGCGCTCGGCGCCGCCGCCGAGACCGGCTGGTGGGCTCGATATCGACGAATGTCCGCGGCAAGCGCCTCGACCGAGCCGTAGCGCCGCGCGACATCCTTGTCGATCGCCCGCATGACGATCCAATCGAGATCGCCGACGAGCGCAGCACGGTGGCGCTTCGGATCGGTCGCGCGGGCCGCGGCGATCTCGGTCCGACGCGCGCCGAGACCATCCAGTCGGACGGACGGACGAGGCGGCTCCTCCATTCGGATCGCCTGCAAGGTCGAGGCGAGCGAGGATCCCGTTCGCGATGCAATGCCCAGCGGCGTTACGCCGACGAGCAACTCGTACAAGAGAGCGCCGAGGGCGTAGACATCGACCCGCGTGTCGACTCCACCGGGCTCGGCATCGACCTGCTCCGGTGACATGTAGTCGGGCGTGCCAACGAGCTGCATCTGCAAGGTCATCCGGGCGTCGCCCGAGGCATCGATCGCCCGGGCGATGCCGAAGTCGATCACCTTCGCGACCGCGCGACCGCCTTCGATGTGCACGAGGATATTGGACGGCTTGAGATCGCGATGAATGACGCCCTTGCGATGGGCGTACTCGACGGCACCGCAGACATCGAGAAAGAGCGACAGTCTGTCCTCGATCGAGAGCTGCCGCTCGTCGCTGTGCTTGGTGATCGGGAGGCCCTCGATCAGCTCCATCACAAAGTAGGGCCGGCCGTCCGGGGTTGCGCCGGCATCGAAGATCGTCGCGATGTGCTCGTGCTGCAGCGACGCGAGCGTCTGTCGCTCGCTCGTGAAACGGGCGATGACGCTCGCCGAGTCCATGCCCGGCTTGATGACCTTGAGGGCGACCTCTCGGGCGATCGGCTCGGTCTGGCTGACGCGGTACACGCTTCCGAAGCCGCCTTCGCCAAGAAGGGAGAGCACGCGAAAGCGACCGATGGACTCGGGGAGCGGTGCGCCCTCGTGATCGGTCAGGTCGACGAGCGCCGCCGCGGGCTTGGTCATGAACGACGAGAACTCTCTGTCATCGTGGCTGTCATCGTGGCTGTCATCGTGGCTGTCATCGTGGCTGTCACCATCGCGGTTGTCACCATCGTGGGCCTCGAGCATCCGGAGGACCTTCGCCTTGAGTCCGCCCGCCTGGTCGCGATCCGATCCGCACAGACGATCGATCTCGCCATCGCGCTCGGCGGCAGTCAAATCCATGACCGCGAGAAAGATCTCGCGTGCGCGGCCAGCATTCGCAGCATTTGATGATCCGGAGCGTGGCTCACTCATGGGGGTGCTTTAACTCGTCGAAAAGCCATGCCCGCGCGCAGGCCCATTGGCGCTTGACGCTGGTCGGAGAGAGATCCAGTGCCTCGGCCGTCTGCTCAATCGAGAGACCGGCGAAGAACCGCAGCATGACGATGCGGGCCATCCGCCCGTCCTCTTCTTCCATGCGACGAAGCGCCTCGTCGAGGGCCACGAGATCGATGGAGTGTCGTTCCGGCCGGTCCTGTCCGCCCGATTCGATGCGGTGCCCCAAGAGGCCTTCGCGTTGCATGACTTCCGACAGCGAGACGCGTTGCCGCGTTCCGCCGTGCCGCTCGCGGCCGACGCGCCGGGCCCGCTCGACCAGAATCCGTCGCATCGCCAGCGCGGCGGCACCGAAGAAGTGCCCCTTGGTGTTCCAGTTCGACGAGCCGTCGCCCACCAAACGGAGATACGCCTCGTGGACGAGCGCCGTCGCATCGAGCGTCTGCCCCGGGGGCTCGCGTCGGAGCCGCTGAGCCGCCAGCTTGCGGAGCTCGCCGTAGACCAAGGGAAGCAATTCGTCCGAGGCACGCGGATCGCCAGCCCCAATCGCCAGGAGCAGGCGGGTCACGTCAGAGGAAGCGCTAGCCCCAGATGGGTCCATGTCGGTTGCAGTTCGAGACTCCGGACCGCGACCGCAGCCGCCGCCGCAAACCCAGCAGGACGGTATCGGACGGATTCGGCCCCTTCAAGAGAAATGTGGTCCTCTCTGGAGCGCCGCGTCGCACTGCCCATGGAGCGTTCCGCGAGGCCCTGACGCGAGGCCCTGACGCGAGGCCCTGACGCAAGGCCCTGATAAGTGCCTGCCCTAGCAACCGACCAAACGCAATGAGGTGACCCACCGTGACGAGCTCGACACCACAGCCGCCAGCGCGCCTGCAGCCCGAACAACGATCTTCGCCTGAGCAGCCGTACCGCTCGCGGCTTCGCCGGCTGTTCCGCTCGGCGCAGACGGCACTCGCCGCTGCGGCGGTGCTGGTCCTCTCCGGAACGTCCGGCGCTGCCCCTCAGGACGCTGGGCCCATCCAGACGTGGGGCTATGCCGGATGGGGCCAGCTGACCATCCTGAGCGCGACGAAGATCACAGCGGGCGGCGCGCACACCGTTGTGACGGTTAGTTCGGACACCACCAAGGCCATGGCGTGGGGCAGCAATCTCGACGGGCAGTGCAACACCCCTGCGAACTTCGTTCCCGTCGATATGGCGGCGGGCGCGTCCCACACCGTCCTCCTCCGCAACAACTTCACGCTCGCGTGCTTCGGGAGCAACGCCTTCGGTCAGTGCGACGTTCCCGCGAACATTGGCGTGATCGACAAGGTCGCGGCGGGCGATCACCACACGATCGCGATCAAGCCAAACGGCGGTCCTGTCATCTGCTGGGGCCGGAATGACTCTGGCCAGTGCAATGTTCCCTCGAACCTGGGGACGGTGATCGACGCCGATGGCGGCTACAGCCACACCGCCGCGGTCAAGACCAATGGCACGGTCACTTGTTGGGGCGGAAACGACTTCGGTCAGTGCAATGTTCCCTCGAACCTCAGCTCGGTCGTCCAAGTGGCGGCGGGCTTCGATCACACGGTCGCACTCCGAAGCGACGGCAGTGTCGTGTGCTGGGGCAACAACGACCATGGCCAGTGCAACGTGCCGGCGAATCTCGGGCCAATCAGCCAGATCGATGCAGGCGACGGCTTCAACGTGGCGCTCCGGACCGACGGTACGGTCGTCTGCTGGGGTGACAACGCCGAAGGTCAGTGCACCGTGCCGGCGAACCTCGTCGCCGTCAGCCAGATCGCTGTCGGCTCCCACTTCGCAGTCGCGCTCACCTCAGGCGGCACGGTCGCCGGCTGGGGCGACGCCGACCTCGGCCAGATCGCCACGCCGGCCGTGCTGCAGGCGAGCCCGATCGTCGAAGTCGATATAGGCGTCGCACACACGATTGCCCGCCGGCAGAACGGCGCCGTCTTCTGCATCGGATTCAACTCCAACGGGCAATGCAACGTCCCCGCCGATGTGGGCTCCGGTCAGGGTTTAAGTGAGGGTTCCGGTGTGAGCCCGGCAATCCAAGTCGCGGCCGGCGCGTCTCACTCGGCCGCCCGCAAGGCAGACGGCACGGTCGTCTGCTGGGGTTTGAACGGCCATGGCCAGTGCACGGTGCCCGCGGGTCTCGGGGCGTGCATCGATGTCGCGCCCGGCTCGACACACACCGTCGCGGTGAAGAGCGATGGATCGGTCGTCTGCTGGGGATCGAACGTGTTCGGTCAGTGCAACGTGCCAGCCAACCTTGGACAGGTGGGAGGCCCGGTGGTGGATATCGAAGCCGGCTCGTCCCATACCATCGCCCTCAAGGCCGACGGAACGGTCGCCTGCTGGGGGCTCAACGGAAGCGGTCAATGCAATGTCCCGCCAAACCTGACCGATGTGGTGCGGGTTGCCGCCGGTAGCAGCCACAGCGTTGCCCTTCGTTCCAACGGCACCGTCGTCTGCTGGGGGAGCAACGCCTATGGTCAGTGCACCGTGCCGGCGAACCTGGGAACGGCGATGGACATCGCGGCCGGCGGCGAGCACACGCTGGCTCGTAGGTCGAACCTGACGCTGGTCCAGTGGGGTTCGAATGAGTACGGCCAGACGAGTCCGCAGATCAATCTGCAAGTCGCTAACTCCACCGGCCCGATCGCGGCTGGAAGCGTCGTCAGTGTGGCGCTCCGGCTCGAGTCCGCCCCGCTGAACGACGAATGCGCGAACGCATTGGTCGTTCATGAGGGATACACCCTCTTCACGACGCAGCGTGCGACGAACAGCCTTCCCTCGCTTCCTTCGTCCTGCAACGAAGGCAGTGGCGTTGGCCTCGTGAAGGATGTGTGGTTCAGTTTCACGGCCGACGCAAGCGGCACCGCGACCTTCTCGACATGCGGTCAGGCGTTCTATGACACTCGCCTCGCCGCCTACGCCGGCTCATGCGGCGCGCTCACGCTCATCGCTTGCGACGACGACGCCGCCGGCTGCGGTGGCGGGACGTCGACCATGAGCTTCACCGTCGAAGACGGCGAGAGCTATCTGATTCGCGTCGGTGGCAGAACCGGCTCGGGCGCAGGCTTCCTCTCGATCGCTCTCGAGGAATTCGTCCCGCCGGAGAACTTCGTCCCGGTCGACTTCTCGGCGTCCTTCAACTGGTCGACCTCGCTCCAGACCGGTGGGGAGCTCTATCCGACCGGCAATCTTCTCCTCGGCGGCGTTGCGTTCTCGATTCCGAACTCGATCGGACTCAACGCTTGGCACGCGAAGGAAGTGCCCGGGCGGAACCCGCGCGTGCTGGAAGTGCCCGCCAACGTGGCCGATGCGATCTCCGTGCATGCCCTCATCAATTCCTGGTGGGGCGTGCCGGGACCGGGGTCGCTCGCGACGGTCGAGTTCTACGGCTGCAACGGCGCGTTCTACAGCAAGCCGCTCGTCGGCAACGAGGACATCCGCGACCACTTCAACGGCGGCTTCACGAACACGATCAACGGTACGACCACGGTCGAAGTCTTCGGCAACGGTCAGGTGCGCATGGACAAGGTCCGCTTCGACCTTCCGGCTGCCTTCCTGAACGAGAAGCTCGAACTCGTTCGAATCGTCGACACCGGCGCCGAGGCCGTGCAACGCGTCTGGCTCGCGGGCCTTACGGTCGAAACCGGCGTCGCAACCTGCGCTGCCGACCTCTCGGGCAACGGCATCGTGGGTGGCGAAGACCTTGCGATCCTGCTCGGCGGCTGGGGTCCGGGTTGCGCCGGCGACCTCGACGGCGACGGGGTCGTCGGAGGTGCGGATCTCGCGGTCATGCTGGGTGCGTGGGGTGCGTGCAAGCCGTGACCGAGGCGCGGGCGCGGAGACCAGTTCGGACAGGCACGGGGCTTGGAGCGGAGCGCACCGCTGGGTTCCCGGTGGGTTTCCCTGATGCGGGCGAGGCCGGGCAATGCACATCTCCCCGAGAGTCGTAAAGAAGTGGACTTCCGCCGGACACACCCCGCCCAAAGTCCGCTCCTGAGAGTGGGACCGCTCCGCGAGCTGAGTCGACCGACTCGAAACACCCGCGGCCGCCCCACTCTTAGGAAAGCTGAAACAGCCCATGTCGCCCCGATTCTCGCCCATCGCCGCCGTCGCCCTTGTGGCCCTCTCGAGTGCCGCTTCCGCACAAACCGTTCCCGGCTTTTCGGTCACCACCTACGCCACGGTCACCGATCCCGTCCGGCTCGCCCAAGGTCTGAACGGCGAGCTCTATGTCGGGCGAGACCTGCTCGCGTCGGGCACGAGTACGCCGCTCAAGATCTGGCGAGTCGGCGCGGGCGGCTCGCCGGTGGTGGAAGTGGGCAACGCGCCGACGCCCGATCCCGACGTCGTCGCGCTCGACGTCAACGGCACGATTTCCGGTGTACCCGGATCGGTCCTCGTCGCCGGGCTGGTGAACTCGTCACTAGGACGCATCAGTGCGATTCATCCCGACGGCTCGGTGGCGACTCTCTTTGAATCGAACGCCTGGATCAACATTTCGGCAATGCGATTCGATCATGCCGGGCGACTCCTCTTCTCGGCCGTTGACTCGGATGCGGTGTGGGTGACCACCGGCAATCAGCCGACCATCCTCGCCCAAACGCCTGGTCCCTCTCCAGTGTGGATGACGGTCGGTCCCGACGACTCGATTTACGTCTCGGATGAGGTCGGCATCGTGAAGCGTTACGCGTCGAACGGAACGATGCTCGATCCGCTCGTCGCAAACTTCGGCGCCTTCACGGCAATCGACATCGCCCCGGGCGGCCCGTTCGGCTTCGAGTTGTACGGCCTGCGCCGATCCGACGGCGGCCTCTTTCGCGTCCTTCCCCGCGGCGTCCTACAAAGTGTCGGCACCGGATTTCCGACTGGCACGGCGATCTCCGATATCCTGTTCGGTGCGTGTGGTGAGCTCTATGTCGCCATCCACCCTCAAAACAAACTTCTTCAGATCCAAGGACCGAGCTGCGCATGTGGCGCGGTGCAGGGCGCCGACATTAACGACGACGGCGCGGTCAACGCGTCCGATCTCGCCATTCTCCTCGGCGCTTGGGGCACCAACGACTGCGAGAGCGACTTCGACGGAGACGGCACGGTGAACGCCCTCGATCTGGCCGTTCTGCTGGGCGCATGGAGTTGAAACTCAACCCAGGCGCCTTCGGCCCTTCTCCTAGGCGACGCTCCCGCCCGCATTGACGCGTGCTTGATGTCGCGTGCGAAGAGCCCATTTTGAACAGCCACATTCGGGCCCCGCCGTGGAAAACCAGCCCCAGGCCCAGCTGAATCCTGTTCCGTTTGGCGTCCCGCCTGCACAACTTCATCCGCCACCACCCCTTGGGCCCGACAGGCTCACTTTGGGCAGTCACCATCTCAGAAAGCGAAGGCCACCGTACGACCCACTCTGGATCATCGCTGCCCCCTTCTCCCCCTCCGTGCCTCTGTGCCTCCGTGAGAGACCTTCTTGGAGCCGTTCCGTTGGCACGCTTCCGCACCACCTGTCTTGACCACACGGAGCCTTCCGTTGAGGTTCGCTAAGGGAGGCGCGGAGAAGCCGGCGAGCTCACTTTGGGCTGTCACTTCTTTGACATTGGTGATCCGATGAAAACCGAGAGGCCTCCCGGAACATCAACTTCCGGGCACACCCCAACCGGCTTTTGGGAATCGAGGGCAACTTGCCGCAGGACGTGTGCGATCAGATACATCCGATCGACGCGGCAGATGGCACAGGATGGCAGCACGTTGAGGTTCCGATGCAATCAACCGGAACTCCACAAGCCTAGAAGCGTCGCCAGGTCCGCTGCGTCGACCACACCATCCAAGTCGACGTCCCCGAGCCCAGCACCACCCCAGTTGCCAAGAAGGACGGCGAGGTCAAGGGCGTTCACAAGACCATCTTGGTTGATGTCTGCCAGGTTCGTGGTGATCCCCACCATCGCACCTGTTACCGACATGGTCACAACTCCTCCGTCGCGTGAGGAGATCTCCACACCGAGAACATGGCTGCCCGGACCGATCGCCGGGGAAAGAGCAAAGTTCTCAGCAGCGATCTCGTCGACTCCCAACTGATTCCGCTCGTACTGAGCGATCACATGAGAGTCGATCATGACCGTGACGTCCATGGGTCCTCCGAGGTACTCCCCGTCGAACGCAAACGCAACTGCCGTACCGCTCGTCTCAAAGGAAACGGTCGCCATTGCCGGCGGCGCAGCTGCATCCGCGGACACAGTTGTGAGCGACAGGCGCTCTGCAGTAATGGTGCAGCTTCCGCCGTCGCAGCTCAATCCCGGGCCGAACAGGACAGGGGTGGGCCAATAGGGTTCGGCAACGGAACCACTGACTCGAATGACATGGCCCGGGGCGACAATTCCACCCAGCTCACCGTAGTTGTGATTCGGGCCTGGAGCGACGTCAGTCAGCCCGAATCCCCACACCATACTCATTCCGCCGCCGTCGGCCATGAAGCTGCTGTACCACGCGTACGGCCACGCATGAAAGCAATCGAGCTTGAGGATGCAGTCCAAGGTTGGGGCGCAGTATCCGCCATCTCCCGGCGACAGCCCCGCTGCAGCGGGCGTGACGTCGATGTTCAACACGTTCGGAAGAAAATGGTCTGTCGCGTCGAATTGTGAAGGCAGGCAGAAAAGCAGGTCGCGAAGATCAACAACATGGACGCCGAAGTCGGCCCGGTTGCCCAGGCATGGTCGCGGCACCTCGTCTACGTCGTTCGTCCAGTACCACGCGTCTGCAACGTCATTCGCATCGAGCATGCACAAGGTGATGCGGCAGTCAGGCCCTGCAATCTCACGATACCTATCCACAAGCCCGTCACAGAAGATTGCGCCAGCTGAGTGTCCCCAAACGGCGAGCGCCTCGAGGTTCCTGCCGTGGGCTCGAGCCAGGTACTCCGCGTATGCCCTGCCAGCCTCATAGCCTCGTCTCGAGATTGACCCAGCTCCAGCAAGGATGTCGGAGGCGCTTCCGGCATGCTCTCGCCAGTCGATCACACCCATTTGCCAATCCGCATCTCCTTGGACAGCCATCAGCCCCGCAAGATTCAACGGCCAACCCACGCACGTCGCATTGGTCCCGTGCACGACTAACCCCAACTTGGAACACTGCGAGTTGGGCCCGAGCGACAGTGGCTTCAAGTTGTCAAAGTCGCTGCCGCCCGCAGCCAGCTTCGGCACCTTGAGCGGACTTACGTAGAGGGTACCCCCAAGAGAGGTCGCACTGTCGAATTTGTAGCTCAGTCCGAGTGTGCGCTGAAACTCGGCCCCAAGGTCGAGCAACTGCCCATTCGAATCCACAACTTCCATCGCCATATGCCGCCCCAGAACTTCGGGGGAATCCCCTCCTCCGGACCAGTGAATGATGTATTGGTCAGCGAACTCACCTTGCGGCCCCCCAGTCGGGGTATCCCCCTCGAGCCAAGATGCCGCCGCCGTATTCAGCTCGAAACGAACTGTGGTCGAAGAGAGCGAGAAATGCGCTCCGGGCTCAACGGTGATGCTTCCAATCACGAGCGAAGCACCGACGGGAGAGTAACCCACCTGGAAGACAACCCTATCGGCCACAATCGAGACTCCCGACTTCAGCCGGAGCGTCGACCCAGGACGTAGCACGAGGTCACCTACCTGCACGACGCAGGGTCGCGAGCCTGGCGAAACGTGCCACTCCAAGTCTGCCGCCGCAGATTGGTTGGTTGTCACGACCGCATCACCAACGGTGATGGAGCTGACTTCGACCGGCCGCTCAAGCGCCAGTCCCACCGACAGAGGCTCTCCTTGAACGCAATCCGCATCGAAGATGACTTCACAGTTTGAATTGGGAAGCGCCGCTTCGCACCACGCGCCTTTCGCGGTTTGCGACGAGTCATCCGACCAGGTTCCCGTACCCCAGCAGTCTGCCGAGAGCGGCGCATTTGGCGGCAAGCAACAGGTCGGGTCTGGCCTGTAGGTTCTTACGTTCGTGGTCACCGTGGCGCAAGGATTGACGCAGAGACGCTCAGCCTCTGCGACGCAGATCGAGTCCCACTCGACAGTGCAACAGAACGGGTCAAGGCAGCAGATCAGAAACTCGCACAGATCGTTGGCGCATCCGGACGTCCGATGCACCACACAACAGGAATCGTCTTGGCCGAGCGCCGCCCCACCCCAGTTTGCACAGAGGAGCATGCACACTCCCACGGACACGCCATGTCCCACCGATTTCCCAATGATCTTGGCTCGTTCTCGCATTAGTCGCCACTCGCTCTACATGGAAGGGAGCTTTCGCGGAATCAGACGTCACTGTCTTGCCCCAATGCCAGCCTCCGTTGCCTGTGTGATGACGGCCGTGGAGCCCATCCGAGTGCTGATTCTGCCATCTCCCGGGTCCTTGGACAAACATGTGCCAGACAAGTCCGGCCTCCGATTGCCGCGGCCAAGGGGCCAATTTGGATAGGCACTATCGAGCCCTGTCGCACGTCAAGAGCTGCATTGCGGCCCATCCCGCCCGTATTGACCGCCTCTCGCCAGAATCCGGCACACAATCGCAGGTGCCGACCGATCGAGTCGCTCAATCGAACATCGCTGCTGGTGGCTTGCGCGGAACCGCTGCTGGCCGGTGGATCGCTCGTTCAGGCCATGGCACGATCGCTGAAGGTCTCCCAGGACGGTCGGCGGCGCGTGCCCACTCAACCGCATTGCCGGACTGTTCCTCTGCCACCGTATCGTCATTGCCGATGGCTTGCTCTTTAGCTAACGATGGGGTCTTGAGCTGAATCGGATACTGCTTCGAAGAGAGGTACGTGCTACGACTCGGTGATACCGAATCGACCGCTGGCCACTGCTACGATGCCGCGACTTCCGAACTACCCGAACTCGGGATCGCTGGAGGATCCTGATCGATCAGCTCATAGGAGGCTCCAAGAATCATGTCCCATCCCGCCTATCTGGGAGTCGGCTTCGGGGTCAATCCAAGGGTCCATAGTCTTATCGCGTCCGGTCTGCGGGCCATGCGGACGGTCGGATTCGCGTGCGCGAACCGTCAGGCGGACGGGGCACTCCCTTCTTGGCGGACCGCCGAAAGCCTGGAAGACCAGATTCGACGGGAGATGGAGCGTTGCCGAAGCGTGATCGTCCTCCTTGGCCTTCCAGAGAACCGCGGTCATGGAGAGGAGATCGGTCCGGCTGACCAGCACAGGCTCATGGAATCGCTCGAGATCGAATATCGCCTCGCGTGTGAACTGCGCGACAAGCTCGACGAGGGGGGGCCGCGACTGAGTCGCGTGGAGCGGCGGCACGAGGTCTTCATTGTCGCGCCGTCCGCCGACTCGACCTTTCGGGCGCTCGAAGGCTACTGCACCGCCGTGCTTGGTCGTTTCGAGGCCTTCGCCGCCCAGGCCGCAGAGATCGGCCGACGCACCAACAGCTTTGTGGACGCGAGCGACCTGGAACGTCTCATCTGCTCAGCACTCTTCCAGAAGCTCCCCAACCTGTCCGAGGCGCGGGTCATGATCAGCGCGACGGGGCGCGATCTCCAACGCGAGCACGAGATTCTCAGAGAGACGATCGAGCAGCTCGGGCAGAGGACCGAGGAGGACAAGACGCGAATGCACGCGGATACGTACCTCGCGATGCCCCACACCCAAGCGGCGCTAACGGCGTCCGAAGGACTGGTGCGGCGGTGCACGATGTACCTCGGGCTCGTGAAGAACCGCATCACCGCGCCGGTTCGGCGCGGACTGACTCTGACCGAGATCGAGTATGAGATGGCATTCGATGCCGGCAAGCAGTGCGGCTTCTTCGTCGCCAACCAAGAGCACCACGCCCTCCCCGGCACGATCCAGACTCCAAACGATGAGGAGGCGGCTCGCCTCGGTCGATTCCTCCAACGGATCGAGCTCAACGGAACGCCGATGCACCCGTTCGTCGAGGCGGACGATTTACGAACGCTCGTCTTCACACTCCTGAGCTGGATGTTCCGCCCAGGCCCCGAGCAGCAGGCGTATCCGCCGCCGACCGGCGAGGATCGCGACCGAGGTTACGTCGCCCATCCTTACATCCTCATGGAAGGGGAGCGCTCGGTGCGGACCGCCGCCTGGGCAAGGCGATTGCATGCGTGGCGCGCCGACCCCAAGTCCGCACCGTGCTTGGTGCTTCGGGCCCTCGGCGGCATGGGCAAGTCGGCGCTGGGATGGACATGGCTTACCGAGGTTCAGGCGCTGCCCCAGCGCCCCGACCTCATGTGGTGGAGCTTCTACGCCGACAACGCTGGGCCTGTGCAATTTGCCAAACACGCCCTGTGGTGGATCACCGGCAATGCGGGAATCGCCGACGACCTCATCGCCCGCGATGATCTCGACGCACTCTACGGACTACTCCTGGATCGGATCCAAGCAACCGCTGGTCCCCTTCTCCTCTGTCTGGACGGCATCGAGCGAGTCCTGATCGCGTACGGCCGCGAGCTCAAGGCGGAGATCGCCCCGGACGAGGGACCGACGCTCGACATCACGATCCAGCTTCGTGCCCAACGGCTCGCCGAACGGTTCGGGGTCACGCCGGAGCAGGCGGTACGGTACATGATGAAATTTGCGGATCGTCCCAACATGCGGTCCGATGAAGAGGATCTCCGCGACGCCGAGGCACGCATTCGCCAGCCTTCAGACGAGAGCGACTTCGCAACGTTTCTCAGACGTCTGCTGACCGAGACCGAAGGCCGCGTGAAGGTCTTCATCTCGAGTCGCTTCCTGCCCACAGCGCTCCAATCGATCGCCGATACTCATCCCGGCTCGGTCAAGGTGGAAGACCTCCTGGGACTGACCCCTGACGAGGCTCGTTCGCTCTGGGAGGCTACCACTCGCCCGGGCAGTGCCCCGCTCGTGTGGGAGCAGGATGCGCTGGACGAAGACCTTGGCGGCGGCACGCTTGCCGAGATCTGCTGCGAGAGCCTCGGCGGATACGCCTTGGCCGTCTCAATGCTGGCCGAACTCGTCGCCGCGGATCCGTTGGCAGAGGGCCGCTTCTCGCAATGGAAGCGAAATCTCCACGGCTTCGTCCGCACGGAATCTTGGAAAATGCCACCGCTCGACGCGCCGGATCGCCGGGCCGCGATCGCCAGCCAGCTTCAAACGCGGCTGCTTCTCCTGACCCTGGATTGCATCAAGGCGAAGCCCGAGGAGTGGAGCCTTCTCTCCGCGATCATGCTCGGCCGGGGCGGAGCAAGCACGTTCGGCGATCTCTACTTCGCCCTGGTGGGCGAAGGCAAGACGTTTCAATCGCCAAAGCGACTCTACGACGCTCTCAATCGGCTGCGGCGCTGGAAACTCATCGGAGGCTCGCGGGAAGGTCACCGCTACGACGCCCACCCTGTCGTCCGGCGTGCACTGAAGGAGTATGACCCAGACGCGGCGCCCGGGGTCGAGGCCCAAGCTCAGAATCTCATCGAAGCTTGGGCCGAGGCCGATATGCAGGCCGATCTCGCTCGAAGCGAGGTCCATCTCGACACGCTCACACATCGTTGGCACGAGATACTCGGGTTCATGAATCTTGGCGCCGTCCGCACGGCATTCGACCTCTTTGAGTGTGGAATCGAGGGGCGACTTCGCTATCGCACCCAGACCGGGAACGTCGTGCGCCGGCGGGCTTTGTGGCTTGGCGAAGCCATCTCCACCATCCAGCGATTTGTCCAGCTGAAGGGCGAGACGGTCGAACTGCGGATCTTCCGCGGGCTGCTCCAGACCTTCTTGGCCGACAACTTCCTACTCGAAGGAAACATCGCGGAAGTCCAGCGAGTCCTTCCCGATGTGCAATGGCTAATCGACGGCACCGAAACCTCCGCCGACGGATGGTGGCTAGTGGCTCGGGCCCGACTCACCTGCGGCCACCTTCTCGCCGCCCAATGCAGGCGTCATGCCGCGTGCCTCAGTTACCGCGATGGATGGCTTTTCGGCCTGCAGGCGTCGTCGCGGCTCGGAGCGGCTCGCGACAACCGTTCGCTTCGCGCAGCAAACCGGTGCCAACGGATCGCAAGCTGGAGCGAGTTCTACTTCGCGTCGGATCTTGCCGCCATGAGTGTGCGCGGCGTTGAACGCCTGGAGCGCCGCTTCCCTGCTGCGGGAACGGACGCTGACGCGGACATGGCCCGGGTGCGAATCTGCATAGCCCAGGGGAGAATGGCCGAGCTACCGGGGGCGGTCAGCGCCTGTCACGAGAGCACTAACCTGCCGGGCGAGGAACTCAGCCTCGGCCGATGTGCGGCGTCCCTCCTTCGTTGCGAAGCTGCGGTGCGCGGGTGGCTACCCATGTCGTCAGCGGAACTCAGCCATACCCTCGCTGACACGATCGAGCAGGCTGCGGAACAGGGCTTCGAGCGTGTCCAGCGCTGTGCGATGATCCTCCGCCTTGAGCAGCACTTGACCGAGCGCATCGCGACCTCGCGCGAGGTGGCCACCCAGGCTGCGGACCTAGCCGAGCGGCTGCGGACGCTGGCCGACTCGGAACTCGAGGCGGAAGCGCTTTTGCTCGCGGCTCGAGCGCTTCAGGTTCGCGGCGAAGTCACCGCAGCGCAGACCCATGGGAGGCGAGCCTTTCGACTCGCGTTTGGCGACGGCGCGAGATGGGCCGAGCGATCGCTCGTCGATCGCGTCGCTCGATTCTGCGAGACGGTTGGGTTGCCCTTGGAATCGCTTCGCGCCGAACTCGATGAGACTCTCGTCACCCCCCCACCCGAGATTGATCTTGCGGCACTCACCGTTGGAGCGGCGCCTGGCTCGTTCGACGATTACATCAAGGTGCGCGATCGGCTCGGCTGGTCAGAGACAACCGGCAGCGCCCGGAAGTGGTGGGAGAGTTTCGAGCAGGAGAACGAGGCCCGGATGTCTGAGGTGTGGTCGCTAGCCCACGAACTGCTCCGGGAACAGGCGACGATCACCGAGTTCTTCCTTGCCTACGTCTACTCGAACACCGACGCCATCAAGTCCGTGATGCTCTACTTGAAGTACACGCGGCGGAAGAAGGCGATGGAAGCTCGGCGGAAGGCCGCTTCCACGGATGAAGCGGCCCCGACGCCTCTCACGCCGCTGACCGTCGACGACGTCTTTCCGCGAGACGACGCGCCGCTACCGCCCGAGATCAACGACACTTCGGGATGGAGCGACACCCAGCTCCGGCAGCGGCTCGACCGCGTCAAGGCGTCGTTAGATTGGGCGTCCACCACGGGAAGCGCTCGGAAATGGTGGGACGCGTTCGAAGCCAAGGAGGAGAATAGTCTCCGCGTCGTGGTTCGCCTGGCCGAGGAGTTGCTCGTCAGACAGTCCACGCTGACCGAGTTCTACCTCGCGTGGGTCTACTCCAACACGGACGACCTTATGGCGAACCTCTACTTCCTCGAGTACAGCAGGCTCAAGAAGGAGGAGGAGCGGGTCAAGCGGGAGGGTGCAAAGGACGCTGCCGCCGGAGATGCTTCAGAGTCATCGTCTCCCCCGCCGCTGCCTTCCGAGTCGGACGGCGACGGCGGAGAGAGCGCGGGCGAGTCAGATAGTGATTCGCCCCCCGCTTCGTGAGTCCCGTGGATGGGCGGCAATGAATCCCGACTTTTCGTCTGCGCACCATCAGAGGATGGCCCAATTTGACCAGTCACATTCGGGAAACGCATGTCCCTTAATCGCCGTCGTGCATTCTCCCAATCGCGGGCTGCATCCGCATCCGGCTTTCGATGCAATCGTCGCGGTCACCGTGGGAGTCTGGACCGGTTCAAGCTCATCGACCCAACGCGTTGCAGAACTCGGATCAGTGCCCATTGATCTGCTTTGCGTCGGGCGTGTCTTTCATGGACGTCGCCATTCTCACGTCATGATGATGCACCTATCCTCATGCAGGAGGAAAACGCAATGCACATCCATGACGCAATTCGAAGTTGTTCCAGCAACCGTGGGCTTGCCCCGATCCTCTGCACAACGCTGGTCGCAACGGCGGGCGCGGCGATCGGTGACACCATCGTCGACTTTGACTACTTCCCCGACGGCACGCCTGTGCTCTCGTCGGACCAGATCAGCAACCAGTGGGCCTCGTGGGGAGTCACCTTCAGCAGCGCCGACGGCGGTCCCATCGGGCACAACGCATCCACCTGCTCGTACTCGCTCCCCAACCATGTGGGCGCCTACCCCATGATCGCTCGCTTCCGCGATCCGCTGACGGGAGGGGCGGCTGTGGTGCAGGTGGTCGGGTCTCGCCAAGACTGGTGTTGGGCCCCTGGCGAAGGCCTCGACATGAAGGCCTTCAATTCGGACGGGGAGCTTGTCGCATCGCACTTCAGCACCGGCGCAGGGACCCTTCACCTATTCACCATGGACAGCCCAGTCATTGCCGAGCTGCAAGTGATGTGCTATCTGCAGGGCGTGGACGATTTCCAGTTCTCGACGCCCATCGCTCTTCGTCCCGCTGATGTTAACGGAGACAACACGGTCAACGCAGTCGACCTGGGCATCCTTCTTGGCGCGTGGGGGACGGCCGGACCGACCGCCGCTGACGTGAACCGCTCGGGCATGGTGGATGCCGTCGACTTGGCCCTCCTGATCGGAGACTGGGGCTAGCACTGCAGCGCCCCTTCGGTTCTGCTGCGGCCGAGCGGAGGCCTTCGCTGGCTGCGTCGGTCTTCCACGGCTGCATGAACACCGCCTGCTTCGACCTTCTTGCCACCCCCATCGTCAACGCCCTTCGCTCGAAGCGCGTCGCGACACGCACCACATTCGCACTTTCCTTCGTCACTCACGACGACCGCGCCGACAGCGTTCGCTTCATGCGGACGTCGTGACACCGACCCAGTTTGAACAGTCAGCTTGGAGAGCCACCCTCAAACGGTCTGATATCCTGTCGAAATAATGGATGCAGTCGCCGCGGTCCTTCGTTCGGAGGCCTGCTCGTTGCCCCACCGCATCGCGACGTGTACCGTGGACCCGCACCGAGCAGGTCTCTGCTTGAGCTGCCGCGCGACCGTTCGGAGGGACTCATGATGCTCACACCACCAGACATCAACACCCAAGCCCGTTGCCATCGCGCGGGTTCGCTCATCAGTCTTCTGCTCGCGGCAGCCCCTGCTTGCGCAGGGAGTGTCTCCGTCGCCACGTTCGAACGAGGCCTGCCCGCCGGATGGACGGCCACCGCGAACGGCTGGACCGTCGGCGGAACGACCGGCACGCTGCCCAACATCACACCGCCCGAGGGCGCTGCCTTCGCCCGCTGCGGCGCTCCGAACGTCGTCTCCGGGCCGCTGCCGAGAGCCGCACCGGAAGCCTCACCTCGCCTCCAATCATCGTGACCCGCCCGACCCTCGCTTGGGTCGCTTGCGGGTGGAGCGGGGAGCACGGCAACGGCATCAACCGCTTCGAGATCCTCAATGCACAGCAGCAGGTCGTCGCTACGGTGGCAGCGCCGCAGTCGGACCTCTGGATTCCGCAGAGCGTGAACCTCCTCGGCGCCGGCCTCTCCTACGGCGACACCTTCACCTTCCGCGCCATCGACGGCCTCGCGGTCAACAACTACGCGTGGCTGGCGATCGATGCCATCACCCTCTCGGGCGACTGCCTCGTCGCGGACCTCAATTGCGACGGCTCCGTGGATGCCCTCGATCTCGCGATCCTGCTCGGGGCCTGGGGCCCCGCCGTCCCGGGCGACCCCGCGGACCTCGACGGCGACGGCAGCATCGGCGCCGCCGATCTCGCCATCCTTCTCGGCGCGTGGTCGGTCTGATCGCGCGACGGGAGCGCTCGACCCGCAATGCGGGCAGGCACGGGATTCGGTGCGGCCTCCCTGACGCCAGCGGGGTTCCAGCGGAGGCTCGCCGAGAACGAATCGATCGCTCACCGACCGGTTGGTGTGGGCACGCAACCCCATCGCGCAAGTGACGGGTCGCCGCTGGGGCTCGTGATGAACGAGCCGATGACAAAGAGCAGGTTGCCACCGCCGTAGCCAGGGTCGAGCGGAGCGATGCGCGTCACTTGGGCGTCGAAGTTCGCGCCGAGAGCGGACCACGTTTGCCCGTTCCATCGGGCGAACCGCGTCGCGGGGACGCCGCCCGCTTGGGTGAAGTTGCCGCCAGCGTAGAGGAAGCGTTCGCCGGTCGATTGGTCAACGAGCGGGGCGAGCGTCCGGACCTCGTTGTCGAAGGTGCTGCCGACCCCAGAGCCAACCGCGGACCACGTCAAGTTCTTCCAGCGAGCGACCCTGAACGCGGGCTGACCACCGGCTGACGTGAAGCCGCCGCCGGCGTAGAGCGCCGGGCCAGTGCCATCGTCAAAGACCGTGAGTGAACGCACCGATGCGTTCAATCCCGTCCCAACCGGAACCCACGACGATCCGTTCCATTTCGCGATCGACCCCGGAATGGTGACTCCCCCAGCGGCATAGAGCTCCGGTCCGTTGCCCGAACCGTCGTCAAAGACCGCAAGAGAGAGCACCGAACCGGGCAAGCCGGCGCCAATGGCGTGCCACGCTTGGCCATCCCATCGAGCGACGCGACTGGCCGGGACGCCGCCAATGTTCTGGAACTGGCCCCCCGCGTAGAGCTGGGGGCCAGTGCCCTTGCCATCGTCCAAGATCTCAAGATCGTTGATGGTGTTGTCGAAGGGCCCGCCGAGCGCCGACCATTGACTGCCGTTCCATCGGGCCATTTCGCCGGTGGAAAGGCCACCGACAGAGTTCACACCGGAGGCGTAGAGCGCGAGGCCAGAGCCGTCGTCATGCACGACCATGTCGCTGACGCTGCCGATGACTTGCGGACCGGTTTGGACCCACCCGGTCCCGTTCCATTTGGCAATGGATGTTGACCCCGAGTCTCCCGAGATCACGTTCAGGCCACCAGCGAAGATGGCGGGACCGCTTCCGCTGTGGTCGTCGAAGATCGTGATGCAACGAACCGTTCCGTCGAAGATCCCGGCTGCGACAAGACTCGGCTGCCACGTGCCTGGGCATGTCGCGGCGGGCGTGAGCATCAGCTCACCAAACTCGGTGACGCCGTCGGCCACAATCGAGCCGATCACCTTCGTGGCCACATAGGCGACGTTGTTGATCGTCACCGTCGCCGTCAGCGTGGCCGACCCGCCCTCGGCGGCGATCTCGAACGCGACATACCCGTTATCACCCGAAGTACCCTGCCCGCCGAGGCTCGACGTGACAGCCGCGTGCGCCGCCGGGCTGCGGGTCGGAAGGATGATGCGACCGATGACCATGGTCTTTGAGCACTGCGTGGTGCACGCGCCCCACGCACCGAGGACCGTCGCCAGGTCAACGGGGCCGACGACCCCGTCGCCATTGAGGTCAGAAGGGCAGCAAGAGCCGCCTCCAGCAAAGCTCGGACCCGTCCACGCGAGTGCACCGAGCGAGCAGGCGAGGGCAGAGGCGACGAGCGTGGCGGGTCGATGGCGTTGCATGATGGCTGATCTCATCTCAAGGGGCCCGGTGAGCCCGACACCGGGCCGGGATGTTGGGGGAGCTGTTGTATGGGCACGACGGCAAAAGCCAGTGACGCGGGCGGTAAAGCAGGTCCGCTGCTCACGGTGTACGAGACCACATGCGAGATCCGGCGATGTCGGGGGTCACGAAGTTCATGAAGCCAATTTGGACAAGCACCATTCAGAATCGACCGAGGGGTAGGCAGGAGCCCGCCAAGCCCACCCGGGCCGGCTTCTCACACCTTACTTCACCTCGACGGACACCACCCGAATACTCGTCGCGCCGACGTTCTCGAGCGTGTGCGGCCCGAGCGGTGCTGACCAGACAGCCTGGCCGGCGACGACAGCCGGCTTGTCGGAGCCCATTGCCGCTCGGCTGTCCATCTGGACGCGTCCGGTCTCGTCGCGGCGCACGAAGTCCCCCGGCTCGAGGATGTAGTACGCCGCCGGCCACTGGTGCGTGTGGAGACGGACCGTTTCGCCCGGTCGAATGAGCGTGTCGAGCACCCGGACACGCTCGTTCTCGAGTAGGAGCGTGTGGTGCTCCCGCGCGGCCAGCAGGGCGTCGAGTTCGGGTGGCCAGGTGGCACTTTCCGCCGTCGCCGCCGGAACATCCTCGGTACGCGACAGTTCACGATCGACGGCACGCATCGCCTCAACGAGTGCCCGTAGCTTGCCCGCATCCAGCGCCCCGTTCGTGCGCACGCCGCTGCAAAGATCGATGCCGAAGGGCCGCACCGCCCGCATGGCGTCGGCGACATTCGAGGCATTGATTCCGCCAGCGAGAAACACGGGGACCTTTGATCGCTCAACGATCGCTCGCGAGATGTTCCAATCGTGCATGCGGTCGGTGCCGCCCAGCTCTCGCTTCGCGGGATGACCGGAGTCCAGGAGAAGCGTGTCGACGTGCTCGGCAGCCGCTAGGGCCCTGTCGACCGAGCGCTCGTCGCGCACGTGAATCACCTGCACGATCCGGGTCGCGGGCGACGCCTGGCGGATCGCGCTCCAGACATCCTCGCCCAGCGTGTCGTCGACCAATTGGACGGTGCTCGCGCCGGTGAAACGAATGTGCTCGACGATTGCGTTCGGTTCGTCCCTGCTGGTCAGGAGAAACGTCGCAACCGGCGCTGGCACGCCCGCCGCGATCTCGCGAATCAGCCCATCCGCGATCGGACCAGGCCCGGTCGGCATGGCCGCGACGAGTCCGAGCGCATCGGCCCCCGCAGCGATGGCGACGCGTGCTTCCCCGGGCGAGGCGATGCAACAGACCTTCAGGCGCGTGCGCATGGCGTGAAACATATCCGAGCTGCAATTCGTCAGGCATGTTGACGGTGGGTTGGGAGCATGCCAGACAAGGGACATCGCATTGGCCAGAGCACTTGGGTGACACATCGAAAGGGAACGTCAGCCTGTTGCGACACGCTGTGGACGGCCCGTGGCGCGATGCCGCAACCGCGATTTTCCTTCTCGCGAACTTCGGACTCAGTCCTTGCCTTCGACGCAACAGCGGTGCGACGATGAAGACCCGAACGAGCCGCTCGGACTCGTTGACGTCGGCTCACCCGTATCCCACCGCCCGAGAGGAAGACTTCATGCAATCCACGGCGACCACGCGTTCCGCATTTCTCTGCCCTGCATCGCTGGCGATCTTCCTCCTCTTTGGCGTCGAGCGCGCCGATGCCGCCGGCGTTCCCGTTGCGCCGGTGGGTCAGATCCGAGTCGTCGGCGCGGACTCTTTCGTGGTGATCGGCGGCTCGAGCCAACAGGACATCGACGAGATTCCGGCGCGCGGCCTCGGCCACTTTGTCCAGACACTCGACACCTTCGCGACTGCGTCCAACGGCACCGCGACCTTCTCATCGTCGCAAGACAGCCGCATCGCCCCCTTTGGCATCGAGGCAGAGCTGTCGACACAGTCGAGTTCGACGATCGTCGCGTTAGGCGGATTCTGCTACAGCGTCGGCAACTCAAGTTGCCAGGTGACCTTTGATCTCGCGGCACCAACCTCGTGTCGACTGCTTGCGGCACTCGAGGCCGGAGCTCACGGCCAGGTGAAGCTCATCCTGTCAGGACCGGGTGGCTTGGTGCTGTCGACGACGCTCGTCGGCGACGAGGAGCTCCTCCGCACCACCCTCGACGTTCCCGCAGGCCGCTACACCCTGTTCGCCTCGAGCTTCGCAAGCACGACGCTCGGCCCGATCGGAACGCAGACCGACGCGTCGCACCTCCTTCTCCACTTCTCGACGAGCGGCTCCCCCGCTGATCTCGATCTCGATGGCATCGTCGCCGCATCGGATCTCGCTGAACTGCTCGGGTCGTGGGGCCCCTGCGAAACGTGCCCTAGCGACCTCGACGCCGATGGCGCCGTCGGCCCGAGCGACCTTGCGGTTCTACTTGGTAGCTGGAGCGCTTAGAACGGCAAGGCTCGACCGCCCGCCGTCAGCGAGCGGCCGGCAGCGGCGCCATTCCTGATGCCCGCCACGTCGCACGTGCATGGGCGAGGACGAACAGGGATCCGACAAGAAGCGAGCTTCCGACGAAGAAGCCGGTGTAGTGAAGGACCGCGGCTCCGACCATCACCGCCAGGACGAAGGGGCCCGCCGCCACGGCAATGCCGAGGACGAGATACGTCCTCGTGCGGTAGACCCATTGAAAGGGAAGGAAGTGGGCACCGACGATCGCCGCGAACGCGACAGGCGTGAAGTGTGGCGCGGAATCCCACACCAGGAGAATCGCAGGAAAGGCAACGATCTGAACAAAGAGCAGTTGGAGCGTGAGCGGGAGGAGCGGATCGGGGTCGGGCGCCGGGCAATAGCCCAATCGCCGCTCAAGCGTGATCGCGATGGGCATCGCCGCTCCGCCGAGACAGGGATAGATCCACGGCGCAAAGCTGCTCGGAACCAGGTAGCTCAGCACGCCGCCGACCAGCCACGCAATGCCCATAACGAGGAGGAACGGGAAGCCCGCAAGGGACGAGAGGATCGCTCGCTGCCGAAGCTCGTCAAGTTCAGACATCGGGGCTTCCCTCTGTGGTCTTCGTTGGCAGGCGATGGACTGTCGCCCGAGGACGTGGGCGACTACCGTGTTCGACGGCCGCGAGTGTATCGAACGCTCGATACGCCCGGTGTGGGCCAGCCACGGAAGATCGCGAGCCAGATGTTGCCGATGCCGAAAGCCCAACCGAAATTCCTGGCACTCATCTCCCAGTGAGCATGCCGCGGCCGGCTTGCTCGGCCTTCTTTCGACTGGAAACTCATGGTCCTCAAGCTCCTCTCCCTCCTCGTCGCGTTCGTTTCCCTCGGGCGAGAGAGCGCACAGGCCCGAGACGCGATGGAAGAACTTCCCGTCCTGCGGGCAAACTCCCGGCAGATCGACATTCAGGACGGAGCATCCCTCCACAAGGGCGGATGGCTGATTGACCCGGCAGTCGACCTGGACGTCTACGAGGCGGATCGCACGCTGGGCCCGAAGACCATCACGTTCATCAGCGACATCGATCGCCTTGCCTTCGACGTTCTGCCGGGGCGCACCTACGACTTCGAGATCCTGCTCAACGGCAATGCCCGCTGCCGAACGCGCATCTCCTCGATGCGGCAGGCGGCGATCCGCATCATGGGATCGACCGGGCCCGACGTCATTCCGTTCGTGCTGGAACGGGGTCGCATCATGGTCAAGGCTCGGGTCAATGGATCCGAACCGATTGACCTCCTCTTTGACACGGGAGCCAATGCCACGCTGCTTGCTCCCTCCGCGATGGAGCGAGGAGTCAAGGCAGAGGCCACCGGCGTGGGCCAGAACACCGGTCTAGGCGGCGCCGTCGAACTGGCGACAAGTTCCAACAACACCATCGAGGTCGCCGGACTTCGCTGGGAGCACGAGCTGCTCCTCCTCCACGATCAGGCTTCCACGGCGGGCGATGGCGTGCTTGGATTGCACATGTTCGAAGGCAAGGTGGTCGAGTTCGACTACGACCGATCGGTCCTCATCCTGCACGACTCGATGCCAACGTCACTCGATGGCTTCACGAAGGTCGACCTCGGTCGAGCCGGACCGTTGCCAACCATACCTGTGACCTTTCACACCGGCACCGCCACGGTCGTCGGCTCGGTCATCATCGACACCGGGGCGACCGCCGCGCTCTTCGCCCGACGTGATTTCGCAGAGCCGCTCGGACTCTACGGCGCGATGGAGAAGATCGGCACCGGAAGGCAAACCGGCATGGGCCGCGGATCGATGGAGAGCGATCTTGTGCTGCTGCCGACGATGACCATCGGCGCCACCGACCTGAAGGACGTTCCTATCTACCTCGAAACCGCCGACCATGAGACGACGCCGGGAGAGGGAGCGGTTCTCGGCATGGATGTCCTGAGTCGCTTCACCATGCTGCTCGACATGAGCAGCAACGTGGCATACATCAAGCCGAACGCGGCAGTCGGCACCCCGTTCCCGCGGCGATCGTCCGGGCCGCCCATCGCCGTGCTCGCCGGAGTCGGCGCAGCGATGGTCGCCTCCGTCGCGACCATCCTCGCCAGAGTTCGCTCGAAGCGGGCTGCGACACGCTTGGCAACCTGACCCTCATTCGCGGCCCGTTCCGAGCGCCGTGACGGCACTCGCCGACGTCAGCCGAAGGACTCCGACAGCTACTGTGGCCACATGCCCAGCAGCACGGCGAGATCACTCGCACCCACTGACCCGTCATCGTCGAGGTCCGCCACGCATGGCGCCTCCACGCACGGTCCCCAAGCGCCGAGCAGCGTTGCCAGATCGCCGGGGCCGATCGTCCCGTCACCGTCGAGGTCGGCACCGTTGGACAGGCCTCCCTGCACCACCGCGGCGACAAACTCCTCGCCGAACATCAAGGACACGGGCACGTTCGATGAGATGCTCGCGAAGTTGCCGGTGAAGCCTCCGCCGGCCTGCAGGAGAACAATGCTGGTGCCAATCGCCATCGGCGAATCGGGATCAAACGCAAGCTCGAGATGACCATCCAACTTGGCAGTTTCGGTGACATCGATCGCGTCGTGCTGTCCTGCGCCGGCGCCGCCAATGTCCAAGCGGGTTGTCGAAAGCGACGACATCGTGAGGGACAGCGCCGAGAGCGTTCCGAAGTCAGAACCTGACTTACTTCCGTCCGATGCGTCCGGGTCCACAAGGGCTGCGTTCACCACCAGCGGCGCGACCACACTGCCTCCGCCACGTATCGCGCCACCGGCAATGGTGAGTGCCCCGCTCCCGAGCATCAGCGTACCGTTGACTTTCAATGACCCCGACGTCTGCGTCAATGCCTGATCACGGAAGAAGAGCCGTTCCGGTCCGACCTCGATGGTCCCGGATTGCACGAACGTCCCACCGAGGATGATCACATCGCCATCAACAGCAGACAACGTTCCAGAGTTCGTGAAACCGCTCGTGGGCGGTTGGATCAGGAACCCGCCGGCCTCCGAGTGGACGGTTCCCGCGTTGGTGATTGCCAGAGTCCCAGCGCCCAAGGCACCCTCGCCTCGAATCGTGTGCGTCGGTCCGTTCACCAACGCTCCTCCGCCCCTCAGACTCACGTGGGATCCTGGCGCGAGTACCAGTTCGCCGGTCCCCGAGAGCGTCACGTTCGGACTGACGGAGACGGCGATCGATGAGAGGCCCTCATCGCCTTGAACGGTGATCACGCCGGCGTTGACAATCGTGCCACTCAGAATGAGCCCCGCTCGTGCGATGAGCGGGCCATGGATCGCGAGAGAGCTGAGCGTCACGTTGGCGCTCGGGGTGGAAACGTTGGTGTCGATCGCCCCCTCACCAAGCGACTCGAGCATCCCACCGCTGATCTTGCAATCGATGAGGGTGAGCAATTCACCGCTCTCGCGGCGGATGGTTGCCGTACCGCCGTTGGTCACGTCGGCCTTGAGGGTCAAGGGTGCGTTGACCGACGAGAGCACCCCGTTGTTCGCGACCGGAGCAGTCACCGTGATCCCGACTCCCTCCGTCCCCCTGACCTCGCCAAACACCGTCAAGGGACAGGTGATCGTGCCTTCGCCGTCAATGGTTGACCCGAATGCCAAGAGGAGCGAACTGGTTCCGTCCGCCGGGGCGAGCGTGCTGGCCTGGCCCATCCGCACGCCGTCGAAACCGTCGCCGAGCAACGTGAAGGCCCCCTTGACCAGAAGCGACGCGTTCGGGCGAAGCACCACCCGATCGAGGAAGGACTGCGACCCCTGAATCACCGCGCTCGTTCCCGTTTCGACGGTCACATCACCCAACACGGACAATCCCTCCAACACCGGGGCGGTGCCGGTGTCTCCGACCAGGAACGTCCCGTCACTCGCGTCGACGAGCCCGTGCCGGAGCGTCGCCCCCGCTGCGATTCGGACGGTGCCTCCATCCACAGCTTCGATCGTCCCTGCATTGTCCAGCGGGGAGGATGCGACGCGAAACACGCCTGTGCCGACCGCCCGAATCTGACCGGTGTTCGAGATCGTGGATCCGAAAAAGCTGAGCGTTCCTGTCGTGGCTTCGAGCAACCCCTGGTTGTCAAACGTCCCGCTTCCGATTGCGAGCGTTCCAACTCCGTCTGCACGTATGGTCCCTTGCTGGAGGATCGAAATGGACTGGGACTGGCCGACACCGCGAAGCGTGCAGCCCGGCGCGATCGTCAGGACGGTCGCGGTGGAGGATGACGAGACAGTCGTGCCGGATCCCATCAGTTGGACGGAACCTCCGGCCGGCGCGGCAAGCGTCACGTTCGGCGGTTCAAAGAAGAGCTTGGCGTTCGCGGCAACCCTGTACTCGGCGCCACCTCCGAGCGTGAGGGTGGTTCCGAGGTTGACGGTTCCGTTCAACTGGGTAGCCAGTCCCTCAACGGTGGCATTCGTGAGTGTGATGAACCCGCTCGACCCTGGTTGGATCTGCATCGATCCGTCTTCCACGGCTTCAAATGTCTGAAGGCTGAGTGCGCCTGCCTTCAGCTGAACGGTTCCTCCGGCGCCCGCAACGATGGCGCCCGGGCCCGACAGCGTTCCGCAGGTGAGTTGAAGGAGCGAGCCGACCGCCCGCATGGTCCCTTGATTCTCTGAAGCGGCCAGAGCGCTGAGTACGAGCCCATTCCCGGCCGTTGCCTCGATGAGTCCGTGGTTGCTCAGCATTCCCGGGGCGAACGTGCCACTTCCTTGGATGACAGCACCTTCGGCGAGCGTCCAGCGCTTCCCCGGGAAGCTCTCGATCCGATTCTGGGCGCTTGATCCAAGGGCGATGACGCCACCGGTTTGGAGAAGATCCCGCCAGGCCAGAACGCGCGTCGGCAGCCCCACGGACGCAACCTCGATGGTTCCGTGCAGATCGAGGATCGACGCATCGATTCCGAGCGTCCGGCCGTTCTTCACCTTCAGCAGGTCATTCGCGTCAACCACCAGCCCGCTGACCGTCGCGTTGAGGTCGAGTGTCACAAAACTCGACCGCCGCGTTCCGCCGTCGATCAGAACGACATACGTCTGCGCTCCATTCAGCGGCACCGTTCCCGTCGACCAGTTGCCGGGCGCGGACCAGATCCCTTCAGGAGGTCCGATCCAAGTCGCTTCCAAGTCACCCGCGAGTGCTGTGGACGCGACGAAGGCACCAACCGTCGACATCGCGACGACCCTTGGAATCAAGACCTGTTGTTGCCGGGTGTGTGGACGCATCGTTAGCTCCAGTTCGCAAGGAGGAGCGAAAGGTCGGACGGTCCCACAAGGCCGTCTCCGGTCAGGTCACCGAGTTCGCACGCGCCGTCGGCCGGTCCCCATGCGCCGAGGAGGAGGGCGAGGTCCATGACGCCGACCGCCCCGTCGCCGTTCAGGTCACCCACCGAGCCAACGGACTCGTTGAACTTGATGGAGACGGTTGTCAACGAGGTGATCAGTGAGATGGGTGCACAGGTCTCGAAGGAGGAGAACGTCCCCGTGACCAACGTCCCCTGGATGATCGGGAGAATCGTCCCGGCTGGAATGGTCGTGCCGGGGGTGACCGAGACGCGAAGCGTCCCGCCGAGCGTCACCCCTCCTGCGGCGAGCTTCCCCCACTGACCTGCCGCAGCGCCATGCACCTCGACCTCCACCGCCGCCGCCGCACCCAGAGTCACGGAACCGGTGACGAGCGTCCCCACCGGATCACCCGGATGAAGCACCCCGTCGTTGACGGTCAAGGGACCGACGACCTGTCCGTTCCCTTCAAGCCTGCCTCCGGAGAGCACATTCGACGTGGCTGTGAGCGTGCCCCGCACGAGCGTGGTGCCCGCATTCTGGGGGTAGCTGCCGATCCGCTCCAGCGTGCGACCTGATTCCACGATGACCGTGCCGACATTCAGGAACGGACCCGAGGAAAGAAGGAGGTTGCCCGTCTTCGCCCACAGCAGCCCCTGGTTGAACGTGCCCAGCGATGAAGGGGGATCGATCTTCAGTTGCGCCGTCAATGCGATGATCTCGCCTTCGTTGATGATCGCCAGATCGCTGTCTCCGAGCGCGCCATAGCCGGCAATCGTCCGTCCCGGTCCGAGCCGAAGGAGCGCCAAGGGGAGGTCGGTTTGGATGCCCACACACCCCGCCGCCGTGCTCCAGGTGCCTTCGCCCTCGATCGAGCTGACCGTCGAGACCAACCTGATTTGCTGACAGAGTGCAGCGGTCAGGTCGCCATGATGAACCAGCGTGCCTCCCAACCCCATCGTGCCACTGCTGATGGTGACGTCGCCTTCGATCGTGAGCGACTCGACGGTCCCACCGGCAACGAAAATCTCGCCACCGCTGGAACGAACCAATCCTCCATACACCCATCCCCCAATGATGACCTCGCCGCCGTTGGTTGCCTCGATGATGCCGGCGGCGTTGTCGACGATCGCACCTGCCGTCACGAGGCCGCCATTGGCCTGGATCAACCCCTCGTTGTGCAGCACGGTCGGGGGATTTGTGACGAGATCAATTTGTTCGCCGATCCCAGCGCGTACCAGGGTCTGGTTCACGAGGTCACCACCTACGTTTCCGGTACCAGACACAAGCACATCCGGCGGAAGCGTCAGGGTTGCGCCTTCGCCACCCACCAGATAGGAGGAATCGTCGTCCAGCGTGATGGCACAGGGGCCCTGAATGGTGGCCTCGCCGGCGCTGGAGATCGCTCCGTCATTCACCAAGATGGTGCCGTCGAAAACGACCGCCCCCCTGAGCCAGAGCGTTCCTGGCCCGGCGTGCGTCACAGCTCCAATCACCGAGCAGTCCCGAAGTTCGAGGCCTCCGGAGTTCGATGGCTCCATCCGAATGCTGCCGGCAGGGGACTCGGCCACGATCTGGCCGCCGACGATGATCCCTCCACCGAGGACGACGGGCGCCTGTTCCGAGGCAATGAGCCCCTGCGTGTTGTCGAGAAACCCCTTGCTGATCTTGAGCTGGGCGCTCTTCGCCCGAAGGACCCCAGCATTCTGGCTCTCTTTGGAGGAGTGCATCGTCAGAACGATTCCTCCTCCGGTGGTCGCTTCGATCAATCCCTGATGGGTGAGAAGTCCGTTGGAACCCCCGATCGTGCCGTTTCCACTGATGCGAAATCCGGGCATGATCGTGAGCCGATCGTCTGTGCCCATCGAGAGGAGGGCGCCGAGTCCCGGTCCAAGTTGGATCTCACCCGCGCCGCCGATCCATGTTGACTCGAAAAACGCAAGCTGATCGGTCAACGCGGAGGCGCCGCTCAAAATGATCAGCCCATCGACGATCAGCGGCCCCTTTGCGATGGTCAGGGACACGGCATCGGTCACCACGACCGACGACGAGGCGCCAACAAAAAGCGTATCGACGGTCGGCGTGCTGTCGATCGTCACGGACGCGCCACCGCGAGGATCGATCGAGACGGTGTAGGTGGTCTGGAACGTGTTGTCTGGCACCACCGCAGGGTTCCAGAGGCGGGCCGACTCCCATGGCCCGGCGCCGCCGACCCAGGTGCTGGTGACGACCTCCGCCCCCGCCGATGAGGCGAACGCCAGGAGGACGATCGCGATCGCGCCGCGCCCACTCCTGATGCGGCCGTCGCCGGAACGCTCTCCGAACATCGCACGCCTCCTCATGAACATGCTCCCCACGCGCCGAGGAGGACCGCCAAGTCGCCAGCGCCCACCACGCCATCCTCGTTGAGGTCCGCGGACCCCGTCCCGCCCCAGGCGCCGAGAACAACCGCCAGATCCGTCGCCCCGACGACCGCGTCGCCATCGAGGTCGCCAAGGCAGTTCGCGCACGCGGCCACTCGCTCGCAGAGGGCAAGCTCGCTCTTGAGGAAAGCAAGAAGCTCGGTGCGGCCATCTCCATCGAGGTCGACCAGGACGCCATTCTGGGCTTCTCCGCCAATACTCGCCGCCGAGTGAAACGCAAACGTGCCCAGCCCGTCGTTGGCGAGCCGCCATGACACACCGGTCTTCTCGAACACCACATGAAGGTCGGGGTCGCCGTCGAAGTCGTCATCCTCGAACTCGATCGTCGCGAGGTCATTGGATGTGGTGATGAGAGTCGCCTCGCCAAACGCGCCCGTCCCGTCGCCGAGACGCACCTGAATCGTCCCACCGACCGTCGCGGCGGTCACCAAGTCAGGTCGCCCATCGACATTCACATCCACGATCCGAGGCCTGCTGGGTGACTCGCCCACCGGGTACTCGGTCGGGGTCCCAAAACCGCCCTGCCCATCGTTAGGCCAGATCGAGACGGTTTCCGCGTTGTAGTTCGTCAGGGCCAAGTCGAGATCTCGGTCCGCATCGAGATCCGCAAGCTGGGTTGAGTATGCCCCGTCGCCCGCCAGCATCTCGATCGGTTCGGCAAAGGAACCCACACCCACGCTCAGGATGACACTGAACCGGTCGTGTGCCCACTCCGAGACGATGACGTCTGGCAGGCCGTCGCCATTCAGATCACCCACGCTCACATCGTCGGGGCGCTCTCGGGTGGCCACCGTGGTCGTCGCATCGAAGTGACCATCGCCATCGTTCCAGCGAATGCTCACAGTGTTCGATGGCCAGCCACAGATCACCAAGTCGACGTCGCCGTCCATGTCCATGTCATGCTTGTCGATGCCAATCCCGTCCGTCCCAGGATAGATCTCGGGCTCAGCGAGGGCCACCTCGCCGCGTTCATTGCTGATATTCCGGTTGAGGAAAAACCCGGAGTTGGACGAGCTGACGTAGAAGAGCGTGACAAGGTCCTGATCCCCGTCACCATCTGCGTCGAAGTGGACCGACCAACGAACGGACGGATTGCCCAAAGGCGAGAGGATCGGGCTGTCGAAGCCCTTCCCACGGTGGTTGCGGAGGCACCCGACGACGTCCGAGTTGCGATACGCGACGACCACGTCACAGTCTCCGTCGGCATCGATGTCGGCAAGTCGCATCGCCGTCGGATCCACACTCGCCTTCAGCACCGTGGCGGAGGCGAAGAGTCCCTTGCCATTGTTTGGGGCAATGAGAACGCTGCTTGGCTGTCTCGCGATGACGACGTCCGGCCCTGCGTAACCATCCACGTCGGCAAGTTCGATGAAACTGAGTTTGGTCGTCGACGACGACGCGAACGAATTCGGCGCTTGGGGAACGAACGTACCGATGCCGTTGTTCAGGTATACCCGATACCTCGACTCCGAGGTCGAGTTCTCGAACGCGGCGATGTCGTTGTCCCCGTCGTTGTCAAGATCCGCCGCAGCGATTCCGACGATAGCGGCCGGCGCCGAGCTGAACGGTCCGGCGTGGAGCGTTCCGCCTTCGCTGCTCAGCACGCTCAACCCGTTCGGGCTCGCTACGGCAACGATCGCATCCTCGAGACCATCGCCCGTCACGTCCTTCACCACCAGGCACTGGACGCCCTCGACGGGCGATCCTGTGATCACCATCGGAATGGGCGCCTCGAAGGTACCGTCGCCGACGCCCCGACGGGTGTCCGTATCGCCTGCGGTACGGGTCAGGAGATCGAGGACCCCGTCGTTCCCCGTGTCCAGAAGTCGCACAACCAACGAACAGGTCATGGCGACCGGGCCGAGAGACGTGAATTGGCCTCGCCCATCATTCAGGTAGACCTGATACTGACACGGCGTCTGCTGAACGACCACCACATCCAGGTCGTCATCACCATCGACGTCGCCGAGGTCGATGTCAAGGACTCGTGCTCCGCCAGGAAGATCGACTCGCGTCGGATCGGCAAGCGGACCGTCGCGAAAGAGCCAGAGCGAAAGCGTGGAAATCGCGGTCTTGCCCCCCGTGACCCAGTCGATGGTCCCGTCTCCATCGAGGTCACCCAGCGCCAGCGACGACGGGCTGTCTCCAGCAGGAAAGACCCGAGCCTGCAACCGGAGACAGTCGTCGGCGTCGGCGGCACCGACCCAAGCGGTCGGGGCAAGGATGCCCGACGCAACGACCGAGAGCAGCACACGGCTCGCGCTCGGCGCCCGCCTCCGGAACGCGAACGATTCTGCTCGCGTCCTCGCACTCATCTTGGCCGCCCCCGCTCGCTTTGCATGGAACACCACCGCGCTCCTACCGCTGATGACTTGTATTGTTCGCCACGATTCGCCCGAGTGTAGTCAGGACACTTTGCGAACGTATCGAGAATGTCGCGATCCGATCGAAACACGACCGGGCGGGCTTTTTCCGCAGGGCCTCCCGCCGCGCGCCGTGCCCAGTCCTCGCTCCTGCGCTCGTCACGCTCCCGCATATTGCCTACGAAGGCCGTGGCGCCAGCGTTCGGATCACGCGAGCCTCGACCACCTTCGGGTCGTCCTGCAGGTCGTCTATCAGCATCTCCATCTTCCGCGGTCGCTTTCCCGCCGGCTTGCGAAGCTCGATGACCCATAAGGAGGCATGACGCTTGTATCGCCGCAGCGGCTTCGGCACCCAACCGTCGTCCACGGAATAGAACGAGGCGTTACCAATGCGTGTACGGTGTTCGAGCTTCTCGTCGTTGATGATCCAAATGTCATCCAGCCGCTTGCCGCGCAGGTGGGCAATCGAGATGGGGAAGCAGAAGACGGCAAGCACGGTGAACGATGCGACATTGGGGGACTTCTGACCGCCGAGCATGGCGACAAACCACACGACGAAGAGCGTGAGGTAGGTGAGCGATCCAAGATGGGCCATCCGCCAGACCCACGGCGACGCCTCACGCAGGAGGACCGTCCAGTCCACCGGGAGTTGCGTCGTCCCGCACTCTGGGCATTTCGGGCTCGAGTTCGGATCGGAGTGGTAGCCGCACTCGACGCAGGGTCGCATCACGCCGTGAAGTGTGACGCGCGGCGGAGCCGCGTGCAATACCCTATTGGCCGCGTCTCGTTCCCGTGCAAACGAAGTAGCGCCAAAGCCCGCGGTAGGCCCGCCGCACCTCCACTCGCTCCATCGCGAACGTTCGTTCAAGCATGGGCAGGAGTTGCCCGCTCATGCGGACATGATTCACGCCCATCCAACGCTCAAACGAGCGAAGCGGCGTGTCGTGAAAGTCGACCGCAATGAAGCGTCCGCGCTGAGAAAGGTCGTTGTGGGCACTGACGATTGCGGCTTCGGCCCCCCCTCCGAACATCGAAAGCGCGTACGACGTCACGATCAAGTCGAAGCCGCCGCGGACCCCGAGCGCCGCGGCCGACGGCATTGCGTAGGCGCGGCGAACCAGCCTCACTCGGCTCCCGTGGGCTCGCACGGTGCGCTCCGCGACCCCAAGCATCGAATCGGAAAGGTCCAGACCGATGAGCGTGGCCCTCGGAAATCGTCTCGCGGCGGCATCCAGAATGACGCCGGTTCCGCAGCCGATCTCGAGGATCGAGCGCGGCGCGAACGTCTCAGGGAGTTCCCCCAGAAGGGACGACCGCCCGAAGAGGAACGACCAGCGCGTTGCGTTGTAGATCCGGGAGTGAAATCGGTAGTAGCGGGCCAGCGACGCCGCATTCGCTGCGGCGGAAACAGGGTATGTGCTGTCAGCATTCATCTCAAAGCACCTCACCGACGTGCATGCTGCCGTAGGTGCCGACGCGATCGATCGGGTGGAGCCGGGCCGCCGTCGCGGTGTCCCACCGAAGTCGCTTGGCGATGTCCTTCGGAACAAACGAAAGATCAGGGGCAGCGGAGCGAAGGAGAACGCGCGAGCCTGGACGGCTGTTGGCGAAGATCAGCTCCCACTCCTCGCGGAGAGCCTCGGGATCGTGGGCCGCGAGCCAGTCCTGATGGTCGAGGAGGACGAAATGGGTGTAGTCACCCGGATTGTCACGAAGGAAGCCGCTGACGGTCGTGGTGTGGGTGGCAATTCGATCAACGCGCTGGGCAAGGACCTGTGCGAACTCCCGTCGCAGGTAGTTCGGGCAGCATGATCGCGTGTAGCGGCCGGTCATATAGACGCGCCAAAAATAGTTCTCCGCGATCGGCAATTCGGCCATGACGTGACGGAGCTTGTCGCGCACGAATCCAACCAGGCCGCCCGGATGCGATTCGAGAATGAGTCGGATCTGCGGCCGGGGCACGCCTAGGAGCGCCATCACCGAGGGCTGGCGCACCAGCCATCGGGTCACGCCGCTCCACACCACCGGCTCGAGCGCCGAGAAGGCTGCACGCTGCTCCCCACGATCCGGGGCATTCAAGAGCCGATCAACCAGCTCGCCATGACGACGGCTGCCGCGGACAATCGCATTGCGGAGAAGCCACGCCGCAAGTCCGCTCCCACCTCGATAGTAGAAGCTGCCGCGCGTGCCGCCGGGATCGAAGTAGTCCGCGCGGCGCTCCCAATAGGCTTGCGCCGGGGCGGACAAGGTGTGCCTGACGCTTTCCAGGATCGAGCGATATCGCGGCGACGCGCCGTCTCCGAAGAGCGCGAAGAGCCGCTCGTGGTCACCCGTGGCGAGGATCGCCCGCTTCAGGTCGAGAAGCGCGTTCTGCCGAGCGTTCATGTCGACGGCGTGGATCTCGGCGGGATCGTCGAGAAGGTAGTCAAGCGCGTTGCAGCCGGCGCTCGTGATCATCACCACGACGCGGAAGGCGTGCTCATCGACACGCTTTCCTATGGCGATGAGGCCTTCCCCGGCTCCATCCGCACGCAGAACATGAGTGGCTGGACTGTGAGCGGCATTGGCCTCAACGACCCCTATCAATGGCAGCTCTCGGCCGCCGGCGACCAGCAGCAGTCAGTGATCTCTACCGGAGGCGCGATCGGCAATCCTTGCTCGTTCACGCGTCCCGTCGTTCTTGTTTCCAGTGACCTCAATGCGGACGGCCACGTCGATGCCGCCGATCTGGCGATCCTCCTAGGCGCCTGGGGCTCCTGTGCCGGGTGCCCTGCTGATCTGGATGCCAACGGTACCGTCGACGCGGCGGATCTGGCGATCCTCCTCGGCGCTTGGTCGCTCTAGCCCGGAGCGTGGTCTCTCCCATCGCCAACGGCATTGTGTAGTCCCGCCGCAGTGCCCCCACCATGACAGAACGCACGGCGGATCTCGCGCGAGGTCGGCCGTGCCGTTCCATCTGCCTTGACGTTGCGTGTTCCTCTTTAGCCTTCGCACACACCCCACGCACCAAGCAGAACGGCGAGATCAGCACCGTCGGTGTCGCCATCCCAATCGACGTCCGCGCCTTCGCCGATCGGACCGACGTTGCCCCACGCACCGAGGAGGATCGCCAGATCCGCCGCATCGACGAAGCCGTCGTTGTTGAGGTCCGACTCGCACGGACCGGGGCGCTGGGCGACGACCACGGCGGCGGTCTCGTCGGCGAACGCTATCTGGATCGCCACGTCGCCGCGATCGTTGACACCTGGCCGGCGGCCGCCGTGTTCGCAGATGCCGAAGCTGACGACCCATGAGATCACCTGTCGGGGCGCCTGCCCGCCGATGGAGAGAAGCTGGCCTTCGCGAAGGAGGTTGTGCAGCGTTCCATCCACGTCGACAAGCCACAGGCCGCGGTTGTTCTCCAGGCCGATCCTCGGACCTCGCACGAATGCGTCAAGGACGATCTGGTGTGCATCGTTGATGAGTGGCAGCGGCGTGTACCACCCGCCCATGTCGTCGAACACGACGCCGGGGCCGAAGCCTTCGGCTGCGTCGCCTTCACGCACCATGATCGTGGCAGGACCACCCAGCGGCGATCGGATGATGGCGCTGTCGGTGTTCTCCGAGCCCCCTTGGAAACTCGCCCAGAACGCGGCGGTGCCATCCTCGGCGACCTGGGCGCTCGATGATTGAAGCGCCTTGTAGGCACCCAACGGCCCCGGATGGTCGACCACCGCGTAATCGTTCAGCACGCCGCCACTCATGCCCCAGATGCCGGACAGCGAGCCGACGGGCAGGACGGCATCAGCATGGAACGCGAGGGTGCCCACGCCCGGCGAGAGATCCCAGAAGTTGAAGAGACCTCCGTCCACAGCGAAAGTCCCGCCGACAGGAGTCGGCTGGCCGTCAAGTGCGACCGAATCGATCGCGCCCGGCCATCCCCTCCACAGGCTCCATGGCATGGCCGTCGCGCCGGTCGTCGCTGCCGTGAAACCAATGGCGCCGGAAGCCTCCAGCGTCGGGAACGACGATGGCCCAAACGAAAAGACGGTGCCGGGCATATCCGGCACGGCGTTTCCTTCGCGAACGAACATCTGGACGCCGCCGAACCAGTGGGCGAAGTACGCTCGGTCGTTGCTGGCGTTGACGCCGGGGCCAGCGAGCGTCGCCCCGAACGCCAACGAGTTGGAAGCATTGAACGACGGCAGGTTCGATACCGAGGCGTAGGTCGCTGTGCCCGCGGTGCCCGGAGCGACGTCGCCCTGCACGGCGACGCGCTGGATGCTCCCATTCACCATGCGGAAAAGCCCGTTCGCCGGATCGGGCATGTTGGTCAGCGGGGCCGAGAAGCCGACGTTGCCGGCGTCGTTGAGGAGCGGATGGTGGAACGAGGGATCGAACTGTCCGAATCGGATCTCCGGTGGCGAACCGGGGACCGGGTAGTCCTGGCCGATGATGAGCTCGCAGGATTGCGGGTCGTTGAAGGCGGTTCGCCACATGCCCGTGTCGGCGATCGCCCCATCGCTGCCCGCGGCGAACGCGACTTGGCCGGAAGCGTTGATGGTCGGCCAGCCGAGCCAGGTGAAGTGCCCACCCAAGCTGCCCGGGGCGGGGTCGCCCGTTTGAGCAACCAATCGAAAGCTGTAGCCTTGGGCATGGCCCCGACTAGCGCACGCGAGGGCACCGAGTGAGACGAGAGCAAGCGAACGAGCGAGGGTCATGAGACGCTCCTGAAGGAAGGCAATGGGACGGGGCTGCATGGCAAGGTCGGGTCGACCGGCTCAGGGCGGACGAAGCTCCGAGACACCCTTGCGGGGTCACGAGGAGAGGCGTCCTCTGACCGTGCCGGGGGACAGGAATCTCTTCGCGGCGGGAGCATTTTTTGATGGGGGCTGCATCCCGGGCATGACCCCGGTCCCAACCTCCAGCCTCCGACACGAGCGATCACGTCCGGCGGTTGGGCGTCCTGCCGACCCGACTCCGGACGTGACACCATCGCACTCCCCGGCCATGGGGCCCGGCGGCAACTTGAACGGCAGGGGGCGCGGCCACATGGCAAACCGCCCTGGCCCTCGGAGTGGGACGCTCCACCGTTCAGGACGCAGGACCCGGTTAGCATCCAGTGGTCGCCTCTGTATCCGCCTCACCGAGCCCCCCCATGACCCGCCTCGCCCTCGGCATCTTCGTCGCATTTCTGGTGTGCTCACTCTCAGCCGGTACGCAATCGCCTTCACCAACGCCGACCGAGCCGCAAGCTCGGCGAGCCGTTCTGGTCACCGGCGCAAGCACCGGTATCGGCCGAAAGACAGCGGAGCTGCTCGCAGCCAGCGGCTTCTTCGTCTACGCGTGCGCTCGCAAGGAAGCGGACCTGCAGGCTCTGAATGCAATCCCGAACGTGCAGTCGATTCGCATGGATGTCACGAAGCCCGACGAGATCGCCGCGGCCGTCAAGACCGTGCGCGACGCGGGGCGCGGACTCTACGGACTCATCAACAACGCCGGCGTCGCGGCCGTCGGGCCACTCATCGAGATGCGCGACGAGGATCTCACCTACCAGCTCGACGTCAACGTTTACGGTCCATTTCGCGTGACGAAAGCGTTTGCGCCGCTCCTGATCGAGAGCAAAGGTCGTATCGCTACGACCGGATCGATCTCCGGCGTGGTGAGCTCGGGCTTCGGCGGCGCGTACTGCATGAGCAAGCACGCGATCGAGGCATACACCGATGCGTTGGCCGCGGAGCTACTGCAGTTCGGCATTCAAGTCAGCGTCATCGAGCCAGGCAACTACCGGTCAGAGATCTGGAACGGCGTGCGGCAGCGACTCATCGACGGCGGCTATGGTGGCGAAGGTTCGCACTACAAAGATCAGTTTCGCCAAGCTCTCGATATGCCCACGGACCTGACTGATCAGAAGGAGCCCGACGAAGTCGCCCAGGCGTTCCTTCACGCCCTCTCCGATGACAAGCCCAAGAGGCGATACATGGTCGTGCCGAATCGCGAACAGGCGGAGGTCACCATCAAGGCCGTGATCCTCCGGGCGGTCCAACTCAATCAGGACCAGCCCTACTCCTACGATCGCGATGGAATGATCAAGCTGCTCGACGAGGCGATGAGCGAGGCCTCGCACGGATCCCAAGGCATGTCGGAGTAACAGCTCTAGTGTGCCGCGTTCGGCAGGATCAGCCTGTCCAGTCGCCGAACAGGATCGCAAGGTCCACCCCGTTCACGTTGCCCGACACATTGATGTCGGAGCTTCCGCGAAGTGCGGGCGCAGCGATCTCGTCGCCGGTCAGGGCCACGGAGTAAATCTGGATCTCGTCCATCGCGCGGTCCATTGGCAGCGCGACAGGCTGCTAATGGAGCGGACTATGAAGACAAGGGCAGAGACAAGAGGCGGTGCCGACCACGTTCGACGGTCGTGACCGCGTGGAGGGCTGTCATCCCATCTTTACACAAGGCCAAGCGAAGCGCCCCCGTCGGCCTTCGCCAATGTGGACAGCCGCATTTTGGAAACCGGAAAGTGTGAATGAGCCCTGCGCCGGGTGGTCGCGTCCTGCGTGTCCGCTTTCGAGCCCCCCGTCGGGCTCTCACACGCTCATCCTCCAGGACCCCACATGTCAACGATTCTGCCCCTCCTCTTTGTCGCCGCGGTCGCCATGTCCTCAGACGGTCGCCAAGCCCCCAAGCCCGTCGGTGGAGGCCTCGCGGGCGTCTCCTGCGGCTGTCCGGGCGATTTCGATCACACCGGCACCATCGATGGTGCCGATCTGGCCACGCTCCTGGGCGGCTGGGGCTCCGCAGCCACCGACCTCGACGGCAACGGCTTCACCGACGCTGCCGATCTCAGCATCTTGCTTGGAGGCTGGGGGCCGTGCGGCTCCGCACCCGTGAACGATCTCTGCGCAGACGCACAGCCCATCGAAGAGGGCGACACGCCCTTCTGCACGATCGGGGCCGACACCGACGGACCGACCTACCCATCGGGTTCCGCATGCATTGAGTTTGGCTACAACAACATGACCGCCGACGTCTGGTACGTCTATACGGCGCCTGGCAAGGGCACGGTCACACTCTCAACCTGCGGAGCGACCTGGGACACCCGACTGGCCGTCTATACCGCCGTGTTCTCGCAGACTGTTGGCTGCCCGACGAGCGGGCCGGACCTCATCGCCGAGATCGCCTGCAATGACGACGCACCGGGCTGCGGTATGGGATCACAAGTCACCTTCGACACGATGCCTGGTAAGGAGTACCGGATCCGCGTCGGCGGATATCTCGGATGGAGTGGCGACGGGGTTCTCCATCTGAACTTCGATCCGATCGGCAGCTCCTGCGAGACGGCCATCGACCTTGGCCTCGTCATCGATGCGTGGGTCGGCGGCACGACCGAGGACGACAACCCCGGCGTCGACATCTCACCCTGCGGCGTCGGCGACACGGTTGCCCAGTGGTTTCGGTTCTACCCCGAAGGCTGCATTCTCGACTGGGCCCACGTGACCGTTTCGACCTGCCTTGACGGCACGGAGTTCGATACGACGCTCTCGGTCTGGAAGGCCAGCCCGACGGGCTGCATCGGCGAGTTCGTGGGCTGCAACGACGACTTCATCGACTCGGATTGCCAGATCGGTGGCCTCAATCGGAAGAGCCACCTGCAGTTCGACGCCCCGCCCCAAACGGCCTACTACGTGCGGGTCTCCGGATACGCCGGTGCTCAAGGGCACTTTCAGTTGCGCATCCTGAGCGAGTGCTACTGAGGCACGGGAAACCGGCGTGGGTACTGATGACGCGCCGGCTCCTTCCGCACATCGTCAACGGGAAGCCCGTCGACACTTTCTTGAGCACACGAACATGCGAGTCGCCCACGATCATGTCTGTCTCGGCACCAACGTCGAGGCGAACGAATCCGACTCCGGTACATTCTCGATCGGCCCTCGACGATGGTCGTCTACGCCGTCCCGCCGATCCGGCTTCCACGTGATTCCGCCAAGCCTCCCATGACCAAGCCGAAGAGCACTGCCACCAAGAAGCCGATCGCGGAAGCGGCGTCCGCTCCAGAGTCCACCATTCGCTGCAAGGCGACACTCCTTCGACCAGCGACGCCGGCTGGAACCAAGCCAGCCGCGTGGACGTTCCTCGTCCTGCCCGCTGCGGCGAGCGCACGCCTTCCATCGCGCGGAATGGTGTCGATCGAGGGAACGCTGGGGAAGGCGCCTTTCTCGGCGACGCTGAGCCCGGACGGAGAGGGAGGCCACTGGCTCAAGGTCGAAGCGGTCCTTCGCACCGCGGCAGGCGTCGAGGTCGGCGACACCGTTGCCTTGGCGTTTGCCCCCGTGGCGAAGGAGCCAGAGCCGGTCATCCCAAGCGAGCTTCGCGCCGCCCTGGCATCGGCGCCGCCGAAGGCCCGCGAGATCTGGTCTGACATTACCCCCGCGGCACGGCGCGATTTCGTCCAGTGGATTGAGTCCGCGAAGCTCGATGCGACGCGCGTCAAGCGCATTGCCACCGCCTGCGACATGTTGGCAAAGGGCAAGCGGCGTCCCTGCTGCTTTGACCGGTCGGGAATGTACGGCAAGAACCTGGGCTGTCCGATCGCCGAAGAAGCGCCGCCGCGAGCAAAGCGTTAGCCCGCCGATCGTCCCTTCGACATCGGTCTCCTCCAACCTGGACTGCCACCGTCTGGAAGCGCCGCGAGTTCGCTCAGTCCCATTCGGGGACCTTCACCGTCGACGGTGCCGTCGGCGTCGGGGTCGCCGGTGCAACCACATCGACGATTGCCTAGGGCGCTCGGCCTGCGAGGCGGAGGGCCCGGCAGGTCTCCTTGACAGCACCCATCTGGGCGGCTCGGCACTCCGGACATCACCCCAAACGACCGCCCCCCAAAAAAGTCGCTTCCCGCGGTTGCGCTCCTCGACGCGTGAATCCGTTGTCTGGTCTGCGGAGGGCCACAGCGGCCGCCGCTCTCACGCACCACACCTTGACCAACCCACGGATTTCGCCATGCATACCTCACGCAACCGCCCGACCGTTCGTCTCGCCGCCCTCCTTGCGGCCTCTGCCTGTACCACCCTCGTCTCGGCCGATGCCACCCTCAGCAGCCCCGACGGCCGCTGGGTCGCCACCATCGAGGACGTCGGCGGCGGCGCCGGCCAGGTGACGTCGATGAAGGACACCTCGCTCGTCGCCAGCGAGCAGTCCTTCGTCGCCAACACCATTCACTTCGTCCGCATGGGCTCGCCGCTCCTGTTCGGTTCGATGGAGACGGAGCGGATGGAGAATCTCTTCACCTGCGTCCGCTTCGTGGCCGAGGCCGACAACTTCACGGCCGTCCTTGTTACCGAGAACCTCGCCGGCACCGTCGCGATGGTGAACGGCGAGATGGTCTCCGGCCCGCAGGGTGGCCTCCGCGTCGCGATCACCTTCATGGATGCGGCCCCCTCCGCCAACGGACTCCTCCAGACGATCGTGAAGCCCTTCGTCTACGCGAACATGAACGTCGACGGCCAGATGCTGAGTAACGTCGGTTCGTGGAGCCCCGGTTCGCCGAACGGTCACTTCTGGCAGCGACGCAACGGCAGCGCCTCCAACAGCGAGCGCTGGTTCGTCGGCGCCGGCGTCGACGGCGTTCAGACGATGAACGACTCGCTCATGCTGAACTTCCTCGACAACGGCACAATCAGTCTCTTCAACCAGGTCATGACCGGCCCGGCCGACCTGAACTCGGCGATGAGCTGGCCTGAGGCGAACATCAACGACGACTCCTACTCCGTCACCTTCGGCCTCGGCAACGCCGGCCTGTTCGTTTCGTCCAGCTTCGGATCGGTCGCCGAAAGTGACCTCTACATCCACAGCTCCGACTCGCGTTGGCGGGCGAAGGTCACCAACACGATCACCAGCGCCGGTGCGTTCAAGGAAGTGCTCGACCAAAGCCAGCGCTCACCCGGCGACAAGGTTGCCGGCCAGATTTCGCCCTACGGTTTCGTCGGCGCCCCGAACAGCCAGAGCCTCTACTTCCTTCCGTCAGTGCTCGATCGCCTCCACATGTGGATCCCGGGCAGCTCGCATCGCGTCACCGAAGTGAACGTGATGCCGACTCATCCGGGCGTGATCATGATCTTCGACGGTCTCATGCTCGACGGCGAGGCGGGCGGCGCGGTGGGCTGCATGACCTGGGTGGACACCGCTGGTCAGCACCCGACGGTCACACCGATGATGTACGCCGACATGGACATCGATGGCAATGGCTTCAACCAAGGCGGGTTCGAGAACGACCACTTCTGGATGACTGCCCCCTCGTCGCGGACCGGCAATGTCCGCTGGGCACGGAGCACCGCGTTCGAGAGCTACGTGATGGAATCGCTCGGACTCGCCATCGGCGAGATGCTCGTGAACGACAGCTTCTCGAACAGCGTCGAAACTGGCATCACCGATCTGGAGTGGGCCTTCCGCTACCAGCCGAAGCAACTCGAGTCCAACGTCCCCTACGTCTACGGCTTCGCGGTGGGCAACCCGAACATCGAGATCCCGCAGAGCTTCTGCCAGCCGACGTTCAACTTCCCTTGCCCCGCCGACTTCAACGGTGACGGCTTCGTCAACGCCGCCGACCTGAGCATCCTCCTGGGCAACTGGGGACCGTGGCAGCCGACCTCGCCCGACACCGACTTCAACAACGACAACGTGACCGACGCTGCGGACCTGGCCGTGCTCCTCGGCGGCTGGGGCGAATGCGGCTAACGCGACGCTCGCCGACGACGGTCGAGACGTATCAGGAATCGCACGCGGCCGGCCCAAAGAGAGGGGTCGGCCGCGGTGCGTTCCGGAAAACGAGACGAATTTCCATCCCGTCGGGTGAGCGCCGCACCGCGTGCATCCCGCCAAGTCCGTAGACTGCGTTTCAAAGTGGGCGCCGGAAGCTCGTCGGAGATCCCTTCCGACATCCGAACGCCCCTCCTCGCGATCACTTCCTTCCGGAGTCCCGCATGCCGTCACCCGCTCGCCTTGCTTCCCTTGTCGTCCTGTCTGGTTCGATGTGCGGATCCACCCTCTTCGCCGCCGCTATCGCCGACGAGGCCGCGAAGCTCACGGTGATCTCCTCGGGTGCAAGCGCGAAGATCGGCTACTACGCCCCGATCCGTGCCACGCTCTCAAGCGAGAAGCCTGCGACCGTGACGAAGGTGCCGGAAGGCCTCGAGGCCCCGCTCTTCGGCACCCTTCCCGTTGCTGGCGTGAAAGGCCGCGTCTTCCATGTCATCGTCGACGAGCCGGCCGGCAAGGAGGCTCGTCTCTTCGTCGACGCCAACGGCGATGGCGACCTGACCAACGATGCCGCCGCCGAGTGGAAGAGCAAGAAGGCGAAGGGAAAGCCGGGCGATGACAAGGAGTACACGACCTACAACGGCGGGGCGACGCTTCTCTTCGGTGGCGAGGGCAAGACCTTCGATGCCCACATCAACGCCTATCGCTTCGATCCCAACGACCCGGGCCGCGCCCAACTCAAGGATGTTCTTCTCTTCTATCGCGACTACGCGGTGGAAGGGGAACTGCCGCTCGGCGGCAAGAGCTACAAGGTCATGCTGGACGACGGCAAGGTCAGCGGCGACTTCAGCGGCAAGGCCGCCGGCTCCGAAGGCGGCAGTGCTGTCACCCTCCTCATCGACGTGAACGGCAACGGCAAGTTCGACCACTCGGGCGAGAGCTTCCCGGTCGATGCCCCTTTCAACATCGCTGGCACGACCTGGGAGCTCGCCGACATCGCCGCTGACGGCAGCAGTATGCGGGCGGTGAAGAGCACCAAAACCGTCGAGGCGGTGCCCACGCCACCCGACCTGGCCGTCGGCAAGAAGATCCTCTCCTTCGAGGAGAAGGACCTCGAAGGGAAGACCGTGCGATTCCCCGACGACTACAAGGGCAAGGTGGTTCTTCTCGACTTCTGGGCGACCTGGTGCGGCCCGTGCATGCTCGAGATGCCCAATGTCGTGAAGGCCTACGAGGCGTACCACGACAAGGGCTTCGAGGTCCTCGGAGTGACCCTCGACAGCAAGGACGCGGTCGAGAAGATCCGCGGCGCCGAGAAGGACAAGGGCATGAAGTGGCCTCAGATCTACGACGGCGGAGGCTGGAAGGCGAAGCTCGCCACCCAGTTCAGCATCCACTCGATCCCGCAGGCTTACCTCGTTGACGGAAACACGGGTGAGATCCTCGCGACCGGCGATGCGATCCGCGGCGAACAGCTCGCGAAGTCGATCGAGGCGGCGTTGGCCAAGCGAAAGAACGGCTGATCTTGGTTAGCAGAAGGCGCTTCGGGCCGGGTCGTGATGGCTCATTTCGATCCTGAGATGTCCTGCGCCGAGAGGTTTCGCGAAAGCCATAGCCCGCCGCCATCCGTTCCCTCCTCGGTAGCGACGGCGACCACATAGCGCGTGCCGAAGCCAAGGAATCCGCGCAGCCGGACCAACGCGACCACCGCCTTCCCGGCGTCCCGTCCGGGCGCTCCGCCGGGAGAGCGTCGGGCGATGACCTGGTCGGCCTTCGCGAAACGGGTCGCATCGCTCCTCTTCAAACGCTCCAACAACGCTGGCAACGGTTCGCCAGCCTGGCGGGCGAGAAGTTCCTCCGCCTCGCGGAGCGTCCCACGCCCATCGAGCACCGACTTCGCCACGCGGGCCCCGGTCAGGCTGCACGTGCCAAACTCATCTTGAAGCAGGAGCCTCCCGGTCCAGGGGCAACGCGCGACCTCGTCCCGAATGCCGGCTCGGCCCGATTCTTCGCTGACCACGACATGCTCGGCGAGAGCGCGGCGGCCCGAGACATCGCTGCGCTTGAGTTCGTCGACGTCGGCCGACTTGCCTGACACGACGCATCGCATCAGTCGATCCAAGGCGACGCGTCGGCCCGACACGTCACTGAGGCCCGTCTCCTCGACGAACACCCGCCGACCGCTGGCGGAACAGGTGGTCATCAGCTCCCGGTCGGCCACCTTGCCGCTGAGGGCGCTTCGTTCAACCTCGTCTGAGAGGAGCCGTCGACCGCTCACCGCGCACGAGACCAGCTCATCGGGCAATCCGAGCCGCGCTGGATCACGTTCACTCGGGGTCAGGCGATCCCTGCGCGCCCATCGGCCGGAGACACTCGACTGCAGCGCTTCGCCGGGCAGGAGCCATCCTCCGTCGATGGCATCAGCGACAAACTCGCTGACATGCCCACGCACGGAGCCGTTCGCCGCGGTGACGATCTGGTCGGCTCGAACCAGGCGGCCGCTCACATCGCTCGCCGCGAGTTCCTCGGGCAACACCGCGTCACCGGTTGCGGCACAGCGGGCAAGCAGGTGGCGGAGAACCGGCGCTCCACCTCGCGCCGACGGCGCGAGCCAGGCTTGGGGCACCACGCTGCCAGACTTCGCGCATCGCGCCATGGGGCTTTCGCATCGCACCAGCCCACGTCCCGTATCGAGAATGAGCTCCACCTCGTAGCTCGCCCCGCCCAGCCGAGCCTTCACCTGGACATGCCGCTGTTCGCAGAGTCGGCCTCGCAGCGACACAAGCTCGGCTCGCACGCTGGACTGGTGCTCCTCGCGAATGCGCGCCGGTTGCAGGGCCTCGGGCCGAGACGCCTCCTCCTCCCCGCGATGCCGGTAGAAGCGAGTGAAGGCTGCGACGTCGGGGTCTTGGGAAACGCCGCGCAGGACGAGATCGCGCACGCTTTCGCCGATCCGTTCGGCACCGATCCCCTTCTCCATCGGCACTTCGGCCACCTCGATCCGGGCGGTCGGCGACTCGTTAGGGAGCGTTCGAAACGGCACCGACGGAAAGCCCATGATCTTCTCGTAACGGTCGAAGGCGTTCGAGGCGGATGCACGAACGGTGAGTTCGCCGTCGAAGCGACCTTGCGCATTCGCCGGTGTCGCCTCCACGAGCTCTGCCCCCTCAACTGAGGCGAGCCACGCCTTGGCGGCCTCCTCAACGCTCGTGGCCGATCGGGCGCGACGAAGTTGCAGGCCCGAACTTTGGGTCCATTGGGTGACCAACCGATCGAACTCCGGCGTTCCGGGGAAGCTCGGCGTGTCGGCGGTGACACTCGGCTCGAGTGCGTAGACGCGGCGACGTGAACCCGTCGTCACGGCCAGACGCTGCGCGTCAAGCACTTCGACGGCGGCTCCCTCGCGCCGCAGCGCTTCGGCGACAAACTCGGGAAGGTCAATCCGCGGGGTCGACCGGGCAAGATCGGGAGGCCTCGCGCCGCTCCGATGGAGATGACGAAGGTCCCCAAGCGTTCGGTCGACCAGCTCGCCCTCTTCCTTCATGCGTTGCTTGGCCGCCTCGATCGAAGCAACCTCCTTCGCCAACGATGCCTTCACGTCCTTGCCCGACAGCGAGCGACGGACCAGTTCGAGCACACGCTCCTCGAAGCCATCCCCATCTTCGTCCTGGAGCGAATCGAGAATGCTCTCGACGTCGCCGATGCTCTGGGCGACGGTCTGCAGCTTGGTCATCAGGAGAGCCAACACGTGCTCGTCAAAGGTGCCGCCAAGCACGAGATTGACGATCTCAACGGTTGCGTGCTTCGACCCGAGCCGCTGGACGCGACCGATGCGCTGCTCAAGCTTCATCGGATTCCAGGGAAGGTCGACGTTCACGAGCACGTTCGCAGCCTGGAGATTCACGCCCTCGGCGCCGGCGTCGGTCGAGATGACCACGTGGTGGAGCGGCGGATCGGCTCGGAGGCCCGTGATCGCCTGCTGGTTCAGGCCTGGCTGCCCGCCGCGAATCGCGCCGCACTCGATCCCGCGGCGGGCCAGTTCGCGAATGAGAAACGACTGCGTTTCGACGCGTTCGGTGAAGACGAGAACGCGCCAGTCCTTCGGCCGCTCGGAGCGCAGCCTCTCGATGAGCCGAAAGAGCTGCGTGGCCTTTGATGAGGAGGCCGGATCGGCGGCCACCGCTTGGGCCTGCTCGACCGCCGGACGCCAGTGGGCCCGCTCCTCGGGCCGCTTTTCCAGCATGTTCGTGAGCTGGGTGGCGAGCGCCGCGGGACTGCTGACATAGGCCTTGAGCACACTGGTCGCAGCCAGTCCGGAAAGCTCGGCGAGAATCGGGCGGATCGCGTCCAGCAGCGATCGCTCCGCAGCGGTCGGAGGGGCCGCCGCCAACTGCACGTTTCGCACCGGGAACGCGAGATCGGCATCGGCTTTTCGCGTCCTGCAGAGGTAGTCACGCAAGACACCACGCAGACGCTCCGCAGCCTCGGGCCGCAGCCGGCGGCCCTCCTGATCAGCACAGAAAGACGCCGCGAAGACCGCCGGAGAACCGAACGGATTGCGCAGGCCGCGGGCTGCGGCGAGGCAATCAACGAGGCTATACAGATCCCAGAGCCGGTTCTGCATCGGCGTGGCCGTCAGCATGACGACGAACTTGACGAGACGGTCAGCGAGGCATTGCCGCACCGTCGCGGCCATTTGCGGGGGATCCTCAGGAAAGAGGTTCCGCAACTTGTGGGCCTCGTCCAGGATCAGCATGTCAAAGACGCCACCGCGCAGGGCATCGCCTCGACTTCGCATCGTCTCGTACGTGGTGATGACCACCGGGACGTCGCCTGCAATGAGTTCATCGAAGTCGGTTCCGCTTGCGGCCTTGGCCTCGATGTCGAACTTGGTCGCCAACTCCTCCTGCCATTGCTGGCCGAGGACCTTGGGGGCAAGGACCAACGTGCGCCGCACCCGTCGACGCTCGATGAGTTCGGCCAGAACAAGCCCGGCGCTGATCGTCTTGCCGAGCCCGACCTCGTCGGCAATCAGCGTCACCGGCAACCGGCGACAGAAGAGGAAGAGATTGTCGATCTGGTGCCGAAAGGGGCTGACCCGCTCGCCCCAGCGGCGGCGCGAGCGGATGTCGTCCTCACTGTCGATGACAATCGGTTCGACCAGGCTCCAGGCGACCGCGGCCTGATGCAGCGCGAAGTCGCCGTCCGAGGCGGCCGGCTGCAGTGGGCCGATGTCGACCTCGATATGGCTCTGGATGTGGACCGCACCAGGCGCCGGACTCACTCCTGCCGCCGGGCCGGCCGGCGTGCCGGACGGTGCGTTAGGCGGTGTGGGTGATGCGCCGAACGTGCCCATGATTCCGGTAGACTAACACTTCGGGCGTCGGCTAACAACTCGATCATCCCTCTCGAAGCGCACTCGCGATCGGCAAGCGCGCCGCCCGGATCGCTGGGAAGAGCCCGCCGACGAGGCCAATCGCCGCCGCCCAGATGATCGCGGTGACGAGGAGTTCCGGCGTCACGGCAAACGCGAAGGCGATCTGGCTGAAGGTCTGCCAGTTGATGGTCGAGGCGGTGAAGCCGTTGAACGCGACGTAGGCCAGTGCCGCACCGACGGCACCGCCGATGACCGCCAGCGTGACCGACTCGATCATGACCGAGAGGATGATCGGAAACGGTCCGAAACCAAGCGCACGCAGCGTGGCGATCTCCCGAGTGCGCCCGGCCACCGCGCTATACATCGTGTTCAGCGCGCCAAAGATGGCCCCCAGCGCCATCAGTCCCGCGACGAAGACGCCGATGCCTCGGATGAACTCCGTCAGCATCGTCGACTGCTCCTCGAGATACTCGCCCTGCCGAACGACCTTCACCTTGAGGCGTGGGTCGGCGGTCAGTGCGTCCTTGAACGCCGTAAACGAATCCGGCGAAGCGAGTTTCGCATAGACCGACTGGAACGAGTCGCCTCGCTGATAGGCCGGCTGAAGCACCGCTGCGTCGGTCCAGATCTCCGACTCCGACGCCCCGCCCTCCGCGGTGAAGATGCCTACCACAGTCCAGTCGTTTTGCCCCACGCGAACCGTCTTCCCCATATCCAAGCCGGCAAACGCCCGGGCCGCACCGGCGCCGACGATCACTTCGTTTCGTCCGCGCTCGAACGCCCGTCCTTCCACCATCGTCACGTTGCCGCGAACCTGCACGCCGGCAGGGCCGATGCCGCGAAGGGGGACGTTGGCGTCGGTCCCCGTCGTGCGCTTCGGCAGGTTGATGATCACGAAGAGTTCAGCCGAGGCGACCGCCCCGTCCGCGCCGTGGGCGATGCCCGGAGCGTCGGAGATCAGGCGGGCTTCCTCCCGTCCCAGTCCGCTGGTCATCTCCGTATCGGCGCCGGACCGAAGGACCAGGGCGATGTCATCGGGACCGGTGATGCTCATCGCTGCGCGGAATCCCTCGGCGATCGAGAGAACGCCCACCAAGACCGCCACGACTCCGGCGATGCCGACGATCGTCGCCAGCGATGCGCCGCGACGCTGCGGGAGCGTCCGCAAGGCGAAGAGCGTGACCGACCATACCTGGGAAAGCCAATTGGTCAGGGCGGTCATGCGTGCCTCCGAAGGGCCACGGCGATTTGAAGACGCATGGCGGCAAGCGCGGGCAGGATGCCGGCCAGCACGCCGAGCCCGAGCACAAGTCCCCCGCCGATCGCGAGGTACCGAACTGGAAGAAAGAAGACCGGCAGGATCGACGGCACCGGACTTCCGCCCAAGGTCATGACCCACGCGACGCCCAATCCCGCGATGCCCCCGACGCAAGCCAAGAGCGCACTCTCGGCTAGCACCAGTCCCAGCACACGCTCGTTGGTGAAGCCAAGCGCTTTGAGAACGCCAAGCTCGGCGGTGCGCTCACGGACCGCCTGGGCCATGGTGTTGCCGGCGACGAGGAGAATGGTGAAGAAGACCGCGCTGAGAATCGCCAGGAGGATCGTGCCGATGCTGCCGATTTGCTCGATGAAGCTCTGGGCGAAGGCGCCCTCGGGCTCGGCCTTCGTCTCGAAGGGGGAATTGGCGAACTCGGCGTCGATCAGGGCTGCCACTTCGGTGGTGCGATTCGGATCGCTCACCCGCACCACGTACCAGCCGACCATGCCCTGCCCTTCAGCCCGGGCCTCGTCGAAATAGTCGTAGCGAAAGAAGAAGCCGGAGGTATCCGTCCCCTTCTTCGCTCCTTCGTAAACGCCGACGATATCGAATTCCCAGGCGCCGTCACCCTTGCGAGGCCAGATCGGCGACTTCAGCGGAACGCGATCGCCCACCTTCCAGCCGAAGCGTTCGACGAGCGTCTTGCCGACCACCGCGCCGGTGCGGGTCGACTCCCATGCCTTCCGGTGGGCGTCGCTGAGAACGTATTCCGGATGCATGTCCAGGAACCGCTCGGGCTCGACCGGAAAGCTCCCGAAGAAGTTCTTCGGCTCATCCTGGTAAATGCCGTTGAACCAGGTCCAGTGCATGGCCGCGTCCACTCCCGCGATCCCCGCGATGCGCCGTTCATAGGCCACCGGCAGGAGCATGATGAGCGAGACCTTGTGCCGCACGATGAGCCGATCCGCCCCGGCCATGGTCACGCCCGCCGAGAACCCCTCCTTGATGATGCAGAGGATCCCGAACAGGAGAAACGCGATGAAGATGGAGAGGAGCGTAAGGGCGGTGCGCATCTTCCTGCGCATCAGGTTGCCCCACAGAAGGCGGAGAAACCTCATGGGGCCGCCTCCGTCATGAGCTGGCCCTTCTCCAGATGCACGGTGCGCGAGGCTCTTGCCGAGGCGTGCGGATCGTGCGTGACCATGATGATGGTCTTGCCGTGCTGGGTGTTGAGGGCCTGCAGAAGGGCAAGGATCTCATCGCCCGACTTGCGATCGAGGTCGCCTGTCGGTTCGTCGCAGAGTAGGAGCGTCGGATCGGAGACGATCGCCCGGGCGATGCCGACTCGCTGCTGCTCGCCGCCCGAGAGCGTGCGCGGAAAGTGGTTCGCCCGGTGGGAGAGTCCGACCACCTCCAACGCGGTCGCGACATGCCGCTTCCGCTCCGACCGCGAGAGATTGGTCAGGAGGAGCGGCAATTCGACGTTTGCCGCGGCGCTGAGAACGGACAGGAGGTTGTAGAACTGAAAGACCAGACCCACGTGCTGGGCCCGCCATGCGGCGAGGCGTCGCGAGGAGAGCGTCTCCAACCGGTCGCCCCCGACGGCGACCGATCCGCGCGTCGGTCGGTCGAGGCCGCCGATCAGGTTGAGAAGCGTCGTCTTGCCCGAACCCGATGGGCCCATCATGGCCAGAAACTCGCCGCGTGGGACGCGCAGGTTCAGGCCCGCCAGCACCCGGATCTCTTCCGATCCACGCCGAAAGGTCTTCTCGACACCCTCAACGGAAACGAGGTTGTCGCTCTCGATGCCGGTGCCGGTCCTGCCGCTCGTCCTTGTCTCGATGGTCATGGTCGCCGTTCCTTCACTCGGGTTCCCTCTGTCAGTTCACCTGGCGGATCAAGAATGACCCGCTCCCCGCCCACGACGCCCGCAGCAACGTCGATGCGATCGCCACGGCGTTCTCCGAGCGTGACCGCCCGGCGCTCAACGTCACCACTCCGAAACACCCACACGACATCCTTGCCGTCGCGCTTGCTGACCGCCGAGGCCGGAATCGTGATCGATGCCTTCCTCTCGGGGCTCGCTTCGGCCGCCGACTGGAACGCTACCTTCACGCTCATGTCCGGCAGGATGCGCGGGTCGGGCTGCTTGAACGCAACGCGCACCTTCACGGTGGCCTTCTGTCGATCGGCGGTCGGGATGATGGCAACCACCGATGCCGGGATACGCCAATCGGGATAGGAATCCAGCGTCGCCTCGACCGGTTGCCCCGCCTCGACGCGGTTGATGAAGCTCTCGTTGACATCGACCTCGATCTCGAGCGAGTCCATGTCGACGATGGTGCAGATGCCGGTCCGCGTGAATCCGCCCACCGACATCGGAGAGATCATCTCACCGGGCTGGGCGTTCTTTGCGGTGACGATGCCGGCGAAGGGCGCCCGAATGATGGTGTCGTCAAGTTGCTGCCGCCACACGGCGACCTCGCGCTCGCTCACGCCGACCTCGGCTCGCTGACGGGCCAAACGGGCGGTCAGCGATCGCACCGCGGTCTCCGAGCGTTCCAGTTCGAGGTCGCTCGCCGCCCCGTCGGCTGCCGCTTCCTTCATCTTGGTCCACTCGCGTTCGGCCTGGGCAAGGTTGGCCTCGGTCTCTCCGAGACTTGCCTGATCCGCCTGCCAGCGAGCTTCCGCCAATCGCAGCGAGGTCTCGACGTTCGACGCATCGAGCTTCGCCAAGACCTGCCCCTCCTCAACGCGCATGCCCTCCTCGACGTGCACCTCGACGACCTTCCCCGTCACCTTGGAGGAAACGGTTGCGTCGCGTCGGGCCGTCACGTACCCGGAAGCGTTGAGCCGCGTCCGATCCCGCTGCCCGCCTGAATCGGCCTCGACCAGGCCGAGCCGGACCTCAAGCGTCGTCTCACGGTACTTCCACCAATAGACACCGCCGCCAGCCCCGAGCAGAAGCAGGAGTACGAGCAGCACGGGCCCCAGGCAGCCTCTCCTTGGTGCGGATCGCTCAATCCGAAGTGCGTCAATCTTGGTGTGGTTCGATGTCATCCCGTGGGCGGCCGGTACCGTGGACGGACATCGTAGCGCAAGACGCCCTTCTCAGGTGACCACTCCAGTCCGGTCGACGCCGTCACTGCCGGAAACCGCGGGCGTCCGTCATCCCCCGTCCGGCGGCCAGCTTTCCCTGCTCGACGAATCGACGCAGGTACCCGTTGTGGACGGTGATGGTCCGCTTCGAGCGATTCCACGCCGCACCGCCCTCGCCCGCGGCGAAGCGAATGGTGACAAGCGAATGCCAATCGAAGCCCTTGACGACCGCTGCCAGCTCATCGGGAAGCTTGGCGCTTTCCGCGTCCGCGAAGGTCCCGTTCGCGTCGTCGCTTTCGACTCGGGCCTCGGCAGACGCCTTGCCGGGCGGCATCCTGAGTGAGGCGAGCGCACGCCGCCAAGAGCGATGAATCTCGGCGCCGTAATCGCTTGCCTTCTTCACGTCCTCCTCGGACATGCCGACTACCCCGGCCACCGGTGCGTACTTGGTTCGATCCGCCGCGACCGCCAGCGCCGCGATTTGAAACGCTCGGCGGGCGTCGTTGTCATGCTCGCCACTCACCGGCCATTCGGAGCGAGATACCTCTCGGGCTTCGATCATCAGCGAAGTCGTGCGAGCGACGAGAACGTCCAATGCCCGATCTGGCATGTGGGTCGTCAGATAGTGGGTGGCGAACGCGTCAGCCATCGTCTCCTCGTTGCCGAGGACGGGCAGATCGAACTCGCGCACGAGGGCATGTCCGAGCTCGTGGAGGACGACATGCAGGGTGACGTCGCGCGCGAACGGCGTGAGCTCGACCGTCTCCACCGTGCCGGGCGATGGCGCAGGCGGGTCGCTCGGACGGCTTGCATCGGGCGGCAGGTACCGCGGGTCGTCCAAAGGCGCGTGCTTGCAGTTGATATGTCGGAAACGTTCGACCTCCGCGGCCAAGGTCGCAGGGTTGATACCGAAATGCTCGGCGGTGGCCTTCATGAGTTCATCACCGGTGACGAACTGATTCACGGTCGTGTCGAGGTAGGAACGGACATCGGCTGTCGAGCGCTTGATGCTTCGGTTGAGGACATTGGAGAGGATGTCCTTCATTGTCCCCGGCAGGGTGAGATCGACCGTGCAGGGAACCTCTGGTGGACGCGTCGCCTTGGTGTCTTGGGTCAAGGCCATGGAAGTGCTGCAAGCAGTCACCAGCGCAACGTGCGCAATCACGACGATGGCCGCTCGACTCAACGCATTCTGCATTGCTGATTCTCCGAAAGGACAAGGCTGACCGGCTCGCTTCGTTCGCTTCTCCGACAGGTGTCAAGGTACTCGGGCCCGCGCGATACGCATCCCCCAAACATGCGAGTACGCAGAATCTGGGCGCGCGATGTTGGCGGTTGCAGTTGTCTCGATTCCGCCGAGACGATCCAACCCGGCATGGACATCGGCTTGCCGCCCATTACTCGAAGAACTCGGGCCTCGCAGTGAAGAGGTCCATGCACTCCTTGCAACAGAAATAGTAGGTGCGACCCTTGTGCTCCTTCGTCAGCGATGGGTCCTTCGGAACCGGCATCTCGCAGACGGGGCAGATCGGCCTGTCGTCGTTCCAGATCGGTCGCGTTGCATAGAGCGAGTTCGAACCGGCGTTCTTCCAACCGGTGCCCTGATACTCCAACTGAAGCGCCGCCCGCTCGGCGGTGTCGCGGCCGAAATAGCGTTCGACAATGTGGAGGGCGAGATCGATTCCCGACGTCAGTCCGCCGGCGCTCGAGAAGCGACCCGAGTCGACGAAGCGTGCACCTCGCTTCACCGTCACCTTCGGATAGCTCGCCGCCATGTATCCGTAGGCGCCGTGGTGGGTCGTCGCCTCGTGCCCGTCGAGAAGCCCCGTCTCGGCGAGGATGATCGCGCCCGTGCAGATCGAAACGGTCAGCTCGGCGCGCGCCGACGCCGAGCGAATCCAATCAAGGAGCGCAGGCGTCGGCTCACCCATCGCCGGAATGATGATGACCTGCGGCTGGGGCGCGGTAGCGAAGCCGTACTGCGGAACGATCGTCATGCCGCCCGAGCAGCGGATGGGCTCCGTGCTTTCCGCGACGGTGTAGAGTTGGAACGGACTGCCTTCGCGCTCCGGGAGCGTGACGTACTCGAAGACGCCCCACGGGCCGGCGAAGTCGACCACTTCGGCATCGGCCGCGAGGAGGAAAGCGACGGCAATGCGTCCTTCGGCGGGTGGCGTGAGGCGACTCGATGTATCCGTTGACACGGCAGAGGCAGCGCACCCGCCTTGCAAGAGTGCCATCGCCAGAAGGAAGGCGACAGCGATGGCAAGTACCAGCCTGCCGCCAAGCGGGCAGATTCGGACTGAGATTGGCGAGAGATCAGCGGGTGATGTGATCAGCACGGCATGAATCCAGGTGGTGAGAGAACTTGGGCAACAAAGAGCGTATGGGGAGTGGCAAGATCGAACGAAGCTTGCGTCGCACAACCTTCACGCTCTCGAGGTTGACAGGCCACAGCGAAAACCAGTAGCGTGTGCCGCCTATGGAGCGGGAGCGACCACGTCGCCGACGGCGAAGGATGGACCGAATCGTGAGCTTGCTGCTCGCGATCGCGATCCTCATTGCCGGCCACGGCGCGATCCCGATTCCCACGCCGCCAGGCACCGAACCGTTCCCGTGCCAACAGTGCGGCTGTGGCTGCGCGACCGCTGACCATTGCTGGTCCAATTGCTGCTGTTATACCCCGGCTGAACGCTTGGCTTGGGCCGCTGCCAACGGTGTGGAACCGCCCGAACGGTTCCGCGGATCGCTGCTCGCCCAAGCGATCGCCCAATCACAAATCGAGAAGCCCTCCCCCACGTGCGACGGCCCGACTTGCGATTGCGGCGACGGAGTGGAGACTGCTCTCACGGCGAACGTCAAAGCCCCGGCGCCTCGCCAACGTTCCCCTTTTGAATGCCAAGGCAAGTCCAGCTCCATCTCCCTTGTCATCACCTTCGTCGCGTGCATCCGAACCACGATCACGCTCCTGCCGCTGAACTGCATCGGCTGGCTTGATGTAGTCGCCGACGAGCGCTGCCCTCAGCCCTCGGCCATGGATGTGACACCGCCGCCGCCGCGAGCCGTTGCCACCTTCCACCGTTTGTCTGTCATCTACTCGGCCGTCTGACGGCCGAGCGGTCGGCCTTACCGACCATGGATGCCGACGCCATTCCCGACCGTCCACAACGGGAGTACCCATGGCCCCCTCTCCTCCGAGGCGAGCCCGTGCGTTCACGTTGGTGGAGCTTCTGGTCGTCCTCGCCATCATCGCTGTCGTCGTCGCCTTGGTGGCGACGGCCGCGGGACGCGTTCGCGCGTCGGCGATGCGTGCCCGATGCATCACCTCCATGCGCTCGGTCGGTACGTTTGTCTCGAACCATGCCACGACCCATGAGGGCCGGCTTCCGCGATCCCAGCACTCCGCCGTCGCCAACGGCGAGCCGCCATGGATCCTCGAGTTCTATGCGAGCGAGTTCGGCGCACCTATTCCACCGTCGAGCGATCCTCGCTGGAACGAATTCGTCCGGGCCCGTCTTCGATGCCCCTTCGATGAGCGCGACAGAGACGCCTCAAAGCAGCGGTACTCAAGCTACGGACTGAACGTCTACTTCGAGCTCTCCCCCGCTGAGACCGGCGGACCCGTGTACCGAACGCTCTCGCGCGTCCGGCTCCCGGGACGCACCGTCCTTGCCGGGGAACTCGACGAGGGTTCACTCGCGGACCACCTCATGGCCCATTTCTGGACGCAGTACGGCACGCCGCCGGAAGTCGCCCCCGACCGACATGGGGCGACTCAAGGCGTGCTCTTCGCGGACGGACACGTCGCTGACGTTCCGTTCGCCCAGACTTTTCAGGACAACGGCTCGCTCGATCTCTGGAACCCGGCTACGGCCAGATGACGACGGCCTTCGCAAGGAATCGATTCATGCAACGACATTACCCGGATGCCGCTCGCGGCATCCTTTCCCTCATCGCTGCCGCATCTCTCACGTCGGGCGCAGCCGCGATGCCGCCGATGGGCGGCGAAATGAAGCACATCGAGGTCATGCTCGAGGATACTTCCATCCATCTCATGCTTGAGGATCCAGGACCGCTCGTCCTTCAGACCTACGGCGAGGAATATGAGGGACCGGCGGCCGTGCTGAACGGCACCGCCTTCAACTCGCAATACGGCTGGATGGCCGGCGGATTCTGGACGCTGCCCCCAGGGGGGACGGTATGGGTCGAGCTTCTTGACGTCACACCGGGACTGCGCTGCTACGAGGCGATGACCTTCCTTCCGATCTTCGGAACCGAGGGCTCTTCGCCCTTGTGGCAGTGGAGCGGGATCATGGTCCACAACTGGTACGCGGCGAGCGTTCCCGGCGCCTATGAGGCGACCTATCGCGTCTTCGTCGCGGACCGCAAGGGCGTCCCATTGCCCGACTACATACCGGCCGAGGTGACCTTGACGTGGATCTTCGACGGCGTCGCTGGCGACCTAGATGGCGACGGCGGCGTCGGTGCATCGGACTTGGCCATCCTCCTTGGGGCGTGGGGAACACCTGATCCCCGCGCCGATCTCAATGGCGACGGCACCGTCAATGCGGCGGACCTCGCCCAACTTCTTGGTGCGTGGGGCTAACAGCCCGCGCGAACTCAACGACGGTTCTCATTCACACACCCGGCGGCCTCGCGCCGCCAGAAGGATTCTCTTCATGCAACAGTTTGCACTTGTCACAACGATTTCACTTTCGCTTGCGTCCGGCGCCTTTGCCGGCATGGACATGCCTGTGTTCGGCGGTCCGATGAAACACATCGCAGTGCATCTTCACGAAAACATGCTCGAGGCACACGTCGACGACTCTGTCCCCACACCGATCCTGCAGAACTACGGCCAGATGTACGGCGGCAACGCCAGTGTCCTCAACGACACGATGTACAACGCCCAGTATGGCTGGATGGTCGAGGGCCTGTGGGCACCGCCGAGCGGGTCCTTCCTTTGGATCGAGCAGATCTCGGCCACGGCGGGCCTCATGACCTACAGCGGCGGCACGATGATGGATCCTGGCACCTTCGATCCGATCTTCGGAACGGCCGGAAGCAGCTCGGCCATCATGTGGGGCGGCACCATGCTCCACAATTGGTACGCGGTCACAGCGCCGGGAACGTATTCGGCGACGTATCGCATCTACTTCGGTGACATCAACGGCATTGCCATCGATGGCTACGAAGCCGACGAGGTGACGCTGAACTGGACGACCGTCCCGACCCCAGGCGCTGTCGCTGTGCTTGGCCTCCTTGGCGCGGCGCTCCGCCGTCGTCGTCGCAACTGATCAATCTTGATCCACACACGTGCAGAATCGACACGGGGCGAGCCTTGCGGCTCGCCCCGTGTGTTCTCTGATCTCTTTCATGACGAAGCTCTCGTGCGCTTCGTCATGACCGATCAGCAGTCACCCGATCCGCCCCACTCGCCGAGGAGAATCGCCAGGTCCTCGGCATTCACGAACGAATCGTCGTTGAGGTCTGCCGCACACCCACCTCCCACACAGGGCACCGTGGTCCACGCACCGAGGAGAACGGCCAAGTCGGCCGCGTTCACCACGCCATTGCCGTCAATGTCGGCCGGGCGGCAAGGCATGCAGGTGAGCTGCACGAGACCGTAGCCCATCGCGTTCCCGGCGCCGCCGATGCGAATCCGGTAGCAGTCGCCCGCCACCACAGGGACCTCGAGCTTCGACGTGCCAGCGGCGCATCCGCTGCCGTTGTCGTTGCAGCCCAGGAGCGTTGTGAACGAGCAGGAAACGCCGCAGCCTTCGTAGACGGCGAGCTTGGTGTCGAAACTCGCCGCACCACAGGTCGACACGCGAAGCATCCCGTTGCAGGGAGCGACATATCGATACCAAACGTCCGGACCTGGATCGGCGAACTGGAAGCAGCCAGCATCGGCCGGGCCTTCGGTCGCCCCGATGGTGGTGAAGCTGTTGATGCCATCCGCAAGAAACGGCGGCAGCGGTGTGGAGGGCCCGCCGCACACGTCGTTCATGAGCGGCCGGTAGAGCGTGACCCGTCCAGCCTGGGCCGGATCGGTCGGCGCGTTGTCCGAGCCCCACCCGCCCACGGCGTAGTCGCCGAGCCCATCTCCATTTACATCGCCAACACCCGCAACCGCAGCGCCCCACGATTGGTTGGAACCGGACGGATCTGCGGTGACCAGCGTCTCAAGCAATGTCTCGCTGTCGGCGGCATAGACGAAGGCCCGATACGCGGGCCAGCTCGGCGCGCCGATGATGACATCCCCAAGTCCGTCGCCGTCGCAGTCAGCGACGCCGCCGACCGAGCGACCGAAGTCGCCGCCATCGGCGATCGTCGCGTTCGGCTCACGGAACGTGTGGGCGAGGAAGCCGCCGGTGCCGGAGAAGAGATACGCCCGGCCCGCCGCCTCGAAGGTCCCCAGACGATCCACGGTGACATCTTCCAACGGCGCGCCGACGATCACGTCACCGCCGCCGTTGCCGCCGACGTCGGGAACACCCGCCACGGACATGCCGAAGCGGCCGAACATTTGCGGGTTGCCAGAGCTGAGCTCGTGCTCGAGGAGGACGTTCAAGCCGGAGTAGACGTAGGCCCGCCCGGCGTCGATCGGCAGCGCCCCGGGATCCTCGTAGGGAGCACCCACGACGAAATCGCCGCGGCCGTCGTTGTCGAAATCCGGAACGCCCGAGACGCTCGTTCCGTACTCGCCGCCGACTTCGGCATCGGGCGAGGTGCGCGTCGCGAAGATCCCGCCGCTGCCCCCGCTGATGACATGTACCCGACCGGCGTCCGCGAAACCGGCCGCGGTCTCGTTCGGAGCGCCAATGACGTAGTCGGCCTTGCCGTCGTTGGTGAGGTCGTCGATGCCGGCCACCGCGGCGCCGAAGCGACCGAAGGGATCCGGAATAGTCGACTCGTGGGTGCGGATCACGTTTCCGTTCCAGCCCGAGTAGACGTACACCCGACCGCCATTGGCCTCCAACGGGGCCCCGACGAGATAGTCGCCAGCGCCGTCGCCATTGATGTCACCGACGCCGGCGACCGCGAAGCCGTAGTTGCCGTTCACCGTGTCGTTAGGCGAACTGTGAGCCCGGATCAGGGCCCCGGTCGCGCCGGAGTAGATGTAGACGCGACCGGCGTTGCTGACGCCTCCGCCGTTTTCGCCGGGGGCGCCGACGATGAGGTCATCCATCCCGTCGCCGTTGCAGTCGGGAATGCCCGAGATCGAGAAGCCGAACTTGCCGCTCGTCTCTTCGTTGCTGGAGGCGAGGACGAGTTCGTCGGCCGAGGCCGATGACAGAACGCTGAGGCTTCCCGCAACGAGAACGGCCGCGGCGAGGGTGCGATGACGTTGGGTTGTGGTGAGGGCGTATGACATGGTGGTTCCGTGCGTGTTTCGGATGGCCCCGCCTGCGGGGCGATGAGGAGCGGAGTCGCCTCCCACGACGGGAGGAGCGTCCGGCGGACGAGAACGCGGAATCGCCCGCCGACGGGCGACATGCTTCTGACAAATCCCACGCTCAGGGCACCGAACGCGGTACAACGCGCACATGGCTCTCCCCAGTCGACTCGCAACACCCTTGCTGATCTTGGCCGCCCTCCTCGCCGGCAACCTTAGCGCCGTGTTGTCCGCCGACGAGTCACTCCTGCCCGCTCCCCTCCAGGCCGGGCGGCTCGACGCCCTGCTCGAACGGGCCGGCGCGGGCGACCTGCGCATCGAGGAACGCCGTTCGATCGCCCAGATCTACGCGGCCTACGCCGCACAGTACGCATTGCTTCGCGACAGCCGGGCCGAGCGTTGGTCGCAGGAACTCGATGACCTCTTCTCCCTTCGCACGCCCCCCGGCGAGAAGGCCCTTCGCCATCTCCTCACCGAGCATCGCAGTCTCTGCGACCGGGCAGCGGCGCTCGATCGCTCCCTGCTGGACGACATCGCTCCGCTCGTCGGCTCCGATGTCGACCTCGATCGCGTCCGGGCCCTGCGCGACGTGGACCGCTGGGCCCAGACCATGCCCCTCCAGACCGCGGTCGGCACGCGCGGCGACCTCTGGTCGATCTGCCGGCATCTGGATCTCTCCGACGCCGAGACGACGCTCGTGGCCGAGGCCCTGCGCGATCGCGACCTTGCCCTCCCCGGCCTCGTTCAACGCGTGTGGACCTCGTGGCGTGACCTTCTCCTTGCCGCCTCGAAGAGCTTTGAGGCCGAAACCGGCGGCGTCCTTCCCGCCATCGGGGCGGCCCTCAGCGACGAGGAAGCGAGACGGCTGCGCGATCGGATCACGCAGGGGTGCTCCACCGAGGCCGAGGCATGCCGATCCGCGCGGCAGCGCGTGCGTGAACTTGATCGAAAGACGATCGATCGGATCATCGCAGCGATCCCCGCTTCCGAAAGCGCCGAACTTCGCCTCAGGCTCCTCTCTGCCCGTGGCGTTTCGATGTCGTCCCTGGTCGTCAACGTCGAGGCGTGCTATCGCTGCGCGCGACGGCACTTCGCCGAACCTCACCCGCTCGCGTCTGCGTTGGAGACCTCCTACCGCGGCTGGAACGACGCGTGGACGAAGCTCGCCGCCGAGGACCTCGCAACCCGCGACGCGGCCCAGGATCGCGGCATCCTCGAGCCGAGCAGGTTCGGCGATGCCTTCATTGATGGGTCCGAGGACGTTCATCGGGTCTCGCTCGCGCTGCTTGCCGAGACGAATCGAGCGCTACGAGAACTCGCCCTCATGCTGCAGCCTTTCGCGGACACCCTGCGCGGGAGCGGCGTGTCCCTCCGGCTCGTCACGACCACCAGTGCCGACGGCTCGGTGAGCGAGGTTCCTTGGGTCTCCTCGACCGGATGGCAACGAAGTGCGTCGGCGTCGTTTGCGCGCACTCCGGCGGAAGTCGCCGCGGCGGAGCGGTCTGCATCCATCCTTATGACGCGGCGCGGCGGCATAGCGCCTCCCATGACCCGCGAGTGGATCGCGTCGCGGCTCCCGAAGCTCATCGACGCCTCGACGCTTGAGCGCTGGGAGGCCGCGATGGTGCGCCATGTCGATGAGGCGAAACGCGACGTGGAGGATCCGCTCCGCGCTGTGATGGACGACGCCCTGGGAATTCGCAACCGCGTCGGAGGCGACGGCGCGGAGTCAAACGAGGACGGCATTCGGCAGTGCATCGCCCGTCGCGATGACCTCTTCTTTGTGAGCGAACGCCTCGATGAACGGCTCTTCCAGGAGCTCGTCGATGCCCTGCCGCGGGGGGCGGATCGTCGGGCCATCGAGGATGCCCGTGCGGAGCGAGCCATCGACCGCGAACTTCCGTGCGTGCAACTCATGATGCTCTCGACCGCCAATCCCTGGACGGCCTTGCAGGACACGGACCTCGAGGCTCCGGCGGCTGAGCGCATCCGAGAGACCCTGCGCGATGCGATGCGTTGGTTCATGCCAGACCTTCGCCGATCGCGCGCTGCGGAATTCGCCTCGTCGTCGGCAACCGATGTCGCCATCATCCGCTCCGGAGTCGGCGTCGCCATGACGCACAGCGAGTCGTTGGCGCGGGCCTCCTACGAAGCCGACCGGCTTCTGGAGCGGTCGTTCGAATCGCTGCTGAACTCACTGCTGGAATCGGCCAACGAAGCACGTGAACTCTTCGCCGCCAGCTACGCCCGGCTCACGATGCTCCCCGAAGCGCCATGGAGTCCGGCGACCCAAGCGATCATCAACGGTATCGGCGGGCTGGGCATCGCGGACGATCGAATGAGAGAATGCCACGGACGAATCGCGGCGCTCGCTGCCGATGTGAACCGCTCGTCGCTTGAGCGGGCCATGGTTCGCGCCGGCGTGAAGTCCGTCCGCAGCCGTAGCGATGAGGCCGCCCGACTCGATCGACTTCGACACGCGATCGACGACCAACTGCGCACTGAGTTGCTCGGACTCCTGAAGAGCGAAGAACGCCGCATCCTGACCGCAACGGATCAGCTCGACCGCCTGCTTGCGTGCGATGAGGACGTTGACGAGGAGTCCCCCGCCGCGAACGATCCGGCCTCGCCCTGACCGGCCGACTTGTCAAGTGGCGTGCGGCCTGCGAGGCTTGCGGCATGTCCACCGCGCCCCTCCTCTCCCTTGCCGATGTCGCTCGCCTTGAGGAACGCCGCGTTGCGGTCGGCATCAGTGAGATCGCCTCGGAGTGCAGACCCTTCGGCGGTGGCATGGCGGCCCGCGATCGCCCCGGGAACTTCACGAACGCAGCGGTCGGCGCCGGTCACGATGGCCCCGTTTCGCTGGATGAGGTTCGGGACCTTGTTCGCTGGTACGCCGATGTGGGCATCGAACCGCGCATCGAGGTCTCGCCCTACGCCCATCCGACGCTGGTGGAACATCTTGGCGCCGAGGGCTTTCGCGTGCGCTTCTTCGAGAACGTCTTCGTGCGGGAGCTCTCGCCGAACGTCGCGATCGAGCCACCCTCCGCGGCGCCGCCCGACCTTGTCCTTCAGCGGGTCGACCCGACCAGCGAATCGATGATCGACGCCTTCGCCCGCATCGTCGCCTCGCTTTTCACACCCGACGACGTCGGCGCCGCCGAGGCCCACATTCCGACCGTGCGGCGCATTGCGGTCCATCCGCGCACGACGTCCATCGTCGCGATCCGCAATGGGGTCATCGTTGGCGGCGGGTCAGTCGAGTTCAGCGGCGAACACGCCGGGCTCTTCGGACTCGCGGTCCATCGCGAACACCGCCGCCAGGGCATCCAGCAGGCGATGATGGCGTGGCGTCTCCGATATGCGGCCGCACAAGGGGCACGTTTCGCCACCATCAGCGCCCGCCCAAACGTTGCCACGGAACGCAACGCCCGTCGCATGGGTTTCACCGTTGCCTACACGAAAGTCGTCCTCGTGCGGCCAGCGCCGGGACTGGTCGCCGTGATCGAGTGAGCGACGGCGAACACGCCTGTTGTCACGCTTATCGATCTTGCGTTGGGCGAAGAACGGCGAAAGCGGTCGGTCCTCGGGGATTCTCTCTCACACTGGACCTGCGCAGTGGTATTGCTATGCCAGAGGAGAATCCCATGCTGTCCCCGTCGCGCGTTCTCGTGTCTTCGATCGCGGCTGCACTTGTGAGCCCCACGCTCGTGGCCTCGAACCACGTCTGGGTCAACCCGGCGGACGGCGCGTTCGATGCCCCACATGTATGGTTGGGTGGAGTGCCCGGGCCTGCGGATGTGGCGGAGTTTGGCTTGCGTGCATCAACCGTCCCCTTCTTCGTGACCGTCGAAAGCGATATCGAGATAGGCGGACTGATCGTCGAGGATCAGCGTCCGTTGTTGGACCTCCAGGCCCATGCATTCGATGTGGGCGGATCGATTGCGGTCGGCGGATTCTCGACCTTCCATCCGACCCTCGTCCTGTCGAATGGGCTCTGCCAGGCATCCGAGGTGAAGGTCGGCGACCGCCCCGGCAGCGCATCATTGACCGTTGACTGGTCAATCCTTGCGGTCGATGTCGGTGAGGGCGATGTCCTCATGGCGACGGATGCTCTTGCCGACGCGACGCTTACCATCACGGGCTTCGACTCTCCCTTCGGCGTTCCGGCGACGCTGTATGCCGACAACGTGACCGTCGGCGCGCTTGGTCAAGGTTCCCTCCTGGTGGATGACTCTTGTTACGTGGAGTGCAACGGAAGCCTCATCCTTGGCGCCGCAGCGTCCGGCGACGGGTTGTTGGAGGCGCTGCAGGGCGCCAAGGTCGTCGCAAACGCGATGCGCGTGGGTGAGGAGGGGCGTGCGGAAATGGCGCTCGCCGGCGCCGTGGCGATCACCAACGATGTCACGCTTGGAGGAACTGGGTCGTCGCTTGCCCTCTCCTTTGGGGCCTTCCTCGCGAGCGAGACGCTGACCATGAAGTCCGAGGGCGAGAACGTCCTCTCCGCCACGAACAGCGAAGTGCTCATCGGGGATGTCGTCATCGATGCGTCCGGACCCGCCATCATCGACCTCTCCGATTCGTTCTTCTACGTCGAACGGAGCCTGGAACTCATGCAGCAATTCGGAGGCCCGCCACCCGAGTTGCGCGTGCGCGGTTCGGGCTCCCGAGTCCTTGGCGAAGGCAACATCACCAGCGGCCTGAACGGCCAGTCGATCGTGAGCATCAGCGACGGCGGACTCGTCGTCGTCAGCGGCTCCGTTCAGTTCGGCATCGGTTCCGAGCTTCAGCTCACGATTGAGCAAGACCAGTCCGCCTTCATCGAATGCGGTGCCTTCACGGCCGACGGCCACCTCTCGCTGGCACTCGCTCCAGGAGTGACCTTCGGTCCGGGACAGACCATTCCGCTGGTCACGGCCGGCAAAGTCACCGGCTTCTTCGGCGCCGTCTCGCTCCCTCCGGGTGTCGTCGGGAGTGTGGTCTATCACAGCAACGAGATTGTTCTCACCACGACCGCCGCCCAGTTGGGAGATCTCACCGGCGACGGCGTGGTGGGCGCCGCTGACCTGAGCTTCCTTTTGGGCGATTGGGGCCTGCACGGATCTCCGGCGGACCTCAACAACGATGGCGTTGTCTCGGCGGGTGACCTCGCAATCCTGCTTGCCGAATGGGGATGAGATCCACGGGGCGCTCTTCAGCGGCAACATTCACTGGTGCCACGAGCATGTGGCGTGGCCGATGTCCCGGACGGCAACTGTCCGTCAACGGCTCACGGCGAAGGGTCCAAGGATCCGTTCCTGCGTAGATTCCCTCAAGGACGCGGACACTGACGCCGACATGCGACCGACGGCGCAACCGCACAACGCGCTACGTGCCGTCTTGCGAGACCGCATGATGCAGACGAGCGCCAACCCCGGGTCAATCAAGACGCGTCCCTTCCCTGTTCCCTCGGGGTCCCGTGCCTCACACTGGCCGTTGACCGCCACGATTTGCCTGGGGATCGCCGTCGTCACGACCTTGGCGGTGACCGCGCTTCAGACCCGTCATGTCAATGATCTGGCTGCCGTGAGGGACGTCTATCGGGCCGAGTCCTCGCACGATGCCTCCATCGTGCGCGACCATCTCGAACGAACGATTCTGAGCATCTACAAGGGTCTCACGATCATTTCGGCCATCCCGAGCGTTCGCTCGATCGGGAAGGACCTCACCCGTTTCGAGGTGGAAGGGCACGGAACCGTCCAGGGCGTCTACAACGTAACCGGCTCCGAGGTCAGCCTCTCCGAGGTCTACATCGTGCCGCGCGATCTCGATGCCGATGCGAGCCCCGGCGCCGGCGTGCACACGACGCCGTTCGTGACCTTCGACGAACTCATTGCTGATCCGGCGTCCGGCGCCGCCCACGTCGCTCGGGACGCGGCAGCCAAGTCCGATGAGGATGAGGCCAAGGAGGAGCTTGAGGAAACCGAGATCTACGAGTACCGGCTCATGCGAGCCCAACTCGATGCATTCGCCCGTGCCTATCCGACCATTGCCTCGATCAACCCGAGTGCCCCTCCCCTGATGAGCGGTTCGGAAGTGGTTACCTGCGACAACTCGCGAATCCAACTGGAAGACCGACGGGATGCCGACCGCTCCGGATTTGTCTTCTCCGTACCGCTCTACGACCTCACGGGTGAACTGACGGGATGCGTATCAGGCGTGATCCTCTCCAACGCACTCCGTGACCAACTTCCGTCTGGCGACTATGCGGTGCTTCCGGCCGTCGGCAACGCCTTGCTGCACTCCAGTGACGGCCAGGCCATGCACTCCAGTGAGTGCATTGCCCAAGGGCACAAGGACGAGAGGCTCGTTCACTCCGACGTTCTGGACGTACCGGTAGAAGACCTGGCTGGCGAATGGCGCCTGTGGGTCGGCCACGCCGAATCATCGTTCACGGATCGCGCCGACTATCGAAGCGCCGTCGCCTTCCATCGAGCCGGCACGGGCATCGTCGTCGGTGCGGGAATCCTCGGCTGTCTGACGACGATCGCATTGCGTCGGCAATCCGCAGGACGGAAAGCTGCGGCTGAAGCTCTGCGGGCCCGCTTCGCCGACGAGGAACGCCAGCACGTTTCCGGCATTCTCGCCGCCGTCGACGCGGCCGCGTCCGGCGACCTCGGTGTCGATGTGCCGGTCGAGGGCGAGGGCGCGGTGGCCCAGCTTGCCGGCGCGTTCAAGAGTTTCCTGGGAAGCGTGCGCACGACGGTGGCCGAGATTGCCGACACCAGCGATCGCCTAAGTTTGGCGGCGAACAACCTCTCCGACGTGAGCCGGACCCTCACGCGGGCGTCCGACGGGAACGAGGAAGACTCGACGAAGCGCGTGGGCGTTGCCGACGTCGCCTCCCACATTGCCGACATCCGCAGCAATGTCGGGCGCATCTCCAACGCCGCAACCTCCTCGACCGAAGTCGCGGCTCAAGCCGTCGCGGCGGCAAACCAAACCAGCGCAAGCGTGAACGAACTCACGCGAGCCGCTTCAGCGGTCTCCGACCTGCTCTCACTCATCAGCCAAATTGCCTTCCAAACGAATCTCCTCGCCCTCAACGCCTCGATCGAGGCGGCACGGGCAGGCGAAGCCGGGCGCGGATTCGCTGTTGTCGCCGGTGAGGTCAAGCGATTGGCCCTCCAGTCCAGCACGACCGTGGAGGACATCGCCCCGAAGATCAATGCCCTTCAGCGTGGTTGCACCGACGCGACGACCTCGATCTCCGAGATCGGCTCGATCATCCGTCGCATCCACGAGCAGCAGGGCGACATCGCTCGCAACGTGCAGTGTCAGGTCGAGGTGCTTGAGCCCGTCTCCGACGCGGCCCAGCGCTCGGCATCCGCGGTGGTGACCGTCGACCGGATCACCGCCGAACTGACCCAGGCGGCGCAGGCCATGGCTGGCCTCACCGCGCGCTTTCACACGTAACGGTCGAGGCGACGGGCCCATGGTTTCGCGGGAACCGATCAGGTGGCGCACGCCATCTTCGCACCCGCAGCTAACGTTTCGCCCGCCTCGCCCGCCCGTTGGTTGAGCTCACGGAACTTGGCCGGGACCCGGGCGGTGATCGCCCGCATCAGAGAGTCGCGCGAGACCATCGGGACGACCGTGTTCATGGCGCAGAGCGCGACGGTGTTGGCGACCACCTTGCCGCCGATGCGCACGGCCGCATCGGTGATGCCCAGTCGGATGATCCTCCCCGGACTCGGGATGTCGGCCGGGACGTTGCTCGCATCGACGATGACGATCGTCTCGGGACTGACCTTGGCGAGGTACTTTCGCGCCGCCTCCTGCGACATGCACAGGAGGACGTCCGGCGTCGTCACCTCGGGATAGGCGATCCGCCCCTTGGAGATGATGACCTCGGCCTTGCTGGATCCCAGACGGGCCTCCGGTCCGTAGGTCTGGGTCTGGACGACATTGAGGCCGTCCATCATTGCCGCCTCGGCAAGGATGACGCCAGCGGTGATAAGCCCCTGTCCGCCGGCACCGGAGAAGCGAACCTGAATCGGATCCTTCATGACGCACCTCCCCGCCCGTTGCGCGCGGCCACGGCGGCTTCGAGCTTTCGCATGTAGAGCGTTCCGTAGTCGGTCCGGGCTTCCTCGCGGAAGACGCCGGTCGGGCTGAGTTCGACGCCTAACTCTTCGGCGAGCTGCTCGGCATGCTCGTGTTCGTGATCGGTCTCGCAGGAGTGCTCGCTCTTTCGGCAGGTGCAATCCTGCATCGGCGAGGTGGTGTCCCGCAGGTAATGGACCATGTCATAGGGTTCGGCGACGTCGTTCATGCGCCCGAAGTAGGTCGGGCAGGAGGTCATGATGTCGACGACGGAGAAGCCCTTGTACTGGATCGCCCGCCGGATGAGCGACGTCATCTGCTTGTGGTCAAACGATGTGGTCCGGGCCACGAAGCCCGCCCCGGCCCCAAGAGCCAATCGCACGATGTCAAAGGGAGGTTCGATGTTTCCGGCCAGCGACGTGGTGCTGCGCTTTCCGGTCGGCGTGGTCGGGGCAAGCTGGCCGCCGGTCAGCCCGTAGATCCCGTTGTTGAAGATGAGTGCGGTCAGGTCGATGTTGCGGCGGCAGGCATGGATGAAGTGATTTCCGCCGATCGCCGACGCATCGCCGTCGCCCATGATCACGATGACGTGCAGCCCCTGGTTGGCGAGCTTGACGCCGGTCGCGAAGGCCACCGCCCGGCCGTGGGTCGTGTGCATCGTGTTGAAGTCGAGAACGAAGGGCGTGCGTCCCGAGCAGCCGATGCCGCTCACGACCACGACCCGGTCCTGCTCGAGCTTCAGGTCCTCAACCGCCTGAAGGAATGCCTTGACGATGGTGCCGTTGCCGCAGCCCGGACACCAGACGTGCGGAAGCTGGCTGGCTCGAAGGAACTGTCGATAGGTTTCGCTCATGAGTGGACCGTCCTTTCGGAGCAGCAGGTTCCGCATCCGATTGGCCGCTGGCCGGGCGAACCGTCCGCTGCCAGCGTTGCCTTGGCCGCCTCTACGATCTGGGCTGGCGTGAGCAGGTGCCCATCGATACGGGTGCAGGGCTGCACCTCGCATCGACCGCCGACCGAGCGGGTGATCTCCCGCACCATCTGTCCCATGTTCAGTTCGGGAACGACGATCCGATCGACCCGATCGGCGACCTCGCGCACGAGGTGGTCGGGGAACGGCCAAAGCGTCTTCAGGTCAAGCAGTCCCGCCCGGATGCCTTCGCTGCGGAGGATCTCGACTGCGGCCGCCGCCGGACGGCTGGTGATGCCGTAGCTGATGATCCCCAGGGTCGCGTCGTCGAGACGCAGCCGGTCGAACATGGCCAGCTCGCGGACCTTGCTCTGGACCTTGCCGACCATGCGACGCAACTCGCGGGCCGCGGCCTCATCGCCAACGGTGAACCCGTCAGCGTTGTGGGCCAGGCCCGTCACATGGAAGCGGGCGCCGGCCCCAAACGGCAGGAAGGTGTTGTTCTCGAACGGCTTGAAGCCCTTGGCCGAAGCGGGACGGGCCCGATCGACCACCGGAATCTCACCCGGCTCGGGCCAGTCGATGTTCTCCCGCATGTGGGCTAACACTTCGTCCAGGAGGAGGATCACCGGCACGCGGTGCTCCTCGGCGAAGTTGAAGGCCTTCACGGTCATCTCGAAGGCGTCACGCACGTTGGAGGCGGTCAGCACGATCACCGGGTGATCGCCGTGCGTTCCCCAGATCGCCTGCATGACGTCGCCCTGGGCGCCCTTGGTCGGCTGCCCCGTCGACGGTCCCCAACGCTGGCAGTTGACGATGACGCAGGGCGTCTCGGTGATTGCCGCATAGCCGATCCCTTCCTGCATCAGCGAGAAGCCGGGACCGCTGGTGGCCGTCAGGGCCTTCCCACCGCCCCACGCCCCGCCGATGATCGCCGAGATCGAGGCGATCTCGTCTTCCATCTGGATGAAGGTGCGGCCGCGGGCCGGCATCTCGGTCGAGAGGATCTCCATGACCTCGGAGCTCGGCGTGATCGGGTAACCCGCGTAGAAATTGCACCCGGCGTAGAGAGCCCCGTGGGCGCAAGCCTCGTTGCCCTGGATCAGCCGTTGCGGACGCTTCGTTGACGTACTCATGACGCAGCCACCTCCTCCAGTTCCACGGGACGGGCCCGCGGAGCCTCACCCTTCACGATCCAAATCGCGAAGTCCGGACATCGCGCCTCACACAGCCCGCAGAAGACGCAGGTGTTGGGGTCCTTCACCTCGATCTGGTTCACCGAATCGAGCTTGAGCGTGTGGGTCGGGCAGCTCGTCACGCAAACGTTGCAGCCCTTGCAGAGTTTCGGGGCGGTCGTGAGCCGGTAGTCGAGCTGGAAGTGACGGATGGTCCCCTCCTCCGACTCGACCCTCGCCGGCGCCGTTGCCTTCACCCGCGGCGGCGCTTGCCCGAGCAGGAATCGGGCGATGGCCTTCGCGGCCTTGCGCCCGTCGCTGACGGCCTGCACGACGGTCGAGCCGCCGTTGATGCAGTCGCCGCCGGCAAAGACGCCCGGTGCGGATGTCTCCATCTCGTCCCCGGTCCGTACCACGCTGCCCTTCATCTCGACGCCAAAGAGGGCGAGGAGTTCGCTGTGCGGCTTCTGGCCGATCGCCTTGATGACCGTCTCGACCTCAAGCGTGAACTCCGAACCGGGAATCGGCTCGGGCCGCGGCCGTCCCGACGCGTCGGGCGCGCCGAGCCGCATTCGTATGCAGCGGACACCGGTCACGCGATCGTGGCCGAGGAACTCGATCGGGGCGACCAGCGGCACGATCCGGACGCCCTCGTCTTTCGCCGCCGTGATTTCGTGGGCGAAGGCCGGCATCTCCGACTCGCTCCGCCGATAGAGCATCATGACCTCGCGGGCTCCAAGCATGCGGGCCTGTCGCGAGACGTCGACCGCGGTGTTGCCGCTGGTGACCTCGGTCGTCCAGAGCATCGCGGCCTCACGAGCCACGTCGATCGCCGTGTTGCCGCCGCCGATGACGGCGACGCGCGGCCCGACGTGCAGCGAGCCCGGGTTGCCGAGCTTCAGTTCCTCAATGAACTTGAGCGACTCCCAGACGCCCGGCAGGTTCTCACCGGGGATCTTGGCCGGCATGTCATCACCCATGCCGACACCAAGGAAAATGGCCTGGTGCCGAGATCGCAATTCGTCGACGGTGATCTCCCTGCCGACGGTCACGCCGAAGCGGACGTCGACGCCGAGGGCCCGGATCTGCATCAACTCTTCAGGCAGCGGCTTGTACTGCTGCTTGTAGGGAGCGATGCCGCGGGTAATGAGTCCGCCGGGGTAGTCGCGGCTTTCGTAGATCGTGACCTGGAACCCGCGCTGAGCGAGCTCCGCGGCGCAGCCGAGGCCCGCCGGCCCGGCCCCGATGACCGCGACGCTTTCCTTCCGTTGGACCGCACCCCGATGCACCAACGGCTCGGCGACGTCCAGCGCGGCATCGGTGGCGTGGCGCTGCAGCCGCCCGATCTGGATCGCCCGCCGACCTTCCTTCAGGAGGACGCAGGATCCCTCGCAGAGAACCTGCACCGGACAGACACGGGCACAGGTCCCACCGAGGATGTTGTCCGCGAAGATCTTGCGGGCGGCCTCGACCGGTTGGTGCTCGGCGATGTCGTGGATAAACCCCGGAATGTCGATGCCCGCCGGGCAGGCCCGCACGCACGGCGCGGCTGCACAAGGTCCGCCGCACTGCAGGCACGCTTCGGCCTCAAGCACCGCTTCGGCAGGGAGCATCGGCGGATGTGCGTCGTGGAGATTCGGACCGAGTTGGGGTACTTCGGGAATGTTGGTCACTGGTCACCTCGCTCGCGAGCGGTCGTTCCCGCCCGCGGGACGTTCTGAACGAATCGTTAGATGTTCTCCGGTTCCATGCGAATCGCGCCGCAGGGGCATTCCTTGGCACACATGCCGCAGCCCTTGCAGTAGTCGTAGTTGAAGCGGAACCGATTGCCGGGGCCGAGCTTGATCACCGCGTTGTCGGGGCAAACCCCGTAGCAGTTGTCGCACTCGAAGCAGTTGCCGCAGGAGAGGCAACGCCGGGCCTCGAAGAGGGCGTTGGACTCATCAAGTCCGCCGACGACCTCGTCAAAGGTCGATGCACGCCGGGCCCGATCAAGCTCCGGCTGCACGGTTGCCGGAGCATCGCTGTAGTACCAGGTGTTGAGGCGATCGAATCCGGCGAGCTCATGCTTTGGGGCCGGAACGTGTGTCGTTCTCCTGAGGAACGCATCGATGTTGCGGGCGGCCTTCTTGCCGTGGCCGATGGCGACGGTCACCGTGCGCTCGGCGGGAACCATGTCTCCGCCGGCAAAGATGCCTTCGTGACCGGTCATCATCGACGGGCCGACCTCGACGACGCCGTCCTTCACCGACAGTCCCGTCACCTTCGAAAGGAAGCTGAGATCGACGTCCTGACCAAGCGCCAGAACGAGCGAATCGGCCTTGATCTCCTCGAACTCGCCGGTCGGCTGCGGGTAGCCCTTCTCGTCGAGCTTCATCTTCTCGACGGTGAAGGTGCCCTCGCCGCCCGGACCCTCGGTCTCGGCCTTGATCGTCGAGAGCCACTTGAACAGGACGCCCTCATCCATCGCCTCCTGGACCTCGAAGCCATGGGCGGGCATCTTGTCGCGTGTGCGCCGATAGACCACGATCGCCTCGCTGGCTCCGAGGCGCCGAGCGCTCCGGGCCACGTCCATCGCGGTGTTGCCGCCGCCGTACACCAGAACGCGCCGGCCAAGGAGCGGCTGCTCGCCTGACTCGATGCCGCGCAGCACCGACAGCGCATCAAGGATGCGCGAGGTGTCGCCGGCCGGGATGTAGGCCCGCTTGGCCAAGTGGGCGCCGACCGCCAGGAAGGCCGCGTCGTAACCGCCTTCGCGCATCGTGGCGTCGAGATCGCTGACCTTGCTGTTGAAGCGGAAGGTCACACCTAACGATTCGATGCGCGATACCTCGGCGTCGAGGATCTCACGCGGAAGGCGGTACTTCGGAATGCCGAATCGCATCATGCCGCCAGCGGCCGGACCGGCGTCCATCACCGTGACCGAATGTCCGAGAAGGGCCATGTGATAGGCACACGAAAGTCCAGATGGGCCGGCCCCGACGACGAGCACTCGCTTGCCTGAGGAAGCGACCTCGACCTTCACGCTCCACCGCCGCTCGATGGCGAGGTCGCCGATGAAGCGTTCGATCGCGTGAATGCCAACGGCCTTATCGAGATGGGCTCGATTGCACGCCCCTTCGCAGGGGTGGTAGCAGACGCGACCCATCGTTGCGGGCATCGGGTTGTCGCGCATGATCTGGCGCCACGCCGCCTCGTAGTTTCCTTCCTCCGCGAGGTAGAGCCATTGCTGGATGTTCTCCCCCGCCGGGCAGGCGTTGTTGCACGGCGGCAGCCGGTCGACGTAGACGGGCCGCTCGGTGCGCCAGGATCCGGTCTTGTTCGCGAGGCTCGAACCGACGTCGAGCGTGATGGCAAAGGGCTTATTCATGCGTTCACCTTCTCGGCCGTTCGAGCGCTCATGAGGCCGAAGCGGGCGATGTTGCGGTCGGCGATCGCCTGCATCTGGGCAATGCGGGCCTCGTCGCGGCCTCCGAGGTGTCGTGACGAGAAGAGATGGGCGAATCGCGATTGCGTCCTGAGATAGTCGTCCACCGGAATGCGCTGCCGAAGCTCGCGACGTCCGATGATCTCGCCGTATTCCGCCTCGACGATCGGGAAGAGCCCACACTCGACCGCCATGCGGGCGACCTTGATCGTGTCGCTGGTCGGCGTGCCCCAGCCGAGCGGACATGGCACATGGACGTGCATGTACCTCGCTCCGCGGAACTCCATCGCCCTAGCGACCTTGTATTCGAGGTCCCGGAGGTCGGCGACGCTCGCGGTGGCGACATAGGGAATGCCGTGGGCCATCGCGATGAGCGGGACGTTCTTGCCCTGCCCGAAGACGTTGCCCGGCTCCGGCCCGACGGCCGGCGTGGTCGCGGTCCGGGCGGCCGGCGGCGTCGCGCTTGAGCGCTGAACGCCGGTGTTCATGTAGGCCTCGTTGTCGTAGCAGATGTAGAGGACGTCATCGTTTCGCTCGAACATGCCGGAGAGGCAGCCGAAGCCGATGTCGACCGTTCCGCCATCACCGCCCTGGGCAACGACGCGAACATCGGTACGTCCCTTCACCTTCATCGCCGCCGCCATGCCGGTCGCCACCGACGATGCGTTGGCGAAGAGCGAGTGCAGCCACGCGACGCGCCACGATGACTCGGGATAGGGCGTCGAGAAGACCTCGAGGCAACCGGTCGCGTTGGCGACGACCAATTGGCCGCGTGCCGCGTGCATCGCGGCATCGAGGGCGTAACGGGCGCCGAGCGCCTCACCGCATCCCTGGCAGGCACGGTGGCCTGAGTTCAGCGAGTTGTGGCGATCGGCGTCCGATTGGATGCTTCGTACGGATATGTCGAGCAGACGGTTTCCGACCGTGAAGGTGCCCGTCTGATAGAACTTGACTCGTTGTGGACCGCTCATGGTGACTCCTCGGCGGAACGCTTTCTCACTTGATGCCCGCAGTGACCCCGCCGACGTCCCGGAGGACCGATTCGGCCACCGGACCGCTGCGACGAACCAGCCGCTCTCGCTCAAGCTGACGATCGACGATCTCGTGATTGAGATCGAGGAAGTGCAGCGGCTCGAGCCGGTCGTCCATCGCCTCGCGGAAGACGCGATCGAGACTGACGCGCGTCACCGCCCGTCCGCCGAGACCGGCGATCACGGTGTACATGCGCACCTGGGGATTCTGGATGGCCATGCGCAGGTTGTGGGAGACATTGCCCCCGATTCCGACCGAGAGGCTCTTCTCGATCGTGATGACCCGCTTGGCGTGGGCTAACGCGTCGTGCAAGGCCTGCGACGGGAAGGGCCGGAACGAGATGAGGCTCACCGCTCCGATGCGGACGCCATCGGCCCGCATCGCATCGACGACATCCTTGATCGTGCCGTTCACCGAACCGAGCGCGACGACGATCGTCTCGGCGTCCTCGGTTCGGTAAGTCCGGATCAGCCCGCCGGAGTCTCGCTGGAACTTGGCCTTGAACTCGGCAGCCAGTTCGGGAATGAGTTCGAGAGCCTGCATCTGCTTCGCGTGGGCGAGGTAGCGGACCTCCATGTAGGCCTCGGGACCGACCATCGCGCCGATCGTCACCGGCTCGTCTGGATCGATGACCTGACGGGGCTCATAGGGCGGCAGGTAGGCGTCGACGTCGGCCTGCGAGGGCACATCGACCCGCTCGTAGGCATGGGTCAGGATGAAGCCGTCCACGCACACCATGACCGGCATCGAGAGCGCCTCAGCGAGCTTGAATGCCTGAATGTGCAGGTCGACGGCCTCCTGGTTGGTCTCGGCGAAGATCTGGATCCAGCCGGCATCGCGCAGCGCCATGCTGTCGGTGTGGTCGTTCCAGATGTTGATGGGTGCGCCGATCGCACGGTTGCCGACCGTCATGACGATCGGAAGTCCGAGGCCAGAAGCGTTGTAGACCGCTTCCGCCATGAAGAGGATTCCTTGGCTGGCGGTCGCCGTGTATGAGCGAGCCCCGCAGGCCGAGGCTCCGATCGCGACCGACATCGCCGCGAACTCGCTCTCGACGTTGATGTACTCACAATTCGTCAGGGCCCCGCTCTTCACGAGCGAACCGAGTCCCTCAACGATGTGGGTCTGCGGCGTGATCGGATAGGCGCAGATGACCTCGGGCCGACAGAGTGCCACCGCCTCGGCGATGGCGACCGATCCTTCACACTGCTTCAGCATGACGCTTCGCCCCTTCCGCGGTGGTTACCTGTTGGGTGCCTTGTCCGCCACGGGCCTCGCTCACCATGGCGAAGGCCTCGCGGGCCGCGGCGATGTTCCGCTCCGCGACGGCCGTCGGGAACTTCTTCCGGATGGCCGCTTCAACGCTCGCCAGCCGGATGCGTCCGGTGACGGCACAGAATCCGGCGAGGAGCACCGCATTCGGCAGTGGTCGGCCAACGTGCTTGATGGCCAATTCGGTGGCCGGGATCGCCATGACGTTGGCCGCTGGCAACCCCGCGAGGAACTCGGCAATGCCAAGCTCCGCAAGGCTCCGCTTGGAGTTGATCAGGACGTAGCCATTCTTGGCCAGGCCGTCGAAGACCTTGACCTGATGGAGGAGCGTCGGATCCTGGATGATCAACGCGTCGGGCGTGTTGACCGGTTCCCGGGAGCGGATCTCTCGCTCATCGAGTCGACAGAAGGCGGTGACCGGGGCCCCCATGCGCTCCGAGCCGAAGCTCGGAAACGCTTGCGCCCACAGCCCCTCCGTGAATCCGGCGATCGAGAGCATCTCGGCAGCCGTGACGACACCCTGTCCTCCGCGGCCGTGAATTCGTACTTCAAACACCGATGCCTCCCCATGTCGTTGACCGGTCGGATGACCAGTCGAATGCCTGCGTGGATGGCGTGAATCGGCGATGCCCCAACTGCTTCGGGGAGCAATCACCGAGCGATCGGACGGAAACGAACGCAGCCGCGCATCGGCGCGGCTGCGAAAGTCGTTCGATCCGAGTTGTCTGCGAGCCCTCGACCGCTTCCGATCGTGCGCTCGCCTTGGCGTGCGTGGCATGGATGCCCCTATCACGGGGATCCTGTTCGCTGGTCAAGGAGACCCTTGCCGTATGGGCGACGGTCTGTCGCTGTGGGTCGGATCTGCCGATGCGAGCCATGGCCGGATCGTATCACCGATACGCGGGTCTGGAATTCGGCAGTTCCCTGATTTCGCGGTCGCTTTCGGCCCGCTGCTCCTCAAACCCTGTGAAGAGCAGGGCTTTCAACATCGTCGCGTATCCCGGACCTTTGCTCTGCGATATTCGCTGGAGGAGGCGAAACGTCCCCACCTATCAGCGGGTAGCAGCGGCTACCTGCGTCGGCACGGCAGCAAACAGGCCCGGTACCTTCGGTTCGAGCTTGGCCATGAAGTGCCGCAACACCGGTGGCGACTGGGTGATGCGCATACCGCCGATGCGATCCCGCTTCGCGTGAACGCGCATCAGCACCTCGGCCACGTAGTCGACGTGGCTCTGGGTGTACACCCGTCGTGGAAAGGCCAACCGCACCAGCTCGCGCGCTGCTGGCCGCTCGCTTCCGTCGGGCTGCTGTCCAAACATGACCGAGCCGATCTCGCAGGTCCGAACCCCGCCCTCAAGGTAGATCGCCGCCGACAACGCCCACGCCGGATAGTCGCTCCACGCCAGATGCGGAAGCATCGCCGCACCGTCGAGGTACAGGGCATGTCCGCCGGGAGGCGAGATCATCGGGATGCCTGCTTCGGCCAGACGGTCGGCGAGGTAGGCGATGCTCCGGATGCGGTAGCGAAGGTAGTCCTCCTCAAGCGCCTCGTATAGCCCGACGGCGATCGCCTCAAGGTCGTACCCGGCAAGTCCGCCATAGGTCGGGAAGCCCTCGGTCAGGATGAGCATCGTCCTGCATCGCCCAACGACCTCCTCGTCGTTGAGGGCGAGGAACCCGCCGATGTTGGCCATGCCGTCCTTCTTCGCGCTCATCGTGCACCCATCGACCAGCGAGAACATCTCGCGGGCGATGTCAATCGGCGCCCGCCCCCCTTGCCCCGGTTCGCGCATGTGAATGAACCAAGCGTTCTCGGCGAAGCGGCAGGCGTCGAGGAAGAACGGAACGCGATGGCGATTGCAGATCTCACGGGCTGCGCGAATGTTGGCCAGGCTGACCGGTTGCCCCCCGCCGGAGTTGTTCGTCACGGTGATCATCACCAGCGGCACACGACCGGGATGTTCCGACAGCACGCGTTCGAGCCGTTCGAGATCGATGTTCCCCTTGAAGGGCGCATCGGCCCGGCGCATGCCCTCGGCACAGGGCAGGTCGAGGGCCTCGGCGCCGCGGTACTCGATGTTGGCTCGGGTCGTATCGAAGTGCGTGTTGTTCGGGACGATGTCGCCGCGGTTGACCATGGCCCCGAAAAGGATTCGCTCCGCGGCCCGGCCCTGGTGGGTGGGGATCACGTAGGCAAGCCGGGTGATGTCCTTCACAGCGGCCTCGAAGCGGTAGAAGGAATCGGCGCCGGCGTAGGTCTCGTCACCGCGCATCATCATGCCCCACTGATTCGCGCTCAACGCGCCCGTCCCCGAATCGGTGAGGAGGTCGATGAGGACGTCCTCGCCGCGCAGGGCGAAGAGGTTCCACCCGGCCTGGCGGAGGGCCTCCTCCCGCCGTGCCCGCGTCGTTCGGCGGAGCGGCTCGACGGTCTTGATGCGAAAGGGCTCGATGATCGTTTGGAACGGGATCTCGTCACTCATCGGTAAGGTCGTTTCTGGTGCGCGAATCGTTAGGGAGCGGGAAACGGGGGAAACATCGTTGGTGCTGATCACTTCGCGCCGGGACCGACGACGGGAATGCGCCGATCCGGCTCATGAACACGGCGCTCGACCACGCGCTCGCCCTCCCAGATGATGGAGGTGTCGCGCGTGTAGAAGCGAACCATTCGCAGCCGGCTCCAGCCCGCCTCGCCGTTGGCGTGGAAGACGGTGATGTACCGGCCGGGACGATCCGGGTGATGCATCGTGTGGAGGACCGTGTTGACCGGAACGCTCCAGCGCTTGCCCGCCAGCGTAAAGCCCTCGGCATCCACCGCAATCGGGTCGGCGCACCGGGCTAACAGTTCGCCATGGTCGGCAATCGCCTGGCGGCCGATGAGGAGGAGATTCTCGCCGCTGTCGACAGCCTGGAGTTGCGGCATGTACGAGGTGACTTCACCGCGCGTCTCGGCCGAGGTCACCTTCAATCCGCCGGGCCCCGTCGAACCGGCGATCGTCGGGACAAGCTGGGCGGCAGGCAGCACCCGATAGAGCCGGAAGTCCGGATCGATCTCGATGTTCGTCTGACGTTCGTCCATGATCACCTGCGGAGGCACCGAGGAACCGCGCGGGAACTGGGCGGCAAAGGCCTCTCCCGCGTCCTTCGCGTTGGGGACAACCGTCTGTGGCACGGGATGCGATCGCACCCAATGCTCGAAGAACCCGTCCAGCCAGCCGACAGGCCGATCTGGCACCGCCGCCTCGCAGGCCCGTTGAATGTCCTTCCAGGTAGCCGGCTTCCCAAGTCGGTCCGCCGCAAATCGTCGTAGCGCCTCCCAGAGAACGGTCTCGCGAGCGTCATCGCTCCTTCCGGCCGCCTTCGCGAGGAGATCGCCAAGCATGAAGAAGACGAACGCGCCCTTGTCGTAGCCGACGAAACGATCAGGCCCGGGCACCGCGGGATTGGCCGACCCGAACTGGCCGAGCGGACCGTCATCGAAGGTCGCCGGATCGGTCGACAACTTCATCAGGAGATCGCGTCGGAATCCCCTTCCGGCCTCCGGGCCTTCGTCAGCGACGCGCCGCCAGTAGTTCGCGCCGTAGCTCGTGAGGGCTTCACACCAGTTGCCGTCGGAGGGATCGACGTAGACGCCGTTGCCCCACCAGTTGTGCAGGAGTTCGTGATCCAGGTAGCCCGGGGCGAGCGAGCGCGGCGCCATGCCGACGACCTGCGGTCCTAACACCGTGAAGCCTGGGTAGGCGAAGCCCGACGAGAAGAAGTTCTCGACGATCGAGAAGCGTCGGTAGGGGAACGCGCCGAGAAGCGGGACGTACAGGTCGAGGTACTTCGTCGCGGCCGAGAGATACATGTCGGCGATGGCAGCATGCTCGTTGGGCACATGCATGACGATCTCGACCGGACCGGCACTCGTCGCATGAACCAGTCCGTGCAACTCGTGGCGGTTGCCCACCAAAGCCAAGCCGTCCACCGGCCGCTTCGTCGTCCACGACCAGCAGGGCTTGTCGAGTGGGCCGTCACCCACCGGGTCACCTGAGGCGACGAACGCCCATCCGTCGACCGGAGTCAACTCGATGGCGATCTGATGCAGGAGCGGACGACCATCCGCACCCAGCGGCCGTGGACACCACGCAGCACCGTCGGAGAGAAAGACGCCGTCCGGTCCGATCGTCGCATCCACCGAGAAATTGTGGATCTGGCCGGGCTTTTCCCCTGCCGCCACATCCTGTTCGAATCGGCCGTGGGCCGTCAGCACGAGGGCTCCCTTCGCCGCGGTCGGATCGAAGCTGATGCGACGTCGCCCATCCCGCGCCTCTGCGGCGTGAAACGTCAGCGTCTGGTTCCCGCATCGGGCCTCGTCGATGACGACCGACGCGCTCAGGTCAAGGACCAGCGAGCCGATGTCGTCGACCGAGAGCGAACTGGTGTAGCGAATCGCGTGCGATGCGGGATCGATCGTCGCGCTGATCCGCTGGTTGTCGACGGTTGTTCCGAGACAGACGAGGGCAATGGCAGTCGCAAGCATGGACGCCATGGTAGCGGTCCCGCTGGCGTCTTCACGTTGGAGAGGGCCGCGCGGGAGGCGACCCGGTACGATCGGAGGCGCGACGCCAGCGGGCCCTCCTCCGCCGCGCGGTCCTTTTCCCGGAGATTCCGTCGATGATCCACGTTGCGGCCATCTCACTCCTCGTCGCCACCGCCTCCGAAACGACCGTGACCAACAGCGCCGCGCTCCGCGAAGCGCTTCGCCTTGCCACGCCCGGAACCACCATCCGACTTGCCGCCGGGCGCTACGAAGCGATGTCGTTCGAGGGGCTTCGCGGCGAGGCAGGGCGACCGATCACCCTACGAGGCGAGTCGTCGGCATCCCCACCCACGATCGCCGGGATCCATCTCTCGGATCCCGAGCATGTCGTCCTCGAGGATCTGGCGATCCGCGGCACCTCATCCAACGGCATCAACGTGGACGATGGCGGCACCTTCGAAACGCCGGCCCGCAGCATCACCTTGCGGCGCGTCTCGGTGGCTGATTGCAAGGCCCGAGGCAACGTCGACGGGATAAAGCTCTCCGGTGTCGAGAGCTTTCTGGTCGAGGAGTGCACCATCGAGCGTTGGGGTCGCGGGGGATCGGCCATCGACATGGTGGGCTGCCGCGATGGCCGCATCGTCCGGTGCACCATCCGTGACTCCGAACAGGATCCCGCCTCCAACGGCATTCAGACCAAAGGCGGCTCACGATCGATCCGTATCGAGGAGTGTCGCTTCGAGCACGCCGGGCAGCGGGCCGTCAACATCGGCGGCTCCACAGCGCTGGCCTATTTCCGGCCAAAGCCCGAAGGGTACGAGGCCAAGGACATCACCGTCGAGCGCTGCACCTTCATTGGATCGATGGCTCCGATCGCCTTCGTTGGCGTCGACGGCGCAACCGTGCGACGCAACGTCATCTTCAGGCCCAGCAAGTGGTTCATGCGCATCCTGCAGGAAACCCGCGAGCCAGGCTTCGCTCCATGTCGCAACGGCGTGTTCAGCGAGAACCTCGTCGCCTACCGCAGCGACGAGGTCGTGACTCCCGTGAACATCGGGCCTGGCACCGCGCCCGAGACCTTCACCTTCGAACGCAACTACTGGTTTGCCATGGATGCCCCGGGCCGGAGCATCCCACGCCTCCCCAAGCCCGAGGTCGAGCCTCGCGGCGGCTCCGATCCTCTCTTCGCGGACCCGGAGCAACTCGACCTCAGGCTACGGGAAGGCAGCCCAGCGGCCAACGTGATTACGCCTGCCACGCCCCCAGCAGGATCGCCAGATCGGACGCGTTGACCACGCCGCTCTGGTCCAAGTCTGCGGCCTCGTTGGCGGTCCCCCACGCACCTAGCAGGATGGCCAGGTCGGCGGCGTCCACGTCGTCATCGTGGTCGAGGTCTCCGAGGATGGGCCGCATCGGATTGGGCTCGAATCCGACGCCATCTGCCCAAAGGGTGAATCCGTAGCCCCAGGTGTCGGCGTGCATCTCAAGGCGATGCACCTGCGTGATGTCGGGGGAGCCGATCTCCGTCCGTTGCCACTGACCGTCGCCGGCCAACGGCACCGTGACGTCGATCCACTGCCATAGCGCTTCGTTCAACAGCTCGCAGCAGCGTAGGTCAATGAGGCCGCCGGAACAGACCAGCCGGAACCATGGGCTCTGGTCCTGGAAACCGAAGTTGGGATTCTCGGCGTAGAACTTGGCCCGAATCTGCTCAACGCCCGAAAGATCCCACGACGCGACGAAACTCCCGCCGTTGGGATCAGGGAAGCTGATGGCGTTGTCGAAGCCGCCGGTCACCTCTGCTTTGAGCGCGGTGACACCCACTTGTGCCTTCCCCGAATCATCGGAGAGTGTGATTGCTCCGTCGCCCGTGGTCCAACCCCAGTCCGCCGCGTTGAGCTCGGTGAGTTCCGCCGGAGGATAGTGCTGGATGTCGCCCCCGATCGCGACGTGGCGCTCAAAGATCGCCACACCGGTCGTGCCGGCGAACCAGGCGTTGTTGCATTCGGTGATGTCCAGCCAAACATGCTCGGTAAAGCCGTCCCGAGCGACCTCGATGAGGAAGAGCCCGTTCGTTCCGACCACGGCGACGTAACCGAAGGGATTTGGTCCCAGCGTGTCGCCAATCAGCGTTGGCGGAACGAGCGAGGTGTTGAGCGGCACGTTAGGCAGCATGAAGATCCCCTGCCCGTCGGTCGTGCCCTCGAACTTCACCTGATTGGTGATCACGTTTCCGAGGTTCGGTCTCTCGGCCTTCTGGTAAACGCGCACCGTTGCACCGTCCAGCGGCTCACCGTTGGCGCCGACGATGCGAAGGCCAATCTCCCCAGGAAGCCCGTAAAGGTACTGGCCGTAGTAACCATGAGCCACATGCAGCCAGTGGTCCATGGCGTTGGCGCTATGCAGGGAGAGGAAGTGCGATACCCCATGCATGAGGCACGGCACGGCTGAATAGGCCTCGCCGTTCACCTGGTTGGCGTCGGAGGGCAGGTCGAGCTGATAGATATCGATCAGTCCCAACTGGTGGGCAAGCTCATGCAGCAATCCATAGTCCAGATCGTCGGTGGGATCGTAGTAGCCGCTCAACCGAAGCGAACCATCGCCGGCCCGGTAGCGGAAGGGGAAGATCCCGAACTCGATCGTGTTCACCGAGGGGTCGGGCGCTTCGTCGTCCAACATCTCAAGCACGTCGTAGTGAACTCGCTTCCCACAATCAGCCTCAGCGAACATGAGATTGAAGCGGTCCATGTGGAACTGGACCCAATCGAAGAGGTCGTCGGAGATCATGCCTGCGACGTCGGCGCTCGACTCCCGGAAGTTTTCGATGTAGGTGCGATCGGCGAAGCTCAGGAATGCCACCGAATCGCTCGCGATGGAGCGTCGGTCGTTGACGTCCCGGGCGTCTTCGATGTCGATTCCAAAGTCGACGACCACCGGCTCCGTCGGCCACGGCCGCACCAGGCTGACCGTGGTCGTCTCTCCCGGCGCAAGAGTCGACGATGGGAGGAAAACAGCCGACTCGACGCCGTCATAGGTCCAGGTCGCGGAAATTGGGGCGGTCCACGGGTTGGTGCCACGATTGCGGATGGTCGCGACATACGTCACCGGGTCGCCAACCAGCGGGAATCGCTGCGTGTTCTCGTTCTGGCCAAGGTCCAAGCCCGTGGCCGCTGAGAACCAATAGGGCCCGAACCCGTTCGGCTCGGTGATGAACTGCCCGGTATAGCTCGGCGCGTAGCGCGGGTAGCGCGGCGTGCGGGCGATCGAGACCACTTGCAGGTCCGTCTCGTCCCGCGGCGTGCGGGGCCCGACCGACTCGACCTCGACGGTCTCGCCCGCCGGAGTGACCGCGGTCACTGCATAGTGATAGCGCACATCATTCAGGGCCGTCGCATCCACGTGCGCTGTCGAATCGGGAGCGAGCGTTGCCAACGGAGTCATCCCCGCCACGTTCGTGATCGGCGAAAACGATCGATAGACGTTGATGGCCTGAGCCGGGTCGAGATAGGACTTCCATTGCAACGTCACGACATGGTTTCCCGCGTACGCGCGCAGCCCCTCGGGCGGCTGGATCGGCACGTCAAAGGAGAATCCGTCGAACCAAAGTGAGAAGCCGGCTTCCCACGTGTCAGCATGGATCTCAAGGCGGGTCACGGCAGCGAGGTCGGGCGACCCGGTCTCGCTGCGGAGCCACTGCTCGTTCCCGGCAAATGGAACGACGCACTCAATCCACTGCCCGATCGCCTGGTTGAGCACCTCTTCTGCGCAGTGAAGCTCGACATAGGAGTCGGTCCCGCTGAAGAGGCGAATCCAAGGCGAATTGCCTTGGAATCCGCAGCAGTTCGGATTCTCGGCGTACACCCAGAATCGCAGCCCACCCGAGGCCGACAGGTCCCAAGCGTTCCGGCGGCCGCTGGTGGTCCAGAGCCATGTGTCAAACGGACCTCCGGTATCGAAGCGAAGCGACGATGCACCCTCCGCGACTCGGGAAGTGTCATCATCGAGCGTGGCCCAAGAATCGTCGGCGGCGCCTTGCCATTGAGAGGCACCGAACTCGGTGAGCGCATCAGGCCCGGGCGGAGGTGACGAGAACGCAGCGCAGGACACAATCGCGGCCAGCGATGCGGCAACGGAGCGAACGAACGTGTGCATGAGGGTCTCCTTCCCTGTGGTGCACCCATCGTATTGATTGTCCTCCCCTGATTGGTGCCCTCCTCCCTGCGCATCGAGAAGCTGGACAAACCCATTGCGCCGCATCTCACAAGTCGGAACCCGCATCCCGAATCGTTGTCGCGGGCTAGTCCGTCTCGAACGTCTCGCCCGCGCGGGGACCTTCCGGAATTGGCATCGCCTTGCTCGAACAGCGCGGTGCCGAGCGCCCGCTCCACCTTCTGGACGTGAGCAGCGTGCGTAACCTGGGCACGTCGAATCGACTTGGCAGCAAGGCCCAAGTGGCGAAGGGCGGCGACGGCGATCGCCGCCCGGAGGTCCGGCAAAGGGAGGTCGCTGGCATCCATCGGAGATTCCGATCGCTCCCTTCGGTGCTTCCTGTTGGACAGATGGATCGAGAATCGCCACAGTGTGCTCGACATCCCCACGGCATCAAGGCCGTTTCGAATCACGGGAGCCTCACCCCCCATGCAACAGAATTCCTCCGCCGATCACGGCACGTGTCCCATCCTCACTACTGCCAACGGCGCGCCGATCGGCGTGCAGCAGGCGCTCACCGCCGGTCCGCGTGGACCGGTCCTCATGCAGGACGTGGCCCTGCTCGAGCAGATGCAGCACTTCAACCGTGAGCGCATTCCGGAGCGCGTCGTGCATGCCAAGGGCAGCGGCGCGTACGGAACGTTCACGGTGACCGGCGACATCACCAAGTACACACGGGCCTCGCTCTTCTCGAAGCTCGGCAAAAAAACCGAAACCTTCCTGCGCTTCTCCACGGTCGCCGGTGAGCGAGGTGCCGCCGACGCCGAACGTGACGTGCGCGGCTTCGCCCTTCGTTTCTACACCGACGAGGGCAACTGGGATCTGGTCGGCAACAACACGCCGGTCTTCTTCGTGCGGGATCCCTACAAGTTCCAGATGTTCATCCACACCCAGAAGCGCCATCCGCAGACCAACCTGCGCGACATGGACATGCAATGGGATTTCTGGTCGCTCTGCCCCGAATCGCTGCATCAGGTCACGATCCTCTTCTCCGACCGCGGCATTCCCGCGTCGTATCGCCACCTACATGGCTTCGGGAGCCACACCTTCTCGTTCACGAACGCGGTCGGCGAGCGGTTCTGGTGCAAGTTCCACCTGAAGACCAAGCAAGGGATTCGCAACCTCTCCGACGAGGATGCCGCGAAACTCATCGGCACCGACCGAGAGACGCACCAGCGCGACCTCTTCGACGCGATCGCCCGCGGCGACTTCCCGAAGTGGCGCGTCTGTGTGCAAATCATGACGCAGGCTCAGGCAGCGTCGTTCCGTTGGAACCCCTTCGACCTGACCAAGGTCTGGCCGCACGCCGACTTCCCGCTGATCGAGGTCGGCGAACTCGAGCTCAACCGCAACCCCGAGAACTACTTCGCCGAGGTCGAGCAGGCCGCGTTCAAGCCCAGCGCGTTCGTTCCGGGCATCGGACCGAGCCCGGACAAGATGCTCCAGGCACGGCTCATGTCCTACGCCGACACCCATCTCCATCGTCTCGGCGCGAACCATCACCAGGTGCCGGTGAACAAGCCGCGTTGCCCGGTGATGAACTACATCCGCGACGGGCAGGCGACCCTGGGCAGCTATGGCGCCGCGCCGAACTACTGGCCCAACTCGATCGAATCGGCGCCCAAGCCCGATCCCTCCTTCGCCGATCCGGCGTGGAACCTCGGGCAGACGATCGTCGACCGTTTCGACTCGACGGTCGACCATGACGACTACACCCAGGTCGGCAACCTCTACCGGCTCTTCGACGAGGGCCAGCGCGATCGCCTCACGCAGCGCATCGCCGGTGGCCTCGGCCAGGCCCGGCTTGAGGTCCAGATGCGGCAGCTCTGCCACTTCTTCCGCGCCGACGAAGACTATGGTCGCAGGATTGCTGGCCACCTGAAGATCGACCTGTCGTCCATGCGGCAGCATGTCGAACTGAAGGGGCAGGCCGCGGTCCCCGCACTCACCCGCTGACCGACCCGAGGTTTCCTCTCCGAAGGCCCCGCATGCGGCGACGCGTGCGGGGCTTTCCCTTGCCCCGATCCGGCAGGTGCGTCGTGGGTTTCCCAACCTGGCTCGGTGAGCACTACAGCGCCCCTTCGATTCCTCGCGAGGGCGAGCAAGGCCACCGCTCGGCCGCAGCAGAAGCTAGGGGGCGCTGTAGTGTTAGGATGGCGCCATGTTCGAACGCCTGAAGACAGCCATCAGCGACACACTGCACAAGAAGAAGCTGGACGCGAAAGTCGCCGTGACCGCGGAGATGACCGGTCTCGGTGAGGCGGCAGTGCGGGCCATCCTGGCGACGCGGGCCGTCGCCGGCATGCCCAACAAGCCGTTCGACCCGAAGTTCTCCAAGCTCGACCTGAAGTCCGTACGACGCGTGGGCGACAACCTGATGCGGATCGAGCTCGAACGGGGAAGGACCTTCTTCGGACATCGCTCCGAGCAGAAGCACTATGTCTATCACCATCTCCTGAAGCAGTTCGCGCCCGAGGCGATCAACGGCGATGCGTACAAGCTCGCGATGGACATCCAGACCCGATATCTCAACGGCCAGCCACCCCGGTTCGTCGGCAAAGGCGCCGTACTCATCGAAGGCGGCTGCTACACCGGCCTGAAGGCGATTCGCTGGCACGACGCGCTCGAAGGTGACTGCATCATCCATGCAGTCGAGATTGGCGCAACCAACGTCGAGATCATGCGGATGAACATCGAGGCCAACCGCCTTGGCAGCCGCATCCTCCCGCTCCACTGCGGCCTCTGGCGCGAGACGGGCACCGGGGAGCAACTCCACAACTTCACCACCCGGCGCTTCCTCGAGGCAACAGACCGCTGGGAGGGCGATATGGTCGAGACCGAGCCCGTGCGCCTCCTGAGCATCGATGACCTGCTCGACGAGCGATCGATCGACGTCGCCGACTTCCTGAACATTCAGGTGAACGGAGCCGAGATCGAGGTGCTGAAGGGTTTCACCAAGCTCGACCGCGTACGAGTCGTGGGTGTCGCCGCGTACTACGCGAAGGGCGACACGAAGAACGCCGACGTCGTGCGTGAGATGATTCTGAAGCAAGGTTGCACGATCCTCCACGATCAGAAGGGACGCATCACCTACGCGACGCCCAAGCATGCGGCAGATGTCGCGAAGCAAGTCAAGCGAACCGGCATCTGAAGGCTTGACCTCGTGACGTGCCTCGCGCCCAAGCGTCCCTAACGACATGGAGTCCCGCATGCGCCTGCTTCTGGGCCTCGGAGCCCTCTCAATCATCTCGATCGTCGCCTCGGGTCTTCTCGCGGGCTGTAACTCCCCTACCCGCACCTCGCCTAACGCAGCGACCACCTACGTGCTAGTCACGCTGAAGCGAGGCGAGCGTGCGGCCGAGCGGACGCAGGAGGAGCGAGTCACGATCCAGGAACAGCACCTCGCGAACATCCGCCGGTTGGCCCACGAGGGCACGCTCCTTGCCGCCGGACCCTACGGCAAGGACAACCACGATCCGGCGTCCCGAGGCATCTTCATCTTCGGAGTCGCGACGCTCGATGAGGCGACACGACTCACCAACACCGACCCTGCGGTCATCGCCGGCGTTCTCGCGATGGATGGTGAGCTCCTGACGACCGGCGCGAATCTCCGCGCGGCGATCGCTGCCGAGCTTGCTCGTGAGGCGGATGAGAAGGCCAGGGGCATTGAGCCGAAGATGGGCGAGCACATCCGGCCCTACGCGCTTGTTCGGACGTTGCGCCCCACCGATGCGCGACGAGCGATCGCCCACGCCGCGCCTCACTCGATTCTCATCGACGGAACCACTGGCGACGACCGCGGCTTCCTGATCGTCGACGCCAAGGAAACCAAGTCCGTGCGCGAGTGGCTCGGCGAGACGTTCGCGACGGACACCACCGTCGACGAGTGGTACGCGAGCGATCTCCTCATTCTCGCCCGCAACGGCATGTGGGAGGTTCACCCTTGATCGAGATGCTCGCCCTCCTCGCGGCGCTTCTGGCCGGCGCGTCGCTCGTCGTCGGCGTGCTGGTCCTCCGATCGCGTCAAGTCGCCGCCACGCCCGATGACCTCAAACAGGCGACGGACATCCTCCGCGCCGAGACGCAACGTGTTGAGCAATCGGCCCGAACGGACGCTGCAGCCCAACGGCAGGAGCTCGCCCAACAGTTGGTTCAACTCGCCCAGCAGCAGCGGAGCGAGCTTGGACAGCAGCGAAGCGAACTCGACCAGCGTGTCGCCCAGCTCGAGCAGCGATTGGACAGCGCGTTCAACGGGCTCTCGAAGCGCGTCACCGAACATGTTCAGCAGCTCTTGACGACGACCGGTCAAGCGAACGCGACACAGGCAGCGTCGCTCGCCCAGCTCCAGACCGCCCTACGCGAACAGCTCGCTCTCACCCGCACTGAGATCACCGCGGCGGTCGCCGTCATGTCCAAAGAGGCGAGCGCGAGCCTCGGTCAGATCGCCGAGCGCGTCACGCAGCAACTCGCCACCCAGAATCGGGAATCAGGCGAGAGTATGGAGAAACTCCGGTCGACCGTTGAGGTGAAGCTGGCCAGCATTCAATCCGCCGCCGACGCAAAGCTCGAGCAAATGCGGATCACCGTTGACGAGAAGCTCTCCAGCACGCTCAACACGCGGCTTGGCGAGAGCTTCAAGCTGGTCAGCGACCGGCTCGAGGCGGTGCAGAACGGTTTCGGTGAGATGCGTTCGCTGGCCGGAAACGTCACCGACCTGCGGCGGCTGATGACCAACGTCAAGACCCGCGGCGTGTGGGGCGAGGTGCAACTCTCGAACCTCCTCGACCAGCTCTTCACCGAGGCCCAATACGAGCGGAACTTCCGGCCGCGCCTGCGAAGCGCCGAGAGCGTCGAGTTCGCCCTCAAGTTGCCCGGACCGGACACCTCGTCCGGACCGGTCTACCTGCCGATCGACAGCAAGTTTCCGATCGAGGACTTCCAGCGGCTGGTCGAGGCGACCGAGGCGGGCGACGTCGAGGGTGCCAAGGCCGCATCCAAGGCCCTCGAGAACCGGATCTACGGCTGCGCCCGGGACATCCGCGACAAGTACATCAACGTGCCGACGACCACGAACTTCGCGGTCCTCTTCCTGCCCACCGAAGCCCTGTACGCCGAGGTCGCGAAGATGCCGGGGCTGCTTGAGACGCTGGTCCGCGACTACCGGGTCGTCGCCCAAGGCCCAACCAACTTCTCGGCGTTCGCGATGTCCCTCCTGATGGGCTTCAGCACCTTGGCGATCCAGCGGCGGTCGGCGGACATTGCGAAACTCCTCGGCGCCGTCAAGACCGACTTCGGCAAGTTCGGCGACCTGCTCGCCAAGGTCGAGTCGAAGCTCGATGACGCGAAGGACAACATCGGCAAGGCCCGCGAGCGTTCCGTCCAGATCGTGAAGAAGCTCGGCCGCGTCGAGGACCTTCCGCAGGAAGAGGCGAGGCTCCTTCTGCCCGACCCGTCGGGCGACCCCGATGCGATTCCCGACGCGACGTCGGAGGCCACCTAACCCGAGCTAACGATTCGTTCGACGGAAGATCATCAGGTTCTCCCAATACCAGTTGGCGACGAGTCCGCTCTCCCTCCAGGCTGCGGCCATGCGCGAGGCGGTCGCTGGATCATGGGCAAAGCCGCGAGCGGCGAACTTGGCGATCCAGTACTCGGCCGGCTGTTCGTTGACGTGATCGGAGCCACCTTGGCCCGGTCGGGCCGCGGTGAAAACGATGACCGGGGCGAAGGCGGCGAGCAGGTCGACGAATCGGTCAGCGACCCGCTCGGGCAGGTGCTCGGCGACCTCCATGCTGCTTGCGACGTCAAAGGTCCGCCGCTCACCCAGAGCGTCGTGCTCGAGGTCAAACTTCCGGACGTCGAGCTTTCGCGAGCGGCAGAATTCGATGCCGGCCTCCGAGTACTCGAGCCCGAAGACATCGCACCCGCGATCGCGCAGGGCGGCTAACAGCGCGCCCGTCCCGCAACCGACATCGACCGCGGACCTCGGACCGAATTCGGTGACGATCGAGCTGGCCATGACGGCCGAGGACTTCACCGCGGGTCCTTCGACCGTGCGCTCGTAGTACTCGCGGTCGTAAAGGGCGTCGTGCGGAAGGAGCTTCGACAGCCAGACCCGCTTGAACCACATCACCGGCCCCGAATGGCGGATCGCCTTCGGAACCCCTGCGCGGTAGATCCGCTTCACATTTCCGACGACGGAACCCATGGGCTACTCCTGTTTCGCTGCCATCCTCGCGGTCGCCCAGGCCGAAAGCAAGGGCCGAGCCGTCAGTCGCGGATTTCCCGCGGAACGAGCCGTCGCCACACGAGGTACACCGGGTAGCCCGCAGCAAGCACGCCGATCCACATGAGGGTCGTTGCGGGGTCGCTGGCGACGGAAAGGACCGTCATCACCGCGCTCGCCGCAACGAACAGTCCGGGAACGATAGGGTAGCCAGGCACGCGAAAGGGCCTCGGCTGATGCGGACGCCGGACGCGAAGGAGAATCACCGCGAGGGCAGCCAGGCCATAGAAGATCCACATCGTGAAGACGAAGCTGTCCGCGAGGCTCGCGAAGTCACCCAAGACCACGACCGCCAGGCAGGAGAGGCTGAACTGCACCCAGAGGCTCACCGCGGGCGTCTCAAAGCGCGGATGGATCCGTCCAAGAAAGCCAAAGAGAAGGCCGTCGCGAGCCTGGGCGAAGGTGACCCGCGCACCGGTCATGACGCTTGCATGACTCGACCCCAACGTCGACACGATGATGATGAGCGTGACCGCCGCCGCACCCACCGGACCGACCAGTCGGTCGAGAAGGAGCGGGGCCACGGTCGAGGTCGCCCGCATATCGGCCAGCGAGATGTGCCAGAGATAGACCGCGTTCGCAAGGACGTACAGCCCGATGACCGCAAGCGTCCCGATGATGTAGATCCGCGGGAGCGATCGTTCGGGGTTCTTGACCTCGCCCGCGATCGCCCCGACGTCGCTCCAGCCGTCGTAGGTCCACATGATCGCGGCCATCACCGGCACGATCGCCGCAAGCAGGGAGACCGGCGGGTCGGTCGGCGCGAAGCCTCCCTCCGGCCGGACCCCGCCGATAGCCGTGACCACTCCTAACACGATGATCACCAGAAGCGCCGCGAACTTGAGCGTCGTCAACACGATGGCGAACCGGGCGCTCCCCCGGACACCGAGCACGTTGATCATCGTCAGGGCGAAGAGGGCCCCGCAGGTCAGCGCCTGGGTGTTCCAATCGAGCCCGGTGAGCGAGTTGAAATGCTCGGCGAAGATGATCGCGATGCCCCCTGCCGCCGAGGGTTTCGTGATCAGCATGTAGGTCCAGCCGAAGACGAAGGCGGTGGGCGACCCGTACCCTTCCTTCAAGAAGACGTAGATGCCGCCGCTTCGGGGCATCATCGTGGCGAGTTCGGCGAAGGTGAGCGCACCACAGAGGGCGATTCCGCCCGCCAGCAGCCAGAAGGCGAGGATGAGCCACGGATCGCCGAGGTTCTGGGCCACGGTCGTCGGCGTTCGGAAGATCCCGCTGCCGATGACCACGCCGATCATGACGGCGATCGCACCCCAGAAGCCGATCCGGCGTGGCAAGTCCATCTGCTGTTGCCGGACGGCCTGGCGTTCGATCGGATCGATCTCGGTCATCCGGTCACCATACCCGGCGCAAGCGACGAGTGTCGGCGGGTAGCATTCGGCCATGCCGCTGACCGAGCCGCGCCAGGTAGGAGATCAAGGGGCGGTGAGCCCTCGCGTTGAGGAGGCGATCCCCTGCGCCGAATGTGCGTACAACCTCATCGGCCAGCCCCAAACCGGACGCTGCCCCGAGTGCGGCTACTTGGTCGACGAGTCGATTCGCGCTGGGGGCTTCTGGACGCAGCAGCGCGTCCGGATGCTGCGCATCTCCTGCTGGCTCTTCGCCCTGAGCGTGCCTGCCTGGTCGGTCGCCGCGGGCATCTCGCGCGTCGCTTCACCTTCCCCTCTCCTGCGCGGAATTGTCGCGACGCTGGCCGTCATACATGTCGGGGCGCTCCTTGGAGCTGCGTACCTTGGCCTCGGGGCGAGCTCACGACTTTCTCGCCAGTCCCGGATCATCCTCTTGGTCTGTGTGGGAGTAGCCGTGGTCGCGGTCATGACCACGCCGCTTCTCGTCGTCGCCGGCTTGATCGCCCGCGCCTCCTCCTCCATGACCGCGGTTCTCGTGGCGGCGAACATCGAGCGGCTGGCCCTCCTCCTCATGAGCGCATGGTGGATCACCTCCGGAACCAAGAGCCTTCGACCCATGTGGAGCGGGACGGTCCTTTCGCAGCGACTCGCGATGGCGGTCCTCATCGCTGGCTGGTGCCCGCTCGCGATGTCGCTTCTGTTCGGCGCGGCCAACAGCCCCACCATGAATCCTGCGTTACAGGCCCTGGGCAATGTCGCGGTCACTGCCGAGGCCATTGCCACCCTGCTCTTTGCGTCACTCGGGCTCGCCGTCAGCTCCTCACTCGGCCGCACGCCCCACCGCGTTTCCTACGCCAGTGAAGGGTGACGCGGGAGGATCGCCACCCTCCCGGACATCGGGTATCCTGCCCCGACCTGCACCTGTAGCTCAGCGGATCAGAGCATCGGTCTTCGGAACCGAGGGTCGGGGGTTCGAATCCCTCCAGGTGCGTTTCGGCGGGCTGGCCGATAGGCCAGCGACGGGGAGAATTCAGGAATTCGTGGCGACCCGAGACGGCAAACGGTGCGGTATGGCTGTCGCCACCGCTCGAGGGTCGAGCGATGGTGCGACAACCGTTTCTCGACCCAGAGTTCCGCCATGCCGCTTCCAGCCCACTCCACCGTTGCGTCGTTCCTGATGGGAACGGCCGCCGCCGCCATCCAGCCTTGCCTTCATGCCGAGGTGATGCAGGTGTACTGGACGGTTCCGATGGGCCATTCCATTCTCCGCGTCAATGCCGACGGCACAGGTGTGGGCACCATCCAGATCTCGCCAACAGGCGATCCGACGGCGGTGGCGTTCGACGAGGCGAACGGTTCGATGTACTGGCTCGCCGCGAACATCAACGGCCTCGATCGCATCTACATGGCGTCCATCGATGGCGGGAGTATCGCCAGTGTGACGACGATCGCCACGGCCCTTCACGGCCTCGGATCGGACATCGAGCTCGACCTCGACGCGGGCAAGATCTACTGGTGCGTCTGGAGCGGACAATCTCCCGCCGGCGGCGCGATCTACCGCTGCAATCTGGACGGCAGCGGCGAAGAGACCATCGTCACCGGCCTCGACCGACCCACCCGCATGGTCCTCGATCCTGCGAACGACACCGTCTACTGGACCGACTCGGGCAACTGGCTCATCCAAAGGGCGAGCACGCTCGGCACCAATCTGGGCGTGACGACGATCATCGGCAATCCTGTCTCGCCAGAGGGACTGGCCATCGACTTCACCACCCAATTCGTCTACTGGACCGAGTTCAACACCGGCTCCATCAAGCGGGCGTCGCTAGGCGGCAACGGCGTCGATATCGAAGTCCTGGTCAGCGAGTCGGACGGTGCGGGACCACCCCGTGACCTTGGCGTCGACTTCGAAGCGGGAGCGATGTACTGGACCGACCCCGTGCACTCGAAGATCCGCACCTCGAACATCGCGGGTGGTTCGATCAGTTCGCTGGCGAGCCCGGCAAGCCTTTGCGTCGGCATCGCCCTCCGCTTTGCCCCGCAGCCCCCGGCCTGCGACGCCGATTTCGACCGAAGCGGCGAGGTGGATGGCGCGGACCTCGCCCTCCTCTTGGGCAGCTGGGGCGTGCGCGGCGCAAGCGCGTGGGATCTCACCGGCGACGGAATGGTCGACGCGGCCGATCTGGCCTCGCTGCTCGGCGCGTGGGGCGGGTGCACCGGGTAAGGACACACGGAGGGCAGGCGTTACGGATTGCCCTTGAGTGCCTCAAGACGGGAACGGCGCTTGCGGACATCCAAGTCTGGATGTGCCTGGAGGAGATCGTGCACGGCTTGGACGGTGCCGCCCGCCTCGGCCCCCCTTCCGGCAGCGACCAAGGCTTCGGCCTGACCGAGCATCGCGTCCACCGTGCGCTCGTGCCCGGCTCCAAAGGTCCGTCCGCAGCGTGCGACAAGTTCCGCAAAGTGACCGGCGGCGGCGTCAAAGCGCTTCGCCCGCAGCTCGGCAAGCGCCTCCCGTTCGGCGATGCCAAGCGTCACCCGATGCTCCCGCCCGGAGATCACCTCGTGAATCGCGCGGGCCGCGGCGAAGCGCTCGATCGCCTCGTCATGGCGATTCGCATCGACAAGCAGGAGCCCCCAGTTGTTCTCGGCGACCGCCGTGTCGCGGGATTGGGGACCGAGCGTCGCAGCAAGCCCGTCGCGGGCCGACCGGAACCTCGCATCCGCCTCGTCGAGTCGTCCGAGATCGTGAAGCGACTGGGCCACGGCGTTCTCGGCGATGGCGGTCATCGCATGGTTCGCTCCATGCACCCGCCTCCAGCCCTCGAACGCCTCGACCCGCAGGGCATGGGCGACATCAAAGCGCCGGTCGCGCCGCAACAGGCCTGCGAGGTTTCCAAGCGTCACCAGCGCGGAGTCATGGTCGACACCGAGCGCGGCCTGCTGGGCGTCGAGGACGGCCCGGAGCTCCCGTTCGGCGCCGGCCCGATCGCCCCTGCCCTCCAGGAGAACCGCAAGGTTGTTGCGCACCACAAGCGTCTTTGCGGCGCTGGGCCCGAGCAGCCGCGAGCGCCCCTCGAGGGCACGTTGATAGAGCGGTTCCGCCTCATCGGGGCGATTGAGCTGAGCGAGCGACTGGCCGAGGGCGTTGACGCTGTCCAACGTCGCTTCGGAGTCGGGGCCGAGTTCGGCCTCACGCAGCCGCAGCGCCTCACCGTATTCGACCGAAGCCTCGGGATAGTGCCGCAGGTTGTAGTAGATCGTGCCCACCTCGTTGTGCACCGCGGCGCGCTCGATCGGGCGCTCCGCAAACGACTTGGCGATCTGCTTCGCCGCGTCGCCCACAAGGGTCGGAATGTCGACGGCCGTACCCCGATTGGGATCGATCGACGAGAGCATGCCGACGAGGAATTCCGAAACCGCCGCCGATGCCCGCGCCGCGGCGGCCTCGCGGCGGGCCGATGCGCGGGCCTTCTCGGCCTCCCTAGCGTAGAGAACGACGCCCGTCGCCAGCGCTGTGGTCACGGCGAGCACAGCGGCGACGAGGCCGCGATGGCGGCGCAGGAACTTCCGAAGGCGGTACCCGGCGCTCGGCGGCCGTGCGTCGATCGCATCGCCTGCCAGCCAGCGCCGCAGGTCGAGGGCGAGGTCGCGGGCGGACGCATACCGGTTCGCCGGATCACGGGCGATCGCCCTCATGACGATGCACTCCAGGTCACGCCCGACACGCGGCGCGACGCGCCGAAGCGAGAGCGCCTCATGATGTTCCATGGCCAGAAGTTGGGCCCTGAACTGGGTCACCATCGAGCCGCTCGGCGCGTCGAAGGGAAGCCGGCCACTAAGAAGTTCGTAGGCCATCACGCCGAGCGAGTAGACATCCGTGCGCGTGTCGACCGCGTCCGCGCCCGAAGCGAGCTGCTCGGGACTCATGTATCGAATCGTCCCCAGCATCACGCCCGGGGCGGTGGGCTCATACGCTCGCCCCTCGTCGGACTCGAGAAGCCGGGCGATGCCGAAGTCGAGGACATGCGGCACGCGGGCGGCATCCACCAGCACGTTCGACGGCTTCAGATCGCGATGGATGACGCCCCGGTCATGGGCGTGCTGCACCGCATCGGCGACGTCGGCGATGAGCCGTGCCCGATCGCGATCGCTCCACTCGCCCCGACTCGCCGCTTCGGTGAGCGACTCCCCCTCGACCAGATCCATCGCCAGATAGGCGACATCCCGACCTTCGACCGACGCCCGACCGGCGTCGAAGACCTTGGCGATGTTGGGATGCCGCAGGCGGGAGAGCGCTTGGGCCTCCCGGGAGAGCCGCGAAGCGAGCTCGGGCGAGGCAAGTCCGCCGCGCACGACCTTGAGCGCCACGCGCCGCAAGGGCTCGGACTGCTCCGCCTCGAAGACAGTCCCCATTCCTCCGGTAGCAATGCGCCGCAGCACCCGATAGCGTCCGACGGTGCGGCCGACGAACCGATCGTCGTCGCTCTCGGGCACGTCAGGCCCCATCGCGGGGAGCGCCCCATCCAAGGGCGAGTCCAGGAATCCTGTCGGGTCGCGATCCAGCCGCTCGTGCGCACCTAACAGTCTGTTCACTTCAGCGACGATCGCGAGGTCATCGGGGGAAGCGGAACGCAGGAACGCTGCCCGCTCCGACGGCGGACGCTCCAGGGCATCGCCGAACAGTTCAGTGATCCGGTCCCAGCGCGTGGCCGAAGCGCTCCGACCATCGCTGGCGCCGGAACCTTCACTCATCGGCACCTAGCCTCTCGATCTCCCCCTTGAGCCACGCCCGCGCCATCGCCCAATCGCGTTCGACGCTCCGCTCGGAGCGGCCGGTCAGCTCAGCGACCTGGGCGGTGCTGCATCCGGCAAAGAATCGCAGTTCGACGACGCGGGCCTGCCGCTCACTGAGCGAGCGCAATCGCTCCAAGGCCGCGTCCAGGGCGAGCAGCTCGTTGCCGCCGCGCTCAAACTCGCTCACCAGTTGGGCAGCGACCGCGTCGAGCGACTCGCGAGATCGATCCCCTCCGCGCTTCAGCCGCTCCCGGTCGCGGGCGTGGTTGACGAGTATCCGCCGCATCGCCATGGCCGCCACCGCGAAGAAGTGCCCCCGGTCGCGCCAGTCAGCGTCCCGTTGGCCTACGAGCTTGAGGTAGGCCTCATGTACGAGGGCCGTCGGAGGAAGCGTGTGACCCGCATCCTCACGCCGAAGGTACCGCCCGGCCAAGGCCCGAAGCTCGTCATAGACCAGCGGTAGCAATCGCTCGGCAGCCGAGGCATCGCCCTCGGCTGCCGCGCTGAGCATGCGAGTCACGTCGCTGGTCGGGTCGGGCACGGTGCCTCCGGTGCCGCAGGGCGGCACTGCGAGGATACCCAATCGATCCGGTCGCGAACAGGCGGCGGCTCTGCCTGGACCGTCATCCGACCGTCAAGGGCAGGAAGTCCCGAACGTTCGCGCATCGGTCCAAAGCCATGGTCGCATTGGCGAGCGCTTCGCACTTCGCCCGGCCCAGCACCGAGTCGCCTAAAGCGTGGAACTTCACGCTGATCTCCTCTTCGGTCATCGGGTCGCGCGGATCGCCTTTCGGCACGTCGACGCGGGTCGCGAAGGACCGGCCGTCGTTGAGGACCATGGTCACGCGGCTCGGCTGGAACTTGGGGAAGAGGCTCTCGAACTCGGTGTTGGCGATAACCTTCACCTTGTCCATGACGCCCGGAAGGCGCGGGTCGCGGATGCGCTCTTCCTTGAACTGGAGCGGCGTCACCATGCCGTCGAGGAGCCCGACCGCCATGCAGTAGGGCAGCGAGTGGTCCGCAGTCTCCTTCGAGTCGGGACGGTACTTCGCCGGATCACCGAGGATGTCGGCGGCGCGGGCGACGACCTCGACCCGGATCTCGCGCACGTCATCGGGACGAATCGCGTTCTCCTTCACGCAGCGCATCATCGCCGTCAGCGGAGCGTGGCTCAGGGCCTCGATCGGGAAACTCTTCATGCCGCAATCGAGAATGCGATAGCGCGCCGCCGGCGTCGAGGGAAGCCCATCCACCAGCATCGCAGTATCGAAGCGAGCCGGCTGGCCCTTGTAGTGAACGTGCCCGAAGACCGCGTAGAGGCCTTCCTTGCCATCGAACATGTGCTCCGGCCCGGAGTAGCCGTGCTTGGCGAGGAGCGCCGACTCAACACCCATCCTCGTCGCCCACGGGTCAACGGTGTTCTTCATGTTGGTCAGCTTGCCCGCGGTGACCGCACCGGGCGTGAACGTCCGGCTGGCGCTGATGCCGATCGCCTGCACGGTTTGGTCGATTGAGAGTCCTAACACCCTGCTCGCCGCGATCGGCGCGGCGAAGGCGGTCAGCGTCGCGTGGTGCCAGCCGTATTCACGCACGCCGGGCACCCCGAACTCGCAGAGCCGCTGTTCGATCTCATAGGCGATGATCGTCGCCAGAATCAGGTCTCGACCAGACGCGCCAAGCCATTCGCATAGGGCGAGTGGGCCGCAGATGATGTCCGACGGGTGACAGGGATCGGCCTTCCAGTAGATATCGTTGTAGTCCATCGCCCGCACCATGTGCGAGTTCATGAACGCGGCGTCGACCGGATTGGTCCGGAATCCGGAGACGAAGCAGGTGCATCGCCCTGCCCCTTCCTTCGAGCCGGCCATGTCGCGATGGTGATGCAGGAGAATCTCCGCGTCCTCCTGCCGCGAGCCGCCCAGCGCGCAGCCGAGCGAATCGAACCAGTAGAGCTTCGCGGCGGTGATCGCCTCGGGGCTCAGGTCCTCGTATCGAAGGGAGGTCGACCACTCCGCGAGCGAGTGGGAAAGCCAACGCTTGTTACCGGTGGGTGTTGCTGTTGCCATGGGAGTTCTCGGAGGGGAGGTTCACCGCAGAGATGCAGAGGTCGCAGAGGCTGACGCAAAGGAGAGGGAGGGAGGGAAGATTGGACAGGTGCCACACACCCCTTTCCTTCCGCTCCTTCTGACCTCCGCGTCCTCCAAACTCTGCGGTGAACAAGCCGTCACACACGGTCACGCCGCGTACGCCGCGATGGCCTTGGCGACGTCGAGCGTCGTGTCCTTGCCACCCATGTCGTAGGTGCGGACCTTGCCTTCGCGGATGACGCGGGCGATCGCCGCCTCGAGGCGCGTCGCTCGCTCGTTCTCGCCGAGCCAGTCGAACATCATCTTGACGGTCAGGAGCATCGCGATCGGGTTGACCTTGTACTGCCCGGCGTACTTCGGGGCCGAACCGTGAGTCGGCTCGAAGACCGCGTACTTGTCCCCGAGGTTCGCCGAGGGGGCGAAGCCGAGGCCGCCGACGAGACCGGCGCAGAGGTCGCTGACGATGTCGCCGAACATGTTCTCCGCGACGAGCACCGAGTAGTCCTGCGGGTTCTTAAACATCCACATGCAGATCGCGTCGATGTTGGCCTCGTCCGCCCAGATGCCCGGGTAACTCTCGGCCATGTCGCGGAAGACACGGGTCATGAGCCCGCCGGTCTCGCGCAGGACATTCGGCTTCTCGACCAGCGTCACCCGCTTCCGGCCGTTTCGCTTGGCGAACTCGAATGCCTGTCGGCAAATGCTCTCGCAACCTTGCTTACTCATGATGCGGGTGGAGAGGGCGAGATTCTCAAGTCCCTTCTCCTTCCACGCCTTCATCTTCGGATTCGCGCAGAGGGCCGTGTAGATGGCCTCCGGAATCGGGCGGAACTCGACGCCGACGTAGGAGCCCTCGGTGTTCTCGCGGAAGATCACCTGATCCACCGGCACATCGCCGCCGCCAGGATTGCCCAAGGCCGTCCCGCGGTAATTCAGCGGGTTCCCCGGGTAGCTCTTGCACGGCCTCATGTTCGTGTGCAGGTTGAACATCTGCCGCAGCTTCACGATCGGGGAGAAGTAACTCAACCCCTTCGACTTCAGCTCGGGAGCGAGTTCCTTCACCGCGTCGTCCTGCGGCTTGCTCGTGATCGCCCCGAAGAGGCCGCAGGTCGTCGACTGCAGTGCCTTGACCGTGCGGTCCGGCAACGCGTTGCCCTCACGGCACCAGAACTCCCAGCCGATGTCGCAGGGGACGTATTCGGCGTCGAAGCGCATCGCGTCGAGCACGAGGCGGGCCGCTTCCATGACATCCTGACCGATGCCGTCACCCGGCATCCATGCGATCGAATACTTGCTCATAGGACTTCCAGCGAAAAAGGAGGCTTGATGGGGGAGTGGGATTCAGTGGGACTGTGCGGCGATGCGTCGTGAGACCACCGCTTCCGCACCACCGGCGACGACCAGTTCCTGGGCAACCGGCGAGAGCGGAGCGAAGGGGAACGTACGATCGCCGCAGCGGATGGACGAGGCACGATAGTCGATGGTGATCTCGGGACCGATGCGCGTCGCCTCGGTGGCGCCGGCCAGGAGCGAGCGAAGGTACTCGACGAACTCGGGGCACTCGAAGACGACGAAGCCGTTGTTGAAGGCGTTGCGCTTGTACGTTTCGCTGAAACTCGTCGCGACCACGCAGGGAATGCCGAAGTGCTTGAGCGCCGTGGCCGCCTGCTCGCGCGACGAGCCGGTGCCGAAGTTGCGGCCACTGACGATGATGTCGCCGGGGCGGGCCGTGGTTGCAAAGGACGGATCGTAGTTTTCGAAGAGGACCCGGGCCATCTCGGCCGGCGTGATCGAATCGTTATAGGTGTGCTTGCCTGCGAAGATCCCGTCGGTGTTGAGGTGGTCGCGATCAAGAAGAAGCGCCCGACCCCGCACCACTGGCGGAAAGCCGTCGATCACCTCGACCGCCCCGACCTCGGGCTGCTTCAGCTCGATGGTTCGGGTTGACCAGCGAATCGCCTCGGCGGAGAAGCGATAGGGCGAGGCGATCTGTCCGGCGATCGCTGAGGCGGCGACCACCGCCGGCGAGGCGAGGTACACCAGGCCCTCGCGATCGCCCATGCGCCCCTCGAAGTTGCGGTTGGTCGAGGAGATGCCCACTTCGCCTTTGCGGATGAGCCCCTTGCCGAGCCCGATGCAGGTTCCGCAGCCGGGCGGCAACTCGATCGCCCCCGCGTCGGTGAGGGTCTTCCAGACGCCGCTCTCGCGGGCCTTTCGCTCGATCGTGGCGCTGGCCGCCGCCAGATAGAACTCGACGCCGGGTGCGACGCGCTTGCCGCGCACGACGTCGGCGGCCGCGACGAGGTCGGCGTAGCGGCCGTTCACGCAACTCATCAGCCACGCCTTGTGGATGCGGATCCCCTTTGCCTCAATTTCAGGCAACGAGGTGATGGTCCGGACGTCATTGGGTCCGGCGACGTGAGGCACGATCGTGCCCAGGTCCAGTTCCAGCTCGATCGCGTAGATAGCGTCGGGATCGGCGGCGAACTCGCGGCGCGACTGCCACCATCCCTCGACATCGGCCCGCGTATAGCCGCCGTGCGAGGTAGCGATCTTGTCGCCGTCGGCAAGGGCATCGGCACGTGCCAGCAGCCAGTCCAGGAGCGTCGCGTCAAAGGGGAAGACCCCGGCGAGCGCGCCCCACTCGGTGGTCATGTTGGCGATCGAGAGCCGCTCGTCGATCGACATGGCCGCGATACCGCCGTCGCCGTCGACAAACTCGACGGCATGATTGAGGACCTCGTCATGCGAGAAGAGCCCGCAGAGGGCGATGATCACGTCCTTGCCGACCACGCCCGGACGAAGGTGGCCGCGAAAGGTCACCTTGGCGACCGGCGGAACCTGCCACCAGGTCTCGCCCGTCGCCCAGACGCTGGCCGCGTCGGTGCGCACGACCGGCGTTCCGAGGGCGCTCAGGCCGCCGTAGATGTTCGAGTGGGAGTCGCTCCCGACCACCATCGCACCGGGCACGACGTAGCCCTGTTCGATCATGATCTGATGGGCGATGCCCGTGCCTGCCGGAAAGAAGTCGATCCCCTGGGCCCGGGCGAACTGCTCGATCTTGGCGTACTTGCCGAGGTTCTCGGGGGTCAGGTTCTGGATGTCGTGATCGATCGCGAAGACCGGCTGTCGCGGGTCACGCACCTTCGCGGGCCGCTCCTTCGAGTCGCCGGCCATCTGCCGAAACTTCGGCATGACCGCCCCGGTGTTGTCGTGGGTCATGATGTGCCGCGGCCGGATCATGACGAACGTCCCGCAACGGGCGACCGCGCCAGGACCCAGGCTCGTCGCATAGCGGGTGGCGATCTTCTCGACCAGGGTCAGCTTCTGGCTCGTCATCACGCGCCCTTTCCGGCAGCCGCCGCGGCGAGGGCCCGCTTCCCGAGCAGCTTGGCGATGTCAAAGTCGATGAAGTCGGCGTGATGGAAAATGATGCTCTCGATCGAACGATCCACCTTGTCACCCTCGTGGCTGTGGGTCGCGACGATGTGCATCACCTCCGCCGGCAGGCCGTGCTTGTAGCAGAGCGCCACGCCGCTGAAAGGATGACGAAGGAGGTCGCCGAACGCTCCCTTGATGATCTTGCCGTTGGCGTCCTTGTCGAACTCGAGCATCTTGCCCACGTCGGCCAGGAGCGATCCGGCGAGGAGATGGTCGCGATGGACAGGGACGCGATCGCCGAAGGTCTCCTGAAGGACGTCGGCGATGCGAAGGCACTGCCGAGCGCAAGAGTTCAGGTGCTCGACGAAGGCCATGCGAATCGGTCCGGCGAGCAGTGTGAAGGGAATCGCCCGCAGCTCGTCGAAGGTCCAGCCCCGCCCGCCGCAGCCGTTGCGGATGGCGTCATCCCAGACCGCGGCAACCCGCTCCCGCAGGCCCGCATCGCGGATCTGAAGGAGGTCCGGAAAGAGCTGGGCGATGTCGTTGACGGTGAAGGCCATGGCGAGTGCTCATCCCCTGAAGTTCGAGTCAAGAAGTGCTGAACGAATCGTTAGGAACCGATGCGGCCGTCGTAGGCGTGTCGGACCGGGTCGATGCGGCGCATCGGCTTCTCGCGGGTCCGCTCCTCGACCACGTGGGCGACCAGCCCCGGTGTTCGGGCGATCATGAAGATCCCGTTGAAGACAGCGGGATCCATGCCGAGGTCGGAGAGAATCGCCCCGATCGCCCCGTCGACGTTGATCGGCAACGGGCGCCCGATCGCGGCGAAGGCCCGCTCGACCGCCCGAGCCGCCGCGATGGCGGTGGCGCCGACGTCGACCATCCCGGCTTCCTTGGCGAGTTCGAAGAGCCGCACGGTGCGTGGGTCCTTGCTGTGCACGCGGTGGCCGAAGCCCGAGATGCGCGCCCCTTCCGACTTCACGCGGCTAACCTCGTCGGTTGCAATCTCATCAAGCGAACGTCGCTGCGATGCCGAACGCGAGAGCAGGCCGCGGAGGTAGAGGGCGCAGTCCTCGATCGCCCCGCCATGATGACGGTTGATGCTCATGATGCCGGCGGCAACGCTGGCGGAGAGCGTTGCCCCGGTGCTCGCGACGGTCCGCGCGGCAAGCGTGCTCGGCGGCGTGCAGCCGTGGTCGATGCTGGCGACGAGAATCGCGTCCATCAGCCGGGCGACGCGCTCATCCGGCAGGCGACCGGTGAGGATCAGGTAAACCGCCGCCCCGAATCCCACCTTGCCCATCAGCGAGGCGACGTCGTGGCCGCGCACCGCGACCTCGTTGGGACGGATGCGGGTGACGGCACTCGTCCAGACCGCGTTCCGCTCGGCGTCATCCATCAGGCTCTTCGACGAGCGGGCCCGTAACACCTCGACGACCGCGGTGGGCAGCTCGCCGAACGCCGTGACCACGCGGGCGCCGACGGACTCCAGCGCCGCGACCTTTCCCGCGTGGGTGCCGCGGTTACCTTCGATGATCGCACCGGCGTGGCTGAATCGAGTGCCGGCCCGCGCTGCCTTGCCGCCGATGTAGGCGATGACCGGCTTGGTGACGCGACCGGAGCGAACCAGATCGGCCAACTCCTCTTCCTGCGACCCGCCGATTTCGCCGAAGACAACGATCGCATCGGTCGCCGGATCCTCCTGAAATCGCAGCGCCGCGTCGGGGATGCGCACGCCCAAGACCGTGTCGCCACCGACGTGAACGATCGTTGAGATGCGAACGCCGGCCTGGCCGAGGTAGTAGCCGGTGCTTGACGCCATACCGCCGGAACGCGAGATGACGCCAGCACCGGTGCCACCCTCGAGGGGCGGCTTGAACCACTCGCGGGCCGACTCGGCTCGCCCGCCGATCATGCCAAGGACGGCCTTGCCGGGGCTCGCCACGCCGAGCGTGTTCGGGCCGAGCACCGTGGCTCCGCGGGCCTTCGCGGCCTTCATGATCGCCATGGCGTCCCACACGGGAACGCGATCCGCGACAAGGACGACGAGTCTGACGCCGGCGTCGATCGCATCGATCGCCGCCTCGCGCACGCCGGCTGCCGGAACGAAAAGCACCGATGCGTCGACCTGGCCGAGCGTCGACACGGCGTCCTTCGCCGATCCGAAGACGGGCACGCCGAGCACCGATTGGCCGCCCTTCCCTGGCGTCACGCCGCCGATGACCCTGGTGCCGTAGTCAAGCATCAGCCGCGTGCGGGCCTGGCCCTCACGCCCGGTGATGCCGTGGACCAGGACGGTAGTGCGTTCATCGACGAGGATGCTCATGACGCACCTCCTCGATCTTCCTCTTGATGATGGTCGGCGTGTGCACCCTTGTGACGTCCGCCTCCGCGGCAAGGACAGTCATGGCAGCGCCCGTCGCAGCCGCGCTCGGCCGCCACGTAGGGAGCGACCAGCGGGGCGAGATTCGGAATGTCGATCTCGACAAAGAGCCCGTCGATGCCATCGCGGCGGCACTCGACCTCGCAGGCAATCATGTCACTGTCCTTCTGGGCGAAGTCGGCGTCCGGCAGCGTTCGGGTCGGCGCACCGTGATCGTCGCGCAGGAGTCCGTTCGAGCGGGCTGCGATCGCCGGACCGTTGCGGCTCCACGCCGCGCGATCGATCCACAGGGTTCCGCTGCGCAGCGGCCACGAGATGGACTCGCCTCGGCCGACGAACTCGGGCCGACGCGGATGGCGCGGGCGCCATGGGCCGGCCTTGGATTGAGCCACGAGAGCGGTGAAGCGGGCGGCGATGCGTGCCGGCGGATCGGTCTTGCGATAACCCTCGACGATCGCCGGCAAGCCGCGTGTCGCCGACTGGAGGATCTCGACCGCCCGATCCTCGGTATTTCCGCCGAGTCGGATCACTGCGGGGATCGAGAGCTCCAATTCCCAGAACGCCTTGGCCAGTCCATACGCCGACCAGAACTGCTCCTGGCTGGCGACGCCCGAACCGGAACCGAAGTAGCCGACGAGATCCGGCTGGGCGAGAATCAACCGAGCCGCGGCGTATACCTTCGCAGGCGATGGATTGCCGCTGGTGTCGGTGAAGTCGGCGAGCGTGAAACCTTCGGCGCTCACCGCATCCATCGACATCATGGAGCCGCCGCCACCCGCGCCGTGGAAGCCAATGAGACCGCGCGAACCGTCCGCGGCGCAGACCGCCAGTTGTGCGAAGTAGAAGGTACCGCGGTGATCCGACTGCTCGACCGCGTAGGCGACACGCTCGAGTGCCGTCGGGGGATGGTCCAGTTCGCGGGCGATGTCGATCCCAAGGTCGGGATGACGGAAGACCGCGTAATCGTCGACCGTCACGCGGCAGTCGAGGGCGATGGCCACGCCGTCCTGCGTGAGGGCGAGCGGGTTGATCTCAAGCGACCTCGCCTCGTGTCGACGGGCGACATCAAAGAGCTTGACGACGAGTGAGCGAACCGAGGATGCCGCAGCCGGTGCAAGACCTAACGACTCGATCGCGGTATCCAGCACGATTGTGTCCGGTCCTGTGTCCACATCGCAGGCAATGCGGCGGACCGCGGCGGCCCGTTCCTCAACGCCGCTCCCACCGCTGGCGGAAAGGAGGAGGATCGGCGCACGTTCGCGATCATCAATCGAGAACGAAACAAAGAGCTCGCGTGCAAACGCCAGCCGCTCCTCGATGAGCACCTCGGTGACCGGAAACTGCCCCACCTTCATGGCGAGCATGCGGGCCGCGTGGTCGCGAGCTTCTTCTGCGGTCTTCGCAACGGCGACTCCGCCCATCGCAGCCCGGCCGGTCGCCCACGCCTGGATCTTCACCATGCAGGGGAAGCCGATTCGGGTCGCAACCTTCGCTGCCTCCTCGGGGCTTCGGGCCACTCCCCCTTTGGGGACCGGAATGCCGGCATCGCGGAGAAGAGCCTTGCCTTGGTGTTCGGCGAGTCGAGCCATGGGGTCCAGAGCGGTTTCGATGCCTGAGGGACGAGGGGATATCGCTCTTGCCAAGCCCCCCAGCCGCAGGGTCTTGCGGGCGCAGGGCAAGTCGGAAAGCGACTCCGAATTCCTGACTTGTATATCCGCGTTTCGTCCGCTGTCAAGGCCTTCCGGAACGCGCAGCCCATCGCGACGAGCCGTCGTGTACCGCAAACTCATCCCGACGTCGGTGCCGGCAACCTGCACTCGGGCTCGTACCCACACTCTCGCATGAGCTGCGCGATCGGCTCGCAGAGTTCGGCGGCCATGGACTCATCGAGATGGTTGCGCCAGTCTCCAGCGACTCCGCTTCGAAAGAACGCCTTGTTGTCCTGGTCGCCACGGGCCCGGCCGCCCGACCGCTTCTTGAAACTCCCCGATTCGATGCAGCCCGACATGGACTGGGGCGACGCGTCGACGCCGAGGAAGGAGAGACAGCGGGTGAGTTGCCCCGGTTCATCCGCAAGCAAGTCCTCGTATCGCACCTCCAGGTAACGATCGGGAAATGCTCTCGCGGCGGCTCGCGACTGGCGGATTGCCTGAGCCCACGAGCCCTGCATGAACTGGCGGAAGTGTTCCGTCCGCTTGGATTCGTCGCCCTGAGCGAAGTGGAAGTAGCCGCTGGTGGCCGCATCGCGCGGATCGCGAACGACGTGCAGGAAGAGTGCGTCAGGATAGAGCTGGTTCAGGAGCGGCAGGCAAACCGAGTGTTGGGGCGTCTTGTCTCCGACGACGCGCACGCGGCTCATGTCCTTCCCCGTGCCAGAGGCCATTTCGATATAGCGAAAGAGCTGCATGTCCAAGAGCTGACGCATGCACATGAGCAGGTCGACGTCGCGCAGGTGCGTGACCGGATCAGGCACGAACTGGGACTGGTCTGCGTTGAACGCCTGAAACCCCTTGCTGATCGCGGGGAACATCCGCCACGCGAAGCGACCCTCACCGTGGATCACGATCTCGGGATGCCCGGCGAGCTGGTTCTGAATCCAGGTGGTGCCTGACTTCGGGCAGCCGATGACGAAGAGCTTTCGCAAGCGTCCGACGAGATCCTGCGAGCGGCGCCAGACGGGGATGAGTTCGGGGACGGTGGGCATGGGATTGCGGAGCTCGGCGGCTGAGAACGTGGAACAACCGGACCGTCACCGACGGGTCGAATCGGAAAGGCTTGCCAGCGCGGCCCACGAGGCGTCCCGCCAACCGTTTTCGTTGTGTCCGCTTGGCTGCGGGAACTGGTGATCGACCTGAAATGCCAATCGCCGCAGCGCCTCCGCGGTGTCGCGCATCTCGCGGGCAAGTCGTCCCGATTCGGTTGGCTGCTGTTGGGGGATGAGGAGCCTGTCTGCCTCGACATCGACACCAGGAACCGCACAGAAGTACCCCTTCAGAAGCGTGAAGAACTGGGCGCCGTAGTGGTTGAAACACTTGTAGTCGTTGCGGACGTGAATCGACTCCGCCGCGCAGGCCTCGCGAATCCGATCCATGTCCGGCTCGGTCTCGCCCAGGAAGCAGACGACTTGCGTCAACATGGCGACGGGCTCGTCGACGAGATCGGCATAGTTGACCACAAGCCGCCGGTCGACATGGTCCAGAACCCACTTCTTATAGAAGCGCATCCAGTAGCCGATCTTGTTGATGGCGAAGTTCGTCCACGCAGCGGGGGTGTCCGGCAAGCCCGACTGCTTGACATTCAGCTTGAAGAGCGAAACGAGGCTATCGAGCGGGTAACGGATCTGAACGATGTATTGCCGGTCACTTCGGATCGGCGTGTCGAGGTCGAAGTCGTGGTTCTTCTGGAAGCGCGTCTCTGGATCGAGGTCAAGCCGCCGTTCAGGGTGCGCATACTGTTCGCAATAGCGCATGCCTTGCTCGCCGAAGTAGCGCAAGAGCAGCCCCTCGAGCAGGTGATGACCTGAACGCGGGAAGCTCACGCACTCGGTTCGGTGGACGATTGTCGGCATGCGTTGCCTTGAAGCAAACCGATTGCCATCGAGCCGGGGCGAGGGCGAAGCGCTCGACGATTGCGCCAACACCTCCGATGGACTGGTGCCAATCAGCGACCTCAGCCGCGGCCTCCCTTTGGGCCAGTACCCGGGCGGCCTCTACCCGAACGGACAAGACTCCCCTCCGGGGCCACCTCACAGCCTCGCAGGGCAGCAGGCCGCGAGCATCGCGACCGGTTTCGCGGTCAAGAACAGGTGCAGCAAGGTCTGAATGAAGCCCACGTTGGGTCGGTCTGGGTCAAGGTCGCCAACCGCGGGGCCGACGCGCTCGCTTCTTGGCCCGAGCGCCGACGCGGCGCGTGGGGCCCCCTGCTCGGGCAAGTGCCCACTCGATCTGGATTGGGACGGCATCGTCAACGCGTCCGATCTGGTAACGCTCCTCGCAGGGTGGATCGCCTGAGAGCGGACGGAGTTTCGATGGGAAACCGCTGGCCGCGATCCCGTTCGAATCCGCGTTGGTGCATTGGACACTTCAGGCACCCCCGGATCCTCGCGGTCGGGAGGTTGCCGCAAGGACCACGCAATGGTGTTGGTCCCACGGGTCCTTACGTTCCAGCGCGAGACATCATCCGGCGGCGAATGGCCACCACTCCAATCAGACCGATGCCCCCCAGAATCAGGGGCGTCGGGATCGGCACGATGATCGGAGGATTGCGATGTGATTGGTTGGACCCGCCCCATACATGGAGGGGATCCGGCAGTCGGAAGGGCTTGTAGGACGGAGTCCCCGAATGAGCCGAACGATCGCCAGCTCCAGACCCTCCGCCATCACTCGCCATCAAGATCGGAGAATCCTCAGGAACGGCGAGGTCGATGGGCAGCGTCAATCTCCCGATGCCACTCTGCGGAGTGACCACCATGCTGAGGAGATTCGCCTGCAGACGAGCTGATTCGCCGCCAAGGGCTGACCGGGAGACTGCAATGGCGATCCCCGTGACGCACGCGTCACCCGATGGTCCTTTGGTGTGCCTTGCCCATGCTTCAACGATGCTCGGTTCCGATCCGACATGCTGTCCCGACACCGGAACGTCGGATGGCCATTGGATCCTGAGATCGCCTCCCCGCGCCCGTTCAACTTGGGCAAGAAGAACTGCGGTTACGGCGAAGGCGAATCGAAACGATCTCGGGCACGTGTTGTGAGTGGCCGATAGGCACGAAACTACTTCAGCGCGCCTCGTTGAGTGCATGACTTTCTCACCCCTTGACTGCGTCAACGGGTCCCCGGGTTGGCCGAAAACTCTGGCTCGTGTCCTCGCCGAACGACAGCAGGGACCGAAAGCTGGAAACTCCACGCCTTCGCCCCTTTTCCCACGCCTCACGTTGGATCTCGGACCTCCACAACCTACGTCACGAGTGACGCGGACGCAAGGCGAACCTCGCGAGCGATTGCAGATCGCTGTTGCGAGAAACCGGTATCGCGCCGACGTTGCGCGACGCTGAGAAACGTCAACCACAACGCTTCACCGAACGCTCGCTGTTCCGGAAGCTCGAATCGTGCGTCGGCAATTGACCCGGACCGCCTTCGGTCCGTACATTCTGGCCCGTGCAGCGTCTGCTCGCCATCCTGACGGTCATCGCTTACCTCCTGAGCGGGAGCGGCGTCATCGATGCGCTTCACCGCGAAGCCCATGGTCATGCCCATGCCATTGCGGCGACTGGATTTGCGAGCCACGACCACCGTGGCGGATGCCACAGCCATCACCACGCTCACGACGAGGGTTCCGGCTCCGGTCAGGCAGAGGGCGACGCCTCGGACTGCCCCATCTGCGTTGCCCTCGCCCTTGCGGGGACGGGGTCGACGCCTCCGCCAATCGCGGCTTTCACGATCGCCCGGGTATCCCACCGCATCGCGGTGGTCGACGCTTTTGCCCCGGCCCCCTCACCGCTCGGCGCCCTGAAGGCCCGTCCTCCGCCCGCGGCCTAACCCCCGAATCAAGGTCCTGACCACGCCCGCTGAGCTTTGGCTTGCCGCGGGGGTCCTGTGGACATGATTCGGACCGAACCGAGCAGGCTCCATTCACCTAAGACGAGTTGCCTCATGTCCCACCCTCGTGGGAATCGACTTCTCAGGTAGCCCACATCATGGCCATCTTTCCGGTCCGCCACCGGTCCGACTGCGGTCGGTCCCGGCAGCATGACCTCCGATCCGCTCCGGTCCTCCGGCGGGGATTCACGCTCGTTGAGTTGCTCATCGTCGTCGCGATCATCGTGACGATCATCGCCACGCTCCTGCCAGCGTTCGCCTCGGTGCGACGCAGCAGTCGCGTGACGGCTGATCTTGCAAACCTCCGCATGCTCCAGGCGGCACACCTTGGCTATGCGACCGACTTCGGCGGATACCTCGCCGACGCCCGGCTTCCGCATGGCGGTGTCGACCAGGACATCAAGGAGTCCTTCGTCACGACGCTCAAGCCCTATTACGACAGCGCCTTCGCGTTGCGCAGTCCCATCGACAACAGCCCACACTGGCCGACCTCGATGGGCGGTGCAAACGTTCCGCTTGCCGGCTCCGCCGATGCCTTTCGTGTCACCTCATACGGGCTCAACAACTTCCTTTCCAGGGAGTTCTCGCCGGCCTCGGCCGTCGACCCGTTGTTGGCGACCGATCGCCTCTCAAAGGTGAGCTCGCCCGGCGCAACCGTGCACATGCTCCTCATGGCCGAAACCGGCGACTACGCCGGATCGGACCACGTCCACGTGGAGACATGGGGCGGAGCGCAGCAGGCGGCCATCGTCGCGACCGTCCAGGTCTCGACGGCGGCGGCAGGCGGTCTCGAGAGGACCGGCGAGGCGCGGAGCAACTGGAGCTTCCTCGACGGCCACGCGGCAACGCTGCGGTTCGGATCCACCTACATCGACCAGTCCATCAATCGCTTCGATCCCAGTGTCAGCGGGCTCTTTGACAGCCGCACCGGCGGCACACTGGGCTCGCCCTAACAGTTCGTCCCCCTGCGGACACCCAAGGATACGACATGTCACAAACCCATCGAATCGCCATGTTGGCGATCGCAGCCTCGTGCTGTTCCTGCGCGCTTGGCCAACACCCGGGCGACATCAATCCGACGCTTCATCCCGGAGGCGGAGGATTCGCCAAGATCCTCACCGGCGTCATCAACGCTGAAGGAGAGCAGGAAAGCGATGTTCGCGTCTTTGAATGCGCGTTCGGCGACTCCGGCTTCCCGGAGTTCACCAGCAATCCCGGCTTCGACGCGGTCCCCGGCACGTTCCAGGCCGGAACGCGCGTCGGATTTCACGTCCCCGACGGGTTCTACCGTTGGGACGGCACTTCACCGTCGCTCGTGACGGATGAGCGCCTCGACATCAGCTACTTCACGCTTGCGGTCACGGTGGGGCCCGCGCCCAACGAGGGCTTCGACCTCGCCGTGCAGTCCAACGGAGGCTGGCACCGTCATCTGTCCTTCTCCATCGGCAACGAGTCCGGCGGCAACGCGCCGCCCGGCATCTACGTCCTGCCACTGGTGCTCTACTCCACCGACCGGATGGTGGTCGCGTCCGAGCCCTTCTGGCTCGTCTTCAACTACCTCTCCAACCAAACCGAGCAGGATGCGGCTACGGCATGGGTCCATGAGCACTGGGTCAGCCCGTTCTGCATCGCTGACACGGACTTCGACGGCAGCGTGGGAGCTCCCGACATCGCCAACCTGCTTGGCGCCTGGGGTCCCGCTGCGGCGACGGGCTTCGGCGACTTCAACGGCGATGGCCTGGTCGGTGCCAGCGACCTGGCCGTCCTGCTGGGCGCCTGGGGCTCCTGCCCCTAACACTTCGTTCATACCTCACTTCAACACACCTTGCCACTCTTCACCATGCATACCCTCCGATCCATCACGCTCCTCGCGAGCGCCATCGTTCTTGCTTCCCCTGCCCTTGCCGGCTCCGAGAAGAAACCACACCTCGACATTTGGCTCCATCCCGAAGGCAAGAGCCTCGCGGTCGGCAGCATCACCGAAGGAACCCCGGGGGAACCGGTCGATCCGATTGCCCGGGTTTTTGGGGCCGAACTCGGCGAGGATCCCGAGTTCCCGTTCTCCGCTCCCGAACCGGGCTTCCAATCGCTCCCTGGCCGAGCGACCGCCGGAGCAGCTTTCGGATTCGCCCTCCCCGGGCCCGTCCTGGCATGGAACGGCCTGGAACTCGTTCCGAGTGACCATACCTTCACGCTTGAGTATGGACCCGCCAGCGTCACGTCTTCGGCGGGGTTCGTCGACGGCTTCACCTTCACGGCACAGCGGTCGGGTCTCATGCACATCCACTTCGACTTCACCCTCGCCGGCCCGAGCGGGGACCCGGAACCTGGCGTTTACGCCCTCGCCATTGTCTTCGACGGAGCGCTGCCGGTACTCGCGCCATCGCCGACCACGTGGATCGTCTTTAACCTCGGCCAGGATGAGGCGACACACGACGAGGCAATCACCTTCGCCGAGCTGTTCCTTGCCTGTGGCATCGACCTCAACGGCGATGGAGGCGTGGACGCCGCGGACCTCGCGATCCTCCTCGGTGCATGGGGGAGCGACGACGCCTCGTCCGATCTCAACGGTGACGGCACCGTCGACGCCGCCGACCTGGCCGAACTGTTAGGAGCTTGGGGCTTCACCTGCCCCGCGTAACGACCGCGCTGGTGCGAATCTGACAGGCTCGCAACGACGACTCAGAGAGCAGGCCGCGTGCCCGTCTCCGGTGACCTCATTTGAGGTGATATCGGGGGCGAGGTCTCGCGGCCTACTTCTGCGCGCCTGGCATCCTGAATGACTTTCGTCACGGGCTGCTAGGTTCGACGAAGCGACGGCCGATGCGGCGCATCGCCGGGAGCGCCTCGTCAAGGCAGAACACCAGTTCCGGATCAAAGTGCCGTGCCGACTCGGCGTGCATGTGGGCGACGACCCGCTCCTGGGGCCAGGCGTCCTTGTAGACGCGGGCGGAGCTGAGAGCATCGAAGACATCAGCGAGAGCGACGATGCGGGCGAAAAAGGGAATCGCCTCACCAGATCGCGTCGGCTCGGTGTCGACGATCGGGTACCCCGTCCCGTCCCATCGTGCGTGGTGGAAGAGCGCGACCTCGCGGGCCGCGTCGTCAAAGTCGGTGCGAAGGCCGCGAAAGAGCCCGGCACCGATCGTCGTGTGCCGTTCCATCACCCGCCGTTCCCCGTCGGTCAGTCGTCCCGGCTTGGTGAGGATCGCGTCGGGAATGCCGACCTTGCCGACGTCATGGAGGAGGGCTGCGATGTAGAGGCGGTCGCGCATGCGGGCAAGTTCGCCGGCATCGATCCCGTTGCGGCGACCCCACGCGTCGAGGATCGCGACGCTGTAGCCGGCGACCCGCCGGACGTGGGCCCCAGTCTCGTGCGGGTCGCGAGTCTCGGTCATCGCGACCATACGGAGAATCATGGTGCGAATCAGCCTGGTCCGCTCGAACGCGAGGGTGGCCACGGTAGCGATGTGCTGGGCCGTGCCGACCTCCTCCTCGAGAAATCCGGCCCGCGGGCGTCCGTCGAGGATAAGGATGACGCCACGCACTTCACCAAAGGCAACGTCGGGGCTCGCCAGCGGCAAGGCTAACGCCACGCTCGCGTCGATACCGAGAGCCTGTTGCAACTCCGGCTCGATCGCGCAGCACGCATCGCGGGTCTGGAGCTGGGCGACACGGCCTCCGCGTACGGCCTCGGCCACGACGCCACCTTCGCCCATTCGAAACGTGGGATGTTCCGCGTGCGACTCCGATGCGTCTGCGTCCCGGGTCCGATGCGATTCCTCAAGCACCAGCCGGTCCCCGTCGCGTTGGATGAGGGCGGCGGCCTCGGCCCGCGTCACCCGTACGCACTCTTCGAGGACGCGAGCGACCAGCACATCGAGATCCTGGATGTGCCTCAGCTCGTCGGCGAGCGACTGGATCGCCGCCATCCGACCGCGGCCGGCAACGACCTCGGTCGCGAGGGCGTCGTTGGCAATCTGGAGCAGGCGGTTCTGTTCGGCCAGATCGAACGTCCGCAGGATCGCCTCGTTCGGATCGGGCGCCTCCGATTCCAGACCGCTCACGATGCTTCCCCCGCTCCCGCGGCGACGGCGCCGGTCACACGCTTGTGCTCGATGCGCCAGCAGCGGTGAATCCGCTCGTTGCGGAAATCCTCGGGAACGGTCTGGCTGGTGATCTCGCGCGAGTGGAGTGACGCCGGCACCTGGTCAGGCAGGAACTCGAGCCCGCGTGAGTTGGTCGAGAAGAAGAGGACGCCGCCTGGGGCGAGCCACCGCTCAAGCCACGTCAGGAGCGCCGGCCAATCGCGGTCGATCGCAAAGGAGTCGGCCCGCATGCGCTTCGAGTTCGAGAAGGTTGGCGGGTCGCAGACAATGATGTCGTAGGACTCGCCGACCTCCGGTCCGCGCGCCAAGTGCTCCAGACAGTCGGTGTGCACCAGGTGGTGGTCGGGACCGAGCGAGAAGCCGTTCAGGGCGAGATTCCGCTCGGCCCACGCGAGGTAGGTCTTCGACATGTCCACCGTCGTCGTGGCGATCGCCCCGCCAGCGCGGGCATGCACCGTGAACGCCCCGGTGTAGGAGAAGAGGTTGAGCATCCGCTTCCCCGTCGAGCGCTCGCGGACCATCTTGCGGGTGAAGCGATGGTCAAGAAAGAGACCCGTGTCGAGGTAGTCGGAGAGGTTCACCTCGAACTTCAGGCCAAACTCCTCCACCACGCGGACGGCGCCGCGCGAATCGAATCGCTCGTACTGGTCGCGCCCGCCGCTGCCATCCCGCTGTCGGGCCCGGTACTTGATGAAGAGCCGCTCGCGCGAAATCTCCAGACCGGTGAGAATCTCCTGCTCGGCAAGCTTGCGATAGGCGACCTCACGCTCAAGCGTGTCGTCCTTGGTGCGGTGATAGAACCACGCTACCGCGTCGCCGTCGTACCAGTCGACGATCATCGGGAAGTCAGGGATGTCCCGCTCGTAGAGCCGAAAGCAGGTGATGCCCTGGCGGCGCGCCCACTTGGAGACGTGGCGAAAGCGATTGGCGAGGCGGTTGGCGAGCATGCCGGCGCATAGCGTAGCCGATCAGCTCCGCTGGGCCTTCGCCGTCGTGTCGTTGAGACCCTCCTTCAGCGACTCGACCGCGGCGCCGACCGTGCGGGCGATGATCGGGACATCGTGCGCCATCGAGAGGACGGGGCGTTGAACTCTCTCAGCCAGCGCGGACGTCCCCAATCATGAAGTGGGAGGTGCAACGAAACGGTATCCGCAGCGACCGTAGCGACACGAGCGAGTTTCGCCGACGAAGAAATCGAACATCGTGCTTCTCGATGGCCCATGTGACGTTCGGCACGGGCGGCTTCGCCTGCCATGCCAACCACGGCATTGAGCGCACGAACCCGCGAACTGACGCCCCCGAAAGGCGATCGCTTGCCACACTCGTGCCACTGTTCGATGGCGCGCGGCACGAACCGACCTCCGCCTCGTCTTCCCATGAGACCGCCTCACCCGACGAGCTGCCGCCCCGGCAGCAATCGTCGATCCCGATCCGCTCGAAGGCTCGATCCGTCGCGCGAGGCACGTGGCAACGGATGTTTCCACAGAGGTCGAGGCGGAAAGGGCTTCGGAACGACGTGCAGGGCGAGTCTGTTGGGGCGATGTTGCGATGTCCGATTGTCGATTGGGCGATTTCTTGGCGTCGGGCACTTGCAAACCGCGGCGACTGCCGCACAATACCGGATATTCACGTCCGGATCTCCTGTTCTTGTGGAGCAACTCATGTCGACAAGAAATCGCTGGCTCGCTGCCCTGCTCGCCCTCGGTGCCGCGGGAACGCTCTCCGCAACGATCTTCAACATGACGCTGACCGACTTCCACGTTCCGGGCACCCAAGTCGGCGACGTGGATCAGTGGACGTACATGCCGTCCTCGCTCTGCTCGGTCTGCCACGCAGCCGCCCCAGACCAGCCGCCCGCTGTACTTCCTCATGACACCTGGTCCGGAAGCCTGATGGCTCAGGCCGGGCGTGACCCCCTCTTCTTCGCTCAGATGGCTACGGCGGAACAGGATGTCTCCAACGTGGGGTACTTCTGCCAGCGTTGCCATGTGCCGCTCGCCATTGCCAGCGGCCACGCGTTGGTTTCGGACGGCTCAACCCTGGACGGCTTTGACCGCGATGGCGTCTCGTGTCACTTCTGCCACAGTATGGTTGATCCGGTCTACAAGCAGGGAGTGAGCCCCGCAGAGGACGAAGCCATCCTCGCTGCGTTGACGGACGTTCCCGTCCACGTCGGGAATGCGGCGTTTGTGCTTGACCCTGCCGGAGCGCGCCGAGGCGTCCGCACCGACTCGGAGACCACACACGAGTTGCTGCACTCACCCTTCCACGAGACATCCGAAATGTGCGGGACCTGTCACGAGGTGGGCAACGTGGCGACACTTCGCCAGCCAGACGGTTCGTACACCTACAACAGTCTCGACGAGGCCTGCCCGACGACGGACACGTGGCAGCAGTTCCCGCTCGAGCGCACCTACACCGAGTGGAAGCTCAGCGACTTCGCGGACGGCGTGGATATGCAAGGTCGCTTCGGCGGCAAGGGCGTGAGCATCGTCTCAAGCTGCCAGGACTGCCACATGCCGCGGATCGCGTCGCAGGCATGCAACTTCGGGCCGGTGCGGCCGGACATGGCGAGCCACGAGTTTGCCGGCGCGGCAGTCGGTGTCTTGGACATGGTTGCACACCTTCACCCAGACGACCCCGCGGTGCCGCCTCCCGCGATCGAGGCGGCAAAGCTCCGCTCGATCGAAATGCTGCAGAAGGCCGCTTCACTCGACCTGTCTCAGGAGAACGGCAGTGTGCGTGTCCGAGTGACCAATGAAAGCGGCCACAAGCTCCCAACGGGGCACATCGAGGGCCGCCGAGTATGGGTGACAGTTCGGTTCCTGAACAAGCGAGGCAAACTCCTCGCCGAGTATGGCGGATACGACGAAGAGAGCGCAACACTCGACGCTGCCTCGACGGAGGTTTACGAAATGTTCGTGGGCCTGAGTCCGACCGCCGCCGCGCTCACCGGACTCCCTGCGGGGCCGACCGGACATATGTCACTCGCCGACACGATCGTCAAGGACAATCGCATTCCGCCGCGTGGATTCAACAGCGCCGCATTCGAAGCGGGAGGGGCACCGGTGGTCGCCCATGGATATGCCGATGGGCAGTACTGGGATGACTCGTGGTTCGCCGCGCCCGCCGGCGCCACCCACGTCGTGGCCAGCGTCCGCTACCAGAACTTGCCGCGCGAATACATCGAGCACCTGCGCGACGCGAACGTGACCAACCATTGGGGCGACACGCTTCACGACGCCTGGGAGGCGACCGGGCGCGGCGCCCCGATCGAGATGGCTAGCTCCAAGCTCACCCTGACGGCATTCGTCCCCGGCGATCTCGACGGGGACGGGCACGTGGACGCGTCGGATCTCGCCTTGCTCCTTGGGGCTTGGAACCAACCTGACAGCCCCGCCGACCTGGCCGCTCCGCGTGGCGTGTCAGCGGAGGATCTGGCTACCCTTCTTGGAGCCTGGACCGGCTGAATGCCTGAACTTCGCCGATCTCTCTGAAGGGCAGGTCACCGCGGAGCCGCAGCTTCCAACCGAAATGTGTTGAACAGGGACTCAAGGCACGCTACCTGCGAGTTGGACTCTTGCGCGGTGGACGCAAGTTCTTCCGCAGCCGAAGCCGTCTGCTGCACCACGGCATCGAGCTGCTCAAGACCTTCGCACACGCTGCTCAGTTTCGTCTGCTGCTCCGCGACCAGCGCCGCCACTTCTGAAACCTGCCTGTTCGCTTCTTCGGCATCGCGGACGATTCCTGAAAGCGCATCGCCCACCTGGCCGGCTATCGTCACGCCGTTCTTCACGCTCTCCACCGACCGGTCAATCAACTCCGCCGTCTCCCGCGCCGCTGCAGCCGACCGCTGGGCCAGGTTTCGAACCTCTTCGGCTACCACCGCAAATCCCTTTCCCGCCTCGCCCGCTCGCGCGGCCTCGACGGCCGCGTTGAGAGCAAGGAGATTGGTCTGGAACGCGATCTCGTCGATCACGCCCATCACTCGGGCAACCTCTCCGCTCCGGGCCTCGATCTGGCGGATCGCCTCGACCATGCCCGTCATCCCTCCCTTGCACTGCTCCGCGGCATGGCGCGAGGCGTCCGAAAGAGCCTTCACCTTCGTGCCACCGGCCGCGCTCGCCTCTGCTCCATCGCTTACATCCTTCACAGCGGCGAGAACCGCCTGCAAGGTCGACGCCTGCTCGCTTGCACCGCCAGCGAGACTTTGGCTGGCGCTGCTTACCTCTGTCGATCCGGCTCCGATCTGCAAGGTTGCCTGGCGGCACTCGCTGATCGCATGCTGCGTCGCTTCAAGGAGGCCGTTGAACGCCATTCCGACGGCTGCGACTTCGTCTCTTCCTCTCACATCCACTCGCGCTGCCAGATCCCGAGCCGCGCCAATCTCTGAGACTCGCTGGGCAAGACTGCGGAGTTGCCTTCCCAACCGCACAACGACAACGGCGCCCGCCACGGCAATGCCAATCACCACCGCCGCAATGCCGGTTGCCAACAGCGCCGCACGCCCCTTTGCTCTCGCAAGCTCCTCTCCCGACCGGGTCTTGAGCGAGTCGATGGCATCCACCTCGAGGGAGCGCGCCGCGTCGATGAGTCGGGTCACGTCTTCCAGCCACTGCTTCGCGTCTCCCTCAACCAATCCCGAGAGCGTGCGTGCCCGCCAATCCGCGACCTTTCGATAGAGGTCGCTCTGAACGACGGCGTCGGCACTCGCTCGCAAAGACTCATCGGCTGCGAGACGGAACTCTGCAAAATACGCCTCTTGGGCCGTGACGAGTCCGGCGTATCGGCCGAATCCATCTCCAGCAAACGCCTTCGCGTTCAGCGCTGCAGTCAGCGTCGCTCGCTCCTGCCCAAGAAACTCCTTGGCTCGTCCGCATGTTGTGATGCATCGAAAGCCCTCCACGACATAGGATTGGTTCGCAGCTACGCCTGTAGCAATGCTGCCCGCATGGGCCAGCAGTTCGGCGAGCATGGCCGTATGCCGGGCATTCGACTCCAGACCCTTCAGCTTGTCGGCATCGATGTCGGATCGAAGGGCATCATCAGCGGACAGAACCCCCGGAATGGAGTCGAAGGCTGCCTTGACGTGCCCACCCTGCTGCTCTCCGAGCACCGCATTGCACTCGAGTGCAGAAACGAGGCCCTCCCGCGCCGCATCGGTTTCCTCGCGTTGGGCTTCAAGAGCCGCTCTTCTTGATGCGGCGTCGTCCTTCGCGCCAAGGAAGAGCGCCGACCGACCTCGTTCGCGCTGGAGGGAATGAACGAATCCGGCGATCGCTTCCACGGTGTCGATACCGCGGGCAACGCGCTGTGCCTCCTCGACGGATCGCATCTCTGCCTGGATGAGGTATCCCGCCCCGCCCACGAGCGCGAGCGTGGGGCATGCCAATAGTACGAGGAGTCGTGTTCGGATCTGCATCTTGAAGCCCAGGCGTGGAGTTTGGCTGCGAAGGCCCGGTGGACACCGGCCGATAAGCACGAGTCGCTCGAGAAGTCCCAACGCTCAGGTACCGTCATCGGCAGGGTTGGCGAGCGGCTGAACCGGCCTGGGGGAGATTCCCTGCGTGCCCACCAGCTGCGAAGGCTGGCATCACTCATCGTTACGGAGCGTGAGCCGCAGAAGGCGCTCGTGCCCACGCTGAGCGCTTCGCCGCCATTGCTCGTTCCAGACCAGCATGGCGCGCCTGGTCCCGCGGGGCACCGCGGTGGCCAGTTATCACCCGCCGATCGCGGACATGCTCCGCTCGGGCTGGCGGAAGCCAGATGCTCCGATCGAGTGGCCGGGCTCTTTCGCCCACGCTGCGTCGAGAAGTCGACCCGCAATCAACGTATCGTCAGCGCCGGATCGCAAGAGGTCCCGTACGTCCCACTCCGCGGCACCGAAGAGGCAAGGCCGGATCATCCCGTCGGCGGTGATTCGAAGCCGGCTGCACGCACCGCAGAAGGGTGACGTGACAGAGGCGATGAAGCCGACGCGCCCGCGCGCCCCATCAGCGAAGGCATACGTGCGCGCGACTTCGGATGCACGATGCCGCTCGCAGGCCACGAGCCGGTGGCGGCCTTCGACCAGAGCCATCGTCTCGCGGGCCGGCACGAACCGATCTGGCCCCCAACCACGACCGAAGTCGAGCGGCATGTACTCGATGAAGCGCACCTCGATATCCAACTCCCGGGCGAGATCGGCCAAGTCCGTCGCCTCGTCATCGTTCACGCCGCGAAGGAGCACCGCATTCACCTTCACCGGCTGGAGGCCGATCGCGCAGGCCGAGCGAATCGCCTCCACGACGCGACGAGGAGATCCGGGGGCGCGGGCGATGGACGACCACCGATCCTTGCGTAGGGTATCGAGGCTGAACGTGATCCGGCCAAGTCCCGCGTCGCGCCATCGCTTGAGCGATCGCTCATCTGCGAGGGTGCCGTTGGTGATGAGCGACACCTCGACATCGGTGCGATCGGCGATGCCGCGGATGATCACCGGCAGCTTCGGGTGAAGGGTCGGTTCGCCCCCGGTCAGGCGAACGCGACGAACGCCTAGCGATTCGACCACGCATGCGAGTCGCACGAGTTCTTCGACGGTCAGGAGGCGTTCGCGGGGCAGAAACCTCGCACCCGGCTCGAGGCAATAGGCACAGCGGAGGTTACAGCGGTCGGTGACGCCAAGTCGCAGGTCCTCGATCACCCGCCCGCGGGCATCGACGAGCCGTCGCGCGTCCTGGGCCGCCTGCGGCGCTGGCGGCGGCGCGGCTCGGGATCGCTCGTCGTCTCTCGCGCCCCATTGGGGGAGCGAGAGGGATCGTACCTGCGATCGCGACCGATCGGATGCGATCACCGCGATCCCCTCCCGATCAGCCGGTCGGCGATCGCGCAGAGCGTCGCGTAGTAGTCCTCGACGGCCATGCCGCAAAGCGTCGCGCCGAACGCCTCGGCCTCCTCGGGCCCGACGATGTCACCGTAGTTGACCGAGGGAATGTAGTAGGCAATCACCAACGGCAGCAGTTCATCCATCGGTCCGAGCAAGGGGTGCACGTGGAGTCGATGGCCATCGGATGGCAGCGCTCCGAGTGGCTCGAGCCAAGCGAACTCTCCCGCGTCGAGGCCATCCGCATCGATGCCGATCGTCAGGGGATACCGAATCACGTCGCGGTCGGCGACGATTCGCTCCACGGCCGCGCGATCGCGAGGTGTTCCGTGACGGGCTCGAGCGTCAAGCGCCTTGCGAAGCACGTGATCGCGCAGCGACTGCTGGGCGGACCCGGGGGTGATCATGGCATCGTCTCCCGCTCGCCCGCGATGGCCTGGGCGAACGACCTCTCGCTGGTCAGGCGGCCGCTGAGGACCGGCACCGTGATGCGCACCAGGATCGTGTAGATGAGCAGCCCGAAGGCCCAAATGCCCAACGTGATCAGCGTCTCGTTCATTGTGGGGAGATACTCAACGATCTCGCCAAGGGGCGTCGGGACGAACGCCGGGATGATCATGCCCATCCCCTTCTCGATCCAAATCCCCGCGATCAGCATGGCGCAGGCCGCCTGGAGCACCGGCATGACACGACTCCAGGGAAGGAAGAGAAGCACGAGCGCAACCGTGTTCAGAGCGATCGCCGTCCAAATCCACGGCACCAGGGCGTTCCGCCCGTGAAGTCCGAGGAAGAGGTAGTGGGCGCTCGCGCCGTGGGCGGAGTCGGTGTAGAACTCGGTGAAGGCCTCGGATCCCAGGAGGAACATGTTGATCGAGAGGGCGATCACCACCGTGTTTCGGAGGGTCATGAACGCCCTCTCCGGAACCCGGTAGCTGGTAAACCGCTTGAGCACCGAGAGCGTGAGGATCAGGAACGCCGGTCCGGCCGCGAAGGCCGAGGCGAGGAATCGCGGGGCGACGACGGCTGAGTTCCAGAACGGGCGCCCGCCGAGACCGCTGTACAGGAACGCGGTGACGGTGTGGATGCTGATCGCCCAGACGATCGCCACGAACACGAAGGGAACGTAGAAGAGTCTCGTCGGACTTCGGCGGCGGTACGCGCAGTAAATCAGGTAGCCGCAGATATGGAGGTTGAGGAGGAGGTAGCCGTTCAGGACCAGTACGTCCCAAGTGAGCATGCTGCTTGGAAAGTTGAATCGCAGGAGCAGGTGATGAAACCGATCGGGCCGCCCGAGATCGACCGTCACGAAGAGGAGCGCCATGACGATGGCGGCCACCGCGAAGAGCTCGCCGAAGATGACCAGATCGTGGAGCTCACGGTTTCGATAGATGTACACCGGAATCACGAGCATCACCGCGGCGGCCGCCATGCCGACGAGGAAAGTGAAGTTCGCGATGTAGAAGCCCCACGAGACCTGATCGGTCATGCCGGTGGTCGCGAGCCCCTGGACGAGCTGCCGGCAGTAGGCATGCACGCCGAAGAGGATCATGACGGTCAGGGTGAACATCCATGCGTAATAGCGGCCGTCGCCGACGAAACTCAGGCGAAAGCACCGCGAGAGGAACCTCAGATACGTGCTCACGCCATCCGCCTTCCTGCCTTCGCGTCGTACTCGGCAAGCGCGGCGAGGATCGCCTGATCAGGCCCGTCAGGGCCGGGCAGCGCGCCGTAGCGCTCGCCCTCCTCGGCTCGGAGCCGTGCGGCAATCTCCTTCGCCTCGGGGTCGATCGAGCGCGGATAGCGCTCGTCGAAATAGTAGAAGAACCGCGGGAGCGTCCCGACGTCCTCCTTGAGAACGAACACGCGCTTGGTGCGGAGGATTTGCGAGACCTCCGACGCCGGATCGAGGAGGTTGCCGAACTTCCGCGCGCCGGTCGGGCATATCTCGGCGCAGGCGGGCATTCGACCCGCGCGAGTGCGATGCAGGCAGAAGTGACACTTCTCCATGACGCCGCGCTCGCGCGGACGGTTGGAGAGGTAACTCATCGTCGGGTTGAGCTGTTCCTTCGGGAGGCTCGGCTCAGCGAAATTGAAGCGCCGCGCCCAGTAGGGACACGCCGCCTCGCAATAGCGGCAGCCGATGCACCAGTCGTAGTCGATCACGGTGATGCCGTCGGGTTCCTGCCAAGTCGCCTCGACCGGGCACACCTTCACGCACGGCGGGTTCGCACACTGGTGGCACTGAACGGGCATGTAGAAGTGGTTCTCGTCCGGCACCGAGGGGCGGTCATAGTGGTGGTCGCCGCGCTCGACGTCCATCGTACCGCGCGGCATCTCGATCACCCGAATGTACTGGATCTCAGGCGACCGCGACTGGTTGTTCTCGGCGACGCAGGCATGCACACACTTGCGGCAGCCGATGCAGCGAGAGAGGTTGAGCGCGTACGCGAACTCAACGCCATCCGCCGGCCGCATGTCGCGAAGCTCCGGCCGCACGCCGAAGCGCTCGGCGACCTTGGAGCGGATCCGCTCGAGCGCCTCCTCCATCTCCGCCGGCGACATCTCCTTGTAGTGCTTCTGCAAGAACCCGTCGATGTCGGGAACGTCCACCGCAGCGAGTTCGCGAAGCGGGCTGAGCGCGGCGGCAAGCGCAGCCAATCCGCTCAGGGCAGCCGCGCCGGTGCGGAGGAAGCTGCGTCGGGGAACGGGCGCCATCTGCCCCGAGGGCGAGGCCGATGGGCCATCCCAGATGCGTACGGTCGATCGCTCCGGCGGACGCTCAGCCATGACCGTTCTCCTGCTCCTTTGGCGCGGCGTGGCGATCCCTGGCGCGGCGAAGCGGGCTCTCCTCCGGAGCGCGCGAACCCTCATGGCCGCGCTGCTCGCCCATCCTCAATGTGTTCGGAGGCGGGAGTGGCTCGAAAGGGGGGTATTTCGGAGAGTGCGGATCGTGGCACTCGACGCATTGGAGCCTTCGCTGCTCAGCGCTTCCGGTTCTCCACGAGCCGAGGGTCTTTCCGTGGACCCCCGCCTGCCAATCGCGGAAGAGCGTGCCATGGCACTGAGCGCAGAGGTTCGGCGAATCGACGAAGGGAACCGTCGAACCGTCGCGGAGCGTCAACCGCTCGCGGTCGACCGTGTCGTGGCAGTTCACGCAGCGGTCGTTCATGCCGTGCCGCAACTCGATGCGATGAAAGGCCCCGCTATCCGGCGCTGGAGCCCGTGACGGGAAGATCCGGTGGCACGCGCGGCAGTTCTCCTGGAGATCCGGTACCGGTCCAGGGACCGAGGTCATCGGCGGATCGGTCAACGCGAGGCGGCGCGGGCCTGGAGTGAGCCTCGAGTCGCGGTGATCGATCGCATCGCTCGCCGCGAAGGGCGGCGCCTCGGTTCGTTCGCGGGTGGCAAGACTTGCCGCCAGAACGAGAAATGCGACGGGCAGCCACCAACCGGTTCGCAGGGGTGGAGCGCCGACCGACGGTCCTTTCGCGAGCCTCTCGGCCTCGACCGCTGGGATCTCGGGCGCGTCGTGCGCGTCTTGAGTCATGACCACTCCTCAACTCCGAGCCACACGGATCCGGAACTCGGAGTAGAGTATCCACAATTCGCCGAATTGTCGATGCGCGGGCATCGACCGGCGAGTAGACCCAAAAGTCGGGAGGCAGACATGGTCATCAGCGGGCTCGTCGTCGTCCTTCGAGGGCCTTCCCCCGGCGAGGCGAACCCAGCGGACAGCCTTCGGACCGATCCCCGCATGACGCTTGGCCATGCCATCGGTGCGAACCTTCCGCTCGTGATGGAGACCGAAGACGCCCGCTCCGCTCAGGTCCTCGTCGACGAGGTTCGCGAGATCCCCGGTGTCCTCCACGTAGACGTCGCGTTCATCGAGATCGATCCAGACGACGCCGCTTCGCAACCCGGGTCCGCATTTGGCCGGCGACGCGCCGGCGAGCGACCTGCCTCGGACTTTCCCTCAGCTGCCACCTGCACGTTTCCCTAAGGAGTCGTTCGATGCTCACCACGTCGCAGACCGTTGACCGCCGCACCTTCGTGAAGCGATCCGCGATGGCCGCGGCGACCGCAGCGGCCGCCGCCCACGCCGGTCGCTCGCTCGCGCTTCCACTTCTCGATCCGAACCAGTCAGGCGCATCGCTCTCGTGGCACAAGGCGCCTTGTCGCTTCTGCGGCACCGGCTGCCACGTCATGGTCGGCACCGAGAACGGGAAGGTCGTGGCGATCCAGGGCGATCAGAAGGCTGACGTCAACAAGGGGCTTCTGTGCGTGAAGGGCTACCACGTCGGCCTGGCCCTCTACGGCAAGGACCGCCTGAAGACGCCGCTTCTCCGCAAAGGCGGCGCGATGGTCCCGATCGGCTGGGACGAGGCCATCGACATCGTCGCGAAGCGGATTCAGGCCAACCCGGCGGGCTTCTCGTTCTACGGCTCGGGGCAGTGGACGATCCCCGAGGGCTACGCGGCCAACAAGTTCGTGAAAGCGGGCCTCGGCACGAACATGATCGACGCGAACCCGCGCCTCTGCATGGCGTCGGCTGTGACCGGCTTCCTCTCGACCTTCGGCGTCGACGAGCCGCCGGGCGTCTACGACGACATTGACGCATGCGACGTCGCGATCATGTGGGGCAACAACATGGCCGAGATGCACCCAGTGCTCTTCTCGCGCCTCGTCGACCGTCGCGCCCAAGGCGAGAAGGTCACCATCATCGACCTCACAACACGGCGCACGCGGACGAGCGAACTCGCCGATCATGTCTATCTCTTCAAGCCGCACGGCGACTTGGCGATCGCCAATGGCATCGCCCATCTCTTGGTGAAGGAAGGTGGCATCGATCGCGAGTTCGTCGAACGTCACTGCAACTTCCGGCAGCTCGGTCCGAAGCCCGACGAGAAGACGCCCCCGGACATGCTCGGCGTGCCGATGAGTTTCGAGGAGTTTGCGAAGGCCGTCGAGCCCTACACGCCCGAACGCGTTGAGGAACTCTCCGGCGTCCCAGCGGCCGGGATCCGCCTCATGGGCGAGCTCTTCAGGCGCCGCGACCTGCGCGTCAACAGCTTCTGGTGCATGGGCTTCAACCAGCACACCCGCGGCACGGCAATCAACTGCATCGTGCACGGCATTCACCTTCTCTCCGGCCACTTCGGGAAGCCCGGCGACGCCGCGACAAGCCTTACCGGCCAGCCCTCCGCGTGCGGCACGGCCCGCGAGGTCGGCACGCTCTGCCACCTGTTGCCCGGCGGCCTCGCCGTCGCCAACCCCGAGCACCGCAAGCATGCCGAGGAGCACTGGAATCTGGCGGAAGGTCGCATCGCCGCGAAGCCGGGCTACCACGCGGTCGAACTCTTCAAGCGATTCAACACGCCTACTGCGGAGGGCGGAGACGTCACAACCGTTTGGGTGCAAGTGACGAACCCGGGCCAGACGATGCCGAACCTCGAGCGGAACTTCCTGCGGAAAAAGGACCTCGCTGACAAGTTCCTGATCGTCTCGGACGTCTATCCCACGGCGACCATCGAACTCGCCGACCTCATCCTTCCCAGCGCGATGTGGGTCGAGAAGAACGGCATGTACGGCAACAGCGAGCGACGGACCCAGCAATGGTTCAAGCTTGTCGAGCCGCCTGGAGAGGCCCGCGACGACGCCTGGCAGACGATCGCGGTGTCCCACCGTATGGTCGAACTCGGCTTCGATGGCATGAAGGACAAGTCGGGGCGATGGCTTTTCCATACCGAGCGCGACGGCAAGGAGATCCCAATCTGGCAGTGGGAGCACTACTACGACATCAACGTCGACGAACGGCTCTTTGATGAGTACCGCCTCTTCAGCCGCCACAAGCACAAGGATCTCGCCCCCTACCAGGAGTATGTGAGGGCGCGCGGCCTCCGCTGGCCTGTCACGCAACAGTCGGACGGCTCATGGCGCGAGACTCGTTGGCGCTTTTCCGAGTTCGACGATCCCTATGTCGGGAAGGGCAAGGGATTCCAGTTCTACCACTCGGTCACCAAGGACGACCGCGCTCTCATCTGGTTCCGTCCGTGGGAGGCGCCGCCGGAGGTGCCCGACGCGGAGTTCCCGTTCTGGCTCTGCACCGGTCGCGTGCTGGAGCACTGGCACACCGGCACGATGACGCGTCGAATTCCGCAGCTTCACCGAGCGATGCCGGCCGCGTACGTCGAACTCCACCGTGACGACGCCGATCGGCTCGGCGTGCGCTCGGGGGACGACGTCACCGTCCGCAGTCGCCGCGGTTCGCTCGACCTGCCCGTGGTCGTCGGCGGCCGCGGCAACCCGAAGCCAGGCGAGGTGTTCGTTCCGTTCTTCGACGAGGGAAAGCGCATCAACCTCGTCACCCTCGACGCCTACGACCCGTACTCGAAGCAGCCGGACTACAAGAAGTGCGCGGTGTCCGTCACCCGCAAGGCCGCCACGCTCTCGGCCTGCGCACGCCGACCGCCGCGGGGCTAGCAGCCCGTGGATACAAGGAGATTAGTGTGACTCGCTTCACCAACCGTTTCGCCGTGGCCGCCGCATGTGCCTCGCTCGCCACCGTCGCGCTGGCAGCGCATCTCGGCGGCACCGCGGCGGCACCGCCGGACCACGTTGGCGGAATCCCGGTGCCGACGGCTGCCTCCAAGCCACAGCAATCGCCGGGCACGGAACTCACCTGGCGCCTAAACACTCCCACCCCGCGCGTGGTCGACGCGGAGCGGGCCAACCCGATCGCCGGCGCGGACAAGTTTGCCTCGCGCGTGCGATCGAACGACCTTCGTGCGTCGCTTCGGGCCTACGAGGGCGCACCGCCGGTGATTCCCCACCCGATTGCCGATCTCAACGTACAGACCTGCCGCGCATGTCATTCGGAGGGACTGCGAGCCGGCGATCGAGTGGCTCGCATGGTGCCGCACGCAACGCTCACCAACTGCACCCAGTGCCACGTCGAGGCTGACCCGGCGCACGACGTGCCAGCGTCGCTCGCGGTGAGCACGTTCGAGGGTCGGCGCGCGTCTGGCTACGGCGGGACACGAGCGTGGGCCGGCGCTCCACCGACCATGCCGCACTCGCTCTTCATGCGAACCAACTGCGTAAGCTGTCACGGGGAGTTCGGCTATGACGGTTGGAGACCGGACCATCTGGACCGAAGCAACTGCATCCAATGCCACGCTCCGGCGGCGGAGTTCGATCAACTCTCGCCGCGCTTCGGTGTGCCCGATCGAGCTGACGGCCTCGAGGACCGTGCGTGGGGCACGACAACCGCGACAACCACCGCGACAACTGCCTCGACAACGACTGCGGCAACTATCGAGGTGACGCCGCGGTGATGGCCGACCGCCCGATCTCCCGTCGGGATCTCCTCCGGGGTCGGCTCGGCTCGCTTCTCCGTGTCGAGTCGTCCCCTCGGTCGACCGTGGCTCGTTCGATCGGCGTCCCCTCGAGTGCTCCAACGCCGCACGGACTCCAGCTCGCGGTGATTCGCCCACACGTTTGTCTGGCCCATCGCTGGCATCGCGATACCGCCGCCAGCCGCTCGCCTGCCGCGGAGAAGGCGTCGCCCTGTCGAGGTTGCCTCAACGCATGTCCGACGCCGGACGCCATCGTTCGGTGCCCCCATGGCCCGTCAATCGACCCCGAACGGTGCACGGGCTGCGGCGAATGCCTCGCTGTCTGCCCAGCGCCCGTCTTGGCAATTGCCCTGGTGGCGCGGATTGCATCGACATCGACGGCGACTGCGACGTCACTCAGGCAGAGCACCCGCGAAGCGCCGCCCGCGCCGCCTTGATCGTCAGCTCAATCTGTTGCGGCCTATGGGCCATCGAGAGGAACCACGCCTCGAACGCGCTTGGCGGAAGGTGACACCCCCGATCGAGCATGGCGTGGAAGAACCTGGCGTAGAGCCGGGCGTCGGCGTTTCGCACCTCCGCCATCGACGTCGCCCGATCGATGCCGAAGAAGAGGGTCAGCATCGAACCGACCCGTTGCACGCACGCTTGCACGCCGACCGAGCGAATGGCGTCCTTCAGGCCGGCTTCGAGTTCACCGGCGCGGGCCTCCAGGTCGCGATAGGCGTCACGGGAGAGGATCTTGAGCGAGGCCTCGCCGCTTGCCATCACCACGGGATTTCCCGCAAACGTGCCGCCCTGATAGACGCTCCCGAGCGGGGCGAGCAGTTGCATCAGTGCTGCGGGGCCGCCGACCGCACCAACCGGCAATCCCCCGCCGATGATCTTGCCCAGGACCGTCAGGTCGGGCGCGACGCCGTATCGCTCCTGGGCGCCGCCCCGAGCGACGCGGAACCCGGTCATCACCTCGTCGAAGAGAAGGAGGACCCCGTGCGCCCGGGCGATGCGCGCCACGTCGCTCAGGTACCCCTCGTGCGGCGGCACAACGCCCATGTTGCCTGCCACGGGCTCGACGATCACGGCGGCGATCCGGTCGCGGTGGGCGACGAGGCACGCCTCCAGCGCGGACGAATCGTTATACGGGATCACCAGCGTCTGCGACGCGATCTCGTTCGGCACGCCGATCGAATCGGGCACGCCGAAGGTGGCACCACCCGAGCCCGCCTTGACCAGCACGCCATCGGCGTGTCCGTGGTAGCAGCCGTCGCACTTGACGATCCACGACCGCCCCGTCGCCGCTCGGGCGATTCGGATCGCGGTCATCACCGCTTCGGTGCCCGAGTTCGTGAAGCGGACCAGTTCAATCGATGGCATCCGCCGCCTGATGCGTTCGGCCAGGCGCACGTCGCCGCGGGCAGCGGTGCCAAACGTCAGGCCTCGCCGAGCCGCCCTCCGCACCGCGCGCAGGATCTTCGGATGGCCATGGCCGTGGATCGCCGCCCCCCAACCGCCGATGTAGTCGATGTAGTCGCGCCCGCTCACGTCACGAAGGAACGCTCCGCGCGCCGACCTGATGACCCGAGGAACGCCGCCCACCGCAGCGAACGCACGCACCGGCGAGCTGACGCCACCGGGCAGCGATTGCTTGCCGCGCTCGTGCCACCCTTCGTTGGTGCGCGTCACGAGCCAGCCTCCGCCTCGTCAAGCCATCGTCCGACGCGGTCCGCAAAGTAGGTGACGATGATGCCGGCGCCTGCCCGCCGAAGGGCAACCAGCGATTCCAGGGCGGCGCTTCGGAGGTCGATCCACCCCCGCTCGGCCGCGGCGACCAGGCTCGAGTACTCGCCACTGACCTGGTAGGCCGCGATGGGAACACCGACGAACGCCTCGTGAAGGCGTCGCACGACATCCAGGCAGGGCAGCCCCGGCTTGACCATCAGGATGTCGGCGCCCTCGGCGAGATCCTGCCCCGCCTCGGCCAGGGCCTCGTCGCCGTTGGCCGGGTCCATCTGGTGGGTGCGACGGTCGCCGAAGCGAGGCGATGAGCCCGCAGCGTCGCGAAACGGCCCGTAGAAGGCGCTGGCGTACTTGACGGCATAGGCGAGGATGCCGACGTCCCCATGTCCGCCGCCATCAAGCGACGCGCGAATCGCCGCGACAGCGCCATCGAACATGCAGCTCGGGGCGACGATGTCCGCCCCCGCTGCGGCATGGGCCTCGGCCATGCGGGCGATGCCCACCAGCGACTCGTCGTTCAGGACGCGTCCCCCGTCGACCAGCCCGCAGTGCCCGTGCGTCGTGTAGGCGCACAGGCACACATCGGTCATCACCGTCACGCCCGGCGCCGCCCGCTTCAGAAGTCGCACGGCGCGGGGGACGACGCCTTCCTCATCCCAGGCGCTCGACCCCTGCTCGTCCTTGGTGGCCGGCACGCCGAAAAGAAGGACCGATCTCACACCGCTCTTCGCGATCGAATCGATCGCTTCGGGAATCGACGCGAGCGCGTGGCGCATCACGCCGGGCATCGATGGCACCGGACCGGCATCCGACTCGCGCTCAACGACGAAGATCGGCTGCACCAGCTGATCGACCCGCAGATGGTGTTCGCGGCGAAGGGCCCGCAGTGAGGCGCTTCCGCGCAACCGGCGCAGGCGGCGGGCACTCGCCCCCGCCTCGCACCGCGAGCCTGTCTCATGGCTGGTGAACTCATGCATGGTCCGTCGCCTCCACGGGGATGTCCTGCCCGCCTGAACGGCGTCGCTCCCGAACGGCCCTTTCGAGCGCTTCGAGCACGCCCTCGTCGCCGTAACGCTCGGCGACGATCGGGCCCTGCGTCAAGCGCGACACACCGGCGGCCCTCACCGCGTCCGCCGTCGTCGGCCCAACGCAGATCAGGAGAGCATCGCCCAGATCGACGCGATGCTCAACAAGCGAGCGCACGCCCGACGGACTGTAGAGGAGGGCCGCGTCGATGCCTTGCCTGATCCGCTCCCGCGACGACTCGTCAGGCGGCGCGGGAAGCGTCTCGTAGACGGTCCATTCGACGACCTCCGCCCCGTGCCCCCGGAGCGTCGCGGCCGTCTCTTCGCGGGCCAGCGTTCCGCACGGGAAGAACACGCGATCGCCCGGATCGAGCTGGGCGCCGATCGCTGCGGTGAGGGCCGTGGCCCGATGTTCGGCGGGGACAAGGTCGGCACGAACACCCAGCACCCGTTCGAGTTCGGAGGCGGTCTTCGCCCCGATCGCCGCCACGCGCGGGCCGGCCAGGGCCCGCGCGTCGAGCCCTTGGGCATCGAGCGCCCGAGCGAGCCCGCGAACGCCATGCAGGCTGGTCACGACGAGCCACTGGAACCCCTTCAACGGCGGCAGCGCGGGAAGAGGATCGGGATACCGGATTCGAATGAGCGGGGCGTCGATGACATCGGCACCGCGCTCTCGCAACGTCCTGACGAGGCCGCGACTCGCCGACGGCGGCCGGGTCATCAGGACCCGCACGCCCTCGAGACTGCGCATCGCCTGGCGCCCCGCCCTTGCCGCCGTGGGACCGATGAGGAGCACCGCCGGCGACGCGATGCGGGCCCGTTCGGCCGCCTCGGCGATGGCACCTAACGATTCGTTCACCTCGCGCTGCGCCCGCCAGGTGCCCCGTTCGATCATCGCCGCCGGAGTCGTCGGAGCGCGACCCGCCGCGATGAGTCCCCTCGCAAACTCCGCGACGCGCTCCCGTCCCATCAGGACCACCACGGTGTCCATGCGGGCGAGAGCCGCATAGTCCGGGGGCGTGTCGTCAAGCCCTTCGCCTTGGCGGGCCGTGACGATCGCGACGGAGCGGGCGATGCCCCGTTCCGTGACGGGGATTCCCGCCGCCGCCGCCGCCGCGAACGCGCTCGACACGCCGGGCACCACCTCGCAGGGGATGCCGGCCGCGCGACAGGCATCCAACTCCTCGCTTCCACGACCGAAGACAAACGGGTCGCCACCCTTGAGCCGGACGACGAACGCTCCACGGCGGGCCCGTTCGATGAGGATCGCGTGAATCGCCTCCTGCATCGCCTTGGCGCCGCCCGGCTGCTTGCCCACGTCGATCAGTTCGGCACGCCGCGCCCTGGCCAGGAGTTCCGGGTCGACCAGGCGGTCGTGCACGACGACGTCGGCCGAGGCGAGCAGCTCGGCGCCGCGCATCGTGATGAGGTCCGGATCGCCCGGTCCGGCTCCGACGAGGGCGACCCGGCCGGCGCCCGGGGACGGTCGAGGGGCGATCATGCGTATGCCTCCATCGTGCGCCGCTCGCTGCCTAACAGTTCGATGGCTTCGGCGACCAGCGCATCGCCATCATCGCCCGCCAGCCCGATGTCGCGCAAGGCGCCGCTGCGCCGGGCGATCAGGCGGATCCGCACCGCGAGACCCGCCCCCGACGGCGCCGCATGGACGCCGGCAAGCCAGCGGCGGTCGGCTTCCGGTGACTCGACCTCGGCGGCGATGCGCCGTTCGACATCGACCGCCCGTCGCGTACCGCCGTCGTCGACCAGGGTGCAGGCGTCGCGCGCCGGCTGATCGTCGCTGCGGACGGTGAGGGCGATCGCTCCCTGTCCCGCCTCCGGCACGAAGCGATCGATCGGCCAGCGCTCGGCCACCCGGTCGAGGGCATCCAGACGTGCGAGGCCAGCGGTGGCGAGTATCGCCCCGTCCATCGCACCATTCGCCACCGCGGCAATGCGGGCGTCGACCGCGCCGCGAAGAGGCACCGCCCGCAGGTCGGGCCGCAGGGCCGCAAGCTGGGCGGTCCGGCGCACGCTGCTGGTGCCGATCGCTGCCCCTCTCGGCAAGGCCGCGAGCGGTCTGCCGTCCGCGGTCACCAGTGACTCGTCCGCCGGCCCCCGGGCCAGGTACGCGGCGATCATGGTTCCCTGCGACGGCGCCCCATGCGTCAGGGGCAGGTCCTTGAGGCTATGGACGGCGATGTCAATCCGGTCGTCGGCGAGGGCCCGCTCCAACTCGTCGGTGAACGGACCCTCGACGCCCTGCTCGATCGAGAACGATTCGATGGTTCGCGAGAGGTCGCGGTCGCCGACCGTCGAGCACTCCACGATCCGCGTCGCATACCCACAGGCTTCCAGTGCCGCCACCGCAAGCTCGGCCTGGCGGAGAGCCAATCGGCTCGCGCGGGTCCCGATCCGCAACGTGCGACCGGGTGCGTGCCACCGGGCAAGGGCGAGGATCGCCTCGTGCAGTTCATTCGATGTACCCAGCGCGGGCAGGACGATCGCGTCTTGGCCGACCATGCGATGGCCGACGTCGTTCAGGTGATGGTCACCGCCGCCGATGAGAAACGGCACGACCACAATGCGCCCAACCGCCAGCCGTTCCATGACCTCGTCGATGTGCGGCGCCTGGTCGAGAAATGCCGCCTCGACCGCCGCCCCTTCGCCGCGACGGCGAAGCTCATGGCGTATCGCGCCGGCCAGCGATTCGGTTGCTGCCGCACTGGTGATGGAGCGCCGCGTCCCGTGGCCGATGACCAGCACCGCCGACGCCTCGGTCTCGACCGTCGCCTCGACCGCCGCATCGCGCACGCGATCGAGCAGGCGGCGCACCGCACCGACCGGGCGGGTGATCCGAAGCTGCGGGGGGAGCTGTCCATGATCGTCCGCCAAGGCCCGGGGAAGGACCTCGCGGACGAAGTATCCATCGCTGGTCATCATCGGGATCACGGTCACCGGAAAGCGACCCGCGATGCCGCGAACGTCCGTGAATCCTGGCGTGCCGAGCCGAAACGCAGGGACGACGGCGTCCCGTCCGAGGCTGGTGCGCAAGCAGCCGGACAGGCGCCTGGCCTCCTCGAGCACGAGGGCGTTGGCAGGCGAACCTTCCCCCGCGCCATGTGCCGCGAGGACGATCGTCGGGCGCTCGATCCGATGCACGCCCCGTTCCAACTCCTCGGCGACGACCGCCTCGGCCGCAGCGACCGCGTCCCGGTCGCAATCGCGCCCGGCCAGATCGGCCAGCCGAAGGACGGTCACTCGTCCGTCGCGGCTTGAGGCGACCAGCGACGGCGCCCCAAGGTCAACCGCCAGCGCTCCCTCCGGCATTCGGTCGAGGTCCGCCTCGCCGATCAGGCAATGCGGCGAGGTCGTGGCCGCAATGAGGATGCCTGTGTGGGCGAGGAGCTCGGGAAGCTCGTCGAGGCTGCGCACGCGGGCGCCGTCGAAGCGTCGATCCGCACGCACGCGGTCGGTGTGCCGCGTCAGCACGTCCAGCGCGACTTTGCCCTCGCGCTGCAGCCCAGCGTGGAGGTCGGCGGCGAGCGCGCCGCTGCCGATGATCGTGCACCGGCCCAGGTCGCCCGCGACGCCCGGGCCGCGCCCACCGCGTCGATCGTTGCCGAGACATACGAACGGGCCAGCGCCCCAAGCGGCGTCTCCGCCCGGACTCGGCGTCCGGCGCGAATGGCCCGCACGGCCAGCGTCGCGAGCATGCCGTTCTCCTTGGAGCCCAGAACGCCGGCGCTGCGGGCCCGCTGCACGGCCCGGGTGACCTGTCCAAGCACGTGCGGCTCGCCTCGCAATCGCGACTCGAGTCCTGCGGCGATCCGAAGGAGTCGCGCTGCGCACGCCGGACCATGGCGAACCGCGGCGCACTCGAGGGCCACCCCACACAGCTCACTCGGCAGTCTCGCTTCAGGCGCCGCCGAAACGAAGAGTTCGAACCGTTCGCAGGTCGCCAGGACCAGGCACTCGTCCACGCCGGATCCGAGCTCGCGGAGGGCCTCGTCGATCCACTCCGGACGGCTTGCCAGCCGCTGTCGCGCGGCCTGGGCCGATGCGGCACTTGCCTGGATGCCGTGCAACCGCTCGATCACGAGCCCGACTCCGCAACGCCGCGCACGGTCAGGGCGACGAGCGAGGAGGTCGGAGCTTCCTTGCCGGTGAGGATCGTGCGCGGATCGCGCGGCGGCAGGATGCGCTGGTAGAAGTCGCCCAGGCTCTCATCGTCACGACGCTCGCGGCTGAAGCGCTCAAGGAGCGGCCTGAGCACGACCACGAACTGTTCGATCGGCACATCGGCGGCGAAGAGGTCGGCCAAGCGATCGCCGGCCAGGCCGCCGCCGACATACACGTGATAGACGCCCGGCTTGCGGCCGACGAGGGCGATGTCGGCGTTGTACGGACGGGCACAGCCGTTCGGGCAGCCGGTCATCCGCACGGTCAGGGGAACGCCTCCGACGCCGATGCGCTCGAGCTCGCGCTCGAGGAGGTCGATCGTCGACGGCATGATCCGCTCGGAATCGGTGAGGGCCAGTCCACAGGTCGGCAGGGCCGGGCAGGCCATCGACCAGCGCCGGGCAGGGCTGAGCTCCTCGACCGTGCGAACGCCGTGCTCGCGGAGGATGGCGACCAGCCGTGCCACCGATTCGGGCTGCAGATCGGTGAAGAGAATGCTCTGCATCGGCGTCAGGCGGACATTGGGGTTCAGCTCGTCGATGATCCGCCGGAACGCGGAGCGATAGCGCACCGTGTCGCCGTCCGCCACCCTTCCGTTCTCGACGAACACGCCGTAGAAGTCGCGGCCATCACCCTGTTCGTGGTGACCGATGTGGTCGAGCTCGCGGGGGCGCTCCGTCCTGACCGGCGGCGCCAGCTCCCAGTCGACGCGCGAGCGGAATTCCTGCACGAATCGTTCGACTCCCCACGACTCGAGAAGGTACTTGAGCCGGGCGTGGCGCCGATCGACCCGATTGCCCAGGTCGCGGTAGATGGCCCCGACGGTGCGGACGGCGTCGATGGCACGCTCGGGCGGCAGGTAGCCGATCGGCGTGGCGATGCGCGCGAAGGTGTCGGACTTGTTGTGGGTCATGCCCAGTCCGCCGCCGACGAGCAGGTTGTAGCCAACGATGGTCCCGCCGCGGGTGATGCCGACGAGTCCGCAGTCGTAGGTGAAGATGTCGATCGAGTTGTCGGTATCGAGGGCAATGCCCGTCTTGAACTTGCGGGGCAGGTAGCGATCGCCGTAGAAGGGCTCCTCGTCGCCGTTGGATGCGACCCGCTCGCCGTCGAGCCAGATCTCCGCGTAGGCGCCGGTCGCCGGCGACAGTTCGATGGCGACCTCGTGGGCGACTCGCTGCACCGTCCTGTGGGCCTCGTCGGCGAACGGCGCCGGCGGCGCCATCACGTTCCGCTGGACATCGCCGCAGGCCGAGAGCGTGCTGAGGAAGGCACGATTGATGCCCTGCATGAGCGTCTTGAGGTCGCCCTTGGCGATGCCGTGGTACTGGATGCTCTGTCTCGTGGTCAGACGGAGCGTCCCGTTTCCGACGGTGTCGGAAAGGGCGTCAAGCTCGAGCCACTGACGGCCGGTGAGGGCTCCACCCGGGATGCGAAGGCGGACCATCATCGAGTAGCTCTTGCCGGCGCCGCCGTGGCGCGTGTCACGGTTGTCCTGCTGGTAGATCCCGTGGAACTTCAGGAGATGCTTGTCGTCCTCGGTGAAGCAGGGCGCCGCCCCGTCGGCAAGCGTCTCGGCGATGTGGCCGCGCAAGGCGCGGCTCTCGAGCTTCGCGACCTCGACCCGCGAAAGCTCCGTCGCCGGCTGCTGCGCGACCTGCGGAGGCACGGCGGACCCCTGCCCGGAGGAGTTGGGTGGCGTGTGGTCGGTCATGCTCGGCCAATCCGTCCTGTGAGCGGGTCGGTGTGCAGGCCACATTCGGTCTTGCCGGTTCCGGACCAGCGGCCGGCGCGCGAATAGTCGGTGGGCCGGGCCCCTTCGACGGGCCGCGTGCAGTGCGTGCAGCCGAAGGTCGGGTAGCCCGCGTCATGGAGCGGACTGATCGGAACGTCGCGCTCGCGAACGTACTGGTACACCTGCTCGCGCGACCACGGGGCGAGCGGACTGATCTTCACGATCTCGAAGGACGAATCCCAGACGATCGTCTCGACCGAGGAGCGGGTCGAGGACTGGTCGCGACGAATGCCCGTCATCCATGCATCGGCGTTTCGAAGGAGCTGACGCATCGGCTCGACCTTGCGAATGCGGCAGCAGAGGTCCGGCTCGCGCGACCAGAGCTCCGGGCCGTGGATCCGCTCCTGCTCCGCCGGACTCATCGCGTTGCCGCGATTCACGAAACAGAGCGTCGGATAGCGTCGCGAGAGGCGATCCCGCAGGTCAATGGTCTCGGGAAAGAGAAACTGGGTATCGAGATAGGCGATCTCGACCGACACGCCTAGCGCGGCGATCATGTCGATCATCACGCAACCCTACATGCCGAACGCGGTCGTCACCACCAGTTTCCGCGAGGAGAACCGGGCAAAGGCCCATGCGATCACCTCCTGCGGCGACCGCTCGACCCGCGGCGTGGCGGATCCGGGGGCATGCTGGGGAATGACGGGAAGGTGCATGGGGAGGGCTCTCCTGACTGGCGCGAAAAGACAGCGACCCGCGGGCGGGCCGCGGGTCGTGGTGGGTTGCGAGTCGTTGTGGACTTCCCTTTCTGGAAGTCTCGGTCCTTATGCGGGCCTTTGTTTCGAAAGGCCTGCCAGGAAGACGTCGCGCCGTCGACAGCGGATCCCGCACGCGTTCGTGCGGCAACAACACCCGAATCGACAACAGGAGACGAAAGCGATCACGCCTGCAATCTGCCGTGAAGGTCGGTGATTGTCAAGTGCGGAGTGGTGGACTCACAGCAATCACACGCTCTTTCGAGATACGGAACCGGTCACCCCGCGCAGGCTTCGTCTGAGAACGAGGCGAAACGACCTCGGGACGGTCCATGCGCATCCGCTTCGGTCGGCGCCGGCGATCGGTCAGAGAGCGCCTACACTCCGCCCCCTGCACCGGGCGAGCCCTGCTCGCCGCCCACCTGAGACCCTCTTGAACCACCACGCCTCCAGGACCCGGGTCCTCCTCGCGTTCGCTGCCCTCTACACCATTTGGGGGTCAACCTATCTGGCCATCCAGGTCGCAGGTCAATCGGTCCCTCCCTTGCTCATGGCCGGAACCCGGTTTCTGGTGGCGGGCAGCCTCCTTCTGGCCTATTGCCGCGTGTCGGGCACGCTCCGGCCCGGCGACCTCAACCGAAGGACCTGGGGTGCGGCGGCGACCGTGGCCGTCGGACTCATGCTGATCGGAAACGGCGGCGTTGCACTCGCAGTGCAACGCATCCCAACCGGCATCTCGGCGGTGATCGTGGCGCTGACGCCGATGTGGCTGGTGCTTTTCGACTGGAACCAACGTCGCGATCGCCGACCGAGCAACGCGGTCTTCATCGGGATCGCCTTCGGAATCGCCGGCATCGCCACGCTGAAGCTGGCGGGAAACGGAACGACCGACCGGCTCGACCTTTTGGGCGTCGCGATCAACATCGTCGCCACCTTCGGCTGGGCCTTCGGTTCGATCTGGGGACGGACCGCCCCGCGACCCGCCTCGCCGGTCACGGCCTGTGCCCTGCAGATGATGGCGGGCGGGGTCATCCTCCTCGCGGTCAGCCCCTTCTTCGAGGCGTGGGGAAGCGTCGACGTCACCCGCCTTCCGGCGGAGTTCTGGTGGTCGTGGGGCTACCTCATCGTCTTCGGCTCGCTCTGCGGCTTCACCGCGTACATCTGGCTGCTCCAGCACGTGAGCGCCGCCAAGGTCGGCACCTATGCCTACGTCAATCCGATCATCGCCCTCGCGATCGGGGTGATGCTGAACGGCGAGCAGTTCACGCCGACCCAAGCGGCCGCGTGTGCCCTCATTCTGGCCGGAGTGATCGTCATCACGCTCTTCCGGAGCCAGTCCGGCGCTCCCCAACCGACGGCGCGTGCGATAGCGCCCGACCCGGTCGATGGCAGCGCGAACGCGGCCGCGCCCCCTGCCCTCGCGTCGTCGACGGAAGCGGCCGAGCCGGTCAGGCGGGCGTCAGCAACTTCGTGAGCGTGTCGATGGCGGCCTGTTCGGCCGGGCTGATGCGCCAGACCACGCCCAGGATGCCGCCGCTCGCCTCGGCGACGCGCTTCGCGTAGTCGAGAAGGTCGCCGCGGAACGTCGCGAGTTCGGCGGGGCTGAGCGACGACTTGAGTTGCTCGCAGTACATCCGCCAGACCTGCCGCATCTCCTGCGTCGGCCCTTTCGCCAGCCACTCCTCAAGACGCTTCAGGGCCTCGGTGTCTCGCGGGACGCCGGAGCGGATGGCCGCATCGATCACCGCGTTCCGCTCGTCCGAATCGAGCTTGCCGTCGGCCCACGCGATCTCGACCAGCGGGAAGAGCTTGAAGACCACGAGCATCTCGCCGCGCACGTTCGCCGCGACCAGCCGATCGAGCATCGCATCGTCGGTGATGCCAGTCGCCTTGGAGAGTTCGGCCTTGCTGATCGAAGAGTGGAAGACGTTCTTCAGCTTGCCGACGAGCTGCGAGTCGCGGCTGCGGAAGTACTCCTCCTCAAGTCCGAGGCGGCGGGCGTCGAAGGCATCCTGATGGAAAGGTCCGGACATGGGGTGGGTGGTTGGGTTGGGAGGGTCGGTTCGGTGGCGAATCCGCCATGCCTCGCCGCGCCTCTGCCAGCGCGATGAACCGAGGACCACGGACGGTAGCGAGGGCCGCTCCGGAGGTCAATCCGCTCGCCGGCTCCGTTGGCTCGAACGCCGCTTCGGCTTGGCAGGACCGGCTTGGAACAGGGCTGCATGCAGTCCCGCGGGATCACGCACAATGCAGAATGTCCCTCCGCTTCCCGACCTCGGGCCATCGACCACGGTCGCTCCAAGGCGGCGGGCGGCAGCGACGCTCTTGACGACGCTCTGCACCGTGAACCAGCCCGGATTGTTCACGGCCTGACTCGATCGGTGCCAGGATCGGTCAGTGATACTCGAGTTTCTGAGCGTCCTAGATCGCCACGAAGGATCAGGAGGCTGCGCCAGCGCGGCAAGCCCGTCTCAGGCCGTGTCGGTCGCGACGATGGCGTATCCAAACGATACGTTGAGGAGCGAGCGACGCGGCATGAGGCGGGCTCGCCCGCTGGGCGAGGCGGGGCGTGAATAGTCCGGGCTGGGGCATCCATCCGGGAGGGATCGCGGTGTTGGGTCCCTTTCGGTGGCAGATGCCGCACGAGGGGCGGCCGTTGGCGCCGACGAATGCGTGAGCTGCCGTCAGATCGCGAAGTACTTGGCCTCGGGATGGTGGACGATGATCGCGCTGGTCGACTGTTCGGGATCGATCTGCCAGTTTTCGGTGAGGACGCAGCCGATGCGCTCGGGCCTGAGCAGGCGGAAGAGCTTTTCCTGGTCGGCCATCTCCGGACACGCCGGGTATCCGAAGGAGTAGCGGCTTCCGCGGTAGTGCTGGGTGAAGAGCTCGCGCACCACCGGCGAGTCCTCGTTCCCGATGCCCAGTTCGGCGCGGATCCGCTTGTGCCAGAGTTCGGCAAGGGCCTCGGCACACTCGACGCCCATGCCATGCATGTAGAGATACTCGGTGTACTCGTTGCGCTCGAAAAGCTGCTTCGCCCGATGGCTCACCTCGACGCCCATCGTCACGCAGTGGAAGGCGACGACGTCGCGCGTGCCGCTCTCGACGGGACGGAAGAAGTCGCTGATGCAGAGTCGCCCCCGCGACTCCTGGCGAGGAAAGGAGAACCGCTCGATCTCGCGGTCCTGATCCTTGGGATCGAAGACCACCAGGTCGTGACCGACGCTGTTGCAGGGGAAGAAGCCATACACGACCTGCGGCCGGAGGATCCGTTCGCGCTTGCAGAGTTCCTTGAGCCTGATGAACGCCGGCTCAACCGTGTCGACAAGGATGCGCTCGTATTCGCTCTCGGGCATGGAGCCCTTCTTGAAGCCCCACTGGCCGCGGAAGAGCGCGACGGTGTTGATGTAGGGGTAGATCTCGTCCAAGTCGATCGACTCGACGAGGCGGTCGCCCCAGAAGGGAGGCGTCGGGATCTCGATATCGCCGCGCGTCGCGGAGCGCTCGATGGTGCCGGTCGGCGTGCAGCGCTTCGGCTCGAGGCGCTGGCCGACCTTGGCGTCGACCGCCGCCCGCTTGCCTAACCGTTCGTCGATGGCCCGGTCGATCGTCTCCAGTCCGCCCGATGCAAGGGCATCGCAGACGGCGAGTCCCTCGAAGGCGTCACGTCCGTAGTAGAGGGAGCCGCCGTAGATGCCGCGCAAGTGCCCTTCCGCATAATGCCTGGTCAGGGCGGCGCCGCCGAGCATGACCGGCACGGTGATGCCCAAGGCGTTCATCTCGTGGAGGTTCTGCTCCATGACCGTCACGCTCTTGACTAACAGTCCGCTCATGCCAATCGCGTCGGCCCCCGTCTTCCGCCATGCATCGAGAATCTGCTGGAGCGACTGCTTGATGCCGATGTTGTGGACCTCGTAGCCGTTGTTGGAGAGGATGATGTCGACGAGGTTCTTGCCGATGTCGTGGACGTCGCCGGCGACCGTCGCGAGTACGACCTTCGCCTTCGGCTTGCCGATCGAACCGACGCGCTGCATGTGCGGCTGGAGGAGGGCCACCGCCTTCTTCATCACCGTGGCACTCTGGAGAACGAACGGCAACTGCATCTTGCCCGAGCCGAAGAGGTCGCCGACGGTCTTCATGCCGGCGAGCAGGTGATCGTTGATGATCACCAGCGGCTCGTATTTCGCGAGAGCCTCGTCCAGCGTGCGCTCGAGGTCACGGTCCTCGCCGTCGATGATGTGGTCCTGCAGCCGCTCCTCGACGGTGAGGTGGGCGGTGTGATGGACCTTCACTGCCTCATCGCCATCGGGGAAAAGCGAGATGAAGTGGAGGAGCGGATCGAAGCTCTCGGGCATGCCCGCGGGACGTGCGTCGCCGCGGAGGTCGAAGATCAGCCAGCGGGCCGCTTCCCAATGTTCTGCCGGAATACGCGAGCGTGGCATGATCTTGCTCGCATGAACGATCGCCGCGGTGAGTCCCCGCTCGCGGGCCTCCTCGAGGAACACCGAGTTCAGGACGGCCCGTGCCGCGGGCTTGAGGCCGAAGCTGATGTTGGAGAGGCCAAGGATGATGCCACACCCGGGGAACCGCTCGCTGATGAGACGGATGCCCTCGAGGGTTTCGAGGCCGAGGCGGCGGTCGTCGGCGGTGCCGGTCGCGATGGTGAAGGTGAGCGGGTCGAAGAGGAGGTCACCCTCGTCCAGCCCCCACTTTCGCGTGTACAGGTCGTGCATGCGGGCCGCGATCTCGAGCTTGCGCTCTGCGGTCTTGGCCATGCCGGCGACGGGATCCTCGTCGATGGTCAGGGCGACGCACGCGGCGCCGTACTTGCGGAGGAGCGGGCAGATCTCGTTGAAGCGTCGCTCGCCATCCTCAAGGTTGATCGAGTTGACGATGCAGCGCCCGCCGCAACGCTTGAGCCCGGCCTCGATGACGTCCGCCTGGGTTGAGTCAAGCATGAGCGGCGCGTTCACCTGCCGCACGAAGCGCGAGACGGTCTCGCTCATGTCCTGCACGCCGTTGCGGCCAACAAAGTCGACGCAGACATCCAGGAGGTGCGAGCCGTCTCGCATTTCCTCCTTGGCCATCGAGACGAGACCGTCCCAACTTTCCTCATCCAACAGCCGCTTGAACTTGCGGCTGCCGTTGGCGTTGGTGCGCTCGGCGACGATCAGGAAGGAATTGTCCTGTTCGAACTCGACGAAGGAGTAAAGGCTCGAACATCCGGGCTTCTGCGGAGTGATCGAGCGCTTCGCCTGCGGCCGGTCGCCGATGACCTCACGGAGGGCGGCGATGTGTGCCGGCGTGGTTCCGCAGCATCCGCCGACGAGGCCGACCTTGAACTCCTCGAGGAAGCGGCGCATGGCCTCGGCGAAGGGCTTGGGCCCAAGCGGGTATTCGGTTTGGCCGTTGACAAGCACCGGCAGGCCTGCGTTGGGAACGACCGAGACAGTGCGGTCCCAGTTTGCGGCGAGGTAGGCGAGGTGCTCGGCCATCTCCGTGGGGCCGGTGGCACAGTTGAGACCGAGAGAGGTGATCGGGAAGGGCTTGAGGGCGTTGACGACCGCCGTGATGTCGGAACCCAGGAGCATCGTGCCCGTCGTCTCCATCGTGACGGAGGCGAGGATCGGAATGTCCCTGACCGACTTCCCGGCATGCTCGATTGCCTCAAGGCAGGCGTTAATCGCGCACTTCACCTGAAGGAGGTCCTGGCAGGTCTCGATGAGGAGTGCGTCAACGCCTCCGTCGATCAGGCCTCGCACCTGCTCGCGATAGCTGTCGAGCATCGCTTCCCATGTCGTGTTGCCGAGCGTGATGAGCTTTGTGCCGGGCCCGATCGAGCCCAAAACGAAACGCGGGCGTTCCTTCGTCGCGAATTTGGAACAGGCGGCGCGAGCGATCTCGGCGCCGCGCCGATTCAGTTCGTAGGTCCAGGCGACCATCTCCGGATCGAACTCAGCCCCGACGAGCTTGTTGGCCCCGAAGGTGTCGGTCTCGACGCAATCAGCGCCGGCGGCGAGGAAGTTCTCGTGGATCCGCTGGATGAGGTCGGGGCGGGATCGCACCAGGATGTCGGTGCAGTTGTCGCGCCCGAGATAGTCAGCATGCGTGCAGTCCGTGCAGGCGTGGATTGACGTGCCCATGGCCCCGTCAATCAGGAGGACTCGGCGCTCGAGGGCGTCTAGGAAGGAAGCCATGTCGCAAATGTAGAGGGGCCTTCCAAATCCTTCAACCGTTCATCCGGCAGAACGGATGAATACCGCCGCTGCGGGAATGTGACTGTCCAAATTCGAGCGACACCCCGCTCTATCCACCGGGTATGCCCAATGTGGCTGTCCAAATTTGGGCTGCGGCGGCAATGTGGCTGTCCAAAGGTGGCCAGCCTGGCCGCCTGTTCGGAATTTGGTTGGCTCAACGGGCGAGCCCTTCGGAAGTGCCTGTCCAATTTCCAGAGCGTAGTGGCTGTCCAAATTCCAGAGCGAAGTGGCTGTCCAAATTCGAGAGCGCGACGCACAGCCGGCCCGTCGCCGCTGCGAACGGTCACCTCCCGGCGAAGCCTCCGGCCAGCCCGTCGGTACCATCCGCCGCGCGTCCTCCTGGGCCCAGCCAAACACCTTGGCCCTCTCGCCGGTCGGCTTCTCCCCGACCCGCGGTCCTCCGGTGCGTCTCGCCTTGGCACTCCCCCTCCTCAGAAGAACCTCTCCGACGGACGCGACGCTCCGTTCGTCCGGACGTCCCCTTCTGCCCCTTCTCTTCATTAGCAGTCTCCTCGCCGCTGCCGGTTGTGCCACGACTCCCATTGGCCGACGTGACTCCACACCGCCGCTTCGGGCGATGGAGACGTTCGACGAGGTCTGGCACGCCATCGCCGACGAGAACGTGGATGCCCTCCCGTCCGACGTGGACTGGAACGCCATCGGCGAGGAGTTCCGCCCGCGCGCGGCGGAGGTCCGCTCGAACGCCGAGTTGCGGATCCTGCTCGAGTCAATGCTCGCTCGCCTCGGTCGCTCGCACTACGGCATCATTCCTGGTGACCTGGCCGAAGCCGATGACGCGGCAGCCCCCCCACCAGACAACCAGCATGACGACCGCGCGCATGTGGGCGACGTGCACCAGCATGCCGATGGTTCGACCCATCGTGACGACGAACCCACTGGCGGCTCCGGAGACTTGGGCGTCTGGTTCCGTCGGGTCGAGCGGTCGATACGCACCGTGAATCCGCGCCCCGACGGACCCGCCGCCGCCGCAGGCATTCAGGCCGGTTGGGAGCTCGTCGCCATCAATGGCCATCGGGTTCACGTTCCCATCGACGACCTCGAACCCATCGAACGATCGCTCCTTTTCTCACCTCCGAAGCCAGGCGATGCGATGCGCCGCTACCACGCCGAGCACGCCGCCGCGTCGCGCCCGCTTTGTGACCCCGGCGAAACGCAGCTCTTGACCCTCCGCGATAGCGAGGGCGTCGAGCGACAGATTCCGATTACCGCGGTCAGCGCCGGCGGCGAGATCGTTGAGTTCGGCAACCTGCCTCCTCTCGAAGCCCGCGTGGAGACTCGACTCATCACGCCCGACGAGTTTGCCGTCGCTGGACTCGGCGACGTCCAACCGCCCAAGCGCATCGGCCTCATCGCCTTCAACATCTGGATGCTCCCGACCGGCAGTGCGATCGACGACGCCGTCGACCGTTACCGCGATGCCGACGCCATCATCCTGGACCTGCGCGGCAACCCCGGCGGCGTGGGCGGGCTGGCCATGGGAATCGGCGGCCATTTCCTGAGCGACCCCGACAGCCTTGGGCGCATGACCAACCGCGGCGGCGCCATTGATTTTCGGGTGAACCCCCGACGGGTCACCACCGACGGTCGACGCGTCGAACCCTACGCTGGACCGCTGGTCATCCTGATCGACCCCCTGACCGCCAGCACCAGCGAGATCTTCGCCGCAGGACTTCAAGAACTAGGACGGGCCACCGTGATCGGTCAGACCAGCGCCGGAGCCGCCCTCCCTTCGATCGCCCGCCGCCTTCCCAACGGCGACGTCCTTCAGATGGCGGTTGCCGACTTCATGACGCCGAAAGGGAATCGCATCGAAGGTCGCGGGGTCACCCCCGACGTCGAAGTGACGCTCACGGCCGAACTCCTGCGGCGTGAGCCGGACCCAACGCTTGCGGCAGCGCTTCGATCGATCCTCGCGGGCTACGCTCCCGCTTCCAGACGTTCGACCACGCCGCCGCCCCAATCCGCTTCCGGCGGATGAACACCTCTCCGAACCACCCCATGCTTCGACGAATCGCCCCGCTGCTCGCTGCAACGTCCCTGGTTGCACGCGTGACCTTCGCACAATCAAGCCCCCCGCCCGCACCGCCTGCCGCGCCGGCACCGCCAGCTCCCGCAACCGCTCCGGCCGCTCTGCCCCCGACGCCCGCGGCAGCCGAGTTGCCGACCGCCGAGTCGCTTCTCGCCGACGAGCTTCGTGCCCGGGGTGGGAAGGAAGCAGTCGAAGCCGTGAAGCAGATGACCTCGAAGGGCGCGATCGAGTTCAAGGCCCTCGGACTGAAGGGGCCGATGACCACCCAGGTCGCGGAGCCGAGCCAACTCCTCACCACCGTCGAGATCGCTAAGGGCACGTCGATACGAACAGGCTTCAACGGCACCATTGGCTGGTCCATTGATCCGGCTCTCGGACCGCGTCTCCTCGAAGGCAAGGAACTCGAGCAGCTTCGGACCGAGGCAAGTTTCTCTGGACAGTCGTCGATCGCCGCTCGCTACGCCGAGGCGAAGGTCGTGGGTGAGGCAACGTGGCACGATCAGCCCGCGTACGAACTCCTGCTGAAGAGTCCCGATCGCGAAGCAACCGTCTACCTGAGCAAGAGTTCGAAGCTCGTCATCGGTATGAAGGCAACGATCGACTCGGCCCGCGGCAGCGTGCCCGTTGCGGTCAACGTCGCCGAGTACAAGGAGTTCGTCGGGCCGAAGGGCGCGATCAAGATGCCCGTCCGCTCCGAAATGCTCATGATGGGCATGACCAACGTCATCACCATCGAGACCGTCGATTTCTCACCGATCCCCGCAGCGACCTTTGACCTCCCGCCGCAGATCAAGGCCCTGGTCGACTCGCCCGCACCGGTTGCAGCGCCGGCCGCACCACCCGCTGCTCCAAGCACGTCGCCACCTGCCCCCGCAGCCCCCAGCGGCACTCCCGCGAGCCCCCCAACTGGCGACAACCCCGCCAACAAGCCGAAGTAACTCCCCATCGTCACACCTCCGCGACCGCTCATCGCCGCGCGGATTCTTGAAAGGCCCATCCATGTCGTTGAACCATCGTCTCGTTGCCCTCGTCGCCTCCTCCCTCGTTGCGAGCGTCGCATTGGCGACGGTGACGCTTCAGGACGCACCCAAGACACCTCCAGCTCCGGCGGCTCCCGCTGCTCCGGCAACGGCTCCGGCCGCACCGCAGACGCCTGCCGCCGCACCACTGCCAGCCAACGCTCCGAAGGGTGATGAGGTTGTGAAGGCCTACATCGATGCGATCGGCGGCAAGGACGCCATCGCCGCCATCACCTCATCGCACTACAAGGGCGAGTTGGACATGATGATGGGCAAGGTGCAAATCGACGTCGCCACCATGGCGCCGAACAAGCTCCGCCTCGTGCAGGGCATGTCCGGCGCTCCGAATGCACCCGGAACCTCGGTCGAAACCTGCTCCGACGGCACGATCGGTTGGACCACCAATCCGATGACCGGCAAGCCGGAGCTGCTCGATCCTGAGATGGTCGCCGCGATGCGTGACGGCAGCGACTTCCAGGCCCTCGTGCGCACACTCGACAAGTCCTTCGGCGACTTCACCACCACGAGCGAATCGACCTTCGAGGGCACGGCCTGCTGGTCGGTGACGATGAAGGCCAAGACCGGCGAGCCCTCGACGGCGTTCTTTGACAAGGAATCGAAGTTGCTCAAGGGCATTCGCCAAGAGCAGCAGACACCGCAAGGTGTCGCGACCGCCACCGTGACCTTCACCGACTGGACCGACTATCCGGTCGACAAGGCCAAGGTCAAGGTCTTCCACGGCATTACGATTGCCCAGGAAGGCATGCGTATCACCGGCACATTCAGCGACTTTGCGTTCAACACCCAGCAGGCCTCGTTCTTCGACGCCCCCGAGGCTGTCAAGGAACTCGCGAAGGCCGCCGAAGCTGCCAAGGCAAAGCCCGCCGAGGCTCCGGCCGCACCAGCAGCGCCCGCAGCGCCGTCGGCGCCCGCGGCTCCGGCGACTGACGCTCCCGTGAAGAAGTAGACAGCGAGCACGAGGCGCGGGGTCGCTCCGACGCCCTTGCTCCAAGGCACATCCCGTCACACCAAGGCCGGGCGCCCCCAACGGACGCTCGGCCTTTTTCGTGCGCAGGCCGTTCCGACGCGCCGCATGCCGCAACGCCTGAGCGCTGACCGCGTATCCTTGGCTCCCCATGAGTTCCGCCGTGACCGACCCGTCTGCGCCGATCCCGCCTGGGAGCCATCGGCGGATGTTCCCCAACATGATCCGACCCGCGCCCGAGCGCGACGCGGCCATTTCCTTGCGTGGCGTCGAGAAGCGCTTCGGCACCACCCGAGCGGTTGCCGGCCTCGATCTCGTGGTGCCGCGCGGTTCGCTTTGCGGGTTCCTCGGGCCCAACGGGGCCGGAAAGAGCACCACGATCCGGATGATCATGTCGATCATCTATCCCGACTCGGGTACGGTCAGCGTGCTCGACGGGACGGCCTTGGCAAACAAGGACCGCATCGGCTACCTCCCCGAGGAGCGCGGTCTGTACCGGACGATGAAGGTGAGCGAGTTCCTCATCTACATCGGTCGACTCAAGGGCCTGACCGCCGCGTCAGCCCACCGCTCCGCGAGCGAGTGGCTCGAACGAATCGAGCTCAAGGGCATCTCCAAGAAGAAGTGCCAGGAGCTCTCCAAGGGCATGCAGCAGAAGGTGCAGTTCATCGCCTCAGTGATTCACGACCCGGAACTTCTCATCCTCGACGAGCCCTTCTCGGGGCTTGATCCGGTGAACGCCCAACTGCTCACCTCGATCATCAAGGACCTGAACCGCTCGGGGAAGACGATCATCTTCTCGACCCACCAGATGCACACCGCCGAGGCGATGTGCGATCGGGTGGTGCTCATCAACCACGGCATCAAGCTGCTCGACGCCAATCTCGCCGATGTGCGGGCCCAGTTCGACCCACATTCGCTCATCCTCGAGCCGGTGGACGAGTCCTTCGACATCCGCGAGATCACCGCTCGGGTGCCCAGCATCACGAGCGTCGAGTTTGACGATGAGAATCGCCTCGCCCGACTCCTGCGCGTCGATCCTGCCCTCGATCCGCAATCGGTCATGTCCGATGTCGTGCGGGCCATTCCGACCCGTTCGATCGCCATCAAGCGCCCCACGCTGACGGACATCTTCATTCAACTCGTCGAGGCCACCGGCGGCGCGGCCCCGAGCCTCTCCGAGATCGGTGACGGCGCTGCCGCCGGCTCGACCGCACACCGTGAGGGGGGAAGCCGCTGATGACCAACACACTCGAACGCTCCAACGCTTCAGGCAAGGTGCTCGCCGTTGCGTGGCGCGAGTTCAAGCACACCGCTCTCACCAAGGCGTTCATCATCGGAACGCTGGTCTTCCCGGTCTTCATCTGGGGGCTGATGGCGGTGTCGCAACTCTTCATCAGCCGCGAGCCGCCGCCGCTGACCGGTACGATCGCGATTCTCGATCCGGGCGGACTCGTCGCCGCCGAAGCCACCCGTCAGTTCGAGGAACTGAAGAACCGGGCCGCCCCTTCGGTCTCCAGCACCGTCGAAGCGGTCTCGAAGGCGACGCAAGGCGATGCCGCCGCGGTGGCCAAACTCGCCGAGGGTCTCACCGAGGACACCGGCCGGGTGGCGATCACGGTGATCCACGAGACCGATCCCACGAAGGCGGATGAACTCCGCACGAAGGTCGGCTCCAATGAGTTGCTCGCCTTCGCCTCCATCGACCCGAAGCTCCTCACCATCGATCCTGGCGACGTGAAACTGGAACTGCTCGTCCAGACGACGACCAGTCCCAAGCACACCTCGCTCTACAGCCGCATCCTTCGGGAGGCGACCGTGAAGTCCCGCGTGGCAAGCGTCGGCGAAGACTATGCCAAGCTCATGACGATGCTGAAGTCGCCGGAGTTCAACACCCAGCGGGTGACTCGCGACGGCGGCACGGCGAAGGAACGGGCCGACGCCCGCATGCTGGTGCCGATCGCGTTCATGATGCTGGTTTGGATCGCGACCTTCTCCAGCGGCAACTACCTGCTCACCACAACCATCGAGGAGAAATCCAACAAGGTCATGGAGGTCCTCCTCTCGGCCGTGAGCCCGATGCAGCTTCTCGCCGGCAAGATCCTGGGCCAGGCCCTGGTGAGCGCGGTGATCATCGTGATCTACGGGGCGCTGGCCTTCTGGGGCCTCCTCTTCCTCTCGATGGCGGACCTGATCCAGCCGATCCTGATCGTCTACCTGGTCGTCTTCTTCGTGATGGCCTACTTCATGATCGCCACGATCATGGTTGCCGTCGGCAGTGCGGTCAGTGACCTGCGCGAGGCCCAGGCCCTCGTCGGCCCGGCAATGGTCGTCCTGATCATCCCCCTCGCCCTGCTGGTGCCCATCGTGGACAGCCCCAACGGCATGCTCGCGACCATCACGAGCTTCATTCCGCCGGCGATTCCCTTCATCATGATCCTGCGGCTGGGGGGCACCGAGCCGATTGCCCTTTGGCAGGTGCTCCTCTCGATCGTGATCGGCTTCGGCTCGACCTTCGCCATGCTCTGGGCGGCCACGCGCATCTTCCGCGTGGGCGTTCTCATGCAGGGCAAGCCACCGACCATGCTGGAACTCCTGAAATGGGTTCGCTATCAGTGACCTTCCCCGTGCGAGCGACGACCGTCCACCATGTCGATTGACGCGACGCAGGTTCTCGTCTGGTCGATCGTCAGCCTTGTCACCGCTGCGGTCCTGTACCTCATCGTGCGGGCCCTCTTTCGTGACCGTTCCCGCGGCCGCCGCCGCTGCCCGCGCTGCTGGCACGACATGCAGGAGACGCCGGGCCTGCGATGCCCCGAGTGCGGGTCGACAGTGCGTAGCGAAGCTCGCTTCTTCGCCACGCGACGGCATTGGCGACGGGCCACGTTTCTCCTGATCGGGCTGATCGTCATGGCGATGGTCGTCCGGGTGCAGATGACCGAGGAGAACCTCTTCGAGTACGCCCCGACCTGGTTCCTGACCAACTCGCTTCCCTATGCCCCGTCCAGCACCACGGATCCGGTGACCGAGGCGCTGCAGGCCCGCATCGCCCGCAAGGCCCTGACGCCCGAACAGATCGCAGAGGTCGGCCGGCGGATCCGCGAAGGCGACGCGTCCGCACCGCCGACAAGCCTCCGCTGGCAATCGCGCTACGGCGTCCTTCTCCAATCGCTCATGGCCCAGGGGCTCGACGCCCTCGAGCGCGGCCAACTCGACGATCCGGCCCTCGTCGTCCTCGAGTCCTTTCGCGACCTGCCGCCGCTGGCCACGCTCACCGCGCCGCGCGAGTGGCCCGCGCACGAGCCGCTCATCGTCGAGCTGGCCATCGACGAGTGGTGGCCGCCGATGACCTACGCGCGGGTGCGGGTCCGCGACGAGCACGACGGCACCGAGCGCATCATGGGGCTCGATTCGGGCGGAGCCGCCGCACCGCGCTATCCCTTCGCCTTCGCACCGATCGGCGAGAACGAGACGCAGCGCCGCTTTTCCGTGACCGTCGAGGCCCGCAAGACAGCCCCCAACGGCGGTCCCGACCCCAGTCAGCCGTGGTGCGCTGCTCACGTCTCGACCTCGACGTTGAGCCTGCGGCGGGTGGAACCGATCGACCTCAAACCCTTCAGCGGGAAGGAGGCCGATGACGCGGTGCGTTCGGTCTTCGCCCGAGGGTTGGTGGCGTGGCGACAAGGTTGGCGCCGCTACGGTCTCATGTTCGATGCATCCCGCACCGGCGACGAGAGCTTCGACGGCACACTCCTTGGGTTGGACATCGAACTCACCCAAGGCGACACCGTCCGCCGTCACAGCCGCATCTGGTGGCCGGCGGGGCGAAGTGCGACACTGGCCCGCTGGGAGATCCTTTTCGAGGATCCCGAACCGTTGGCATCCCTCACGACCGGCTCGGAAGGCTGGTCGATCCGGGTTCGAGGTCGACGCGACATTGCGGTGCGAGCGCTCGCCAGCGTCGCCGGAGTGAGCCCCACCGCCACGCCCTTCACGCGATACTGGGAAGGTGACGTGATGATCCCGCTCGAGGTCCGCGTGAACGAGAACGCTTCGCCGCGACGACGCTGGTTCGCCCTGCCGGACTCGGACCTGCCCGCCCCATCGACCACCCCCGCCGCACAGGACTAGCCGACATGCTGCACGACGCACTCTGGGCCCCATGGAGAATGACCTACCTGCGCGAACTCGAGCGCCGCGAGAGCGACGCCTGCGTCGGCGTCGGCCAGGCCAAGAGCAGCGGCAACTTCCTCGCCGACTATTGGGCCAACCCCGACCGCGACCGCGAATCGCTGGTGGTCCACCGCGACGAGGCGGGGATGATCCTCCTCAACCGTTATCCCTACGTGAACGGGCATCTCCTTGTAGCCCTTGGGAAGCCCCGGCCGTCCGTCGAAGAGTACGCGCCCGACGAGCGGGCGAGTTTCTGGCGTCTGGTCGAAGTGGCCATGGGCCTCGTGCAGCGCACGCTTGAACCGCAGGGCATCAACATGGGCATCAACCAGGGCCGAGCGGCCGGCGCCGGGCTGCCGGATCACGTTCATGCCCACATCCTTCCGCGATGGAACGGGGACACGAACTTCATGGCCACGATCGGCCAGGTGCGGATCATCCCCGACTCACTCGACGCCATGTGGCAGTGCTACCGGCGGGCGCTTGAGCAGACGGGTGCACAGCGTCTATGACGATCGGATCATCCAGATCGTCACGAGAAAGAGCAAGAAGCGATAAAGCCAGACGATATGGAAGAAGGCCCACGCGAGGCCGAGTGAGACGATCACGCTGTAGGTGACGCTGGCGCCGTAGACGCGCCGCACCAGCAACCCCATGTGGACCGCGATGATCGCCTGGAGGATGAGCGAGAGCGGTCCATCGTTGGCCTGAAGCGCTGCCGCGATGGTCGGCTGCCCGCCCCACCACTGAAACATCGCCGCCAGCGGCGGCACCACGGCGGCGAGCAGGATCAGGATGAAGCACCAGAGATGGGTGGCGACCACCGCATGCTCGACGAAGTACCGGCGACGGTGAAGAAAGAGCATCGCGAAGATCGCCGCGTACATCGGAATGAAGGCGAAGATCATCGTCCGCGAGAGGACGCTGGTCTTCTCGTCGTAGCGGGACTCGAGCTGGTTGAAGGTCGTTCCGGCTGCGATCCTCTCCTCGACCTTCTGACGGACAAATTCGCCGTAGTAGTCGTTGCGGTTGAGTTGCACCGCGAGGGGCGTGCTGAAGGCGTTGGTCCCGAAGGTCGAGATCGAAACGTAGCAGAGGACGTTGAGCGAGAGAAAGAGCGCGAAGGGCTTGGCGTAGCGGACCCGGCTCCCTCGCAACTGCTCGACGCTCAGGTGACCAGGCCGCGTCAGGAGAAACCAGATCGAGCGATACCCCTTCGAGTCGAAGCTCGTGAAGAAGTCGATGATCGCGTCGAGGTAGCGCTTGATGGCCCGGTCGTCGGGGCTGAGACGCTTCTCGCCGCAATGACCGCAATAGCGCCCCATGGGAGCTTCGCCGCAGGAGGGACAGGCGATGGCCCCCGGATCGGAATGACTGGGTGCTCGCATACGAACGCTCACGCGTGAAGACGTTCACAGCGAGCCGAGCCAAGCGGAAGCCCAAACCGCAGGTTTTTGTCCCAGTCGAGTGCGGCTGCACATCGGAGCAACGAGCGCCCGGGGTTCTTGCCCCAAGAATGAACGTGCTGGTTCCCACTACCCAGCGGACAACTCGCGGCTCACCGGCCACCGAAGAAGGGCGGACTCCGACAGAGTGGGTTGAATGAACTCGCGGCGCAACGCCCCTCGGGCCCCGGGGGCAACCTGATGCCTCTGCAAGCTAAAAGCTCGCGGGTCCAAGGCGAGATTCCGGGGAATGCTCGCCAGTCAGGTGCTTCGCTCGAACCCCAATGACAGGTGGGTTCGACGGCCATCGATCCCGGCCTTCCACTCCGTCCTGCCACCGAGGTGGCGGTCCGTGAGGCCTGACCATCGTCGCGACATCATCGATCCCTTGGGGTTCAGCAAGGTTCGAGGAATGCGGCTGACCGTCGCCCGCGGGGCCCGGGGGCGTGCGGAATGACTCTACCTGCTCGAACAAAAGGGGCAAGGGCGAGGCAACCTCTCAGCCCGACTTTCCGAATCGTTGACACACACCGCTGATGACCGTTATCTTCTGCACCCCAGCGGAGTTGGCCGGTCGCTTCTGCGATCGCCCTCGTCCGTGGGCTCGCCCCTTTGCTCATCCATACGTGCAAAGGCCGAGCTAAGTCCCGTCTACGCCCAATTCCCGCACGCTGGAAACCATCCGATGCGCATCGCACGAACCGCTCTCGTGTTCCTCGCCCCCGCCCGCTCCGCTTCACTGCTGGTTGCGGCCACGATTGCTGCCGGACTCGGCTGCGCGTCTGACCCCACCGCGACGGACTTCAAGAGCATCAAGAACGACCTCACTCCCGAGCTGACCAACATCGCCGAGCGTGACGTCGACATCGAGCGAAACCTCGCCACCACCTCGAACCAGAACCTCCGGATGTTCTGGAACGACATGGGCCGTGCCTGGTACGTCGATCGCCCGAGCATCCTCAGCCCGTACTTCATCATCCCGACCGGCGGCCAGCCCCGCTGATCTGGCTGGTCAAGTTGGCTGGTCAAGTTGGCTGGTCAAGCTGATCGATCGGCTGATCGATTGGCCCGCCGGCGATCCGGCAACACGCCGAGGTTGTCCTGAACACCATGGCCCGTCCCATCGTCGATGGGGCGGGCCGTTTTCTTGACGCGGTTCGGAAGGCGGTTCGCCCGTCGCAGCCGCTACGCTCTTGAGCGATGTCCCGGGCCGTCTCCCTTCACATCCTGCCCCAACAGGCAACACACGCCAGCGAAGGCCAGAGCGCATCTGAACGCCCTGAGGTCACGTCGGCCGCTCGTTCGACCGATCACCCACGACGACTCATCGACAGTCACGGGCGCACCATTCGAGACCTGCGCCTCTCGATCACCGATCGCTGCAACCTCCGCTGCGTCTACTGCATGGAGCCGGACGTGCAGTTCGCCCGACGTGAATCGCTCCTCTCGGTGGCGGAACTTCTCCGCGTCGCCCGCCAGTGCGTGGCCCTCGGTGTCGAGCACATTCGCATCACCGGTGGTGAGCCCACGGTGCATCCCGACCTTCTGGCCATCATCGCCGGCGTTGCCGCCATCGACGGCGTTCGCGATGTGGCGATGACAACCAACGGCTGCCTCGCATCTGCCGAGGCCCTTCGGAACTGGAAGGGCGCCGGCCTTCGGCGTCTGACCTTCAGCCTGGACAGCGTTTCGGAAGCGACGTTCGCCCGCATGACCCGTTCGAATTCGCCGGCCAACAGCGCTGGCGCGGTCATCGCCGCCATCGGCCGCGCGGTCGAGTTGGGACTCGGGCCGGTGAAGGTGAACGCGGTCATCATTCGCGGGCAGAACGAGGACGAGGTGCCGAAACTCGCCCGCCTGGCAAGGGCAATCGGCTTTGAGGTGCGCTTCATCGAGTTCATGCCGCTGGACTCGGGCCACCGATGGGACCCGTCGCTTCTTGTCCCGGCGAGTGAGATCATCGATCGGGCGTCGGAAGCGGGCGAACTGGTCGCTCACGGCCGCGACGCCGACAGCAGCACCAGCGAGACCTTCGTCTTCCGCGACGCTCCCGACGTTCGGATCGGCGTGATCGCTCCGGTCACCCGCCCCTTCTGCGGAGCGTGCAGCCGATTGCGCATCACCGCCGATGGCAAGATCCGGCCCTGTCTCTTCAGCCTCGCCGAAGTCGACCTTCGCTCTGCCCTCCGCGACGTGTCGACAACCGACGAGCACATCGAGGCGATCCTCCTCGATGCGGTCTGGTCCAAGCAACGCGGTCACGGCATCACCGCCCCGGACTTCCGTCAGCCGGACCGGCCGATGTCGGCGATCGGTGGCTAACCAGCGCTTTCGACGGCCCGCTTCCAAATCGGAACGTCGCGCTTCATGCGATGGATGAACTCGTCCGTCGCCCGCAGCCCTTCGACGCGATGGGCCGACCAGACCTCGAGGCGAAAGGAACATTGGCCGACTGGCACGCGGCCACAGCTGTGCCAGACGTGCATGGCCAGCACGCCGTGCGTGGCGAGGAGTTCGCTCGCCAGAAGCCCCAGTTCGCGGGAGGCCATCGGCTCGTAGACCTCGTACTCGAGGGCATCGATGGTCCGGTCGCCTTCGCTGCCGCGAACCACGCCCTCGAACAGAACCACAGCGCCGACGCCTTCGCCCAGAGCCGATGGCACGTGGGCCGGAAGTGGACCATCCAGCACCGATACGGTGACGACGGCTGCGACGCTCATCCGCCACTCACCATTGCGATGAGGGCGACCTCGTCGCCGGGACGGATGCGCTGCGACTCGCGGGCGAAGGCGTGGTTGACGGCGAACCGGCCCGCATCGAGGTAGGGCGTGAGCGCCGGGATGTCACGTCCGAGGGCCTTTCGCAGCGAGAGGCAAGTCACCTCGCCCTCGACCCGCACGGTCACATGCGCCGCACCCAAGGCGTCGGCGCTGGGACCGAAGAGTCGCACCTGAACCTCCATGACCGCAGTGTACGCTGTGGCCTCGCGGGTCACGTCTCGCCCGCTCCCTCTCTCGTGCAGCCATCGACTTCCATCTCCCCTGCAGCCTCGCCCGACGAAGCGATCCAACGGTTGCTTGCCCGGATCGGCCCGGTTGAGCATGAGTCTCTCCCGCTCGAGTGCACCGCCGGTCGGTTCGTCGCGGACGCGACAACGCTCCTGACCGATCGAGACAGTCCGCCAGCCGATGTCAGCGCGATGGATGGCTATGCCCTGCGTCACGCTGACCTCTCCCTTCGGACGATTCCGATCGCAGGTGAGGTCCGCATCGGCTTGGCCCCACCGACATTGCCCGCCGGGGCGTGCCTCCGGATCGTGACCGGTGGCCCTGTCCCGCAGGGCGCCGATGCGGTCGTGAAGCGCGAGGAGGTCACCGAAGCACCCGACCGAATCACGATCGACGAAGCCGTTGCCAAGCGCATCCGCTCCGGCGAGAACATCCGCCGTCGCGGTGAGAACGGCGCAGCCGGGACCGCGATCCTGTCGAGCGGAGCGATCCTCACCGCCGCAGGCATCGGAGCTCTTGCCGCTGCGGGCATCATGACGGTGACCGTGGCCCGGCCGCTTCGTGTGGCGATCCTCACGACCGGCGATGAACTTGTCTCGCATCGAGCGGACGAGGTCAATGAGGGCGGCAACCTCCGAGCGCTCCGACCTTTCACCCCCTGGCAACTGCGCGACTCCAACGGCCCCGCCCTGGCTGCGCTCCTCGCATCAGCCGCGTGGATCGGCCGAGTCGACCGGTCCCATGTGGCCGATGAGGAGGCCGCCCTCGACGCGGCCATCCAAAGCGCCCTTTCGAGCGCCGATGCCCTGCTTCTCACCGGCGGCGTGTCGATGGGCCATCGCGATTTCGTGCCGCAGTGCCTCGCTCGCGCGGGCGTCGACACGCTCTTCCACACCGTCCCGCAACGCCCGGGCAAGCCGGTCCTGGGTGGCGTCTCCCGCCGCGGGCAGCCGGTCCTCGGCCTGCCAGGCAACCCGGTCTCGGTCTTGGTGACCGCCCGACGCATGGCCTGGCCGGTTCTCGCCCGACTCGCGGGTTGCCCGCAGTCGGCGTCGACGTCCACGGCCGACGGCCTGGTCCTGCTCCGCAACGCCGACGAGCGGACCCTGCACCTCTGGTGGCAACGGCTCGTTCGCAACGCCGATGACGGCGCCGTTGACCTGGTGGACGGGCGTGGCTCGGGGGATGTCATCGCCGCCGCGAGGAGCGACGGCTTCGTTGAACTTCCGCCCCTTGCCTGCGGCCCCGGGCCGTGGCCGTACTATCGGTGGGCCCCCTCCGCTGGCGCCTTCCGCTCCTGACGCCGACTCCCATGGCCTCCGACAAACTCAGCCATCTCGACGCCCACGGCAAGGCCTCCATGGTCGATGTCGGTGCCAAACCGATCACCGAGCGGGTCGCCAAGGCCGAGGCCTTTGTGCGCATCAACGCGGCTTTGGAAGCGGCCATCCGATCGAACACGCTGGTGAAGGGCGACCTCCTCGCCGTCGCCCGCATCGCCGGCGTGCAGGCGGCAAAGCGCACCGACGAACTCATCCCACTCTGCCATTCGCTCCCGCTCGATGTGGTGCACGTCGACGCCGCACTCGTGCCGGGCGCGGTTCGCATCGAAGCCACCGCCAAGACCCACAGCCGCACCGGTGTCGAGATGGAAGCCCTCACCGCAGTGACCGTCGCGGCCCTCACCGTCATCGACATGGGCAAGGCGATCGACCGGGCGATGGTCATTGATGGCGTGCGTGTCCTCGAAAAGCACGGCGGCCGATCAGGCTCGCACATCGCAGGACCGGCGACCACCACGGCACCGACTCCGGGGACTGGGGCATGAGTCGCCAAGCGCGGCAGCAGCCGATTCGCGCCGCGGTCCTCACCGTGAGCGACCGCTGCTCGCGGGGCGAGGCCGTCGACCAATCCGGGCCTGCCTTGGTCGAACTCCTTCAGACGAAACTCCAGACGACGGTAGTCGCCACCCGCTGTATCCCCGACGATCATTCGTTGTTAGTCGCTGCCTTCCGGGAGTGGAGTCGCCCACACGACGGAAGCGGCGATGGCTGCGGCATTGACCTCATCGTGAGTACCGGCGGCACCGGACTCTCACCGCGCGACATCACGCCTGAAGCCGCGAATTGCGTGATCGAACGCGCTCATCCGGGCCTGATGGAGTTGGCACGCCTTCGCTGCCTTGCCAAAACGCCTCTGACCTACCTTTCGCGGGGGATCGCCGGAAGTGCCGGTCGCACGCTCATTCTGACCCTCCCCGGTTCGCCGCGCGGCGCGACCGAGATGCTCGACGCGCTGTGCGATGTGCTCCCCCACGCCGTCGAGTCGCTGCGAGGCGACGTGCTGCCGGACGAGCACCGCTCGACACCGTGAGCGCTCGGGCAATGCAACTCAGGTACCATCAGCCGCTTCGAGAACGCGACGGCGACCGATGTCCGTGCTTCCTTGCGAAGCTGGACCCGCACACTCGGTCCCGTCTCAAGGAGGATCTCCGGACATGCGGCAAGTGGAGGCCCCAGGGGCAGCACCCGTCAGCGCGACGCCCACCAATACGTCGCCCCGTCCCCCCTACCGAAGCGAGCCGCTTGAACTCGCCCGCCCGGTGCCATCGGACATCGCGATCGCCCAGTCACGCTCGCCCAAGCCCGTGGCCGAGTTGGCGAGCGAGGTCGGAATCCTGCCCGGCGAGTTGGAACCCTATGGCCACACCAAGGCCAAGGTCCGGCTCTCGATTCTCGACCGACTCGCCCTGAATCCCAACGGCAAGTATGTCGTGGTCACAGCGATCACGCCGACGCCGCTGGGTGAGGGCAAGACCACCGTCACGATCGGCCTCTCGCAGGCGATCGGTGCACACCTGGGTCGCCGCGTCTTCACCTGCATCCGTCAGCCGTCGATGGGACCGACCTTCGGCATCAAGGGCGGCGCCGCCGGCGGTGGCTACAGCCAAGTCATTCCGATGGAGGACTTCAACCTCCACCTCACCGGCGACAACCACGCGGTCGCGGCGGCAAACAACCTCCTCGCCGCGGCGATCGATGCCCGGCTGCACTGGGAGCGCACCCATCCCGACGACGAGGCCTACGCGAAGGCCCTGTGCAAGAAAGACGCCAACGGCGAACTCCGCTTGGCGGGCCACCAGATTCGCCGACTGAAGCGACTCGGGCTGCCAAGCGACGTCAGTAGCCCCAACGACCTCACTGCCGACGAGCGTCGCAAGCTCTTCCGCCTCGACATCGATCCCAACGCGATCACCTGGAACCGGGTCCTCGACATCAACGATCGCATGCTTCGCTCGATCGAGATCGGCCGCGGTCCCGAAGAGAACATGCCGCGTTCGACGGGATTCGACATCGCCGTCGCCAGCGAGATCATGGCCGTCCTCGCCTTGAGCTCGAGCCTCGAGGACATGCGCGAGCGACTCCGCCGGATGGTCATCGGCCTCAGCACCGCGGGTGAACCCGTGACCGCCGACGACATCGGCGCGGCCGGGGCCCTCACCGTCCTGATGAAGGACGCGGTCATGCCGACGATCCTCCAGACCCTCGAGGGAACGCCGGTCTTCGTGCATGCGGGGCCGTTTGCGAACATCGCCCACGGCAACAGCTCGATCATCGCCGACCGCATCGCCCTCAAACTGGCCGACTTCGTCGTGACCGAGGCCGGCTTCGGCTCGGACATCGGCTTCGAGAAGTTCGCCAACATCAAGTGCCGCAACTCCGGGCTCAAGCCCGACTGCGCGGTCATGGTGGTGTCGATCCGGGCCCTGAAGATGCATGGTGGCGGTCCGAAGGTCGTGCCCGGTAAGCCGCTCGATGAGGTCTACAAGACCGAGCAGCTCGCCCTCATCAAGGCCGGCCTGCCGAATCTCGAACGACACATCCGCAACACCGCCGGCTATGGCATTCCGGTGGTTGTCGCCATCAACGCCTTCGCAACCGACACCGATGTCGAAGTCGAACTGGTTCGCGACGCAGCGATCCGGGCGGGCGCGTTTGGCGCGGTGAAGAGCACCGGCTGGGCCGACGGAGGCAGCGGCGTCGCCGGACTCGCCCGCACCGTGGTCGAGGCGTGCGAACGTCCGAACACCTTCCGGCACCTTTATCCGCTCGAGGCCACGATCGAAGAGAAGATCCAGGCCATTGCCACAACCTATGGCGCTAGCGGCGTGGCGTATTCGCCCGAAGCGGCCGCAAAGATCAAACGCTACACCGATCTCGGCTACGACCGCCTTCCGATCTGCATGGCGAAGACGCATCTCTCCTTCTCCGACCAGCCCGAACTGAAGGGTGCCCCCAGCGGCTTCACGCTGACGATTCGCGACATCCGGGCCTCGCTTGGCGCGGGATTCCTCTATCCCCTGGTTGGTGCGATGCGCACGATGCCTGCGCTCCCTGCCCGACCGGCGTTCGTCGATGTCGACATCGATATGACGACCGGTCGGATCGAAGGGCTCTTTTGAGTCGTGATTCTTGTTCACCGCAAAGACGCTGAGGACGCAGAGACCTGAAGGAGGAGGAACTTGGTGGTGACAGTGGTGATTGACCTTCTTCCTTCCCTCCTTCTGGCCTTGGCGTCCTCTGCGCCTCTGCGGTGAATGACCCCAACGTGAACACATGAACCCCTCCGTTCGAGCCTACCGTGCGACGCATGATCCTGAGCATGCACTGACCCCGGCGCTCGATGCGCTACACCACCACGGGCAAAGTCGCCGCGACGAGGCGGTGAAGGATCCCAACGCCCTCCGCGAACTCGCGGCCACCGTGCACTTGCCCGTCGCGGCGGTGCGGGCGGCGCTCTCCTCCTACAGCGAGGTTGGCCACGATCCGCAGGCGATCCGCTATTGCGCCGGCACCTCCTGTGCGCTCTGCGGCGGTGACGCGATCGCCGAGAGCTTCCGCCGCATCGGCCCGGCCCGACCGGTCTACTGCCTGGGCTATTGCGACGAGGCGCCGGCGGCGATGCTTCCCAACGGCGACGTTGTCGCCGGACTCACCCCCGAACGCTGTGCCGGGGCGTGTCGCGGCGAGCAGCCGGTCGCGATCCCGCACACGTCGATCCGCTCCATCGCTCGCGAGTCGATCGTCACCCGGCGACTGCTCGCACTTCCGACGAAGCGGTTCCCGGAGTACGCGGGGCTCAAGGCAGCCCTGTCCATGACGCCGGAAGCGGTCACCGACGCGGTCATCACTGCAAACCTGCGCGGTCGCGGTGGCGCTGCCTTTCCGACCGGAAAGAAGTGGCTCTTCGCGGCCAAGGCCAAGGGCTCGCCGAAGTTCATCGTCGCCAACGGGGACGAGGGCGACCCAGGCTCCTTCATCGATCGCGTCCTCATGGAGAGCGATCCGCACGGCATTCTCGAAGGCATGGCGATCGCCGCCCACGCGGTCGGCGCATCACGCGGCGTGATCTTCATCCGCGATGAATATCCAGCGGCCGTCACGGCGATGCGCCTCGCGATCGCCAGCGCCAACGTCAACGGCCGGCTCGGTGCCAACGCTCTGGGCCCCGGCCGCGACTTCCACGTCGAGGTCGTGCGCGGCCTCGGCAGCTACGTCTGCGGCGAGGAGACGGCGCTCCTCAACGCGATCGAGGCCGGCCGCGGCGAGGTGCGCCCCCGCCCGCCCTTCCCGGTCGAGGAAGGCCTTTACGGGAAGCCGACCGTCGTCGTCAACGTCGAGACGCTCGTCAACGTGCCGTGGATCATCGAGCGCGGGGCCGCGGCCTTCCGCCTCCTCGGCACGCTCGAGAGCCCGGGCACCAAGGCGATCTGCCTGAACCGGGGCTTCGCGAATCCGGGGATCGTTGAAGTCGAGTTCGGGCTCACCCTCCGCGACCTGATCGAGCGAACCCAATGCGGAGGCGGCGGTGCCCAGGGACAACGGCTTGAGGCGGTGCTTCTCGGCGGGCCGATGGGCAGCATCGTGACGCCGGATCTGTGGGAGACGCCGGTCTGTTTCAGTGCGATGGCCGCGAAGAAGATCAATCTTGGCCACGCCGGGCTCGTGGCCATTCCGGCGCCGGCGAACTGGGCGGCGATCCTCCGTCACCTTCTCGATTTCATGCGCGACGAATCCTGCGGCAAGTGCGTGCCATGTCGACTCGGCACCACGCGCGGACATGAGCTCGTCCACGCCGGACTCTCGACCGACTCCGCCGCGACGCTTCGCCGCATCCTCGACCTGATGGGCGAAGCGAGCCTCTGCGCCTTCGGCCGCGAGACGACGGGACCTGTGCGGACAATCCTCGATCGCTTTGGCCCGCAGGTGATCGCCTCGCTTGGGCACGCGTCCGCGAAGGAGGTGCGCCGATGATCACATCCACCGCCACCCACACGGCGACCATCAACGACCGCACCATCGAAGTTCGCCCAGGCGAGACGATTCTGACCGCCGCCACGCGTGCGGGCATCTGGATTCCGACCCTTTGCCACGCAGCCGGCCTCGCCCCCGAGGGCGGCTGTCGCATCTGCATGGTCGAGATCGAGGGCCAACGCACGCAAGCGGCCTGCCACACGCCGATCAACAGCGGCATGCGCGTGCGCACCGAATCGCCGCACCTTGACGCACTCCGCCGCGAAATCCTTCACCTGACCATCTCGGCGAACCCGCGCGGCGCCCTCCAGCCGCGCGCCGACGGTTCGCCGATGGAACGGCTGCTCGATCGTTACGGGGTCGACGCGAGCGACTTCGGCCATCACGGTCACACCAGTCCCGTCGACGCCAGCCATCCGTCGATGCGCTTCGATCGCGATCGTTGCATCACCTGTCGGGCGTGCCTCCATGCCTGCGAGGAAGTGCAGGGCCAGTTCGTCTACGGCATCGAGGGCCGTGGCGGCGCGAGCCACCTGATCTTCGGACCGACCGACCGCTTCGTCGACAGCGGCTGCGTCTCCTGCGGGGCGTGCGTCGATCGCTGCCCAACCGGCGCGATCACCGACCGCGACCGCATCGCATCGCGCGATGTGCATCTTCACGTCGACGTGACCGATTCCGTCTGCGGCTACTGCGGGGTCGGCTGCCGCATCCGCGCCGAGTCCGACGGGCACGACGTCCTGCGCATCGCCGGCGTCCGCGATGCGGCGGTGAACCACGGTCACCTCTGCGTCAAGGGTCGCTACAACCACGGCTACCGCGCGTCCAGCGATCGGCTGACGCGGCCGCTCCTCCGAAACGCCGACGGCTCCTTCCGCGAGGCGAGTTGGGACGAGGCAATTCGCTTCACGGCGAAGCGACTCCTTGAGATCCGCGACCGCCACGGCCCTGACTCGTTAGGCACGATGACCTCGTCGCGTTCGACCAACGAGGCCGCGTATCTCCTTCAGAAGCTCTTCCGGGCGATCATCGGCACCAACAACACCGACTGCTGCGCCCGCGTCTGTCACTCCTCGACGGCGATCGCCCTCGGCACGGTCACCGGCACCGGCGCAGCGACAGCCAGCTACGAGGATCTCGAGGAAGCGAAGCTCATCGTCATCGCCGGAGCGAATGCGACCGAGGCCCATCCGGTGGTCGGTGCCCGCATCAAGCAGGCGATTCTTCGTGGCGCGGCCTGCGTCGTCATCGATCCGCGCGACGTCGAATTGGCCCAGTACGCGGGCGTCCACTGCCGTCTCTGGCCAGGGACGAACGTGCCCCTCTTTCACGGCATCGCCAAGGTGCTTGTCGAGGAGAACCTCTTCGACGCCGCCTATGTGGCCGAGCGCTGCGAGGGCTTCGGCGAACTCCAGGCGTTCCTTGCCTCCCACACCCTCGAGAGCCTCTCCGCCATCACCCATGTCCCGGTCGAGACGATTCGCGCCGCCGCGCGACTCATCGGCCGCAGCGGTCCCGGTCTCTTCGTCAGCGGACTCGGGCTATCGGAACAGACCCAAGGCGTGGCCGGCGTGATGAGCTACTGCAACCTTGGCTTGTTGACCGGATCGTTAGGGAAGCGCGGCTCGGGCATGTTGCCGCTGCGCGGACAGAACAACGTGCAGGGCAACGCGGACATGGGCTCGCAGCCCTATTCCCTCACGGGCTACGCGTCCATTTCCGACACCGCCGCCCGCGACCGGTGCCTCGCGAACTGGGGGAAGGAGCCGCCGAAGGAGATCGGGAAGACCATTCCCGAGATGTACGACGCGGCGATCGACGGCTCGCTCAAGGCGCTGTGGATCCAGGGCGAGGACGTTGCCCAGAGCGATCCGAACCAGCATCACGTGAAGAAGGCGCTGGCGGCGCTCGAACTCCTCATCGTGCAGGAGCTCTTCATGACCGAGACCGCCGAGGTCGCCCACGTCGTCTTCCCGGCGGCGTCCTCGCTCGAACAAGAAGGCACTTTCACCAACGGCGAGCGGCGCGTGCAGCACGTTCGCCCGTCGGTCGCCCCACCCGGCGACGCACGGCCGGACTGGGAAGTGATCCGCGACGTCGGCATCGCGATGGGTGCACCCTGGCACTACGACGAGCCCGCCGCGGTCATGGACGAGGTCGCCCGCGTCGCCCCGAATCTGTTCGGCGGCATCTCCTACGAGCGACTTCAGGGCGACGGCATTCAGTGGCCGTGCCCCGCGCCGGACCACCCCGGCACGCGGACGGTGCACGCGACGAGTTTCGTGCGCGGCAAGGGACTCTTCACGACAGTCGACTTCGTCCCGCCGCAGGACGCGACCGATGCCGATCATCCCTTCGTCCTGATCACGGGGCGCATCCTCGAGCACTACAACGTCGGCACGATGACCCGGCGCGGTCCGAGCGTGGACATCGTGGCGAAGGACTACCTCGAGCTGCATCCCGAGGACGCCGGCCGACTCGGCATCCGCGACGGCGCTGACGTTCGCGTGCGCAGCCGCTTCGGTGAGGCAATCGCACCGGCCCGCGTCACGCGGCGGGTCCTGCCGAGCACCGTCTTCCTGACCTTCCACTTCCCCGAGACCGGCACCAACCGCGTGGTCGGACCCTACACCGATCCGAAGAGCAAGTGTCCCGACTACAAGGTGATCGCGGTGCAGATCTCCCCCGCGTGACGGACGGACTCAGCGGATGCGCTCGGCGTTCGAATAGACATTGAATCCGCGCGGGCGAAGGAACCCGATCAGGGTGATGCCCACCTCGCTGGCGAGATCGACGGCCAGGGTCGATGGCGCGGAGATGGCGACGACGATCGGCACGCCGCCTGCGAGGGCCTTCTGGATGATCTCAAACGACGCCCGGCCGCTCACCATCAGGATGGACCGCCGCGCGGGAAGCTCGTCGGCGAGGAGCGCCTTGCCTAACACCTTGTCCACGGCGTTGTGACGGCCGACATCCTCGGCGGCGTGGCGGATCGCCCCGGTGTCGTCGAAGAGCGCGGCCGCATGCAAGCCACCCGTCGCTTCGAAGGTCGGCTGAGCGGCGCGCAGCCGATCGGCGAGCGATTGGATCAGCGCGGCGTCGACGACCAGGTCGGACTCGACCCGCGGGAAACTCTTGCGAATCGCATCGATCGTCGCCGAGCCGCAGATGCCGCAGCTTGACGAGGCGAAGACGTGGCGGGTGAGCTTCACGAGGTCGAGTGCGACATGCTGGGCGACGACGGCGTTGATCGTCGCGCCGCCTTCACAGTTGGATTCGACATCGCAATGAGCGATGCGCTCGACATCGCGTCGCTCGCGAATGAGACCTTCCGAGAGCAGGAAGCCTGCGGCTAACGCTTCGTCAGCACCGGGCGTCCGCATCGTCACGCTGATCGGTCTCCCGCCGACGCGAATCTCGAGGGGCTCTTCGATGGCGACGTGATCGCGCAACTCGCGCGGCGCTTGGCCGGGCTCGCGGCGAACGATCTCGTAGGGGTCGGAGTGGGTCATGCGCGCATGCCCTTGAGGGCTGGCGTGCCGGCCCCCTCTGTCGCTGCGCGACATCTCCCCCGACTGCGTCGGGGGAGAGCAACTTCGCTCTCCCCCGGCTTTGCCGGGGGAGATGTCGCGCAGCGACAGAGGGGGCCGGTGCAGAATCCCAAACGAGCACCACCCACCCGCTTCCTCCGTCCCTCCCCTGCGGCTTCTCCGTCTCGGCGGTGCATCCCTCTCATCGCAGCACCGTCAGCTTCCTTGCCTTTCGAACCCGAATCAACACGCTCTTGAAGGCCGGCGTGCGCGATTCGGGGTCGATGGTCTGGGGTACGAGGACGTTCGATTCGGGGCAATACATCGCCGCGTTGCCGGGACGGATGTCGATCACCCGCACCAGGATGTCGGGCATCTCGCCGACGGAGCTCGACACCGTCACAAGATCATCCTCGGCCAGCCCGAGGCGCTCCATGTCCTCGCTGGCCATGAGAATCACGTCGCGCCGTGACTGGCCGCGGTAGCGATCTCCTTCCTCGTAGACGACGGTGTTGAACTGCCCCTCGGAACGGATCGTCATCAGAATCAGTTCGTCGCGGTCGCGCTTGGGCGGCTCGGGAAGGGCGACCGCCGACATCGCCACCCGTCCGCTCGCGGTCGGGAAGCGCGTCTCCCGGATCGAGCGGCCACGCACGTGAAACTCCCGCTTCGACTCATCCATCGCACCGATTTCGGCATAGCCCGGCACGATCGCGGCGATCGCCTCGCGCACGGAGGCGTGGCGCTCGAACGCTGCGAAGTCAATCGGCGAGTCGTTCAGCACCCGGCGTGCGAGCGTCGCGATGAGGCGCACCTCACCCATCGGTCCTCCGCCCGGCTGCGGATAGCGTTCAGGGCCGCCCTCGGAGTAGCGAACGTAGCTGAACATCGACTCCTGCGTCGTCGGCTCCTCCTCCTCGTCGCGGGCCCGCACCGGAAGGAGAATCGTCTCCTGTCCGCGGCCGTGGGCGTGTCCGAGATTGAGCGTTGTGTTCATGTACACGACCGTGCCGATCTTCGCGAAAGCCTCGCGTCCGGCGACGGGGTCGGGCGCCGAGCCGAAGAGGTTGCCGCCCAGGTGAATCGCACAGCGCACGCCACCGGCGCGGGCAAGATCCATCGAGCCGGCGGTGTCGAGACCGCGTGCGGTCGGAAGCGCGATGCCGAAGCGCTTCTCGATGGCCTTCACCATCGACTCACGCAATTGGGGCACGGCGCCCATCGAGCCCAGGCCCTGCACGTTGGAGTGCCCGCGAAGCGGAAGGAGCCCGGATCCCGGCCGACCGATCATGCCTCGCAGGAAGGCGAGGTTGGCGATCATCCGCACGTTGTCGACACCGTGCGTGTGATGGGTCATGCCCATCGTCCAGGCGAAGATCGTCGCCTTCGATGCCGCATACATCGCAGCGATCCGTTCGATCCTCTCGCGGGCCACGCCCGACCGCTCGACAATTGTCTCCCACGGCAGGCGCTCGACCTCGGACCGGAACTCCTCCCATCCGCTGACGTGATCGCGCAGGAATCCCGCATCCATGGCACCAAGGGCGAGCACGGCTTTCGCCACGCCGTAGAGAAACGGAATGTCGCCGCCAATGTGCGGCTGGATGTACTCGTCACTCATGCGCGAGCCGAAGAGAAGGCTTCGGGCATCGGACGGAACGCTGAAGTTCACCAGGCCGAGCTCGCAGATCGGGTTGACGGCAACGACCTTGCCGCCCCGACGGCGCAGGTCCAGCAGGGTCCGCATGAAGCGCGGATGGTTGGAGGCCGGATTGCCGCCTAACAGGACGATCATGTCGCAGTGGGCGAGATCCTCGAGCGTTACCGTCGCGGTGGAGCTGCCGATCGTGCTGGCGAGGCCGACGCCGGAGGCCTGATGGCAATAGAAGGAGCAGTTGTTGACGTTGTTGGTGCCGAACGCCCGTGCGAAGAGTTGATAGAGGAAGCCGGCCTCATTCGACGAGCGACCGCTGAGGTAGAAGTAGGTTTCCTCGGGGCGGCTCAGCTTCAGGGCCGACGTCACCTTGTCGATCGCCTCGCTCCAGGAGATGGCCCGATACCCCCGGTCGCCCGGTCCGGCGTAGAGCGGCTGGGTGATGCGACCGGCGGTCTCAAGCTGGCGCGGCGAGAAGCGCTCGAGCTTGTCAAACGTGAACTCCTCGAAGAAGCCCGGCCGAATGCCCCCGGCCATGTCCGCGGCCATTGCCTGCACCGACTTCTTGCAGAACTCGGGAAAGCGTCCCTCTTCGTTGGTCATTCCCCCCTGCTGGCCGCCCATGCCCAGCGCACAGGTCTTGCAGGCATTCTTGGCCCGCAGCGCTTTCCACATGCGGACGAAGCCGCCCACCCGCCGCGCCTCGCGGAACGTGTAGAGAACCGAATGCCAGCCTCCGGCTGTGCGTGGAAGTCGCGGTTTCGTCATGGGCAGACCAGTATCGTCAAACTCCGTGGTGGCGACGATAGCATCCAAGTCCGTGCCTGACCTCCAACCCATTGTCCTTGTCGGAGGTCGAAGTCGGCGATTCGGTCGCGACAAGCTCAGGGAGCCATGGTGCGGAACCGAAGGCGGCGAGTGGCTCGTGGACCAGCCGAGGTTGGCCCTGCAACGAGCGTTCGGTGTCCCTGCCTGGGCCGTGGGCGATTGCGATCGCGAGGTGGCGTGCCGCTTCGAACGCCATCTGCCCGACGACCTCCCCGGCGCCGGCCCGATCGCCGGCATCGTGGCAGCTCTCGTGGCGGCAGATCGGCCGGTGGTGGTCCTCTCAGGCGACCTGCCCTCCATCACGGCCGAGGACCTGGGCATGCTGCTCGCCGCTGCCGAGACGAACCCCGCTGCGGATGCGGCGCTCGCCGTTGCCGACGAGCAGGCGCCTGTCGAACCCTGCATCGGGCTTTACCGACCGTCGATTCTTTCCCATCTGCGGTCCGCACTCGGTACGGGAAAGACCCCCTCGCTCCGCGGGATCCTCGAGAAAGCCACGATTCTCCGCGTGCCTCTTGATCGCCGTGCGACTCGAAACGCGAACACCGTCCAGGAACTCTGAACCCTCCTTTGCGAACCCACCGGATTCCCCACCATGCCCCGCCAGTCCAAACCACGTTCGTCCAGCAAGTCGGCCTCTGAGCCGGCCAAGCCCTCCGCTCGCGCCGCCGCGTCGGCATCACCCAAGGCGCCTGCGTTGGGCGCATTGGGCGCAGCGGGCGCCTCAAAGATCCCCAACACCTTCAAGACCTTCATCGCGAAGTACCCGGAACTCGGCGCCGCCCACGAGAAGGTCGCCGGTGCCGTCGAGCGGGCCGGTCCGCTGGATGCGAAGACGCTTGCCCTGGTGAAGATCGGCATCGCCCTCGGCGCGGGTCTTGAGTCGGCCCTGCGCAGCCACGTGCGGCGTGCGATGCAGCAAGGGGCCACGATCGTCGAGATTGAGCAGGCGATACTCCTGGGCATGAACACGGTCGGGTTCCCGCGCACCGTCGCCGCTTGGTCGTGGGCCCACCAACAGTTCGCCAAGGGCTCCTAGCCCGGAGCGCCCCGAGCCTGACGAAGGGCCCACACTCCCTCTCGCGGGGCGGTCACGCGTGTCGGTCGGATCTGATTGGATTGGTACACCGACTCGTTCGCACGCACAAAGTCCGCTCTTGAGCAGTGCTGCTGGCTCGTTCACCTGTTCACGTCGCCTGATGCCGCCTACGCTGCGGGTTTTCCCTCCGTGACGCGCCTTCCGGACAACCCCTCACCACCCCGCACCGGCCCGCGCTCGCCACGCCCTGCCTCCACCGAAGCGCCGCAGCCTCCCGAACCCTCGCGCCAGCCCCCTTGGGCGCCGTTCACGCTGCTCGGGTCCATGGTCGGGAGCTTTCATCCAGAGCGACTGCCACCGATGCTCCGGGCCACTTACGCCCGAGAGCTACTCTCGTGGTTCTTCCTGCCCGTCATGCTGGGTGCGATCGAGGGCGGCACGATTGCCGTCGTCGTCAAGAAGAGCTTCACCGGCGTCGAGGGGATCCCCGAATCGCAACTCAATCTGGCGGTGACGCTCCTCACCGCGGCACCCAACTTTGCGAACCTGACCAGCTTCCTGTGGGCGGGCGTCTCGCGCGGGCGGGCGAAGGTTCCGTTCATCGCGGGACTGCAAATCGCGACGTCGATTCTCGTCGGCCTGATCGCCCTCGCCCCGCAATCGGCGTTCGGGCTTTGGATGGTCGCGATTCTGACGATCCTCGGACGCACCTGTTGGACCGGCGTCATCACACTGCGGGCGGCGGTGTGGCGAAACAACTATCCCAACGCCAATCGGGCGACGATCGCCGGCCGCATGGCGACGGTGCAAAGCATCGTCCTCGCTCTCGCGGGCATGGCGGTCGGCGCCGCGATGGACTGGAACCCGGCGTCGTTTCACATCGTCTTCCCGGGGCTGGCGATCATCGGCATCATCGGCAACCAGATCTATCGCAAGGTGCGGTTGCGCGGCCAGCGGCGACTCGCCCGCGCCGAACTCGCCGGGCGAGCCGGTCCGTCGTTCACGCTCAGCCCCGTCTCGCTCGGCTTCGCCCTTGTGCGAGCCCTCCGCGGCATCTGGACCACGCTGGAGGAGGACCGCCTCTACCGCACGTTCATGTGGTGGATGTTCATCTTCGGCTTCGGCAACCTGCTCTATCAGGCGCCGCTGACGATCATCCTTTCGGAGGAGTTTGACGTCAGCTACACCGAGGGCATCCTCATCAACGCGATCATTCCGCTCGCGGTGATGCCCTTTGCGATTCCGCTTTGGGCGAAGCTCCTCGACCGGACCCACGTCATCACCTTCCGGGCGATCCACGGCTGGTCCTTCGTGACCGCAACTGCTGGCCTCTGGCTTGCGACGCTCACGCACTTCTTCCCGCTTTTCTACATCGCCTCGGTCTTCCTCGGCATCGGCTTCGGTGGCGGCGTGCTCGCCTGGAACCTCGGCCACCAGCACTTCGCCCCCGCCCACCGCGACGGCGAGTACATGTCGGTGCACGTGACCCTCAACGGCATCCGCGGCGTGATGGCCCCGATCTGCGCGTGGTGGCTCATCGGCGTCTTCAAGGACTTTGAGATGAGCTCATCCTGGGTCTTCGCGGTGTGTGTCGCGGTCAACGTGATCGGGGCGCTGGGGTTTGTCGCGATGGCCCGCGAGCTGCATCGCAGACGCCCCGACGGCGCGAGGGCATAGCGAACGTGCCGCTTACCCGTTCCACGCCCCTAACAGGACGCCCAAGTCGGCCGCATTCACCACGCCGTCGCCGGTCAGGTCGTGCAATGCCCCGCCCCAGCCACCTAACAGGATGGCGAGGTCCGACGCGTTCACGATTCCGTCACCATTGAGGTCGCTCGGATTCGGCTGCGGGTTGGCGTGCTCACCGAGAAACGAGAGAAGCTGTTCGTCGGTCGCCTGCGTCACCAGGTCCACGCCCGCCAACGACCGCGGAACGCTCACGCTGGCGAAGCGCGCGTAGTCAAACGTGGCCTGCACGTCGGGGAAGAACGGCTGCCCCGGGTTGCTCGATGGATCCGGCCCAAGCGCCGCATTCAGAACGTGTCCGTTCTGGAAGAAGGGGTCGTACGTCGACGCCTTGAACCAGTCGGTGTAGCTCACCATGCCGACCTGAAGCGTCGCCGGCATGTCGGCGCGGGCGTAACGGCGATGCACCTGCCAGGCACCGCCGGGCGAGCGATAGAGGCAGATCACCGCGGGTCCGATTCTCGCGATCTGGATTTCCGCGCTCGCCACCGCCGTCGGCGTGATGCACAGGTCCGAGACGCCGTTCTCGGTCGTTTTCACCTCAAGGTGCGGCCCCTCGCCGGGCGAACAGGGCCCGCTTCCGAAGCCGTAGCCGACGGAGAGAAAGACGTAGTTCTCCGCGCCCGATGTCCATTGCTCAGGCGAGGTGATGCCAAGCGACGTTCGGATCATCGCCCCACCTAACGAAAAGGCCGCTTCGGGAAGGCCGAAGCCATCACCGCCCGTCGCCGTTACGTCGATGGTGAAGGCGAAGTCGCCGGTCACGTTCTTGAAGGTCAATTCGCCGCGGTAATCCTGATACCACGTGCTCGTCCACGGACGCATGACGAGGGCACCGGGCATGGTCGTGTTGACGTCCAGCACCTGAAGCTGGTCGGCATTCCAGCCCTCGACCTGGTGGATGCGGGACCACTCGGCCAAGCTCGCCGACGAGCCGAATTCGTCGCTGAGGCTTGAGAGCGCATCGTCGGCGGAGGTCGACCCAGTAAGAAACCCAGCGAGAAGCCCGGAGAGGAACCCGACCGAGACAACCCTGACGACGCTGACGCGGAATGTAATAACGCTCATGGACGGACTCCGGGAGGGGCAGAACCGACGGGGGAAACGGCGTTTCTCCGTTGGCACAAGCGAGAATCCCGCAGGCCGAGCGTCACAATTGACGGTTCCGGCGAGAGATCGCCGTTGCCCAATCCTCCCCAACGACGGCAATGCACTTCCGGCAAGGAGCGGAGCTCGGTACACTCGCCCGCTTTCCCCGACGCGCCGGGATGGTCCTGACGCTGAAGGGTATGACTCTCTTCACACATCGCCGACCACCCGTCTCCCGCGCGTGCGGGCAGGCGGCCAACGCAACAACGGTCGCACCCCCGGTCGGCGACCCCAAGGAAACAATGGTCGATTACAACCTGATTGAGGAACTGCAGCTCGACACCAACGCCGCGGAGAAGATGCTCCGCGACGCCTTCGGCGACACCGTCGCCAAGGGTGACATGAACTCCCTCCTCAAGGAGGAAATCAAGAACTTCGCCCCAGGCACGATCCTCAAGGGTCGCGTCGTCGGACACGCCGGTGACTTCGTCGTCATCGAGGTCGGTCTGAAGAGCGAAGGTCTCGTTGAGAAGGGCGAGTTCGATGGCGACATCGCCGTGGGCGATGAGGTCGAAGTGCTCCTCGAACAGCTCGAAGGCGAGGACGGCGGCGTCATCCTCTCCAAGCGCAAGGCCGACCGCATCCGCGGCTGGGAGCAGATCCTCCAGACCCGCAAGGAAGGCGACGTCGTCGAAGGCAAGTGCGTGCGCAAGATCAAGGGCGGCCTGCTCGTCGACATCGGCGTGCCGGTCTTCCTTCCCGCCTCGCAGGTCGACGTCCGACGTCCCGGCGACATCGGCGACTTCATCGGCAAGACGCTGCGGGCCCAGATCCTCAAGATCGATGAGGAACGCCGCAACATCGTCATCAGCCGCCGCAAGCTGATCGAAGAGGAACGCGAAGAGGCCAAGCGCAAGCTCCTCGACAACGTGAAAGAAGGCGACATCGTCCGCGGCACCGTCACGAACATCGCCGACTTCGGCGCGTTCGTCGACCTCGGCGGCATCGACGGTCTCCTTCACGTCACCGACATGTCGTGGGGCCGCGTCAACCACCCGAGCGAAATCGTTCGCATCGGTGACGAGCTCGACGTCAAGATCCTCAACATCGAGCGCGAACGCGAGAAGATCTCCCTCGGCCTCAAGCAGAAGGAGACCTCCCCTTGGGAGCAGATCGAACGGAAGTACCCGGTCGGCTGCCGCGTGAAGGGTTCGGTCGTCAACCTCATGAGCTACGGCGCATTCGTGCGGCTTGAGGAAGGCATCGAAGGCCTCGTCCACATCAGCGAGATGTCGTGGACCCGTCGCGTCAACCACCCAAGCGAAGTCGTCCAGGTCGGTGATGAGGTCGATGTGGTCGTCCTCGACATCAACAAGGACAAGCTCGAGATCTCCCTCGGCATGAAGCAGACCGAGGTCAATCCGTGGGAGCTCGTCGCCGAGAAGTACCCCCCGGGCACGATCATCGAGGGCAAGGTCCGCAACCTCGCCAACTACGGTGCCTTCATCGAGATCGAGCCGGGCATCGACGGCCTTCTCCACGTCAGCGACATCAGCTGGACGAAGAAGGTCGCCCACCCGAACGAGGTCTTCAAGAAGGGCGACGTCGTCAAGTGCGTCGTCATCGACGTCGACCAGGAGAAGCAGCGCGTCGGCCTCGGCCTCAAGCAGCTCGCCGAGGATCCGTGGCTCGAGGCGATCCCGACGGCCTACCGTCCGGGCATGATCGTGCAGGGCACGATCACGAAGATCACCAACTTCGGTGTCTTCGTCGAGCTCGAGCAGGGCCTCGAAGGCCTCCTCCACATCAGCGAGCTCTCCGACCAGAAGGTCGAGAACCCGCAGGATGTGGTCAAGGTCGGCCAGGCGGTGGACGTCAAGATCCTCCGCGTCGATACCGACGATCGCAAGATCGGCCTCTCGCTCAAGCGTGCCCAGTGGGGCGCGGGCGTGGACGACCGCGATCCGGCGGCCGGCGGCGGTGCAGGCGGCGCCCGCGAAGGCGGACGTCCCTCCCCGGCGCGTGGCGGCATGGACGACCACGGCGCGATGGGTACGGACAAGATCAAGTTCTAGTTTGAGCGCTCCGTACGGCCCTCCGGGCCGACACTCGCTCTCATCCGGCGGGCGCGGCGGAGTGAATCCGCCGCTGCCGGCTGGGCTTGAGCTGAGCGCTCCGTACGGCCCTCCGGGCCGACACTCGCTCTCGTCCGGCGGGCGCGGCGGAGTGAATCCGCCGCTGCCGGCTGGACTGGAGCTGAGCGCTCCGTACGGCCCTCCGGGCCGACACTCGCTCTGGTCCGGCGGGCGCGGGCTAACAGCCCGTGGCGAAAGTCATTCGGGCTGCGGACGAGCAGAAGGGCAGATTCCTTCGTCGGCGCAACTCGCTCGTATCGCTGCGGATACTGCTTTGTCGCTCCTCCTCGGACTCTGCCCTTCTGCTCATCCTCGCTTTCCGAAGCACTTTCGCCACGGGCTGCTAAACCACCCGACACCATCGCCTGCACTCACTTCAACAACAGCCCCGGCCGCCTGGCCGGGGCTCTTTCGTTGGGCACGCGGCGTCCCATCAGCGAATGATCGTCGCCGATGCACGGCCCTGTTTTCCTGCTGAAAGTTGGCCGTCCTGAGAGTCCGCCTCGATACACTCGGAAGCTGGACGAGATTCGGCTTCCCGAGTCGATCTCTCGTGTGGTGTTCCCACCGCGCTCGTTCCCAGAGGATACCTCATGACGCAGTTCGCTCGATCCTCCGCAGCGGCGCTGACGGCCGCAACCACGCTTCTTGCCACGGCGGCACACGCCGACATCGTTGGCTCTTGGCAAGAGTCAACCGCAGGCATCATCGAATTCGAGTATGAAGTGACGGGCCTTCCCGACTTCGATCAAGTAAGGACCGGGCTTCCCAACTGTGGACGGGCGTACTGCGTTCCCACATCCACGCTCGACCTTCTCGCGTATGCCGCCAACCACGGCTTTCCGGAAGTGATGCCCGGTCCAGGCGCCTGGATGACACCTGCCAAGTACAACGAAGTGACCGGCGCCTTGGCGGTGCTCGGATCGATGATGCTCACCGACCCATCGAGTGGAACGACGAAGGGGTGGCAGTACGCCGCGCTAGCAGGCAGCCCGTTTCTGGAGGGAGAGCCAGCCCTCCCACCCTCGAAGTTCACCGTGACGCAAATGTTCGTCAATGGTGATTTGAACGTACGCATGTACAAGGCCGTCAAATCGGCGATTTGGCAGAACGGACTCTTGTCGCTCAGCCACGGTTGGTACCAAACGCTTACCTGCGACCCGCAGGAGCCGAGCTACCGGGATGGAGGACATTGCCTCGCCGTGTCCCAAGTGAAGGGGCACCTTCATGTCGACGGCGGATCGAGCTTTCAGGACTACGGCGCATCGGTACGGCTGCACGATCCGGCGTATGACGAGGGCTACAGCGAGAATGGTACCTGCGACGCGGTCGCACCGACCAGCCAATCTGTGAGTGCGGACAACGTCTACACGCTTTTCCTCAAGAAGCTATACGCGCTGATTGACTGCTTCCCTATTGGCTCGCTCGATCGCCTCTGGGCCTGCAGTAGCTCGAACTGCACCGACCCCACCTTTCGGCTCGTCGACAGCTACCTCATCATCGCCACAAAGAGTGCTTACGCATTTTCCGACGATCCCGATCCGACCCTCTTCACGCTCAAGCCGATTCAATTCACCAGTGGCAACCTGCAACCCGTCGTAAAGACAATGGGTACGTCGGTTCCGGTGGCAAGCGCGTCGATCGCCCCCGATGGGGATGAAGTGCTCGTCATTGCGAACGGATTCGTCGCCCGCTTTGATCCATTGGCCGCCGTGCCGATCCCGACGCCGATCCCAGCCGGGGACTATCACCTCGTCGATCCAACGTGCGTCGCCGTTGGACAAGGACGAGGCGTGTTCGTCCTCGATATGGGAGCCATTCACCGACTGACGCTCGACGCCGACGTTCCGATCGCCTTGAACAGCGTGACCCCCGCGATCCCCACCCAGCGTGTGGTCATCGACGACGCGAATCATCAGGTCATCGCCGTGTCGGGCCAAGCCCAATCGATCGCTCGCTACAACGAGTCGCTCAACGGCGAACCCGAGGTCATCAAGATGCCGGGTAACGTCCCCCTCGATGCCGACGCTCGCGTCACGGTCGACCCGCGCAGCGGCGAACTCTGGTGCGCCGACGGCGGACCGACGATCCATCGCGTTCGTGCCAAGGACGGAATCGTGATCGATACGACGTTCACGATTCCGGGCGTGAAGGCTGCAGGTGGCTTCGACGTCGATGACGCCGGACACCTCCTGATCTCCGTGAATGGAACGCTGCGCGAGTTCGCCGTGACAGGTGAAACGCTCAACGAAGTCGTCGACTCGCCCTTCAAAGGGCTGCCCGGTGGACGCATCGTGCTCGTTACCCACAGCCGCTCCAACTTCGACCCGGCGATTCACGGCACGCCTGAATGGCGAGACGTCTTTCCAGGTTCATTCGGCGACATCGCCCCGGCTTGCCTAGGCGATATTGACAGCGACGGCTCGGTCGGGCAGACCGACATCGCCCTCGTCTTGGGTGCGTGGGGCTCCAGCGCCCCTGATGAGCCGGCTGATGTCGACGAGAGTGGTCTGGTCGGTCCCGAGGACCTCGCCCGTGTGCTCGGTGCCTGGGGTCCGTGTCCCGCACCACCAGAACCGGGATTGATTCTGAGCGACGAGTGCGGCTCGGCACCGCTTGTGCATGAAGGAGCGTTCCAGTTCGATACAACATTCACCCAGTCCGACGGTCCCGGACTTCCCAAATCCTGCGACGAGGGCTTCGGACTGGGTTTCGGCGCCGACCTCTGGGCGCTGTACGTGCCGAGTGAAACGGGAACCGCAACCATCTCGACCTGCGGGAACGCGACGTACGACAGCCGGCTCGCGGTCTACGCCGGCACCTGCACCAACCTTGCACTCCTCGCCTGCAATGACGATAGCTGCAGCGTGCAGTCGTCGGTTTCGCTCCCCGTCATCGCCGGCGTGCCACTCCTCATCCGGCTTGGCGGCTTCAATGGTGCGACGGGTAGCGGCGTCTTGAACGTCTCGCTGGGCCCGTGACGCCACGGGTTGCCGAGACACGACCCTTCCGATTGGGCCTTTCCCTCCGCCATGGCTGCCAAAGCGCTTTCACCACGGGCTGTTACTTCGGCCCCTTCCACATGGCGGCGTCAAGCACCGACCAGAGGTGGATGATCCAGCCGAGGAAGAACCACCAGAGGACCACCGACAGAAGGAACATGACGAGGGCCTTGAGCAGGCGCCCCTGGACCAACTGACCGAGTCCGGCGATGAAGAAGCTGCACACCGCGGCGATCACGTTGCCTGCTGTACCCTGTCCTGCTGAACCCATCTCGCGTCCTCCTTCGATCACCCGCCCCTGGCGGATGTGGCATGGTTGTATCCGATGATAGGAATTGCCGGCGGTCGGTTTCGCCCATCGCCATTGCCCGATGGCCGTTGCCGCCGAGCCTCCGGCGATACCATCCGACCGCGTGCCCGCCCATTCCCTCACGCGTGTCGCCCTTGCGGTGGTTCTCGTCGCCCTGCTGGCTGCCGACCTCTTGGCTGCCACGTTGCCCGGTGGAGGCGACCCGGCTCACGCCCCGGCGCCGCGCTCGCGGGCCGAACGGACCAACTACGAGGAAACCAGCCTCGCGGCCGATGTCGATCGCTTTCTCGCGGAACTCGCGTCCCAGAGCGAGCTCCTTCGTGTCGGCACGTTCGGACACTCCGAGGAAAAGCGCCCGCTTCGGCTGGCGATTCTCTCGAGCCCCCCGCTCGCAACACCGCGCGAGGCCCGGATGCTCGGACGGCCGATCGTCCTCCTCCAGGCCAACATCCACGGCGGCGAGGTCGAGGGGAAGGAAGCGACCCAGCATCTTCTGCGGCGCTTGGCGATCGGCGACCTGCGGCCGCTCCTCGATCAGGTCGTCGTCCTTGCCATTCCCAACTACAACGCCGACGGCAACGAGGCGATCGACCTCTTGAACCGAAGCGAGCAGTACGGCCCGATTGGTGGCGTCGGACGGCGCGAGAACGCCAAGGGTCTCGACCTCAATCGCGACTACATGAAGCTCGATTCAGCCGAGGCCCGGGCCTTCGTCAGCGTGCTGAACGAATGGGATCCGCACGTCGTCGTCGACCTGCACACGACCAACGGCTCGCATCACGGTTACCACCTGACCTATTCGATCCCGCTCAGTCCGGCGACGGCGCCGCGCCTCCTCGACTACGAACGGGAGACGCTCATGCCGGCGCTTCGCTCGGCGATGCTCTCTACCCACCGCTTCCGCACCTACTACTACGGCAACTTCGGCGAGTCCCCCCTCAAGCCTCCGCCGGACGAGGGACGAACGTGGGTCGCCTTCGACCACCGGCCGCGCCTTGGCCAGAACTACGTCGGGCTTCGCAATCGCATCGCCATCCTCTCCGAAGCCTACAGCTACCTCGATTTCAGAGATCGCATCGCCGTCACCGAAGCGTTCGTCACGGAGATCCTCCGTTATGTCGCCGAGCACGACCGCACGATCGTCACGCTCCTGGGCGAACTGGACGCGGAGACGATTCGTCAGGCGCAGAGCGATGAACCGATCGCCCTCGGCGTTGAGGTTCGGCCGCGTCCGCTCCCAGAAAAAGTCCCGATCCTGGTGGGCAAGACGACCACGAAGCTGAATCCGCGGAGCGGGAAGGAGATGACGGTCGTTGTGCCCGACGCCGCCGAGCCTGTCCTGATGACCGACTACGGTCTCTTCGAGGCCTCGCGCGCGGTCCCGGTCGCGCGAGCGTATGCCATCCCATCCGACGGACGAACGGCAGCCGCGATCGAGCGGCTGCAACAGCACGGCGTGACGGTCGAGGAGCTCGTCGAGCCCTGGTCGGGCAACACCCATGAGTTCCTCGTCGAGTCGATCGAGCGCGCCAGCCGCCCGTTCCAGGGCCGTCACGGCGTGACGCTTCACGGTAAGGAAACGACTCGCGACATCACCCTACCCGCGGGCACCATCATCGTTCGGCTGGCCCAGCCGCTCGGGCGACTTGTGGCATACCTCCTCGAGCCCGAGAGCGACGATGGCCTCATCGCCTGGGGCTTGCTCGATGAGGCGCTCGCCGCGGAGCAGCCGGCACCCATCGTGAAGCTCATGCGGCCGACCGGCCTGGTCACGCGGATCAAGAGTCCGCGTTGACGGGGTACTCGCCGACGATTGCGTTTTCGCTTCCTTGCGCGAGACCGATTCGACGGACCGGCGCGCACACTTGTTTTCGTTGACCTTCGCGTGATTGGAGACGTTCTCGCGAAGCGATGAGTCGGGTCTGTACACTCGCCCGTATTCAGAATCCGTGAACGTTGCGCTCAGGCAACGCCCCGACTGAACGGAGATCTATCGATGTCAACCACCGCATTCCGATACCGCGCCGGACGTGGCTATTTGCCCGCCCTTCTCTCCTCGTCCGCCCTCCTCGCGGCGACGGCGATCCTACCGGCAGCGATCCTTGCCGCACCTGCCAGTGCCCAGGCTCTCGACCTCTACGACACCACCATTCTGCGGACCATCAACCTCCAGTTCCATGACGCGAACTGGTGGACGCTCCTCCAGCAGAACTACGCATCGCAGACCAACATCCTCGCCGACCTCACCATGGACGGCGTCACCTATCCGAACGTCGGCGTGCGAATTCGCGGCAACACCTCATACACCGCCCTTCCGGCCGGATCGCAAAAGGTCTCGCTCAACGTCGAGATGGACTTCGTCGAAGTTGGCCAGGATCTTCTCGGCTACAGCGGCCTGAACCTCAACAACGGCTTTCACGATGCGACCTTCTGCCGCGAGGTCGTCTACAACAACTTCGTCGCCCAGTTCATGCCCAACGCCCGAGCGAACCACGTCGTCGTCACCCTGAACGGCCAGAACTGGGGCGTGTACGTCAACGTCCAGCAGTACAACAAGGATCTCCTCCGCGACTACTTCGCCGACGAGGACGGCCTTCGCATCAAGTGCGCCAACAACCCCAACGGACCGGGCCTCCGCTACGTCGGATCGAACCCCTCCCTCTACAGCGCGTATGAGATCAAGGACGACGGCGGCCTGACCGATCCGATCGGCACGCTCATCAACGTCTGCGACGCGGTCACGAACGGCTCGCTCACCAACTGGGTCGAAATCGATGAGGTCTTCGCGATCGATCCCTCGATCTGGTCGGTAGTGCTCGAGAACCTGCTCACCGACGATGACAGCTACGTCAACAAGGGTTGTGACTTCGTGACCTATCGTGACCCGGCCGACGGCCGCATGCACTTGCATCAGACCGACGCGAACGAGACCTTCACCCAGGCGTCGTGGACGGCGACCCGCAACTTCACCGCGGTGAACAAGCCGGTGCTGAACCATGTGCTTGCCGTGCAAGAACTGCGGCAGCGTTACATGGCCCACTACCGAACGGCCCTCTCCCACCTGACTTGGGCCGAGTTGGAGCCGATCTTCACCGCCCACCGCAACCTCATCGATGCGGCGGTGCAGGCCGACCCCAAGAAGCTCTACAGCTACACGCTTTTCCAGAACAACTTCACCACGACGGTCAACCTCCCCTACGCCGGACCGGCCGGCGGATCCGTCATCGGTCTCCAGCAGTTCGTGACCCAGCGGGCAGCCCTTCTGAACGGCACCGCCGAGGTCGCCGCAAAGGGACCCTCAATCACAAACGTGCAGCCCTCTGACGACTTCCCCGACGCCAACGACACGGTGTGGATCACCGCGAACGTGGCCCCCGCGTCGGGCGGCTCGATCTCGAGCGTCGAACTCTTCTATCTTCCCCAGCCCGGGACCTATCTCCGCACGCCGATGCTCGACAACGGGCTCAACGGCGACGGTGCCGCGGGTGACGGCGTGTACGGCGCGGTCCTCCCGGTCGACGCCACCGCGGGACAGCGCGTGAAGTATTACGTCGCGGCCCGCTCCGGAAACTCGTACCAGTCCTTCAGCTTCGAACCGGCTCTCGCCGAGAACGGTCCGCTCTTCCTGGATTACAGCTTTGGCGGCGCGGGCGTTCGCATCACCGAGTACATGTACTCCGGACCGAGCGGCGAATTCATCGAGCTCACCAACACCACGCGGGCTCCGATCGACATGACCGGATGGAGCATGGATGACGACAGCGGCACGCCGGGCGTCTTCAGCCTCTCGGGCGCCGGACAGCTTGATCCTGGCGAGTCGATGATCATCACCGAGGCCAACGCCAGCGCGTTCTCGACGGCCTGGGGCCTTTCGGGCATCACGGTTCTGGGCGGCAACACCGCCGCGAACCTGGGACGCAACGACCAGATCAACATCTACGACGCGGGCGGGAACCTCGTCGAGCGCCTGAACTACGGCGACGAGACCTACCCCGGCACGATCCGCACCCAAAACAAGAGCGGACAGGTCTGCTCGCAGGCCATCGGCCAAGACGACATCGTCGCGTGGGTGTTGGCCGAGGCGGGCGACGTCCACGGAACGGTCGCCGCGAGCACTGGCGAACTGGGTACTCCGGGAACCTATCTCGCGGTCTCCTGCTTCCCGACCTGCGTCGGCGACCTGAACGGCGACGCGACCGTCAATGCGAGCGACCTGGCCGTCCTCCTGGGCAACTGGGGCGGAAGCGGCGCGGGTGACCTCGATGGTGATGGCACGGTCAACGCCAAGGATCTCGCCTCGCTTCTGGGCGCTTGGGGTGGCTGTACCTAAGCCATCCCCCGCGAGGGCGTCATCACCACGGAAGAGACGAAGCGCCCCGGTCCCACGGCCGGGGCGTTTTCGCGGATGCCGCTCTCGAGTCGAGCAGCCGATCGCTTGTGCGGAAGCCACCCGCACGCCGCAGTTGCACCGAAGTCGCGACGAACCGACCATGATGGCCCGTGTCCCTGCCTCTCGCCACGCTTGTATTTGTCCTCGTCCTCGGCGCAGGTGCATCTGTGGTTGGGTTCATGATGATCTGGCTGGACAAGCGGGCCGCCGAACGGCATCGACGGCGCACACCCGAGCGGACGTTGCATCTCGTCGAACTACTGGGCGGATGGCCAGGCTCGTTGGCAGCGCAGCGGTTCTTCCGTCACAAGACGGCGAAGGCGTCATACCGACTCTCCTTTCTCCTCGCCGCGATCGCACATGTCGCCGGGGTCGGGGCAGTTCTCGTCCTCTCGCTCAAGCTCGGCGGATGAAACCGACCGACCGGTCGGTTGCCGACCGACCGATCGGTCGGTAGACTTTCGCCCCATGGTCCGGAGGAACGGGAAGGAAGAACCGGCACTGCACGGCTATGGCCGCTGCGACTGCTCGGCGGTGCTGGACGCCGCCGAGGAAGTGGTCCTGCGCGACGGGATCGGGCGTCTCACGCTGGATGCCGTGGCCCGCGAGACGCGCCTCTCCAAGAGCGGACTTCTCCACCACTTCCCGAGCAAGGAAGCCCTCGTGGACGCCTTGGTCGACCGCAAGGTCAACGAGTGGCTTGAGGACACGCGATCCAGCTACGAGGCCGCGGCGCCTGGCCCGGGTCGGGCCGCACGGGCCCTGCTGGCCACCTGCCTCTCCTCGACGGACCAATGGACCGACGCGATGCGCCGAAGCTCGGTGGTGCTCGTGGCCGCCCTCGTCCACGACTCCAAGCACGTCGAGCCGCTCCGCAAGGCAAACCGCGAGATGTACCAGCGATTCGGCGGCGACGGATTGCCTCCCGGCGTGGGCGATCTGATTCACCTCGCCGTGCACGGCATGTGGTTCGACTGGATCTTCGGACTCTCCGACTGGTCGCCACAACGCCTTGCGGCGGTGCGTCAGGCCATTCAGCGGGTTCTCGACGGGCACCTGCCGCGGGCGTCCTCCGCAGGTTCCCGCAAGCCAGCGGCGAAGCGAGCCGGCAAGGTCGCCCCTATGGTCGAGAAGAAGGTCAAGAAGAAGGTCAAGAAGAAGGTCAGCAACAGCCCTTCCACACGTCAACGCACACGAGGAACACGGTCATGAGGCTTTCGACGGTCCTGGCGGGCATCGCCGTTTTCGCGACACTCGGCGTGGTCGGCGGAGGGCTCGCGTACTACAAGAAGCACCAGATCGACGAGTCGATGAACGCCCCGCCGATGCCTGAGTTCGGTGAGGCGGCCCGCACCGCCCCGGCGCGGGAGATCGAGTGGCAGCCCATGTCCGATCTCGTCGGCACGGCGTTCTCGATCCGCTCGGTCCTGCTCAGCAACGAGGTGCCAGGCACCATCCGCAAGGTGCACTTCGATTCAGGTTCGGTGGTCGAGGCGAACCAGATCATCCTCTCTCTCGACGACTCCACCCAGCAGGCCGATCTCGCCGCGGCCGAGGCGGCGGTGCGCGTCGCCGAGGCCAACGTGATCGTCGGCCGCTCGCGCCTCCAGCTCGCCGAAGTGGAATGGAAGGCGATCAGCGACGCCAACGCCGAGAACGCGGCGTCACCGATCGAGATGGATCGAAAGGGCTCCGAGGTCGATTCGGCCAAGGCCGAGGTCGCCCGACTGGAGGCCGAGGTCGATCAGGCCCGTTCCCGTGCCGACCAGGTCCGCGTCGCCGTCGGAAAACACGTGATCCGGGCTCCCTTTCGGGCCCGGGCCGGACTCCGGACGGTGCACGAGGGGCAGTATCTCGCCGAGGGCACCGGCTTCGTCCGCCTCGAGGAGATCAGCGACCGCATCTACCTCGACTTCGCGATTCCGCAGGAGTATCTCGCCCGGGTCAAGCCGGGCCTCCAGGTGATGGCGACGAGCGCCGTGTTAGGTGACGCTCCCATTGCGATCGAGGTCGCAGCGATCGATGCAACCGTCAGCAACGACACCCGCAACGCCCGCGTCCGAGGCATCGTCGACAACCCGCTGGTCAACCCGGCCGGCGAGGTGACCGGCGACCGCCGCATCCGGCCTGGCATGTTCGTCCAGATCCGTGTGCCGGTCGACGCCCCGAGTAAGCGTGTTGCCGTTCCAGCGACCGCCGTGCGACGAGCCACCTTCGGCGATCACGTCTGGGTCGTCGGTCCCGCCGAGAATCCAAACGTCCTCCGGGCCAAGCAGCGCCCGGTGCGGCTCGGCCCAGCCGTCGGCGATGACGTCATCGTGCTGGAGGGACTCCAGGCCGGCGAGATCATCGCGACCAGCGGTTCGTTCAAGCTGCGCGAGAACGTCATGGTCATTGATCCCGACAAGATGCCACCGGCGCCGCCGTCAGCGCACTGAGTCGACCGAGCTACGGCCCCTCGCCCTCCCCTATCGCCGCTCCACGGCTGACCCCATGACCTCGATCACCGACATCTTCATCAAGCGACCGGTCCTCGCGATCGTCGTGAACCTGATCCTGCTCGCGGTGGGTTGGCGATGCGTCTCTGCCCTGCCGATCCGCCAGTACCCGCGGATCGAGTCGACCAAGATCATCATCAATACGATGTACATCGGGGCCAGCGCCGAAACCGTGCGCGGCTTCCTGACCACGCCGATCGAGCAGGCGGTCGCGGCGATCGACGGCATCGACTACATCGAGAGCGCGTCGACGCCGGGCATGAGCATGATCACCGTGAACCTACGGCTGAATCATGACAGTAACGACGCGTTAGCCGAGATCAACGCCCGGCTCAACCAGGTCCGCAGCGAGCTGCCGCCGGAGGCCGAATCACCGATCATCCAGATCCAGCGCGCCGACCGGCCCTTCGCGACGTTCTACGTCAGCTTCACCTCCGACACGCTCGACCTCACCCGACTCAACGACTATCTCGCCCGCGAGGTCCAGCCCCAACTCTCGACGATCGAGGGAGTGCAGCGGGTCGGCATTGAAGGGCCTCGCAACCTGGCGATGCGCATCTGGCTCGACGAGCCGCGCCTCACCGCCCTGGACGTGACCCCAAGCGAGGTCTGGGACGCGATCCAGCGCAACAACTTCGTCGCCGCGGTCGGCCGTACCAAAGGCAAGGAGGTCCAGGTCGATCTCCTCACCGACACCGACCTTCGCACCGTCGCCGAGTTTGATTCCCTCATCGTGCGAGAGCGAGAGGGTTCGATCGTCCGGCTTCGCGACGTGGCCCAGGTCGAACTCGGCGGCGAGGAGCCGCAGGGCGAGGCCGGATTCCAGGGCAAGCCGGCGATCTACCTTTCGGTCTGGCCGCAGCCGCGGGCCAACGAAATCGAGGTCTCCGACCGGCTCACGAAGCGAATGAACGAGTTGCGTCCGACGCTGCCGCCGGCGATCCAGATGGATCTTGCCTACGACGGCACCTACTACATGCGGAACGCCCTGAAGGAGATCGGCAAGACCCTCGCCGAGACGATCGGCATCGTTGCCCTCGTCGTCTTCCTCTTCATGGGCTCGATTCGCACCGTGCTCGTTCCGCTCGTGGCGATCCCGATCTCGATCGCCGGGGCGTGCATCTTCATGTACCTGATGGGATTCTCGCTGAATCTCCTCACGATTCTGGCGATCGTTCTCTCGGTCGGTCTGGTCGTCGACGACGCGATCGTCATGGTCGAGAACGTCGAACGCCACGTGCGCGAGGGGCATGGCCGCATCCACGCCGCGCTCATGGGGGCCCGCGAGCTGCTCAGCCCTGTCGTCTCGATGACGATCACGCTCGCCGCCGTCTACGCTCCGATTGGTTTCCAAGGGGGCCTCACCGGTGTCCTTTTCCGCGAGTTCGCCTTCGCCCTCGCCGCGTCGGTCGTGGTCAGCGGCATCGTCGCGATCACCCTTTCGCCGGTCATGAGTTCGCGGCTGGTATCGGCCCACGGCAAGGAAAGCCGCTTCACACGCTTCGTGAACGGCGTCTTCGATCGCCTGCGGACCCTCTACGGCCGCACCCTCGACATCACCCTCTCGCTTCGCTGGACGATGGCCATTGCGGCCGTGCTGATCGCCCTCGCCGCAGCGCCCCTCTACATGTTCTCGGGGAAGGAGCTTGCCCCGACCGAGGATGAGGGCGGCGTCTTCTTCGTTCTTCAGGCGGCCCCTGACGCCTCGCTGGACGCGACCCGCACAGCCGTCTCGCAGATGTCCGATGCCCTGCGGACCATTCCCGAGACGAAGTTCGTCTGGCGTGTGTTGATGTCCCCCAACTCCGGCTTTGGCGGCATGCAGGCCGTGCCGTGGAAGGAGCGCGAGCGGACCACCCGACAGATGCAGGGACAGGCGTTCGGCCTCGTCTCCCAGATCGCCGGCATCCGGGCCTTCCCAATCCTGCCGCCGCCGCTTCCCGGTGCCGGACAGTTCGACGTCGAGCTCGTGATTAGTAGTTCCGATCCGCCCGAGCAGATGGCCGAACTCTCCGGCGCTCTCGTCGGCGCCGCATTCGGATCGGGCAAGTTCATGTTCGCCGACTCCGACCTCAAGATTGATCTGCCCCAAACCCGGCTCATCATCGATCGCGAGAAGGTCGCCGACATGGGGCTCGACATGGCCACGGTCGGCCGCGACCTCGCGGTCATGCTGGCCGGCGGCTATGTCAACCGCTTCAATCTCGACGGTCGCAGCTACAAGGTCATCCCGCAGGTCAAGGACGAGGGCCGCTCGACTCCCGACAGCCTGCTTCAGATGAAGATGCGAACCGTCAACGGCGGACTGGTCAGCGTCAGCAGTTTCGTGAAGCTCGAGACGGTCGCCGCTCCGCGATCGCTCAACCGTTTCCAGCAGAAGAACAGCGTGAAGATCTCCGGCGGCGTCGCCCCCGGCGTCACCAAGGCCGACGCCCTCAACGCCCTCGAGGAGGCAGCGCGACGGATCCTCCCGCCCGGCTACACCATCGACTATGCCGGCGAGTCGCGGCAGCTTCGACACGAGGGCGCGTCGCTCGCGGTCACGCTCGGCTTCGCCCTTGGCCTGATCTACCTCGTTCTGGCCGCCCAGTTCTCGAGCTTCCGCGATCCGCTGATCGTCCTGTTGGGTTCCGTCCCGCTGGCGATCTCGGGTGCCCTGGTCTTCACCTTCCTCGGCTGGACGACCATCAACATCTACTCGCAGGTCGGGCTCATCACCCTGGTCGGACTCGTCGCCAAGAACGGCATCCTGATCGTCGAATTCGCCAACCATCTCCAGTTGGAGGGACGCACCAAGTACGAGGCGGTGCGTGAGGCGGCGATGACACGCCTGCGTCCGATCCTCATGACCAGCGTGGCGACTGTCGTCGGTCACTTCCCGCTCGTCCTCGTGACCGGCGCCGGTGCCCTCGCCCGCAACTCGATTGGCATGGTGCTCGTGACCGGCATGATCATTTCGACGGCGTTCACGCTGCTCGTCGTGCCCTCGATCTACATGCTCATCGCGGCGAGGAAGACGCGTCACGCCGACGCTGAGGCGCATGCGGCCCGTAGCTCGCACGCCTCTTCCGACATCGCCGCGACGCCGCTGCCGGCCTGAGTCCCCGTCAAGTCCGCGCACCGCGCATGATCAAACCCCGCTGCATCCTGCAACGGGGCTTGACTGAGCCTCTTTCGAGGCGAGCAGGGTCGACGTGGAGCGAGGACCCGTAAGATGTCGAAGCGAAGCCCCGAAATCCCCGGAACTGGAAGTCCGAATCCGTCAGGCCGTCCGCTGATCCCAGACATGGGGAACCAACTCGTTGTGGAGCAAGACAGCCGACGACGAAGCGTGATCCATCACACCGAAAGACCGTGTGCCGACGAAGGAGCGTCGGCCTGAAATTCAGCAGAGGCCAGCAAAGGCGAGAGCCGTAAGAAGAAGCACCCGGCGTGTCCGATCCTCGACGGCAAGCATCCGAAGAGCGAGTGCGGTAACCATGGGTGCCTTTCCTTCCTTTCCTGTTGGAGTCCGCGGCTGCGTTGCGAACGTCTTGCCCCGCAACACGCGGACGTCTCGATAGGATCAAAGGCCGTGCCATGCCCCGGTCCGCGCGCCGGCCCCGAGCGCTCGCCCGTTCGCGAACCCCCGATTTCGGGGCACGCGGGGCATGCAAACCGCACCCAAGACGCCCCAAGACACCGAAAAAGACCGTTATGCCCGCCTTTGGGGGCTCTGATTGGTCCTCACGCTTCTGGTTCTCAGCCGTCGCTTCCAAGCCACGCTCCTTCCGTCGGTGACACCCGATGCCCATACGCGACACCCTCTGTTGCCTTTTCACCGCATGCGTGGCGTGCCTCCCCCCTTTGGGCGCCTTGGGAAGCACCATCGCTGGGTTCACACTCCCAGAAGAAGCGGCGCACGCAATGGCCTTGGGTGATGACCACGGTCAGCACGCCCCACCACCTGGGGAACATGAACCGCCGCCGTCCGAGAAGCCGCACGACCCGGCGGGCCAACCAGCACAGCCGGGGCCCCCTTCCGGTGGTCTCAGCGCTCCGCCCATGGATACGCCGCGTGAGCCTGATGTCTCATCGTGCGTGAATGCCTTCCTCGCCGCTCGCGAGTGGGTGTCGATGATGAAAGCCCCAGCGACCTCCGACGAGGCGTCAGCGATCTCGCTTCCGGGCGTGCGCGGCATCGCCGTCATGCTTCGATTCGAAGGTCGGGTGATCGGTGGCGGTGAGGACTGGCCAGGCGGTGTCGGGGACGACCGCATGCTGCGACGGGCGGTGGCCCGAGCTATCGCCGAGGCCATGGGCGACGACCTCATCCGCAATCTTGATCCAGTTTTGCGGGACTCTTCTGGCCAGCGTCTCTCGATCGAAATCGACTTCGCGGGCCGACCGGAGCCCCTCCTTGGCCGCACCTTTGACGACTGCGCGAGCCGCATCGACCGGGGCCTGGACGGCATCGCCTTGCGTCGCGGCTATCCCGGCTCGATTTCCTGGCATGTCGCCTTTCCGTCGCACCTCATCGCCAGCAACACCGCCCGCTCGCCGCGTGGGACCATCGAACGCCTGGTGCGCGAGTCAGGACTGCCTCCGAAGGACCTCGATGAGCTCAGCCGGATCGAGCCGATCGGCATTTTCCGATTCGTCTCGTTCCGACTCGCCCAATCCTCACCGACAGCTCCGCCGCAACCTCGTGGCCGAGGCGTCTCTCGGGTGATCGATGGCGAAGTGACGCGGGCATCGGTGGTGTCCCACGCGATGGGCATTCTGCGCCGCTTCAGTCGAGCCCTCCCGCCGGAGGAAGGCAACGAAGCCATGCCCAAGGGGATCGGGCTCTTCGGCAACTATTCGCCGGTGCGCGACAGCTACGAGCCGCTCATCGCTCCCCCACAGGATCAAGCCTTCGTGGCTTGGGCCGCCGCAGCGGTTGCCGTGTCGCCGTCGTTCACGGATGCGGATCGTGCCGAGGCCCGAGCGCTTTCGCTTCGCGTGCTCCGGGATTTCATTGAAACAACACCCACCGAGAGTCGCCCGCTCGACACCGTGCCGGCGATGGCCGGGGTCGTCTGCGCGATCGAACTGCTGATCCAGACCCCTGATTCCGATGGCATGCCGCCGCCCGAGGACCTGCTCGAGACCGCTCGATTGGCTCGCGAGAAGCTCACCGAAAGGCTGATGCGCGGCAACAACATCAACGAACGGGCGCTCGCCTCGCTGGCCGCGGCGATGACCGTGGGAACGGAGCGGCGCATGGTGCTCGCCGCAGAGCTTCGCAAGCTCCTCGTCTCGCTGTGGGGACTACCCAAGCAAGACTCCAGCCGGGACTCGAGCAGAGATCAGTTCATTTCCATCCTCCCGTGGCTGGTCCTCTCGGATACCCATTACGCCCGGGCAACCGGAGAGCCCTCGGTCCACACCACGGAAGCCCACGCGGCGATGCGGCTTCTCCTGCTCGTCCAGGCGGGCTTCTCCGAACTGGTCAGCGAGACGGACTTGCGGGGCGGCTTTCGGCTCAACGGGGAACGACGGGCGGGCGTCACCAGCCAATCGCTGCGCCCCGGCCTCGCTTTGGCGGGCATGCTCGCTCACGGGGGCTTCATGCCGGCAGAGACCCCGGAGGACATCCAGACCATCGCCACGTTCCGGGAGCGGTTGGTGGCCCTCCTTCGCTTCTCGCAGGAACTCACCATGACCGGCGACCTGCCGCTCTTCTTTCGCAACCCCAAGCGCGTAGAAGGCGGCGTGCGCGAGGCCCTGTGGGACTCGGACCAATCAGTTCCAGCCAACGCCATGGCCGTCCTGGTTGATGTGACGGCCCTCCAGACCGACTTGTGGGCTCCCCTTCCCAAGCCAGCGGCGGTGCCAGAGGCAGCAACGACTTCGAGTGAGCCAGAACACGCGGCCAAGGACGGCGAAACGGTCCCTGAAACGCCGGAGACGCCCTCGCGACATGAGTAGCGACAACTCGATGCGAACGGTCGTGTCCGAGGGCTGGACGGGGCGCCGAGCGTGACGTTCCGAATCACCCAATCCGCGTCATTCCTCGATGATTCAGCGAAGAAAAGTGTTGGTGCACGCGAGAACGTCCGTATATTCCCCAGTGTAGACTTCTGTGGGGATCTGCCCGAAGGAACCGAACCGCTCGATGGCTCGAATGCGAGCTCGACTTTGGAGGTAACGCATGCGTGGTCCGACTCTCATGACGGGTTCATCGATGGGCTTGATCTGCCTCACGCTCCTGTGTGGTCCCTGGGGAAGCGCGGCGGCCAACGCCCAGTCACTCTCCGACCGACTCGAGGGCGTCGCTCGCCAGAAGCAGGACGCCCTGTCGAAGAACACGACGAAGGCCTCGCTCTTGGGCGCGCTTCTCTACACCGACATCACCTGCGACTTCAAGGCGACCCCGGCGCGTGACGCCATCAACTACGTCGGCAACGCTCTCGGCGTTTCGCTCGTCGCCCGCTACAACACCGACAAGTCCGGCAACGGCATCGATCCGGAAATCGAGATCACGCTGAAGGCCGAAGGCAAGCCCGCCCTCGCGGTGCTGGAACTCATCCTCGACCAGTGCGGCACTGACGAGCCCTGCACTTGGCAGATCCGCGACAGCTTCATCGAGGTGGGTACGAAGGAACGCCTCAGCGTGCCGTCGGCCCAAGAGCTGCGGATGTACCCGATCAAGGACCTCCTCTTCGAAGCCCCTCGTTTCGGCAACGCACCTGAGTTCAACCTGAGCCAGTCGATCCAGCAGGCCAATCAAGGTGGCCAAGGTGGCGGCGGTCAGGGCGGCGGCGGTGGCGGTGGTGGCTTCGGTGGTGGTGGTGGCGGCGGCGGATTCGGTGGCGGCGGAAGCGGTGGCGGTGGCGGCAGCGGCGGTGGCGGCGGCAACATCTTCGGTGATGAAGGGGAAGACCCTGAGCGCCGGCCCGAGAGCGAAAAGGCTCAGGAGCTGATCGACATCATCACCGAGACCATCGAGCCCGAGGCGTGGCTCAACGCCGACGGCGGGGCGAGCATTCGCTACTACCAAGGCGTTCTGGTCGTCCGAGCTCCGGACTGGATCCACCGTCAGCTCGGTGGCTACCCCTTCGCGGCGGCCCCAGTTCGCACCCAAGTCGTTGAGTCTCGCTATGTGACGTTCACCCCGGGCTTCTCGGTGGTCGACAACGTCAGCTTCCGCAACGTCCGCGTCAACGGCGCCGCTGGCGGCGGACGGACGGGTGGCGGGACCGGTGGCGGCAGCCCGATCAACAATCCTCCCTCCACTCCCAGCACCCCGGGCAGCGGATCAGGAGGCGGCAAGAGCAAGTAACTCTGGGCTCTGGGCTTTGGGCTCTGGGCTCACCGGTTTTGCGCAAAGTGCCGTTCACTTCGAGGATGGCCGGCAAAAACCTCCGTGAATGCCGTATTGAACTGAAGACGACGATCGCCGATGGTCCTCCGTCGGCGATTGTCGTTGGTAGAACCATGCCAACCTGTGGCGATCCTCGGAGATCCTCATGCTGACGCGCGGTCTCGGTTCCCCTTGCCTGCGATCCTCTCGTTTGGCGATTGTCTGTTCGCTCCTCGCAGGAATCCCGCTCCTCGGAGCGGCAGGCGCGAGCCCGACGCCGGAACCTCCTCGTCTTACTTCACAACTGCCGTCCCAGCCGCCGTCCCAGCCCACAGCGAAGCCCGCTTCCGAACCGGCCGTCACGACCCCCGCGAAAGCCAAGAGTCCCGCCCCGTCGACAACCGGCAAGCGCGTGCCGCAGGTCGCCTTCCGGGAGTGGACGAAGACTCGCGAGGCAGCCTCACCGAAGGATGATCAGGACCAAATCGCCTTGGGGCGCCTCACCTATGGTCGCGTCGATCTGACCTGTGACGACACGAAGGTGGGTGAGAGCATCCGGGCCCTCTGCGACGCCCTGGGCCTGAACTTGGCCATGAAGTTTGACATCGAGTTCGTGGACGACACACCAGTCTTCCTTGAACTCACCAACGTCGACGGCCTTGCAGCACTCGAGGCGATCATCGACCAAGGCGGTACGAACGGGACGTGGCAATTGCGGCGAGGAATCCTCGAAGTGGGATCGCGCACATTCCTTTCCCGGTCCAACGCCCGACGCAGCCAGCTCTACGACGTCTCCACGCTCGTTTTCGATGTCCCGTACGTACCAGCCGGCGACATCGCCCCGCCTGATCTCTCGATGCCCGGCGCTCGCAACCCGACCTTCCGGCCGCAGTTCACGCTCGGGCCCGACCCCGAGGTCTACCGTCGCAAGGCCCCGGTCGAGCTTGCAGCCGATCTCATGCAGGCCATCGTCAACCAAGTCGAGCCCGAAGCATGGCAGCCGCAGCCGGAAGGCGATGGCACCGAGGGAACGAAGGGTCCCCCGCCGAAGCTCTCACCGAGCTCCGGTTCGCGAAACCACGGACAGCGGAACCAATCGACGCTCGGCGACCGGAACTTCGACGCGGGCATCGGTCCGCCCTTTGTTCGAGGTAAGTGGGCGTCCATGGACTATTACCGGCAGGGCGCCCATCTGATCGTCTCGGCGCCGGACTTTGTCCATCGCGGCATCGGCGGCTACCCCGAGCCGTTGCCGGTCGCTCCGTAGATGCGTAGAAGCCCGCAACGGCGCCACAAGTCCGTACGATTCGGGCCGTGTCCCGGCCGACCACCGCCCCTTCGAGCAACGAGCCGATTCCACCCGCTCCGCTCGAACGCTCCGCCCAGCGCCAACGGCTGCGATCTGACCTTTCCGCCTGCACCGGCGACGGCGTCACCTACTCCTTCATGGTCGGAACGGGCGAGACCTACCTCGCCCAGTTTGCGGTCGCTCTTGGGTTCTCTGGCGTCACCAGCGGACTCATCGCCGCGGCGCCGCCGATTGCCGGAGGCGTCGCCCAACTCGCTGCACCTTACGGCTCGCGCCTGATCGGCACGCCGCGCCGATGGGTCATGGTGTGCGCGGCACTGCAAGCGATGAGCCTTGTCCTCTTGATGGTCGGAGCGGTGATCGGCCGGATGCCCGCTTGGACCGTTTTCACGTGCGCGAGTCTCTACTGGGCCGGCGCGCTCGCGGCGGCAAGCGTCTGGAACACTTGGGTGGGAGAGATCTTCCCCGCGCGGCTTCGGGCCCGCTACTTCAGCAAGCGCAACCGACTCTGCCAGTTCGCGACGCTCGTCGGCCTCATTGCCGGGGGAAGCCTGATCGGCGCGGGCGACCGCTATGGCCATCCGCTCGTCGGTTTTGCTGCCGCGTTCGGCCTCGCCGCTGCAAGCCGTTTCCTCTCGCTTCTCTACCTTGCGGCGCAAGGCAATCCGGAGACGCCGCCGCACGCCCACCGGCACACGTCGCTCACAACCATACTTCGGGCCCGCACCGAATACGGCCGCATCATTCTCGCGATGATCCTCTTTCAGGCCGCGGTGCAAGTCGGCCAACCCTACTTCAACCCCTTCATGCTGAAGGCACTCGACTTCAGTCCGACCGTATACACCGTGGCGATCGCCGCTGCCTTCGTCAGCAAGAGCCTCGCCCTTCCCTTGGCCGGCCGCCTTGCCGATCGGCATGGGGCGAAGCGCGTCCTCATCGGGGCGGCCATCGGCATCTCGATGCTGGCCCTCGTGTGGATGGTCTCGGCCTCGCCCTATTGGATCATCCCGACGCAGTTCGCCGCAGGAGCGATCTGGGGCGCGTACGAACTGGCTCTCTTCCTTCTCCTGTTGGAGACGATACCGACCGTCGAACGCACCAGCGTCATGACGTGGTATTACCTTCTCAACTCCCTCTCCATGCTCTCGGGATCGCTGGTCGGCGCTGCGATCCTCCACGGCGAGGAAACTTGGATGGGGTACGCGACGGTGTTCGCAGCCTCGACGCTCCTCCGATTCGTCGCGGTGACCCGCTTCGTCAGCCTGCATGCCGATGTCCATGAACACACCCCACTCACCATCGGCACCCTTGCCGTGCGAGCCAGCGCCGGGTCCATCGACACGCCCCAGGGCGGTGAGGGCAGCCGTTTAGGCGAGGTGTTCCATTCGCATCATGAAAGGGACCTTCCGTGAGTGAGCCGCGCCGCTTCCGCTTCTCGCCATGGGCCTCCGGAGCGATGGCCGCGGCTGCTGGCGTGAGCCTTCTCGGCGTCCTCTTGACTCCGTCGTCGTTGGCAGCGTGGATGGCCCACCCGACGCGACTTGGCCCCAACGGAGCGATTCCCGCGACCACCATCGCCGGCGCCGAGTGGCTTCGCTTGGCCCTCATTGTTCTTCCGTGGATCTGGCTCGCGCTTGGCGCTGCCACCGCGGCGCTCGCCCGGCCAGCGACAACGAGCGAAACACGGCCGCCGATGCAGCGCCCCGAGGTGGTCGGCCTCATCGGCATCGTGGCCCTCGGCGTGATGCTTCGAGCCCCGCTCCTGGGACAGAGCCTCTGGTATGACGAGATCGTCGCCTTCGCCGGCTACAGCCTTCAGGGTCCCGGCGCGGTGGTGGGCAACTACTATTCGCAGGCGAATCACATCCTCTCCCAGCTCTTGATCTGGGCGTCGACGGCACTCCTTGGCGCCGATGAGTTCACGCTCCGCGTGCCGGCCCTTCTCGCGTCGATCCTGGCGATCGTCTTCGTGTGGGGAGCGGCGCGCGAGGTGACGCACGAGCGAACCGCCCTCTTCGCCGCCTTTGCGATGGCGGTGATGCCACTTCAGGTGCTGGCCGGAACCGATGCCCGCGGCTATGCGATCGCGATCGGCCTTGTCGCGCTGGCCCTCTGGGGAGCGGCGCGAGGGCGCCGGTGCGGCTCCGCATCGGCGTGGACCCTCTTCTCGATTGCCATCGCCTGTGCGGTGTGGGCCCATCTGGTGACTGTCTGCTTCGCCTTGGGTCTCGGCGCCGCGTGGGCATTCGACGCCCTTCGCTCGCGTGATCGCCGGGCGAGCGCCGGACTCGTCGCTCTCCTCAACGCAGCGGTGGTGACGCTCCTCCTCTACGCTCCCGTGCTGCCTGACCTGGCCGCGCGGCGTGCCCAGTTCGGGGCCCACTCCGCGGGTGTCCCCTCACTCGTCGGGCCCGAAACGTGGCACGCTCTCCTTGGACTCGGTGGTGCGTGGGTCTGGTGGGCGGCGGCTCCCGGACTGCTTCTGGTGTGCCTGGGCCTGACCAACCTCCGCCGCTCGCCGGAGTTCGCTCGCCTTGCGATCGCGGGTCTGCTCGGGCTCCCGATCGCTTTTGCCTTGGCCGCGGCGGCAAACTCCTGGCTCTACGCCCGATTTCTCCTCTTTACGCTCCCGGCGATTGCCATGCTCATCGCCTTGGGGTGCGAGCGGCTCAGCCGCATTCGACAACCGGCCGGAGGCGTGGCGATCGCTTTCTTGGGTGCGATCGCTGCGGCGAGCATTCTCACCCTTCCGCCGCGCCAACCCCTTCGCGAGGCCCTCTCGCTCGCCAGTGCCGAGGCCGGACCGAAACGACCGGTGGGCGTGATCGGCCTGGTCGACAACCCGCTCGCCTATTACGGGCTGGTGCAAGGCGTCGAACTGGTCGACTATGGCGATCGCGGCTCGCGACTGGAGGAAGGCCTCAGCGGCCCGCGCGCGGGATCGGCGCCGAGCGCCATCGTCGTGCTCTATCCGACGACACTTCCCCAAGCAGTGCGCGAATCGTTAGGTCGACACGACTACGTCGCCAAGGCGACGCTTCCAGGATGGATCGATTGGGGAGCGGGCGCAGTCGAGATCTGGTCGAAGCGAGCAGGCTCGCCGGGCGTGTGAGCGCACGTTGGCACCAGCTTGTCGTCCCGTCACTTGTCGTCGACGTGGGCCTCGATCCGATCGTTGAGGGCGTTGGCCTCGCCCTTCTTCCCGATCCCCCGCAGGGCTTGCACGTACTTCTTCCCGACGCGATACCACGAGCTGTTCTTGCCGAAGAGTTTCGCCATGTCCTTCGGCGGGGTCATCCGCGTGAAGACCGATTCGTAGAGAGCCGCCAGGCTGCGCGGCTCGTCGCGCCGCTCGAGCATCGAGGCGAGCTTCGCCAGTGCCGCCTCGGTCGGCGGTCCTGCATCGGGATAACGCTTCAGCACGAGGCCGTACGCCTTCGCCGCCCGCTCGTCGTCGCTGGCCTTCTCCCACATCGCGCCGTCAGCGATCAGGGCCTGAGAGGCAAGGTCGGCCCGCTTCGACAGGTAGTCAGCCAGGCTCAACCATAGCTTGTGCTGATCCGTCGTCTCCTTGAGCGACTTGATCAGCGGGGCGCTGACCTCAAGCACCATCTCCGGATACTTCTCGCCGCAAAGGTCGGTGATGCGCCCGAACCAGAGTTCCATTTCACTCAGCTCCAGTCCGCCGCTCGCACCGAGGTCGCGAAGCTGGAACCACGAACGCACATCGGTCGGACAGCGCCGCAGCGACGCGGTGATGAGGGCCTCGCGCAGTTCACGGAGAGCCTCGATGTCGGAGGAGCTCAGGATCTCGATGTCCTTGTCCTCGACCTTCAGCTTCGCGTTGCGCTCCGAGTCGCGAACCCGTGTCTCGATACGCTCATCCGCCACCCGCAAGATGGATGAAGCGATGCGCTCGGCCTTTGGCTCGAGCCCCCACTGAACGAGCATCGCCAGCACGGCGTCGTTCTGGGCCTGACCAGTCTGCGGATTCCGGTAGACACCGGTGACGCCCTTGTAGGAGTCGTAGCGCCCCGAGACGTCCCACACTGGCTTCTTGCCGTCCATCCGAACGAAGCCGGCCCAGGCGTGTCCGGTCGTCGAGTCCTGTCCGATCGTGTAGACCGCGGGAATGCCGAGGCTCTTCGCGACGGTGGTGGTGAAGTAGGCCTGGTCGGCGCAGATGCCGCCATGCTTGAGGATGTTGGGCAGGTTCCAACCGGCGACGTTGGACTTCTTGGGCTTCCCCTTGAGCGACTCGAAGTCGTATTCGATCTGTTGGTAGAGCGGGCCGATCTCCTTCGCTCCGCCGAAGTTCTTGTGCGCCCAACCGATCTCATCGATGCCGGCGGGGACGTCCACGATCAGCGTGAGAAGCTCCGGTGCGAGATCGATTCCGAAGCGCATCGAATCGGCCTTGGACGTGTACCACTTCCAGACCAAGTCGGGCTCGGGAGAACGACCGCGATTTTCATTCACGGTCAGCGAGACGTTGCCGGTGTCGTAGACCACGCAGATGGCCGCGGCCAACTCCGGGTGACGATCAACCATGGCCGCGTCGGTCGCGACGATCTCGGTCGCGAGTTGCCAGACGCCGGAGAGCGTGTCCCGTTCCGGATCGACGGTCATGGCCAGCGTGTGAGCGAAGGTCGGACTCTGCTCGAGGGCCTTCCAGAAGGCCGATCCTTCCTTCGGCGAGAGATCTCGGGCGACCTGGGTCAATCGCCAGGCGGCTACCGCGGAGGTGAGGCGAGCCTGCAGGTCGGCACTGAGGAGCGAATCGCTTCCCCCCTTGCCGCGGTCATCGCCCTTCCCGGGCTTGCGCTTCTCCCGCTTCTTCGGGTTGATTTTTTCGTCCTGCGCTGCCAAGAGCGCGGCCTTCATCTCATCGATGATCCCGTCGAGCCGGACCCGGATGCGCCGACTGCCGGCGGGATCGCACTGACGGATGGCGGCGGTCATGTCCTCCCGATCGACTGGAAGGAAGAGGTCCTCGGCGCCGGCCGACGCGGCTCCCCAAGTCAGCAGGGTTGACGCGATGCAGCCGAAAAGGAGGGTCGGACGAGAAGCCGCGCGGAGGGCGGTACGGGCGAACGGGATCGCGGACATCGTGCCGTGAGGATATCGGCTCGACCGCCCGCGGCGAATCGGTCGGCCCGAAAACCGGTCGATGCGAACTCAGTCGTGGCGCAGCGCGACGATCGGATCCTTGCGGCTGGCGATGATCGCGGGGTAGATGCCGAAGACAAGGCCCACGCCGGCGGCGACCAGGAAACTGACCACGATCGACCAGGTCGTCACCTGCGGCTCGAGCACCAGCCGGCTGGTGGCCATTTCCCGGAACCAACCGAGCTTCAGGAGGGCCGGGATCGCCCTACCGAGACCTAACGAGACGCTCACCCCTAACACGATGCCCAACACGCCGCCGACCGCGGCCAAGGTACCGGTCTCGACGAGGAACTGGAGAATGATGTGCTTGCGGGTCGCCCCGAGAGCCCGTCGAATGCCGATCTCGCGGGTTCGCTCCGTCACCGTCGCCAGCATGATGTTCATGATGCCGATGCCACCGACGAGAAGCGAAATCGCCGCGATGGCGATGAGCATGACGTTCCAGGTCATGAGGGCCTTCTTCGCGTTCTCGAGAAGCTCCCACGGCACGATGACCTGCACGTCGGTCAGTTTCGGATGGCCGACCTCCATGATCCGCTTCACCCGTTCGGCCACGTTCAGGACCGTGTCGGTATTGGGGGCGACGACGTAGATCTCCGAGAGCTCGATCTCCTCGCCCGAGAAGGAACCCGCGGTCCGGCGCATGACGACGTTCCCGAACTGGCTCTCGGCCGTGGTGAGCGGGATGTGAACGTCCTTGTTCAGGTCGCGGCCGACCAGGGCCGAACCCGATCCGCCCGCCAGCCCGACCGGGCGAAGGACCCCGATCACCCGGAACACCTGGGAGTCAATGCGGATGTCGGCCCCAAGCGGGTCGTCCAGCCGGAAGAGCTGTTTCGCGACCTCGCTTCCGATGACGCAGACCGGCGCCCGGGCGTTGATGTCCTCGTCACTGATGTAGCGGCCGCGCGGCTCCAGCCGCAGTCGGGCGACCTCTAACAGTTCGCTTGAGACGCCGAAGGCCTGGCTCTGCACGCGGTTGGCGCCGACGCTGATCTCGCTGCCGACGGACTTGAGCGGAACGATCGCAATCGCATCGGGAAGCGAGTCCATGATCCGCCGGCGATCCTGGAACTGGATGCCGTAGGAGACGATCATCGACCGCTGGGTGTTGTTGGAGTTTGCGTCCGGCGGCTTCATCGACCGCACGATGACGTTGGTCGCCCCGAGGGCCTGAATGTCACGGAGGGCCGCCCGCTTGTTGCCCTCGCCGATCGCGGTGACCACGATGACAGCTGCCACGCCAAGGATGATGCCAAGGCTGGTCAGGGTCGACCGCAGCTTGTGCAGCCGAAGGTTCTTCAGACCCAGGCGGATGATCTCGAACAGGAAGTGCATGTGGCGGCGCAGAGGGGAACCGCATCCTACCCCGAGCGGGCGTGTCGGCTGCAGACAGCGTCGATCTGCTACGCTCGGGTGCATGCCCGACGGTTCGAGAGTTCCATCGCCCGAGGACGGCCAGGACCGCGCGTCCGAGATCGGCCGACGCCGTGAGGCGCCGATTGCGGTGGAGATCCTCGGCGAGCGCGAGATCCCGCAGGCCTGGGAGTATGACGCCCAGGTACTGACCGGCTCGGGGTCGCTTGAGCGAAGCGTGCTGGTCCTCAGTTGGGCTGACTATCAGCTCTGGTCCCCTGACGGCGCCATTCCCCCGTCCCGCGTCGCCGAGGCCGTTCTTCTCTTTCTCGCTCGCCACCGCGAGGCCTTCGCCGGACTCGAACGCATCGACGCCGCGATCGCCCGACGCAAGGTCCGCGGCGCCGACGCCGCCATCGCCGACATCCTTCATGACTCCTGACGCCGAACACGCCCCATGTCACTCCTGGATCCGCTTGAAGAACTACGTTCGCGGCTCGGTCTGCCCGAGCCCCTCCCCCTCGACCCGATGCCACTCTTCGCCCAGTGGTTCGACGAGGCCGTGCGCAAGAAGGCTGAGCCGAATCCCAACGCGATGATCCTTGCGACCGCAACCCGCGAGGCCCGCCCGTCCGCACGGGTTGTCCTGTGCAAGTCGGTCGATGTCGTCGGCGGTTCGATCGTCTTCTTCACTAACTACGAGAGCCGCAAGGGCCAGGAGCTTCTCGACAACCCGCAGGTCGCGACGGTCTTCCATTGGGACCACGCCGAACGACAGGCCCGGGTCGAAGGTCGCGTCGAACGGGCGAGCGACGCCGAAAGCGACGAGTACTTCCGTTCGCGGGCCCTCCTCTCTCGTCTCGGCGCGTGGGCGAGCCACCAGAGCCAGCCATTGGCCGCCCGCGGTGACCTCGTCTCGCAGATCCGCGAGACGATGCGCCGCTTCGGAGTCGGCCTCCACCACCTGGCGATGCCGTCGATGGCTCCGGAGATCCCAAGGCCTCCTCACTGGGGCGGCTTCCGCGTCATGATCGAATCGTTAGAGCTCTGGCAAGGGGGAAGCGGACGACTCCACGACCGCGCCCGCTGGACGCGCGTCGGCCCGGGCTGGAACGCCACGCGGCTCAATCCGTAAGCGTCGCTCTCATCAGGCATCATCACCGGCGGAGCGGATGTCTCCTCCACATCCGCCCCGCCAATGACGTTCGGTAGGGGGCGGCTACATCCACGCCCCGAGAAGGATCGCAAGGTCAGCGCCGTTCACGCTGCCGTCGGCGTTCAGGTCCGCGGCCCGATCGGCCGTTCCCCACGCCCCCAGCAACACGGCCAGGTCGGCACCGTCCACGTCGCCGTCGCCGTCCAGGTCGCCTAACACTTCGTCCATGCCGCTGGTCCACATGACCGCTTCCCAGCGGGCCGTGGTGGTGTTGTAGGCCGAACCGACCACGACCATCGAACCATCCGCGAGGACCTCAAGATCCGCCAGCGAACTGGCGGTGAAGTTCCCCGGCAGGAATTCGTGCAGGTCGACGGCGCTGGCGGCGGTGCCGTTCCAGAGCGTCGCCCGTTCGATGCCGCCGATGGTCGCGAATCCGCCCTGCACGCCAGCCATGCAGGCGGCCAGTCCGCTTCGCGTGGCGCCGGCCGGATGAAGGGAGAGATGGCTGACGGCGGTTCCGTACCACACCGCGGCCTTCGAATCGTTGTACCAGCCCGTCGTGCCGACTTGCTGTCCCTCATCCGCATCGCTGATGGCACTTGCGGCGAACCCCGCCGGATGCAGGTCCATCCAAGCGCTCGTGCTTCCGTTGGGAAAGCGTGCTGCGTGGTTGGTCGGCCCTGGATAGGGCGTCTGGATCGAGCCAAAGTAGTCGCCCCCATCCACGCCGCCCACGAAGCTCGCGGAGGTGTTTGGGGCAGAGAGGGCAGTGCCCCAGAAGTTCGGGGCGGTCCAGACCGCGCCAAAGGAGCCTGGGAGCCCCTCCTCCGGAGTCTGGGACCCGCCGATGACGCCATCGTGCACCACGCTCGCGGACCCGACGTCGTTGCCGCTGATCTGAAGTTGGTCATGGACCATCGACAGCGGCGTGTCGATCCCGGTCCAACGGCAGGCCTGCCAGTAGTAGCAGGTGTACCACTGGCCGCTCACGTAGCACTGGAACGGCCACCACCACGAACCAACGGCGGTGTCGCCCTCCATGTCAAGGACCGCGCCGCCCACACTCCCTCCGGGCGTGATGTTGAGCGCCGAACCCGCGGTCCCTTCCCAGAGAACCGGCTGCTGGAGGTTGTTGTAGCTGGCAACATCCATGATGCCGTACCCGCCCTGTCGACCGTTGGAGACGCACGTCGCGCCGGACGCCTCGGCCCAAGCGGGGTGCAGGTTCGTCACGGTCCAATGCGCGGGAATCGGCGGCGGCACCCGAAGTGAAAGGGCGATGACGGGACTCAAGGACGATCCGCACCCGTTGGTCGCGTCCAAACGGTAGCTCCCGACGTCGGAAGGGCCGAAACTCACGATGGTGAGCGTCGGTGTGGCCGAGCCGCTCACGGTGCTGCCACTGCCGGTCGGGCCGTCTTCGAGCGGAACGCCGTCGCGATTCCACTGGAACGTCATCGGTGTGCCGCCGCCGACGCTCGCGCTGATCGAGATCGTCTGTCCAAGCCACGGCTGCGCCGATGGCGATTGAGTGAGAAACGTCGGGCAGGTCGGCGCGTAGAGCTTCTCGGCGCTCGAGAGTTCCGTACCGCCAGTGCTCGTGCCGCCGGCGATGACGATGTGGTCGTCACTGGCAAGCATCGCAGCCGCATCGCGGCGCGGAACCGACATCGCCGGCGCAGCGGACCAAGTGTTGTCGATCAGGTTGAGGACATACGCCGAACTCAGGACCGTGCCGCCCGGAATCGCTCCGCTCTCACCGCCCAGGACGTAGATGCGCTGGTCGTTCCCGAGGACCGCGGCGGCGTTGGTCAGCGCCACCGGCATGTCCGGCACGAGCGTGTTGTTCCAGGTGCCCAGCGCTACGTCGAAGCGCCAGACGTCGGCGCTGCGGGCCGTGCCGTTGGCGTTGTAGCCACCGAAGACCAGGATGTGTCCGGCGCCGTCGGAACAGGCACACGCGTCAGCAAGCGCCACGGGAACGCTTGCCACCTGTTGCCAGGCGTCGGTCGTTGCGTTGTAACGCTCGACGAATCCCGTGTTGGCCCCCAGCGGTCCGGCTCCGCCCCCGATGGAGTAGAGCCGCCCCTGGGCATCGCGGGCCACTGCAAAGTGCAGGTGTGGCGCCAGGTCATGACGATCGGCGATCGAACCCTGGGCCCCCTGGTTCGGGTCATAGACCTTGCCCGAGGCAGCATCGCCATTGTCGGAGTTGATGCCTCCAAAGACGACGATCCGGTTCAGCCCGTCGAGTCCCCCGCCGAGGCCCAGGACGGGTCCCTCGCCATCGATTGGTTCGGCGGTCGTCCACAGACCTTCAGAGAAGCGGAAGACGGAGGCGTCCTCATCGCCCCGGTTCACCCACGGCGGCCCGCCGATGACATACAGGGTTCCGGCCACCTGAACGCCTACCGCATGGTGCTTGGCACCTGGCATCGAGGGCAGCGCCGTCCACCCTTCCGCGTACATCGGGGTAGCGAGCCCCATGACGAAGCTGGCTGCCGCAATACCTCTGGTTCCGCGCATCGGTGACTCCTGGGGCACCCCGTGGTGCCGACCATTCAGGTACCGCGCGCGACCCAGTGAATACGGGAAACTCACCAATTCGACGCTGGTCGCATCAACCGGTCCAGCTACCAATCAGGATGCTCAGGTCGATGGCGTTGGTCGTGCCATCCCCATTCAGGTCGGCCACCGGCGTCCCCCATGCGCCAAGGAGAACCGAGAGATCGTCCATGTCAATCCGCCGGTCATGGTCGAAATCGCCCGGCATCGGGATCGCATCGACCGCACCTGCTGCGTCGACTCGTCCGGCACCGAGGGCTGCTCCTGCCTTCGGGTTCTTCTTGCTGATCGGAATGGCCGTCTCCTCGACGGTGATATGGGCGACATCGCCATTGCATTGATCTTTGCTCATGACCAAGGCTGCCGTCCCGCTGATGATCGCGGCCGCGGCACTGGTGCCATCGGCGATGACGTATCCGCCGCCTGGAAATGCGCTCACGATGCCGACGCCCGGAGCGCAAAGCGAGACATACGGCCCCGAGTTGGAGAATGGCGCCTTCACGTCATATGCATCGGTTGCCGCCACGGCACAAACCGGCCCCATCTTGGCGGGGAAGGTGCCGTTGCTCTCTTGGCCGCCGTTGCCTGCCGAAACAACCACCATGACGTCGTCACTGACGATCGCATCGAGGATCGGCTCCAGCACGCCGATGTCTTCGCCATTGCTGAAGCTCAGGTTGATGATGTGGGCACCACGTTGGTGGGCCTCGACCAAGGCGCCGGCAATGGCGAAGGCCGTGCCGCGACCGTCGGTATCAATCGCCCGCAACGGGAGAATCGAGGCCGCGGGGGCGATCTTGGTGATCAGTCCCGCAAGATAGGTTCCGTGTCCGGCGAGTTCGTCGATCGCGCCGTCGCCGTCGTCGTCCTCACCGTTACCCAGGTCGTCAAAGCCCATGCCGTCGTTGATGAAGTCGACACCCGGCAGGATGGTCGTGTTGGCGAAGATCGGATGGCTTGCGCTCAGTCCCGAGTCAATGATGGCAATGACGATGCCCTCGCCGAGCGTCTCGGTCTGGGCGTCGGTCAATCGGATTGTCGGCCAGAGGTACTGACCATCGAACTGCGACTGGCTCGACGCGAAGAAGAAGCTCTGGGTCTGGCCCTCGACGCTTTCGCCGGTCTCGTTGTATTCGGCCTCTTCGACGCCAGGCAAAGCCATCAGCGTCAAGACCAATTGCTTCTCGCAGATCGGATCGGGGGCGCTCAGAAGATAGAGGTCTTCCTCGGGAAAGGCGAATGCGACTTCGACTCCCGGAAAGAGCGGAGTCACGATGGCCATCACCTCGTCGATCGAGGCGTTGTCCATCAACTCCAGCACCACCTGGTCAGGAACGGCATCGCCGGGCAAGCAAGGGTTGCCGCTTCCGCCGCCACCGTTGTCCGCAATAGCCCTGCTCGACACCAGTCCTGTCGCAACCTGGATCGTGAGAATCGAGAGGAGAGGGAGGCTGGCGAGGCGATGGGATATCTTCATATTCGGTTCCAGTTCGTTTGTCAGTCCCCTTCGTTCCGTCACTCAGGCGTCGACCCTGCCATAAGCGCTAAATGCACCCCACTCGACCAGCCGAGGGCGCTCGCGCCTCGTTTCCATCATCGCGTCGCGCAGGGCGCTGCCGCACGAGGCGTCGGTGCCCCCCAATCGTTCCGGGGTTCCCAAACGCTGGTGAAACGACAACATCAGATCCAGCGTCGCTTCATCGTGCGCGAGCCAGGCGCTCAAGACAAGCCCAGACGCGCCAGCTGCAAAGAATCCTCGCTGTAGGCCGCTCAATTCGTCGCCACCTTCGACTGCAACCCGTCCGGTATCACAGCCGCTGACAACGACGATCGTTCTGGGAATGTGCCAGCGGAAGAGGTCCGTCACGGTGACCCAGCCATCGCCGAGGCGAATTCCCGACCGCAGCGGGCTTTCAGCGACGAAACGTCCGTGACTCGCGCAGTGCAGGATAGCCGCATGCTGGCTCGCCTCCCTCACCCGTTGGCAGGTCGCTTCCTCTCCGAGAAGGAGTCGCTCCGTTCCCACAAGGCCCGCGATGGCCTTCGCCTCGGTGGCGATGGACGGCGCGGCAGCATCGGCCACACCCACCACCACGCGACCACCGGTGGCGCGGCCCCGGCGAGTGTGAGTCGCAAGGGCCAACTCCAGCCCAATGCTTGGAACCGACACCACCGGCCGCGACGCGATCAGGGCATCTCCTCCTATCGGCAGAAGCCCAAGCGGCACGGCATGCAGTGGTCCTGCGGGCACAACCTGCACCGCGTGCGCCGATGTAAGCAAATCCGCGAAAGGCGCGACCACCAGATCGGCGATCGCTCCGAGTGCGGCAAGCAAGTCCTGCTCAATCCGCTTCGCCCGCGCACCAGCGCTCATGAGCGAGCGATGCACCTGGAATCGGAATCGCTCTACGCGCTCGGCAATCTCCACTGCCTCACCGAGATCCGCACCCCGGATCGTCCCCCCCACCGTCACGATGGCGACCAACCGCGAGCCAGCGACGCAGGTGACCAGATGGGCCGTCGGCGAGGCGATGACGCGTTCGATCTCCTCGTGGCTTGGCGTTGAGGCGACGGAGCCGCGCAACCGCTCTCGCGCCCCTAAACGCGACTCCACCAGTCGCTGCCTTGACTCGATCGACAAGACGGCCTGGCGCCACTCCTCGTTCTTTGCCACCTCAGGCTGTCGATCGAGGCGGCTGAAAAGGACGTTGGCCTCATGCCGAATGGTGGCCGCCTCGCGGAGAAGGTCCCCTGATTCGGCCCCGCCCTCGGAATCGCCTTCGATGTTGACGTCGATGGGGACAGCGCCGGCGATCGCGTCAAGGAGCCCTCGACTTCGCACGCCTTCCGACACCCGGAGCGCCTCGCGCAAGGAGTTCGGATCGCCTCGTCGTACCAACGCGAGCAGCAATTCACTTGCGGCAGAGGTGTTCTCGGCAACGAAAGCACTTCGCAGCCGCGACGCCTGAAGCGTGCCGCGAACCCGTTCGAGCGTGTCGACGGAGGACCTCAAGGCGCTCATGGCCGCTTCCTCGTCACCGTCGGAGCGAGCACACCGCGCCAACTCATGAAGAAGATCCGCTTCGAGCGGTCGTAGGAGGTGACTTCGTGCCACTTCGAGCGACTCACCGATCAGGGCCCTTGCGGAGCTGACCTCGCCAAGCTCCCGACGTGCGGTCGCGAGCCGAGCTCGGGCGACGGCCTGCTCCGTCGGTCGCGACACGAGGAGAGGAATGGCCTTCGACAATTCGGATTGGGCGCGCAACGCATCGCCCGTTGCCAGGGCAAGTTCGCCTTGCACCGTGTGAAGCACACCGTCGTGAATTGGGCCGACCGCGGCGCCGGGCTGGTCTTTGGTCAAGTCAAGCACTTCGAGCACGCGGGCGGCTTCGTCGAAGCGCGCCAGGCGTCCGAGGGCACGGGCGAGGCCAAGGCGGGCCCGAAAGGCCTCCAGCCGCAGGCCACAACGTTCCAGTTCAACGAGCGCCCCGTGGTACTCCGCGACGGCCTCACCGATGAGGCCCGTGCGGGCGAAGGCATCGGCCTCCTCGGCCTGCAGTCGGGCGGCGTCACCGCGAGCATCGATCGACAGGTATCGGCGGCGCACCCGCTCGTAGTGCTCCAGTGCTTCGCTGAGTCGGCCCTGCCGGCTGAGGAGGTCAGCGAGATTCCCTTCGACGATCGCAGCGGCGTGGGTGACGTTGGCGGCCTCGAGCGCCGCGAGGGAAGTTCGAAACGCCTGTTCCGCCTCGACGAAGCGATCCAGATCCAGGAGGGCCTCGGCCAGGTTGCTGGTGAGTTGGGCTCGCGCCACCGGGTCAGCTCCCCACGTGGCAAGAGCGGCCCTGAAACGCTCGATGGCCCGTTCGGGGCGCTGACGCATCCGTTCCAACACGCCGAGGTTGGCGTGCCCGCGGGCAGCAAGCTCGCTGGCACCCATCGATTCCAGTGAGACAATGGCGGCCTCCCCAGAAGCTGCGGCGTCGTCGAGACGCCCAAGCCGAGCGAGCGCGTGCACGCGAGCCAGACCGATGCGAGCCAAGAGAATGCGAGAACGACGCTGATTTTCCGACTCGCGATCGTCAAAGCGCTCGCCAAGCGCGTCTGCCTCGGCAAAGGTCGCCAAGGCCGTCTCGAAGGCATTCCCGTAAGACTGCGAGATGCCCGAAGCGAGCCGACTCGCGAGTCGGCCGGCGTGGTCTCCCACCGCATCGCTCAAGGCTACCAAGCGGAGGGCGGATCGCGTCGCGTGAGCGACGTCGCGCATCGCCCCGCGATGAAGGGTCTCGGCGGCTGACTCCAAAGCAAGCGAGAGAGATCCGAGGTCAGCCCCACACCACCGCGTGGCGCATGCGAGAACGTCCTCCTCGCCTGCGAGCGAGGAGAGTATCTCGTCGGGGGTGGGAGTCGTTTGCGCGGTCGTCATGCGGGCGGTAACACCCGATCGTCAGAACTCAGGTCCGAAGGACAAGACCTCGCACCACCAGGGCGGCCTCGCCGGCCACCAACTCGATGGCGAGGGTCGCCTCACGGCAATCAGCCGTGATGGTGAAGGTGCCGTCGTCCGCGATCGCCTCGCTTGCCACGACCTCTCCGGTGGAAGCGTCGATCAGGTGGGCAACGGCTGCCTCGGCTTCCCCGTCGCACGTGACTTGCCCGCGAAGACGAACGCCGGTCGAGAGTTGCTCGACCTGCAGGTCAAGCCATGCCTCGTTCGCGTCAGACCGATGCCCATCTTCCGTGGTCAAACCCCGGTAGGTTTGAATCGGGGCCGCAGCGCCGCGGAATCCCGCAAGGCTGGGGACCATGCCGTCCGCCCCGCCCGCAACGCCTGGCTGCACCAAGTCCATCGCAACCTGTCGAGCGGCGTCCAGCCAACGACGGACCAAGGCCCGCAGGTCGACCCGATCCGCCAGCAATCGCTCGGCTCGGGCTCGCATTGCATTGGACGGCCGCTCCATGGGCGCCTCGCGGAGAAGGACGATCAACTCTCGAAGGGCGCCCACAGTGGACGCGTCTGGTGTGACCGACCCAGTCGGCTCGCCGAACGCGGCCCGCACGGCGACGTCGAAGGGCCGCTCGGCCGCGCCCGACGTGTCCCCACAGGAGGGGTTGGACGGCTCGTCGGGATGACTTGATTCGGGGTGCATAGGTCAACCGTGGGGTAACAGTCGAGGAGGAGGAACGGGCTGCGGCAATTGCCGCACGCCGTTGGTAAGGTCGCGGCAAGGCTTCCCCTGATACGGAAAGGTCTCATTTCGCATGTGCAAACGGCGGACGGTGCGGCATGGGGTGGTTTTGCGGCAACCCATACCTCGTCGGCTAGACATTGGAAGTACATGGACCACCCGACTCGGTGGCGGAACCGGTCCCTCCGCAATTGGATCCCAGATCGGCCCGAAGCGACGGGGGCAGCAGTTGGGACAGCCGCTCCAGACAGCGGGCACGCTTCGGTCCGATACTCCCAATGGGCATGCCAAGCGACTTCGAGAGTTCGGCATAGGAGGACTGGCCCTCGCGAGCGATGGCCATCAGTAGGTCCCGACACGCCGGATCGAGTCGATCAAGCGCGTCCGCGACCTGACGACCTCGCTCGGCGCGTTCGACGAAATCCGTTTCCGGCAGGTCGACCAACGCACGCTGCGGAGCGTCGAGCAGCCCCTCCGTCGAGCCGGCCCGAGATCGGGCTCGAGCGGCCGCCCGCAAGGCAATCCGTCGGGCTGTGGTGATGAGCCACTGCGGAAGGGCTTGCTCGTGCTGAAGCGACGAGAGTCGCCGCACGAGAACGACCCACACCTCCTGGAAGGTCTCTTCGACCAGCTCTGGTGAGACTCCCAGTCGTCGCGGAACCGAATACACGAGTCGCTCATAGCGCTGAATCAGTCGAGACCATGCCGCCTGGTCACCTTGGCGACAGAGGCGAATGAGTTCCCCGTCTGTGGGCTCGCCTGTCGCCGCTCCAGTCGACAACTCCCGCCCCTTGGACGGGGAGTTGGGAGGAACGGCTTTCGAGGCAGCATCGGGCTGCGACATGGGGTTCGTAGCGTACCGACTTGCCTCGGGCGATTAGCGGGAATCGGTACATCCAGCGGTCAGACAGGCATCAGCGGAGGCAGTTCCTTCGCCCTCCACGCCATCGGAAGTTCGACGCTGAACGTCGCACCCTTACCGGGCTTGGAGACAACGGCGACGGTCGCCCCCAAGATCTCGGCCAACTCCCGGCAGATCGCCAATCCGAGCCCCGTACCCGAGTGCTGGCGGGTGTGGCTCGCGTCGACCTGGCGGAACTTCTCGAAGATCGTGTCCTGCATGTCTTCGGGAATGCCCGGCCCCTCGTCGATCACGCCAATCCGAAGGCCCGGCGTCCCGTCACCGCGAACGCTACGGCCGGCGAAGACCGTCACCGTGCTTCCCTCGGGCGAGAACTTGATCGCGTTGGAGAGGAAGTTGTAGAGGATCTGTTGGACCTTGCCGGCATCCGTGTCCACCGTCGGGAGTTCGGGCTCGACCCGGACCAGGAGCGAGATTCGCCTGGCTTCCGATTGGGGCCGCATCACCGTCATGAGGCCCTCAATCAAGTCACTGACGCTGGTCGGGGCAATGGTCAGCTCGACACGACCGGCCTCGATCTTGGCCATCTGCAGCAGCTCGTTGATCATGTCCAGGAGCGAACGACCGCTTCGGAGGATGTTGGCGATGTAGCGGAGACGCTTCGGATCGGCCGCGGTGTCGGACTTGGCGATCTCGTCTAACAGTTCGGCGAAGCCGATGATCGAATTCAGCGGCGTGCGAAGCTCGTGGCTCACGTTGGCGAGGAACTCACTCTTGAGCCGGTTCGATTCGTAGAGGCCGATGTTGGCTTGGGCGAGCTCACTCACCTTCAGGTCTAACGTTTCGTTCATAGCCCGCAGCCGCTGCTGGCCCTTCTCGATCTCGTCGAGCATCGCGTTGAAGGTCTCTGAGAGCCGCTCGAAATCATCGCCGGTGCGGATGGTGGAGCGAATGGCCAAATCGCCGCGCTCAACCTTCTCGGCCACCTCGGTCAGTCGGCACACCGGCCGCAACACCAAGCGCGAGAGGATCACGCTGAAGATGAGGACCGCCAAGCCACTGGCGATGGCCCCGCTGATGATGAGGGCAAGCCGGTTCTCCTTCACCTGAGCCTCGGCGAAGGGGCTGGCCCGGTCGATGACCAGGATGGCACGCAGGGTCTTCTGGTCCGCCGCGGGACGCGAGTGCCCCAGAGCGAAGCTCAGGAACGCCTGGTCGGGGATTCGCTGCCATTCGCGTTCGCGGAGAGCCCGGAAGTAGCGATAGAGCGGATCGCCATCGCGCTGCACCACCTCGAAGCGGTCGACCGTATCGGGCTGGCTTTCGAAGGTCTCCATCGCCGAAAGCAGGAGCTTGTCCGGTTCGATCTCGGGGACCACGCTCTCGGCAAGCACCACCTTCATCGGAATGGTGATGCCCTCGGAGCGGCCGAGAGAGAATCCGTTCTCCAGCCAGGTCTCGGCGAGCTGCCGCGAGACCTCAAGCTGGCTCTGGTCGACCAAGGTGCTGGTGCGCATCCACGGCACACTCAGCGCACCGGCGACCAGAGCGACCACCGCGCCGCCGAAGAGGAGGCGACTCTTGTTCGCGAGTGAGATTCGGGTTGTCCGCCGCGAGAGGCGCGGAGGGAACTCGCCAGCCATGATTTGAAGTGTACGCGGAAGCGAAAGGCTCCAGCCGAGCGAAAGCGGCTGGACCGACACCCACCGGCCGTCGGCGATACCCTCCTGACATGCGCCGCGATGGCACCGACCCCAACAACGTCCAGATGGAAGATGTCCTCTGCGACTTCTGTCGCCGATCCTGGACCGAGGAGACGCCCTTCATCGAGGGGCACCACGGAAGTTGTGTCTGCGGCCCTTGCCTGACCGCGGCGTATCGTCATGTCATTCTCGGAGGCGCTGATGATCGCGTCCCCGCCTACCGCTGCACGATGTGTCTTGAGGAGCGAGAGGACCGTTGCTACCGCAGCCCGACCCACCAGGAGGCCTTCCTTTGCGAGCGTTGCATCAAGCTCGCGTCGGGAGCGCTGGTGCGCGATAAGGAATCGGGCTGGTCACGGCCGACCGCGTGAATGCGAAGTCAGTTCCGTGAGCCGAGCGGGATCGCCGTCACCTGCACGACCGTCCATCGCGATCGCTCGTGTCTCTTGCCGCCCCTCAAGGATGCGACGCCGGCCAGTCGTATCCCGTTCCTGTTACGCTCCTTCCAATGACTGCATCATTTGAAGCGCTCGGGCTCGGTCCGAAGCTGCTCGCCGAGCTCGCGAGCCTCGGGTACGAGGAGCCCACGCCGATTCAAGAGGCGGCGATTCCGCCGCTGGTCGCGGGGCGCGATCTCCTTGGGCAGGCAGCGACCGGCACAGGCAAGACTGCCGCGTTCGCCCTTCCGATCCTCGAACGGATTGGAGGCGAACCTGCCCTACCCCACAAACCGCGGGCGCTGGTCCTCGTCCCAACCCGCGAGTTGGCCGTCCAGGTCGCCGAGGCTTTCCACCGCTATGGCCGAGGCGTGGGCATTTCCATCGTGCCGATCTACGGCGGCCAGGAGTTCCATCGGCAGATCATTGCCCTGCGACGCGGCGTCCATGTCGTGATCGCCACACCCGGTCGTGCCCTTGACCACTTGCGCCGCGAGACGCTCGACTTCTCCGAACTTCGCTGCGTCGCTCTTGACGAGGCCGACGAGATGCTCGACATGGGCTTCGCCGAGGACATCGAGGTGCTCCTCGAGGCGACGCCGGAAACGCGGCAGACCGCCCTCTTCTCGGCGACGCTTCCGCCGCGCATCGCCGCGATCGCCGAGCGGAACCTTCGCGACCCGGTCCGGATCCTGATCCCCCGCGACAAGGCCACGAAGGGCTCGCTGCCGAAGGTGCGTCAGACTGCATATGTCGTCCCACGGGCCCACAAGATCACCGCACTCGGTCGGGTGCTTGACATCGAATCGCCGACGCTGGCCCTCGTCTTCTGCCGCACGCGGCTCGAGGTCGATGAGCTTGCCGAACGTCTCGTCGGTCGCGGTTTCTCCGTCGAGGCCCTGCACGGCGGTATGTCGCAGATGGATCGCGATCGGGTGATGCGGAAGGCCCGCGGCCAGATGGTGGACCTCGTCGTGGCGACCGATGTCGCCGCCCGCGGGATCGACATCGATCACCTCTCGCATGTCGTCAACTTCGATGTGCCGAGTTCGCCCGAAGCCTATATCCACCGCATTGGCCGCACCGGCCGCGCCGGCCGCGAAGGCGTCGCCATCACCTTTGCCGAGCCGCGCGAACATCGCCTCCTTCGCAACATCGAATGGGCGACCAAGCAGACGATCGCGATCTCGACCGTGCCAACGCCGCTGGATGTGAAGGCCCGGCGGCTGGACCTGACGAAGGCTGCTGTGCGCGAGGCCATCGTCGCGGGTGACCTCGACGGCTTCCGAGTCGTCGTCGAGTCGCTCGCAGCCGAGTTTGACCCGATGGAGGTCGCCGCAGCGGCAGTGCGTCTCGCTCATGAAGCGACGTCCGGAAGTGCTACCGAAGAGGACACGGTTGAGATTCCCTCGCCGCACACGCGCCCTCAGCACACGGGACCTCAGGGCCGTCCTCAGTCCAGGCCACAGGCTGGCGGCTGGGGCGGCGGCGGGCCAGGCGATTGGCGAGGAAACGACGGCCCGCGCAGCCGACAGCAGCCTCCGCACGGTCGCCCCCCGAGCCTCGTCCGGATCTACATCGCCGCCGGCCGCAACGCCAACCTGCGTCCGGCGGATCTGGTCGGAGCGATCGCCAACGAGGCGGGCATCAACGCCCGCGGCATCGGCGCGATCGAGATCGGCGACCGCTTCTCGCTCGTCGAACTGCCCGAGCAGGACGCCGAGCGGGTGATCGATGCCCTCCGAAACGCCACCCTGAAGGGACGCAAGGTGACCGTGCGTCTCGACGATGGCCGCCGTCGGGCGAGGTGAACCCGATGAGGACACCGAGCGCGGCGTCGGAAGCTCGGGTGCGCGACACGAAATTGGGCTGGGCGCGCCGGCTCAGCTCCATTGGCCGAGCAACACAGCGAGATCCGCACCGCCGACGCTGCCGTCTCCGTCCAGATCGGCGACCGGACTGGGTTGGCCCCAGGCGCCCAGCAGGACCGCGAGATCCGCCGCGTTAATGACCCCGTCGCAGTTGAAGTCGCTCAATCCGCCCGGCTTTCCGAACGCTTCGAGATAGGTATCCGCAGGGGTCGAGTCGTAGTAGCCGATGCCGCCGGCGACGAGCAGCGTGCCGTCAGAGAGGGCCCCTGCAGCCCAAGCCGAGGTCGAGTAGCCCTTCATCGGCATGTCGTAGCCCTTCCACGTCTGCGTGTTCGGATTCCACAGCATCGCGATCGGTTCGTTCACGGCGCCGTAGTAGTGATAGCCGCAGGCCACGACATGGTTCGCATCGCTGGCGGCGATGCTGAAGAGGAAGTTCCAACCGGCACCGCACGCAGGACTTGGCACGTGGCTCCAGGCCGTGCCGTCGAAGTGCATCGTCATGGTCTGATGTCCCGACCCCGGCACGAACATGTCGCCCGCGACCCAGATGTCATCGGCTCCGACGGCGAACATGTCATAGATGATTGGGCTGGTCTCTGGCTGCGGCACATTCGGGACAGTCGTCCAGTTGCGGCCGTTGAAACGATAGATCGTGGCCTCCCAGTCGTCGCCCTCGGGCAGCACCGCACCTGCGACGTACACGTGGTTGGTTCCTAACGATTCGACAGTCCAGAGTTGGCGATAGAGCGTGTTCGCGGCGACGGGAAGCTCGACCGGGCTCCATTCGGCGCCGTTCCAGTGGAGGAACAGAAACTGCGTCGCATCGGCCTGGTAGCCGCAGACGTAGACGTCGCTGGGCCCGTTCACGGCGATGTCACTGACGTAGGCGCCGGCGATCGGCTGGGGCATGGGAACGATGGTCCAGTGCGAGCCGTCCCATCGCGCCGACACGATGTGGGTTACGCCGTTCACGACGTAGTTGCCGCAGGCCCAGACTTCGTTCGGGCCGGTCGCCTCAACGCCTTCGAAGTGCACCGAGATGCCGTTGACCGAAGGCACCGGAGTCACCGTCCACGATGTTCCGTCGAAGTGAGACGCAAATCCGGCTGCGCCGACCATCCAGATGTCGTCGTCGCTGATGACTTCCATCCCGCGAACGTTGATCGGCATCGATCCGTCCGGCGCGTCCGGAGTTGTCCACTCCGCACAGTCCGCCAGCGGCGCTGGCGGATCGTTGCTTCCCGGCGCGGGCGGCGTTGGGCAGGCGGCGCCGGACACGTCGATGTCCGCGACGACCATCGCATAGATCGCGCCGAGCGGCACGGAAGGCTCGCTCAACTGAGCCCGGAATGCCAGACGATGTCCAGAAAGGGCCCGGTGGTTGAAGTCGATGTTGAGAAGTTGGCGACCATTCACCAGCATGCCAGTACGGGCGACCTCGAAGGCCGCGCCGTTGCCGATGCGAGCGACAAGGACCGAGCCGGTCGGCGAGAGGGGCGAGCCGAGCGACGCTTGGTAGACGAGAAGATCTCCTTCCACCGCGGGTGCGCCGAAGCTGGACATCGCACCGCCGCCCGGGGCGAGTTCGCCGTCGATCGCAACTTTCGATACCACGGTGGAGCCGAGCGGAGCCGAGAAGATGCCGACGCGGCCGCCGAAGCCGATGAAGCCGTTCTTGCCGGTGAAGACGACGGTGGCGTCGTCGGTGTCACAATCGAACATGGCATCAAACTTCAGGTTCGACGTGCCCGGCATCGTGGTGTTCCAGTTGGCGACCAGCGAGATCTGGTTGGTCAGCGAGTTCCAGGTGTAAGCGCCGCCGCCGGTGCCGCCCGGCTTGTTGCAGAGGGCGGTGAAGGCCATGTGGAGGTTGCCCATCGCAGGCACGGCCGGCTCGGTCTTGATGAACGTCCCGCCGCCGGGTGCCGCGCCGCCGCTCGCGTAGACCTTGGCAGGTGTCGGATTGACGTACTCGACGAACCAAGGGACCTCGAATCCGCCCTTGCCGACGAAAGCGGCACCGTTGGCGCCCATGGACGGCCGCGGATAGGGCGACGGCATGCCGGCGTGTGAGTCGACAAGGGTGACGATGGTCGTCCCGTCGGTCCAGTAGAGGCCGTCGGCGTCGTTGGTGTTGCCGCCGGTGAAGGTCACCGCCCCGTCGCGCACCGCCGCATTCTGGAGCGAGTAGAAGTAGGTCATGAAGGCCTCGTTCGGCACGAGGTCATGCGAGTTCACCATGAGCTCAAACGGCCCGGAAAGGTCAGCGGGAACGGTGTAGATCCCGGTGAGATTCGTAGCCTTCCAGGTGCCGTAGAACGCGACGTCGTTCCCCCAAAGCGCCGGCGTATCGCCGATTCCGTCGATCGAGGTCGTCTGGTCGGTGAGCACCGTGTAGCAGACCGACTGGGCCGAGAGAGTCGGGGCGACGCTGGCGACGAGGATAGCGGTCAGAAGGGTCGACGGGAGGCAGGTGGGCATAGGAGGCACTCGGATGTGGCAGCGCGCGTCCGTACCGCCGACCCGCAGAGAGGGCCAATCTGGCTCGCAGATACACGTTCCTGTCCATTCTCTCGAATCCAGCCCCGAGTCACCATCTGCCGGTTGAAACACCTAGGACGCCTTCAGCAGACTGGAAGAACGAGGGGCTGCGTGACCATTCTTGGTCGCGCAGCCCCTTCGTCCGCCCTGCTCTGTTCACTTCCGTGGCACAGCGGCTCATCCGATCTCGCAAACGGCTCAGTTGTTGCAATCCACGTCGATACTCAACTCGAAGTTCCCCTTCGCCCCGTTGTAGCCCGAGACGCGGACGAAGTAGAGGGTGGGCCCACCGAGCAGAAACTGGACGCGGCTCTTGCGGTTGAGGCCATCGATCTGGCAGCTCGGATCGGTGAAGTCATCGTTGCAGGCGACGAAGAAGCCCGGGCAGCCCCCTGGGCTCGAGGCCCAGACCGAAATCGTGGTATCGAAGTCCGTTCCCGCATGGCAGGTCGAGATCGTCACCAAGCCGTCCACGTGACCGCAGTCGCTGGCGAACATGTACCACTTCGCGACCGTGTCGCCGAGCGCGCAGGGCGACTGGTCCTCGCCGGCGTCGTAGATCAGCGTGCTGCCTTCAAGGAACTCCGAATAGGTAATGCCAAGGTCGATCGCCTCGTTGCAGACGGCGCCGAGCGGGTCGAAGTCCAGGTGGAGCGTGCCTTCGCCGCTCCAGCCGATGTAGCCGCCGACGCGGATCTTGTACTCCTGGCCGGCGACGGTTGAGAAGGTGACGAGCGACCCATTGCCGCAACCGGCATGGTCGTCGTTGCAGGCGACGATCTCAGTGTCGCTGAATTCGGAGATCGGGCATTGGGCGACCTGCGACCCGCTGGTGGTGTAAACGGCCAGTCGCGTGTCCCACGAGACGCCGCAGGTCGAGAGGGTGACCTCACCGGCCTCCGGGGCGATGAACGAGTACCAGACGTCCGCCGTCATGCTGTTGTAACCAAACTCGACGCAGCCCGAGCCAGCCGAGTACGGCGGCGCTTCGGTGCCCGCGCCGAATGTGCAGAAGGCGGTGTCCCCTTCAAAGATCGGAGCGGCGTTCTGGCAGAGGTCGTTCGACGGGATGCCCGCGCACGGGCCCCAGCTTCCCAGCAGGATGCTCAGGTCAGCGGCATCGGTGGTGCCGTTCCCGTCGAGGTCGGTGCCGGGCGAACCCCACCCACCAAGAAGCGCCGCGAGGTCGGCGGCATCGATGGAACCGTTCCCATCGAAGTCGGACGGGCAGGGACAGAAGAGGCCTGCAAGACCGCCACCGACCTGCTTGGCAATAGCGTTTGCGGGGGCGCCGCGCTCGGCGGCAGAAGCGATGGCAGCGACAAGAACGAGTGAGTTGATCGTGAGCATGGGGGACCTTCCTGAGAGGGCCTCCCATCCGGGGAGGCTCACTAAGTATCACGCAAAGCGGACCGGGCGGGCGCAACGTCACAACGCGATGCCGCGTCCAGATTCGATCCGGTTCCGTCCTGACGCCCTCGCCTCACCCGCCGCAGGTCGCACCGCTCACCGCCGCCGCAACGTCATCGCGTGAAACGGCCGGCCCTCGCGCTTGTACTTCCGCTCGAAGTTGGTCCCGACGACCTCGCCCTCGCCGGCGCTGGCAGGGCGCTCGAAGGCGATTCGCTCGAAGATGTGTGCGTTGCGGGTCGCGTGCTCCTCGTACCAGGCCCAGAGGTCGTCGTGGTCGGTGACGAGGCGCAGGTCGCCGTTGGGGACGAGCACGCGATGGAACTGTTCAAGCGTCGCGTCCTGGACGACGCGCCGCTTGTGGTGGCGGGATTTTGGCCAGGGGTCGCTGAAGTACAGGTGAATCACGCGTGTGCAGGCGTCGGGCATCCACCACTTCACGAACTCGGTCGCATCGTGCCACATCACCTTCACGTTGGTGAGCTGATGACGACGTATGCGATCCGCCGCGTATCGGTAGAACTCGCCGGTCCATTCGATGCCAAGGAAGTTCGTCTCGGGCTCGAGCTCGGCCTGCTGGAGAAGAAACGTGCCCTTGCCCGAGCCGATCTCCAAGTCGAAAGCTCGCTCGGGGTGCGCGAACCATTGCCGTGGGTCGAGCCGCTCCTTGCCGGACGGGTCAAACGACGGAAGATCGTCGCGGCTGATGCCGACGGCGCCAACGTCTAACTTCTTCCCTCGCGAGAGCCCAAACGACACGTTAGGTAGTTCCCTTCGGAGCCTGGGCGGGGGCGGCTTCTGGTTGGGCTTCTGGCTTCTCTTCAACCTTGCCTTCGGGCTTCGCCGGCGGCGGCGATGGGGCCGGCGTCCTCGCCTTCGGCTTGATCGACTGGAGCGACGGGTCGTTCGCCTTCGCGACCACCCACTCCACCAGTTCCTTCAGAGCGGCCGGATCGAAGGTCGTCTCGATCGTGCCGTACTCATCCAGCGAGCCGGTTGTGGCCGGCTGGAAGAGGTGATTCAAATTCGGGAATCGCTTCACGGTCAACGGAACGTTGCCCGCCTTGGCTGCGGCCTCGATCGCAGGCAGGTTCTGGTCGGCATCAACCTGGACATCGAGCCCGCCCTGCATCGCGAGCACAGGAATCGGCAGGGCCGTGATCCAACCGCGCGGATCATGCGATGCGAACGTGCGCATCCAAGCCGAGCCCAGTTCCGCTGTCGCGGCTGCCGTCATTTGTTCAAGGTCCACGTTGGGCATCGCCTGGCCGTGCGCCTGGGCAATATCCAATTGCCTCGCGACAAGCAGGCGAACGAGCGGTGTGAGCTCCTCGTTGGTCTTCTCCTCACGCAACGCGTTCATGGCCGCGATCTGAAGGACCGAGACACTCTCGATCTCCTCGGCCGTGGCGCCTCCGGATGCCATGAGCTTTCGCATCTGGACCTCAAGCACCTCGGCCCCGGAGACGCCCGGACCGGCGAGGAGGACGACAAAGCGCACCGCGGTGGCCGGATCGCCCTCCTCCCATTGCCACTTCGCCACCATCGGTGCAATCAGGCCGCCCTCGCTGTGGCCGATGATGCCGATACGCGACGGATCGATGTCGGGTTGACCTCGCAGCCATTCGGTCGCCTCGTCGCAATCGGTCGCAAAATCGTGCGAGGTGGCGGAGCTGAAGTTGCCCGTTGACTTGCCGACGCCGCGATCGTCGTAACGCAGCACCGCGATGCCGGCTCGGCTGAGGGCATCAGCCAAGATGAGGAAGGGCTTGTGTCCGAAGATGGTCTCATCGCGATCTTGCGGCCCGCTGCCGCTGACAAGAACGACGGCCGGAAGCCTTGGTGAAGGCTTCCCATCGGCCGCCGCCGGTCGCGGCGGGAGCGTGAACGTTCCTGCAAGCGTGTGGCCGAATCGGTGTGGGATCGTCACTTCGCGAATGGCGTACGGAAATGGCGGCACCGGCAGTTGCGGCCGAGCCAATCCGCTGACCGCCTTATCGCCAGCCCTCGAGAGCGAGATCGGGAAGCTCATGCCGGCCTGGCGCATCTCGCCGACGAGGAGTCCCTCCTTCGGCGTCACCTCAATGACCGCTTCCGCGCCGACTGGGATTCGAATCGTGAGCTTCCCCGCCTCGCCCTTCGTCACCATCGTCGGGAAGCCTTCGAGCGATTGCATCGGGATGTCGATCGCCCCCAGCGGACCGAACGTCGGATGCTCCGCCACCGTGATGGCGAACGGCAGCTTCGTGCCACCGACGTCGAGCGTTCCCTCCCATCGTTCATGGCCCGGCGTCGTCTTCGCGTCGCCGGTTCGCTCCAATGTGAACGGGACCTTGAGCGGGTCGCCTTGGCCGCCGGAGAGCGTCAGTTCACCGGCATAGGACTTGCCATCCGCGGCGACCTCGCCCTGGAACTGGCCCGAGAGGCCCGCGGCCTTCAGGGTCAACGCGAGCTTCGGACCTTCGAGCGAGACCTCCTGCGCCTCCTGCTTCAAGGCCATTGCCTGCGGCAGGGTGACGAGGGCGACACCGTGGCCACCCTCCAGTCGAGCCTCGATGCGAACGAAGAGGGCGCCATTGCCAGCGAGCACCATGCCTTGCCAGATGCCTTCGGCCGACGGACCAGCGGTCGGCGGCTGCGCTGCGGTCGCCGCTGCCGGCGCCGGCGGGTCCGCCAGGCTGCCTTCGTGAACGGCGCCGACGACGAGACAGAGGCCTGTCGAGAGCGACGCGAGCACGTGAGCGGTCGGAAGCGGAAGCATGCGAGGCACCTCTCGGATGAGACATCGAGCGGGACGCACCGTGCGAATCCGACCCAACGTAGCTCACTCGGGATCGTATTCGATGCGCTGGGCGATCCGATTGTCGGGCGTGCAGAGCACCACCTTCGGCCGGTGCGTCCGCATTTCCTCGTCGGTCATGAGGGCGAAACTCATGATGAGGACGACATGGCCGATGCCGCAGAGCTTGGCCGCCGCACCATTGACGCCGACCACCCCGGTCCCCCGCTCACCCTTGAAGATGTAGGTCTCGAAGCGATTGGCATTGTCGACGTCGGCCACAAGGACCTTCTCGTTGATCCGCAGACCAGTTGCATCGAGAAGATCGGGGTCGATCGTGATCGAGCCCATGTAGTCTGGGTTGCAGTGGGTCACCGTCGCCCGGTGGATCTTCGCGTAGAGCACTTCGCGGAGCATGCTGATCCCGACCTCTTCTCAATCGGCCAATTCAGTCGATGTTGGTCGTTCGGGTCCGCCGGCTCTTCGCCGGGGCCTTCTTGCTCGAGGCAGGCGAGCGTGACGTGCCCGAACCTGATTTGGAGGATCCCGTTCGCGGGGAGGCTCCTGCTGCCTTGGACTTGGAGTTCGACTTGGTTGTCGACTTGGTTGTCGACTTGGTTGTCGACTTGGAGTTCGACTTGGTCGTCGGCTTGGACGCCGCCTTGGAAGCGGACTTCTTCGTCGGCGCTTCCTTCGCGGGCTTGGTGACCTTCGGGGTCACGGCTGCCGCTGCTGCCGCGCCGGTCGCCCCGGCCGCGCCTGCTGGCTGCGCTGAACGTTTCCAATCGATCCGTCGAGCCTGCGACCACATGAGTTCAAGGTCGTAGTAGAGACGCTGCTCAGGTTCGAAGAGGTGCACCACCACATCCACGAAGTCGACCACGATCCAGGTCGTGCCGTCATCACGATTGGAACGGAAGGCCGACATCCCCACCGAGGCGCCCAAGTCGGCGACATCGGCCGCTACTGACTTCATCTGACGTTGGCTGGTGCCGCTGCCGATGACGATGTAGTCGCAGACCTGGCTGTGGCCCTGCACATCGAGGAGAACGACCTCGGTGCACTTGAGGTCAGTCAGCAGCCGGGCCGCCTCGACGGCGAATCCGCGAACCTGTTCTGGGTCTGCGTTGGAGTAGGTACGGGTCATGGGCGGCACACTGACAGGACATCCGACTTGGCCCGATCCGAGGTAGGCGGACCGGGCATCGCTCAGCGCGAGAAGAGTAGGGCTGCCAAACGTCGCCGCTGCGCGCCACGGAGCGTATGCGCCTGAGCGTGACGACAGGCCGTTCAGGCCGGTGTGATCTGACAATTGACCCGAAACCGGTCGGGCTGTTAGCCGCGAGGACCGCTGCGACCGCCGCCGCTACGGCCACCGCCGCTGCGACCGCCACCGCTTCGACCACCACCGCTGCCGCCACCGCTGCGAGCGCCGCCACGACCACCGCCGCTGCCGCCACCAGCACGCGGACCGCTGCTGGAGCCGCCGGCGGAACCGCTGCGACCACCGACCATCATGCTACGGGGCTCGGTCCGACGGGCATCGCGACGACGACGCTCGGAGGGCTTCTCGTAGTACTGCTTGCGCTTCACGTCCTTGGTGAGGCCTTCCTTCTCGCAGACCTTCTTGAAGCGCCGGAGCATCTGCTCGGCAGTCTCGCCCGCGCGGGCCTTGATTCGAATCGCCATGCGTGAACCTTCGTAGAAGCTTGAAGCCAATCGGCTTCCGACAGATGCGGAACGGCCGACGATCCGGATCGCCAGCCTTGTCCATGATGGATCAAACGGCACCCCGGGCAACCGGAGGACCGACGCGACCGAACCCGCCCCCTCCTGTCCAGCCCGCTGGGGGCCGCCGAGGGACCGAGTCCTTTGAAGCGAGCCGAACAGTAGAACGGATTCCCAATGATTTCGCAAGGCATGGGCGAGCAGCAGCCGGGAAACCCCTTCGGGCCGGGCTTGGCGGGGGTCGGGAGGACCGCGGGGCCAGTCAGTGCTCGCGGCGAAGTCCCAAACCCCGAGCTCCCTTCCCGAGGGTGGCCGCGTCAGAGGGGGGCTTTCGCCCCGTCTTCTCCCTGACTGTCAGGGCCATTCACTCGCCCCGCTTGGGCGATCGGAGCCAGAACCCGACGCTTCTCCAATGACCCGATGCATGATGAGGGCATCCACGAAGCCTCGCGTCGGGTGGTGGTAGGCGCCCGGCGAACATCCGATGATCGAGAAGCCGAGCCGCTTCCATAACTCGACTGCCCGCTGGTTTGTGCTGACGACAAAATTGAACTGCATCGCCCGGAAGCCTCGCTCCTCGGCCCGTTTGAGGCTGTGCAGGCACATCGCGCTGGCAACCCCGCTCCCCCACGCGCTCGGCAGGACCATGTAGCCGGCATTGGCAACATGACTGCCTGGCCCCAATTGGGCCGGGCGGATGAAGTAGGTCCCGACGACCTGGCCATCGCGATCGGCCACCCAAGTCTCCATCGCCGGGGCAAGCCAGAAGGCCAAGGCCGCGTCGCGGGTCCAGTCTCGTGGCAACGCCCACGTTTCTCCCGCACGGGCGGTGGGCTCGATGATGCGCCATAGCGCATCGTGATCCTGCGGGTTGGCCAAGCGTATTCGCATGGAGGCATGCTACCGGTGCACCGTTTGGGTCGATCGATTGGGCATCCGCTACCCTCCCCTCATGCCGCTCGTCGTGGATGCCTATAACGTCCTGCACGTGACCGGGGTGTTGCCGCCCGAGATCGCGGGACTTGATCTCAATGGGCTGGCCGACCTGATCGAGGCGAGCGCGATCGGGCCTGACGAGGTTTGGATCGTCTGCGATGGCATGAAGTCGGAGACCACGCAGCCGAGGCGACGCAATCGCGTCTGGTTCTCGTGGGCCGGTGCGGGAGCGAAGGCCGACGACCTGATCATTCAACTGGTGCAGCGCTCCAGTTCGCCGCGACGGATGACCGTCGTAACGGCCGATCGTGCCGTGCAGCGCTCGGTGAAGCGACGCGGGGCGACAGTCCTCACCAGCGAGGCGTTCCTCGAGCGCCTCGCCGCCGATTGGCGGGCGGGGCATCCACGCTCAGCGGCAGCGGCGGCCAAGCGCGTCCCGTCGCCGCGCGAGACCTTGCCGCTAGCCGCCCCGGAGGTGCGGGTGTGGCTTCGGATCTTCGGGCTCGACGAGGAGATGCGGGAGCTTGGACCGAGCCCCGCAGCGAAAGCCGAGCGAAGGCCCAAGACAGATCGCTCGTCGACGACGGCACCGCCGGCAGCGGCCGATCCGTTGCCCGCAGCCGACAAGGGTGCCACGCCAAAGCGTGTCGAGGCGACCGATGATCCGCTCGAACTCGCGGGCATCGACCTCGCATCGCTGTTGGCGGGCGCACCGCCCCCTCGCGACGATGCCCGGGCCCCGCGCCGCACTCGCCGTGATCGTCGTTGACGCGGCTACTCGTCGCCTGAATCGGCGGCCCGACGGGCCTTCCACTCGCCGCGCGGGGCTCGCCTCGGAGGCAGGTAGCCACCGCGCACGCGCACTCCGCTTGCTCCAAGGAAGCGACGCAGCCGGTCCAGCAGCGGTGCATCGGGCACCACCCGTAACCGCTCGCTCGCCAACGTCACTCGCTTGTCGGCGAGATCGACGTGGATCGAGACCGGCACGGGTCGCCCTTGAAGGCTTGCCACCGAACCACTTGCCTGGCGCAGCGTTCCGGCGAGCATCTTCAGGGTTGGCTCGATCGGTTCGCCGTTCGGGTCACGATCGCCCTCGATGATGAGGTCCAACCGCTGGGCGAGATGCTGGGCCGCGCAATCAATCGGCACCACGCGCTCGACGATCACGCAGGGCTCCGCCCGCCCGCGGTCCGCGTAGCCGACCAGGAGAACGCACTTGTCCATCTGGAGGGCGTCGCCGAACTTCGCGAAGGTGTCGGCGAAGAGAACGCCGTCGACCGTGCCGCGTCGGTCGGTCAGGGTCATCATCGCCATCTTCTTTCCGGTCTTGGTCATGGTCGGCCGGATCCGCGAGATCAGCCCGCCGATCACCACCGGCGCATCGTGCGGCACGTTCTGCATGCCGATCGAGTCGGCCGAACAGAAGGTCGTGATGGCCTCGCGCCACTGGTCGAGCGGATGGCCCGAGACGTGGAACCCGAGGGCTTCCTTCTCGGCCTGCAGCGCGGCCATGCGGTCCCAGGGCGGTACGCGCTTGAGGCTCGCCGCCGCCTTCGTCGCCGCGGGAGCGACCGCCTCAAAGGCACCAAAGAAAGTCTCCTGCCCCGCTGCCCGGTCGGAGGCAAGCGAGTGGCCGGCCGCGACCGCAGACTCAAGCGACGCCAGGAGCGACGCCCGGTCATCGACGGAGTGCATGGAATCGAAGGTGCCGGCCTTCACTAACGATTCGATCATGGCCTTGTTGACGCTCTTCAGGTCGACGCGCTCGCAGAAGTCGAAGAGGCTCTTGAACGCTCCCTTGCGCTTGCGTTCCTCGACAATCGCCCGGATGCCCGACTCGCCCGCGCCCTTGATCGCCTTCAGCCCGAAGCGCACGTGCCCGTGGCAGTTGGTGTGCGTTTCGCCAGGCATGAAGACGACGCTGAAGTCTTCCTCCGAGAGATTCACGTCAGGCGGCTTCACCTCGACGCCGATGTGGGCCTTCGCCACCGTCGTGTCGGGGAAGATTGTTCGTTTGCAGTCCTCGAGATAGACCGCCCACTCCTCGACCTTACGGGCCTGGCTCTCATAGCTCAGCACCGCGGCCATGTATTGGTTCGGGAAGTAGGTCTTCAGGTAGGCCGTCTGGTAGGCAATGATCGCGTAGCCGGTCGAGTGGCTCTTGTTGAAGCCGTAGCCCGCGAACTTGAGGATGAGGTCGAAGAGATCGTTGGAGGTCTGGGCCGAGACGCCGCGCTCGGCGGCGCCTTGCACAAAGTCGCCGCGGGCGGCGTTGATGACGTCTTCCTTCTTCTTCGAGATCGCCTTGATGATCGTGTACGCAGCCCGCAGCGGAATGCCGCCGAGGCCGTGCAGCACCTGCATGACCTGCTCCTGATAGACCATGATCCCGTAGGTCTCTCGGGTGTACCGGTCGACGACCTCGTGCACCGCCGGCACCGGTTGTCGCCCGTGCTTGCGGTTGTTGTAGTCGGGGATGAGGTCCATCGGCCCCGGGCGGTAGAGGGCGTTCGCCGCGATGAGGTCCTCGAGCCGGTCGGGCTGCATGTCCACTAACAGTTTGCGCATGCCGCCCGATTCAAACTGGAAGATGCCGGAGCAGTCGCCGCGGCGGAAGAGGCCGAGCACCTTCTGGTCGTCGAGCGGGATGCGCTCGAGGTCGAGCGGGTGCGGAATGGACGCGTCGGGAGCGGCCGGCATCGTCCGACCGACCGAGCGCCAGATCGCCTCCTCCGGAAGCGACGAGCGGATCAGCCGCTTGGCCAGCTCGATGGTCGAGAGCGTGCGCAACCCGAGGAAGTCCATCTTCAGGAGGCCGACTTTCTCGCACGTCGGACCGTCCCATTGCGTGACCACCTCGTTCTCGCCGCCGGCGGCGCGGCAAAGCGGCACGACCGTGTCCAAGGGCTGGGTCGCGACAATGACGCCCGCGGCGTGCACGCCCTGGTTCCGGGCGTGGTCCTCGAGCGCTTCGGCCTGGTCCAGCAGCCGGCGAATCGTCGCGTCCTCTTCGTAGAGGCGCTTGAGCTCCGGCTCCTTCTGCTTCGCCTCGGCGATGGTGATGTGCAGTTCGTTGGGAATCAGGTTCGCAAGGCGCTGGCCGTCGCTGGGGGCAAGGCCCATCACCCGAGCGACGTCCTTGATCGCCGCCTTCGCCTTGAGCCGCCCGAAGGTGATGATCTGGGCGACGTGTCCATACTTCTTGCGGACATAGTCGATGACCGCGCCGCGTCCGTCCTGACAGATATCAATATCGATATCGGGGTACTCGCTGCGGTCCGGATCGGTGAATCGTTCGAAGAGCAGCCCATACCGCTCGGGGCACGCGTTGGAGAGGCCGAGCACGTAACCGACCATGGTGCCGACGCCCGAACCACGGGCGTTGGCCGGGATGCCGCGCTGCCGGGCCCAGTTCACGAAGTCCCAAACGATGAGGAAGTACGCCGAGATGAGCTTGTCGGCGAGGATCTTGAGTTCGCGCTCGGCGCGGGCCCGGATCTCCGGGGTGATTCCCTGCGGGCCGTATCGCCAGATGAGCCCGGCCTCGGCGAGGTCGCGCAGGGCGGCGTCGCAACTCTCCTTCAGTTCCTTCGGATCGACCGTGTCCTTCGTCGAGTCGAAGGGAATGAGCTCGAAGCGGGCGCAGTAGCGCTTGAACCACTCGGTCAGGTCGCCGTCGCGGGCGGCGTCGTAACTCGGCGGTTCACCGGGACGCTTCACCTTCACGACCGGGGCGTAGTTCTGTCCGCTCTTGAGATCGACGTTGCAGCGGCGGGCAATGAGCCCCGCGTTCTCGATCGCCTCGGGGCAGTCGCTGAAGAGCTCCTCCATCTCCCGCGGACTCTTGACGTAGATGTCCTCGGGGTACTTCAGGCGATCCGGCGCATCCTTGGTCTTGCCCATGCTGATGCAGCAGAGCGTGTCGTGGATGTCGTGGTCCTCGCGGCGGAGGAAGTGGGAGTCGTTGTCGCAGACAAGCGGGAGCTTCAACTCCTTCGCGAGTCGCTTGAGGAGCGGGTTGATCGCCTCCTGCTCCGGCACGTGCCGCTGGAGCTCGATGTAGAAGCGCGGCTCGCCCCTCTCGTTGGGCCTGAAGGTCCTCGCGTGCCACTGGGCTTCCTCGACGGCGAGCTTCCAGTGCTTCTCGTCCTTCGAACGGACGTAGTTGGTCAAGTGGAAGGCGATCGAACTGCCGAGGTGGCCGTTGATCGCGATGAGTCCGTCGTACCACTGCGAGAGCGTCGACTTGTCCATCCGCGGCCGGTAGTAGAAGCCGTTGATGAAGGAATCGCTCGAGAGCTTGAGTAGGTTCTTCCATCCGGCCAGGTTCTCGGCCAGGAGCACCAGGTGAAGGCCGCCATCCATCTGGCCGGTGTGCGTCCGGTCGCGGCGGTCGCCGGGCTTGCCGTCACGGTCCGGTGCAACGTAGGCCTCGATACCCAAGATCGCCTTGACGCCCGAGCCTTTCGCCTTGGTGTAGAACTCCATCGCCCCGAACAGGTTGCCGTGGTCGGTGACGGCGACGGCGTCCATGCCGAGTTCCTTTACCCGCTTGAGGAGGCGATCGATCCGGTTCCCGCCGTCCAAGAGCGAATACTCGGTGTGCAGGTGCAAGTGGGCGAAGACGGGTGGCGACGTCGCCTCCGCGCCGCTTCCGTTCGCTCCGACCGTTGCTGTCGCGGCTCCATCCGCCATTCGCGTTGCCTCCTGCTGTCTTCGCTGACATCCGACTCGTCCGGGCATCGTATCGGGCGGGCGAACTTCCCCCTCGCGTGCGAAACCTGTCGGAACCGATTCCTATACTCCCCCCAATGGCCTTCGGACCCTCCATTGACAGCGCCCGTCGCGGCGCGAGCCGCTTCTGGCAGGCTCGGACCGGTGACGGCCCGATTGCCCGTGTCGCATGGACGCTCCTGGCCATCCTCCTGGCCATTCCCATCGCCCTCTTCATGTTGGCCTTTCTGCTCATCCTGGTCGGCACGGCGGTGGCGCTCGTCTTCATTGGCTGGATCCGCCGATCGCTCTTTGGCCCAGGTGTCGCGTCGCGCGTGCCCGACGAGACTGGACGCGAGAACGTCCGCGTCGTGCGCCGCACGAACATCGGTTAGCGGCGTCAGCCCAGCGCCGATGTCTCGCGCTCGACCCGCTCGCGCCACGCGGCTCGCAGAGCGGCGGCCACCGGACCGGGTGTTCCCTGGCCGATCTGCGTGCGCTCGATGGCAATCACCGGCAGGACGCCCCACGAGGAGTTGGTCAAGAAGATCTCCTCGGCGGCGAAGACGTCCTCGATCGAGAGCATCGTCCGCTCGGCCCGCAGGTCGAGACCTTCACCCTGCTGCCCCTGAAGGCCGGACTCGATCAGTTCGAGCATGACCGAACGGGTGATGCCCGGAAGGACCGGCGCCGGCAGCGATGACTTCGCCTCCTCACCGTGGGCATACGGGGTGAGCACGACGCCGTCACGCACCAGGAAGATGTTCGAGACGCAGCCGCTGGCCAGGTGGTTGGTCACCGAGAACCAGACGGCCTCGCTCGCGCCGACCGCGCCGGCCTGCTGCAGGGCGGCGAGGCGCGACCAGTAGGAGAGGCTCTTGTGTCCCGCGAGACGATCGAGCGGATTGACCCGACCGTCAGCCACCATCACCCGCACGCCCTTGGTGAACAGGTCCTCCGGATAGCGGGTCGGGGGCTGGGCGACGATGAGGATGGTCGGCTCGTGGGTCGAACGCTCACCCGAACTCTGGAGAAGGTTGAGGTCGCCGCCTGTCACGGTGAGGCGCACACGGGCCTCACGCAGGGCGTTGCGTTCGATCACCGACTGTACGGCCTCGGCCAGCGGCTCGATGTGCAGCGACTCGGTCAGGCGCAGCTCGACGGCCGACCGTCGCAGCCGCTCCAGGTGATCCCGCACCCGAAAGACCCGGCCGTTGCGGGCCACCATCGTCTCGAAGAGACCGACGGCGTGCTGGAAGCCCGCATCGAAGACCGAGACCTTCGCTTCGTGACGGTCCAACCAGGTGCCATTGAGCCAGACGTCCATCGATCACCTCTCTCGCTCGCGTGCCATTCGGGGGAACGAATGGCCGACGGGCTCATTCGACTGCGCCTGCACCCGGCTCGAACATGCCCACAATCGCCATCCGATCGGGGTCGGAATCGTACCGGCAGCGCAGGCCAAGGAATGCAAGGCCGTCGACCCGGACCATGACGACATGCGACGCAGCGCCGTCCGGGGCGGGTCCTCCGTCGCCCTCGCGCACCTCCAGCGTGTAGGCGCGTCTATCCGCGAGCCGTCTCCGAACCGCCTGTTCGAGCACCGGCTCGGTGGCGCCGGCCGCTCCGCCCGAGACGACCTGCGAGGCGAACGCCTCCATCGCCGCCATTTCGGTGGCCCGGCGATGTCGACCGTTCCAGGTCAGAAATCCTGCAATCACGAGGATCACAACCGGAAAGAACAACCGTCTGGTCAACGGACGCATGGCTCGGATCGTACGCGAGCCTTGCGCCTTCCCCGATACACTGGCTTTCGATGGCGTCGAGCCCCGCGGAATCATCTTCCTCCCCCGCTTCCTCCTTGGGCGACGACGCACCGATCATTGGGAAATTCGACGCCGACCGCCTCTGCCTCCGTTGCCTTCACCAGCAGCACGGGGCGATCGTCTATCAGGATCCGCGCCTCGGCATCATGTACATCCGCTGCACCGAATGCGGCACCAGCTCGGCTGTCACCGAGTACCCGATGGCCTGGCGATGGCTCAGGCGGTTCGGCATCCTGATCGCTGGGATCCTCGCCTTGGTGGCTCTTGCGCTCCTTGCAGGCGATGTTGCTGCGACGTGTGCGAGCACCTATGAATTCACGTGGGAAGCCACCCGCGATTTCTCCGACGCGATCCAGGCGGAGGGACAGCGTCGCGATGCGAACGCGACGTGGCAGATGTCGCCGGAGCTCCGCAGCGATACGGGGGCGATCCAGAAGGCGGTTGCTGACCCGGTCGTGATCCGCAACGCGGAATGGCGATTCCGCTACGGCCTGATCCCACTAAGCATGGTCCAGATCGGCTTCGGCATGGCTTGGGCCTGCCTCCTTCTGCATCGCCGCATCTGGTTATCGCTTCTCTTCCAGCTCCTGCCGGTGGCGCTCGCCATCGCGTTCTTCGCGCTGGTCATGTTTCTGGATCGTCCCGTTGGCGCTTCGAGTTGGAGTTACCGGCAGTACGCTGCCATGACCTTCGGGCCCGCGATCGCTCTGTATTACATGGCGTGGAACACGGCTGTGCGCATGACAGCGGTCTTGCTCGCCAGGCCATTCCTTCGGGTCTTCCTGTGGATGGTGGTCCCGAAGAGGATTCGCCGCGCGGTCGAAAGCGTCTGGACGGACGACGCGATCCCTGGCTGAGATGCTGGTTTGGGAGACGGTCCAAGGTTGCGGACCGGATGGCGAGATCGTCCGTGTCCCGACCCACGGGCGCTCTCCTGCTACCATCGTCGCCCCTCGCTATGGCCATTGCGACCGTCAACAATCTCCGACACGGCTACGGCGGCACCCTCGTTTTGGACGGGGCGACGCTCTCGATTGCCGACGGCGAGCGCATCGGTCTCGTCGGCCGCAACGGCTGCGGCAAGAGCACCCTGATGAAGGTGCTGGCCGGCGACCTTCAGGTGGACGAGGGCAACGTCCAGGTCAACCGCAGCGCCAAAGTCGGCTACCTCTCCCAACACCCGCGCCTCGATCCCTCGAAGACGCTACGGGAGGAAGCCGCGACAGCCTTCGCCGTGATTGACATCCTGCACGCCGAACTCGACCAGGTCTTCACCGACATGGCCACTGCGGAGGGACCGAAGCTCGAGGCGCTCTTTCGCCGACAGGAGGAGATCGAGGCCCGCATCAACCGCGCTGGCGGCTACGCGATCGACCACCGCGTTGACGCGACGCTGCACGGTCTTGGCTTTGTCGACCGCGAGTTCGGGACGCCCGTGACCTCGCTCTCCGGCGGCCAGAAGGCCCGCTTGGGATTGGCGAAGCTCCTGCTTGAAGAGCCGGATCTCCTGCTTCTGGACGAGCCCACCAACCACCTCGACATTGACGGTCGTCGGTGGCTCGAGACGTTCCTTGCCGAGGAATACGTGGGAGCGGTGGTCCTTGTGAGCCACGACCGTTGGCTGCTCGACCGCGTCGTGACCCGCATCGTCGAGATCGATCGCGGATCGGTGCGGGAGTATCCCGGCAACTACCACGCCTACGTGAACCTCCGGCGCGAGCGGCAGTTGAGCGAAGCGCGGGTCTATGAGAAGCAACTCGACAAGATCCGGGCCGAAGAGGAATACATCCGCAAGTACAAGGCCGGACAGCGGGCCAAGCAGGCCCGCGGCCGACAGACTCGCCTCGAGCGCTTCAAGGAAGAGCACCTCGTCGAGCGAAGCGTCGAGCTCGACGTAATGCACCTCAGCCTGCCGACGCCGCCGCGGGTGGGCGACATCGTCACGACCGCCGAGCACCTCACCAAGAAGTACGGCGAGAAGCGACTCTTCAGCGACTTCTCGCTCTCGGTCAAGCCGGGCGACCGCATCGGCATCATCGGGCCCAACGGCGCTGGCAAGACGACGCTGGTGCGGGCCCTGCTTGGTGACCTGGAGGCCGACTCGGGATTGGTCCGCCGCTCGCCCCGCCTTGCGATCGGCTGGTTCCGACAGACGCAGGATCACCTCGATCTCACCCTGACCGTGTCGCAGTTCCTCCAGTCGGTGATCATCGGCCTCGACGGCAGCACCAAGGGAAGCGAACAGCAGGCCCGCGACCTGGCCGGAGCGTTCCTCTTCTCGGGCCGCGATCAGGACAAGCCGCTCTCCGTCCTTTCCGGCGGAGAGCGTGCCCGAGCGGTGCTTGCTGGTCTCGTAGCCAGCGCGAAGAACCTCCTCGTGCTGGACGAGCCGACCAACCACCTTGATATCCCCAGCGCTGAGCGACTTGAGCAGTCCTTGCTCGACTACGGCAGCGACGAAGGCGCCGGCGGCACCGGCGGTGCGGTACTCCTCATCACGCACGACCGAGCCCTTCTCGATGCGGTCTGCGATCGGCTGGTGATCCTCGACGGACAGGGTCGGGCGACCGTCTTCGAGGGCGGCTACTCCGAGTACCTCGCGAAGTTCCCGCCGTCGGCGGTCGAGCGAGTCAAGGAAGAAGAGCCCAAGCCGGCCGCCAAGGCGTCCAACGCGAAGAAGCAGCCTTCCGCCGAGGCGAAGAAGTCAGGCCAGCCAAAGGGGCCCAAGGGCCCGCACGCGAAACTCACGCTCGACGAGATCGAGCGGCGGATCGAGGCCCTCGAGACCAAGATTCGCGGCATCGACCGCGACCTGGCCAATCCTGCGGTCTACTCCTCGCCGGCGAAGGCGAAGGACCTCGCGACCCAGCGCGAACGTGTCGTCGCTGACCTTCGTCCGCTCGAAGAGGAATGGGCCCGCCGCGCCGAGAGTTGACGTCGCGCCACTGGAATCGCCGCGCCCCCCCCCCCCCAAAAAAACCATCGCGCCGCCGAGGCCCGGGAAGAGAGCGACCGGGCGACGGCGGCGCGGGAGGAAAGAGTCTAGTCAGGCGGAGCGGAGAACGACCTTGCCGGCTCCATTCAGCAGTTCGAATTTCCGGCCCATGAGTTCGGGCGAAATGCTCGCGATGGTGGACGAGGCGGGGCCGTCGGAGTTGAAACTCTTGATGACGGTGGCGTTTCCTTGGTCATCGACCGAGCGAAGGGTGTAGGGGCCTTCGTCGCCATTCAGACCGAACGCCACGAACAGGGTTTCGCGGGTCTCCGGGTTCACGAAGATGAAGGCGGCGGCATCGACGGCCCGATCGACGCTCGTCAGCGTGCGGATGTCGGAGTCACGGAAGATGAAGTCGTTGAGATCGGGAACAGCCTCACGGAGCTGCTCGCCGATGAGTCGGCCAGAAGCAAGCTGAGCGATCCGCTCGGCGGTTCGCATGGTGCTGCCGAGGAAGTACAGGCTGGCGACCAGCCCGGCAGCGAGGAAGAAGGCGGCGGCTCGCCAATAGGGCGTGGAGCGGTCGCGATCGCCGATGGAAGCGCGGGCCCGAATCTCGGCCACGAGCTCGCGCATCGTTTCGTCCTGCTGGAAACCTGACGTCGGTGTGGTGTCGGCGACGCCGACTACCTCGCTGGTTGCCCGGTGCATGAGCACGCCAGCCGTTCCGACCGCGCTCACGCCGGCTGCCATTCCGCCGATGGTGGCGAGTGGCTTGAGCTGTTCCGCGGTCTCGTCTACCTCTTCAGCGATCCGGATGAGGACCTTCTGACGAAGGAGTCCGCGGGGCTCGTCGTTGGACAGGAACGCGCCGTCTTCGGCGAGCTGAGCCTGAAGGGCCCGAATCTCAGCCTGGACGGTCGCTGGAGCATGATGAAACGAGCGGTTAAACAGAGCCGCCTCGTAGTCATCGAGCAATCCATATGCATCGAGCGGTGCAAGCTCGATCAACTCTTCGCGCGACATGGGGTCCGAACTCGTCATTGACATCTCCGTGCTGACCGAGGACCTCACATTCGTCTGAACTCCGTTGACTTGATCGACCGGCTCCGCTGAGCGACCTCATGCGGTTTCGGCGATCGCACACGGGCCACCATCCCCAAAAGGTGGTCGTGCAACGAGTTCCGCAAGTCGTCCCTCCGATGGAACGGCACCTGCGTCGACGGCGGCTGGAAGGGCATTGGAGAGCATCGAATCGACGCCCTCCTCCGGTCCGTTCCAACCGACTACCCAGCCCCCGGACCCCACGGCAACCAGACGATCCGCGAGCGGCGCGTTCTGGATGCAGTCATCCCCAACCATTTGCTAGGCGAGAGTCAAGATCCGTCGTTGCTCCGGGGATGAGCGGGAGAGCGACGGCGCTTCCGAATCAACACTGGTGTGATCCAGTGACATCGCTCCTTACGCAGGCCTCGCCAAAGTGTTGCAGCAAAGCATGTTGATGCTGCGATAGGGCGTCCGCCGGAGATTCGCTGCATCGCCTGTTCGGCAACGAACGACGATAACTTGCCGAATCGTTCCCGCGAATCGACATCCAGGCGATCGCTGTCGCCACAGACACATCCACGCGCTGACAATCCGCGTGTCCGACCTGAGCCCCTTGGTCGCCACAGACAACCCGTTTCTCAGTTCGTCAGCCCAAGGCCTTGTCGCTGCCCGGGCGGTCGCGCAATCGGAGAAGCCCCCGGCTCAAGGCACTCTTCACCGTGCCGAGCGGAGCATTCAATTGCTCCGAGACCTCGCGAAGTGTAAAGCCTTGCAGATACGTGCGTTCAATCACGCTTCGCTGCAGCTCGGGAAGCTCTCGCAAGCGGTCCTTGAGCCATTGGCGCTGTTCGTCGGTGACCTTACCACCCGTCCGTGGATCCCCACGGTCTGAGTCGTTGTTCGGTAGAGCTGGCTCCGCCTCAAGGGTCGCTGCGTCGATTCGGACACCCCTCCGGCGGAGCTTGTCAATAAGGTGACGACGGGTGATCAGCATCACCCAAGTGACCAACTTGGCGCGCCGGGGGTCGTACCGCTCGGCGGTTCTCCAGAGGCGCACAAAGACCTCTTGGACCGCATCCTCAGCTTCGGCCCGAGAGGGAAGTGCCTGACGGGCAGCCTTATAAACAAGGGGTCCGAAGCGGTCATACAGCTCTGCGATCGCAGCATCCTCGCCTGCGGCCACACGCTGCATGAAGTTCCAATCTTCGTCCGCCATGGGTTTCGAACCGTTTCAGACGGCCCGGACCAAGCACTCTCGCACAAGCGTTCGCGAGAAAATGTCCTAGTCTAAGCCTGTCTCAACAATACGTCACGTACCACGAAACCTCGCAGCCACAACAGTCGGCGACGCGAATTGGCTTCGTTCCGGTAGAGACCCCACGCGTATTGAAGACGTTCCCACGGAGTAGACCGAACTGCAAACGCAAATTCCCCACTTGCCCAAAAGGCAGGTCGGGAAGGTACGGCCATCACCAGCCATGGACGAGGCCACGGCAGAGCATCGAAAGTGGGTCAATCTCCCCCTCCACGATGCCAGCTCCCCAAGGCCCCAGCCACTTCCCCGGCACTGAGAAAAACAGTACTGGGCAAAATGACGCAGGCTCCGCTGTGGAGCGAATGGCCGGCCACACGATGCGGGCTCGGCAAACACCGGAGTTCCCTCCTCACAAGGTCCCGGAGCGCCGACTATACCTCGGCTTCTTTCGAGGAAAAGCGAGTGCAGGGTGATTTCTGCCGATTTCGGGTTAGACTCAGGTTGTGTTTGGGGCTCGTGGTTCCGGATTGTCCGGGCGGGGTTCCATTCCACCGAGAGTCATGACGACAGGTCGCAGCAAACCTGTCACCGTGACTTCGATCTGGGGCACCACACGAGCTTCGCAGTGCGAAGTTCGCGCTACGAGATAGCTGTGCGACGACGTTCCCAACGTCACACGCGAGACTCGATCGGTTCACCTCTTCCGAGAGTGAATGTGATATCGGTCTTGTCGCAGCGCCCCGCGCCACACGCGGGCTTCAGCCTCGTGGAGCTGCTCATCGTCTTACTCATTGTCGTTGTTCTCACGTCGCTCCTGATGCCAGGACTCCGCGCTGTGCGAGAGACCGCGAACCGGCTGGGGTGCGCGTCGAACCTCCGGCAGATCGGCTGTGCGATCACGGTCTACTCGACGGACCATGACGAGCGCCTCCCGTTCAGCTATTTCGGGAGCCCAGAGATTCAGCAGTATTCGGAGATGATGGCATTGACCACGGGCGGTGGTCCCACCGCCTCGAACAGCATGGACGGGCTCGGTCGTCTGCTCCCGCGCGCCGGACACTACCTCGATTGCGCTGGCTGCATGTTCTGCCCGAGTCATCGTGGCGAGCACACCATCGAACGATACCAGGCGACGCTTGACAACCCGTGGGCGAGTAGCGAGCGGGCGTTCTCAAACTACCACTACCGTGGCGACGTCGATTCCGAATCGGGCGTCCGCTACCGGTTCTCCAACGATCACTCCTTCCTGCTCGCAGCCGATGGCCTCCGGACCAAATCCGACTTCAACCACGGCAACGGCTTGAACCTGCTACACGGGGATTTGGCTGTGACGTGGCTGAGCGATACCGATGGTTCCCTGATCGGTTCGCTCCCTGAAGCGCCAGCCGAATTCCAGCCCCCAGTGTTCGACGAACTCTGGACGGATCTGGTCAAGGTCGAGAAGTAAACCAAAGCATTGGGTCCAAAGCGGCCTCCGCTGTTGGATCGGATGCAACTCGCCTCGACCAAGTCGACGTTGCCGCTCGGTTGCGACGACCGTCCGCGTCGAGGCGCGCGGGGTCACCGGTCTCTTCCGAACGGCTTTTATCGCACCGCTACCCGATTAACTCAGTCTTGGGAGTCATCACGTCGCAACGTGACGTGCTGCGCGCGATGCACTCGCGATCCGAGATCAAGGAACCGCACCTGTGTTGCCCGGATCGCTGGGCCAATCAACACGTGATCGATCTGAAGAAGCGGGATGATTCGTGGCCACGATCCCCCGTAGCCTCGTCCGGCATCGTTCCATGCGCTACGGTGGTCCGGAAACGCGACCCCCAGCGAGGCACTTCCACGCGGGATGTTGGCATCGCCGACAATGATGTCGACGTCGCCCAACGGCATGCCAGCGAGATCATCCCGCAGCCTCTCGGCAATGTCCGAGCGAGAGGCCCACGCCTCCGAAGGCAAGTCAATCGGCATCACCGTCAGCGGCTCGCCGCGCCAAACCGTCCGCACCAGAGCCGCGATTCGGCCTTTCGCAGAGGTGACGACACGAGCTTCCGTCACCGGAAGTCGGCTCGCGACCAGAAACCAGCCGAGGTTGATCACGTCGTAACCAGCAGCTTGCCAAGCCTCCCCTCGACCGTCGGCGAACAATTTGTAGGGATTCGAAATGACAGCGATGTCAGGCTCGAGCTCAAGGAGGCGTTCCGCGGCGTCAGCGCCCCCAAGTGATCCGGGCCAACTGGCGTTCCACTGGACGAGCTGAAGTCCGTCCGCATGCGGGTTCCATCGTCGGAAACCAACGTCTCGAAGGCAGATTCCAACCACCATCGAAAGGCAAGGAAGGCACCACGACCACCGGCCGCAACGCCTCAGGAAGCTCGATCGGGTACCCCGATCAGGCTGCATCAGGGCAATCGTCGCTGCCGGTAGCGCCAGCCCGGCGAGGACCGGATGCGGAATCCACCAGATGAACTGGGACCAATGGAAGCGATCCGTCAGGGCAAGCCCAACGAGCCAGCAGAATGCGGCCGTCGCCGCGAGGTATCTGGAAGCCCACGCTAGCCGGGAAGGCCAAGGACGTTGCACCGGCCAACGGAGGCCTTCGCACCCGTGCTCGCGGCTCAACGTTGGTCCCCCGAAGGCGACACATCCACGTCAAACTCGCGATCAGCAGCGCGACAAGCCTCGACCGCACGGGCATGCAGCCACGGCGCAGCACAGAGAATCCCGCGATTGCCCTCGATCTGTCTCCCTCGTCCGAAGCGCAGCGGAACGCCATCGCAATCGGTCATGATTGCTCCGGCCTCCTCCGCGAATACGACTGCCCCAGCGTAGTCCCACACCATGTCCCGGTTTCGCTCGCGTTCGCGCGATGCCAGCCGCACGGCAAGGTCTGCCTCCCCTGCCGCCACCAGCACAAACTTGCATTGACTCTCCATCGGCCGTGCTGAGAGCGGCGCGCCCAGCAGTTCTCCAATGCGGCGCAGCCTCGACTTCGCCCGATCCGACGCGCCTGACGATTCGCAGGCGATGAGTGTTGACCTGTTGTTTCCAGTCGCCAGCATCGCGACGGGCGGTACGCTGAAGTCACCAAGGTCCCAAAGCCAGGTGCCGCCACCACGCACGGCTCCCATGAGCCAGCCGCGAGGGCCAAGTCGAGGACAGCCTGCAAGGCCGAGAACGGGAATGCCGTCGCGAACGAGAGCGAGACAGACACAGTACTGCTGTCCGCGCATGTAGCCCCGCGTTCCGTCGATCGGATCAATGATCCAGTGTTGGCTCGACGTGCCGTCCGCGTTGCCGCTCTCGATCGCCTCGTCGATGTCGCTGTCGGACTCGCCCGGCGTAGCGAGCCTGGCGAACTCATGCACATGACTCCGCAATTCCGAACCCTGAGGTCCGGTGAAGACGGCGGTTGACTCTTCCCCAACCACGGGGATCGCCCCGTATCGCTTCGTCAGCGCGCGGACGAGAAAAGCCTGAAGCGCCATGTCGGCGGCGGTCACGGGGCTGGCATCGGCCTTCGAGCTCGACCCGCGGTCCTTCCCTTTCAGCAACTCCCCGAAGCGGATGGCCCAAAAGGTCGCTTCCACAACAGACGCGACGGCTCCCGCAAACTCACCGAGGGCGGGGGGCATCACGAGGGACGAAGAAGTTGGCCACGGATGGGGACCACGAGGCATGGGCTGCGAGCGTATCGCTTCGAGGCGGGGGTGTTCATGCCAGAACGGCAGGAGAAAATGAATCTCCGCTGCATTCCGGAACTGCTCGGCAGGCGGCGCCGCTTTGGGGACCAGAGACCAACTCGGCCAGGGCAGCGTCGGAAGGGGGCAGAGAAGTCGATCCCCTCGCCACGCTCCTTGCCCCCCTCCCATTGATGTTTGGCACCGGAGTTGCCTGTCCCCGCTCGTCTTCGCGACGCCAGCCGCTGGCCGCGAGCCTCATACCAAGAGCCTCGACCGTCCCCCTGCACCACCTTCAGGTTTGACCCCGATACGGGCCGAACCCGCAAGTACGACCGGGGCCGGTCTCCGACGCTTCGAATATGGTTCGTTGAGAGGTTGCGAAGGTCATCGGCACTCGAGAAGGAAGGAACCCCCCATGGCAAACCCCGGCTCCGGCAAGATCATCGGTATTGACCTCGGCACCACCAACTCCGTGGTCGCCATCATGGAAGGTGGCCAGCCGAAGGTCCTCATTAACTCCTCCGGCAACCGAACTACCCCATCGGTCGTCGGCTTCACCGACAAGGGTGAACGGCTGGTCGGCCAGGCCGCAAAGCACCAGCAGGTCACCAATCCCAAGAACACCGTCTTCTCGATTAAGCGGTTTATGGGCCGCCGGCACAACGAAGTGCAGCACGAAGAGAAGCTCGTCCCCTACGGTGTCGTTGGCGGACCGAGCGAGCTGGTGAAGGTCGACATCCGCGGCAAGCAGTACACGCCGCCGGAGGTCTCGGCCATGATCCTCCAGGAGCTCAAGAAGGTGGCCGAGGATTACCTCGGCGAGAAGGTCGAGCGGGCGGTCATCACCGTCCCGGCCTACTTCAACGACAGCCAGCGCCAGGCGACGAAGGATGCCGGTGAGATCGCCGGCCTCAAGGTCGAGCGCATCATCAACGAGCCAACCGCCGCGGCCCTCGCCTACGGCCTCGAGAAGAAGAAGAACGCCCGCATCGCGGTCTTCGACCTTGGCGGTGGTACCTTCGACGTCTCGATCCTCGACGTCGGCGACGGCGTCTTCGAAGTCCTCTCGACCAACGGCGACGGCCACCTCGGTGGCGATGACTTCGACCAGCGGCTCATCGAGCACCTCGCTGAGGAGTTCCGCAAGAAGGAAGGCATCGACATCAAGAAGGATGCGATGGCCCTCCAGCGTCTCAAGGAAGCGGCCGAGAAGGCCAAGATCGAACTCTCCACCCAAATGGAGACGACGGTCAACCTGCCCTTCATCACCGCCGACCAGAACGGTCCGAAGCACCTGCAGGTGACCCTCAGCCGGGCCAACTTCGAGCGGATGTGCGACGACCTCTTCACCCGCCTCCGTGGCCCCTGCGAGCAGGCCCTCCGCGACGCGAAGCTCAAGCCCACCGACGTCCAAGAAGTCGTCCTCGTCGGCGGATCGATCCGCATCCCCAAGGTCCAGGAGATCGCCAAGGAGATCTTCCAGACCAAGGAGCTCGACAAGAGCATCAACCCCGACGAGGTCGTCGCCATCGGCGCCGCCATCCAGGGCGGTGTCCTCCAAGGTGAGGTCAAGGACGTTCTCCTCCTCGACGTCACCCCGCTTTCCCTCGGCGTCGAGACCCTTGGCGGCGTGATGACCAAGCTCATCGAGCGCAACACGACGATTCCGGCGAGCAAGAAGGAGACATTCTCGACCGCCTCCGACAACCAGACGTCGGTGACGATCCATGTCCTGCAGGGCGAGCGCGAGTTTGCCAACGACAACCGCAGCCTCGGCCGCTTCGACCTTGCCGGCATCGCCGCCGCACCGCGCGGCATGCCTCAGATCGAGGTGGAGTTCGCCATCGACGCCAACGGCATCCTCAATGTCACGGCGACCGACCGGAACACCGGCAAGAAGCAGGAGATCAAGATCACCGGCAGCTCCGGCCTCTCGAAGGACGACATCGAGCGCATGAAGACTGATGCCGAGGCGAACGCCGCGGCCGACCGGGCCCGCCGCGAGCTGATCGACCTGAAGAACCAGGCCGACGGCATCGTCTACCAGACCAAGAAGCAGCTCAGCGAGCACGGCGGCAAGCTCTCCGGCGAGTCGCGCAGCAAGATCGAGTCCGCGGTCTCCAACCTCGAGGACAAGATCAAGGGCGACGACAAGTCGGCGATCGAGGCGGCGATGAAGACCCTCTACGGTTGCATCGACGAACTCAACAAGGCCGCCTCGACCGGCGGTGACGCCGGAGCCTCTGGGGCAGCCGGTGCAGGCCAAGCGGCGGGCGCGGCTGGATCCGGCAAGAAGGACGACGTCATCGACGCCGAGTTCGAGGTCAAGGACGGGAACTGAATCCCAACCGGGCGGTGAGTCACCTCGGACTGCCGACCTCGCACCCCTCTGATCAAGACAACGCCGGAGCCCTTCACCGGGCTCTGGCGTTGTCGTTGGCGAACAGCCTGCGGCAGAGCCTTCGTCCACCACCGTCGCCGTCAGGTTCGCTCTCACTTTCCGATGAGCAGGGCCTTCACGTAGCGGCACTCGGCCTCGCGATCCGCCTGATCCGAGCAGCCGAAGCCCGCACGCCGTTCGACGTGACGAACAACCCGTCGGTGCACCGTCTCGATGCGATCGGCGGCGGTGCGAGGATCGAGTCCGATGGCCTGACCTATCTCGGTCAGCGACGGCACCGGACCTCCGCTACGCACAGGCAGGATCCGATGGCGCTCAAACGCCTCCCAATGGAGCTCTTGCCCCTTTCGGCGGCATTCCGCTTCGGCATCGCGCAGGGCGTCCTCGAGAAGTGCGTGGGCCCACGCCCGATCAAACGCCTCGTCCGGACCATGATCTTGAACCACCAGATCAATCGCATCCAGTGCGGCGGGGTCCCCAAACGAAAGGGACCGGGGCCGGTCGCCGCTTCTCCCCCGCTCCTTCCGGATCGCATCGACCCGGAAATGGGCGAGGGAGGTGCGAAGGAACGAGCGGAACGAGCCACGTTCCTCACGGGCGCTAGTCAGGAACCGCCCATCGAGGACATGGCGGGCGAAGAACTCCTGGGCGAGATCCTCCGCGTCGAGGCGGTCACAGCCGAGTTGCCGGAGGAATGCGTAGGTCGGCCGAAAGTATCGTGCACAAAGTTCGGCTCGCGCTGCGGGATCTTCCGCCGCGCTCCGTACCAACATCCACGAGGTCACCGGAAACTCTTGGTTGGATTCGTTGTCGGCCACGGTCCCCCGAGTGGATCACTAGACAACCACCGAATGCTCACGCCTGATCAAGCCCGCACGATAGCCGAATCGCTCTTCGGTTCGACAACGGATCCGCCACCTTTGGCGAATCTCCAGACCGTGGGGCCCTATCGGATCGTCCGCGAGTTGGCTCGGGGAGGGATGGGCGTGGTCTATCTGGCGACCCGCTCCGAGGGCAGTTTCTCGGAAGAGACCGAGGTTGAAGCGTCAGTCGCGATCAAGGTCATTCACGCATCGCACTCCTCCCTCGCGGCGAAAGATCGGCTTCGCCGCGAGACTGCGATTCTGGAACGGCTCAACCACCCTTCCATCGCGAAGATCCTCGGCGCGGGGACGTTGCCGGAGGACGGCCGCCCCTGGTTCGCGATGGAGTACGTCGTTGCAGGCCTGCCAATCACCGAATTCGCTCGTACGCGTTCCCTCGACCGGCGGGCCACCATCAATCTGTTCCTGAAGGTCTGCGAAGCGGTTGAGCATGGCCATCAGAAGGGCATCATCCATCGCGACCTCAAGCCTTCGAACATCCTGATCGATCAGGTTCTCGAGATCCCCAAGGTCATCGACTTCGGCGTTGCCCGCTCGACCGATATCGATATCGCCGCGACCACGACCATGACCTCGGTCGGAGAGGTCGTGGGGACGCTTCGATACATGAGTCCGGAGCAGTGCGAGGGAGATCCGACGCGCATCGAAACGCGCACCGATATCTACGCCTTGGGGGTCATCCTGCACGAGCTCCTATGTGGTCGGATGCCCTACGAGGTCCCGACCCACAGCATTTTCGCCGCGGCTAACGCGATCCGAACCCAACCGCCGCTCCTCGATACTGACCACACACTCGATGGAACGCTGGCGACCATCCTCCGCACGGCCCTTGCCAAAGACGCCGCGTCGCGCTATCGAAGCGTCGATGCCTTTGGGCGCGATCTGCGGAGTTACCTCGATGGTGACCCGATCGCAGCAGCGCCACCCGGCGTGTGGACGCGCACCACGCGCTGGGTGGCCCGCCATCCGACCTTGACTGCGATCGCCCTCTTCGCGTGCCTGAGCTGCGTCACGATTGCGTCCGGACTTCTCACCCGCCGCTACCTTCAGAACGTGGTCGAGATCGTCCGCCGCCAAGACAGTCGGTACCTGGATCTCTGCGATGGGCTTGGCTTCACCCATCGCACCTTCGATTCGCACATGCCGCGCGGCATCGATGCTGCGGAACTCCTCCCGCGCGACGAGGCCCATGGGCACCCCCCGCTGCTCCTCCTGGCGATGAGTCATGACGCTCCCGTCGAGCACGCTGGAAAGCTCCTCGCCTACGCCCCCGACGGCGGGGAGCAGCCGCTCTGGATCAGTGGGGTGCGCGCTACTGACTGTCCGGACACCGATCCCGAAACGGTTGCGAAGGTCAACGCCGGCCGCTTCTTCATCCACTCGATCCTCATTGCCGACGTGTTCCCTGACCTCCCTGGCGACGAGATCATCGCCGTCCACGATCACTCACCGGGTCCCTTTGGCGTGGTCCGGGTCATCGATCGCGATGGCTCGCTTCTCTATCAGTCCTGGCATCGCGGCGCGATCCGAGCCCCGTTCTGGTCACCGGCGGCGCGACAACTCTGCATCACGGGATGGAACAACGAAGGCGCCTGGGAGGATCGCGTCGGCGGCGAGCGCATGCCCGCCGGCGTTCGGCCGCTCTTCATCTGTGGGCTTCGGCCAACCAACGACGGCGGCACCTCTCGTTGGATCGCCACTGGAGACGCCGCTCGCGAGCACGAACGTCAGCCGGCCTGGTATCGCGTCCTGTTGCCCTCGCGGTTTGCCGAGTGCATGAACGATGGGGTGCACTTCTTCTTTTCGCCGCGCAGCCAAGTCGGCTCGGGAATCGTCCGCTTCGAAATGCACGTAGGAGGCAGCGGTGAAGGCGTGACCGTCGTCATCGACGGCGAAGGCAACGAGATCATCGGGGAGCGCATGCCAAGCGATTCCTATCGCCAGAACCCTAAACTACCCCCGGTGAGCGAAACCGAACTGCTGTGGGGCCCGATGCCTCCGCGATGCACAACACCTGTGACGGGGTGATGTTCGGAGGCGACGCTCGAACCTCTCCATAGAAGGCGACGACCTCGGGTCCGTCGCCTGAGGCGCGATCCCGTTGATGGCCTTGTAGACGTCGGTTTCCATGGTGTACCCGCGGGCTCCACTCCCTACGGCAATCAGGTCCCTGACCAGTGCAACCGCATGCGGTCCGGCCTGCTCGGCCGCCTTGATGGCGGCTGCGACCATCGCCAGATTGGGGTGATGGAGGCGTTCCAGCATCACCCCAAGGTTCGACGCGACGAACGGACGAAGGTGCCCGAGTCCCTCGAACGCGACGGCCGGTCCGTTCGGTCCTTCCCCGTGCCGAACGATCTCAAAGGTGGAACGCTCTCGCTCTCCATGTGCGGGCCATCGCACGGCGGGCCTCCACGCGGGCCTCTTCTGGGAATTTTCTCACCTCGTTGTCCCCTCTCCGGTCGCCACGTCGCCTCTCTGCGGGACCCCAACATCGAGAGGATGACCATGCTCACACCAATCCGCCATCGTGCCCCCCTCAGCCTCGCCGTCCTGATCGCAACCGCACCCTTCGCTGCCGGCGACGTCTACGACTTTCGGGTCGTGGCCGAGAGCGGTGATCCCGCCCCAGGTTCGATCGGCGGCTCGTTCACCTCGTTCTCCGGAGTTTCGATCAACGCCTCGGGCCAAATCGCGTTCCGGGCCGACAGTACCGGCGCCATTGCCGAGAGCGGGTACTGGAAGACAGCATTCAACAACCCACAGCTCATCCAGCTCATCGTCGGCCAGGACTATCCGGTGCCTAACAGCGGCGGCCAACACTTCGGTGAGTTCTGGTCGAGCTTCTACACGCCTCACCTCAATGATGCGGGCAATGTCGGCTTCAGCGCTCCGGTCGGTGATGACGTCGTCAACACCGGCATCTTTCGCATGGTGAACGGCAGCATCGAGACCATCGCCCTGCCGGGCGACCCGGCTCCGGGCGCCGGCCCAGGGGTCACCTTCACCGCGCTCCTCAACCTCATTGCCTTCAATGATGACAACCTGATCGCGACCCGAGCCCATCTGGCCGGACGAGGCGTCAACGCCTCCAACGACAGCGCTCTCTACCTCACCTGGTTCGGGGGCTTTCAGCTCGTCGCCCGCGAGGGCGGAGGAGCGCCGGGCCTTCCCGGGACGACGTTCGGTTCGATCGAGGTCACGATGCCGCTCCTGGGCAACAACGGACAGATTGCCTTCGACGTCTCGCTGAACGGCGCCGATGCCGCCTTCAGCAGTCGTTGGCGAGGTTGGCCTGGTTCGCTGACCTGTCTGGTGAAGGACGGCGATCCGACGCCAGAGGGCGGAGTCTTCAGCAACGCCTCACCAAGCTTCTGGACCATGAGCCTGAGCGAAACGGGCGCCGCCTTCCGCAGTTCGATCGAGACGCCAGCCGGTTTGACGCCTGCACTCTGGCACGCGTCGGGCGGCCCCGGCAACGTCGTCACGCCGTTGGCGGTGGTCGGCGATCTTGGACCGCTCGGTTTCTACGACGTTCTCGGCTGGGAGGTGCCGAACACGGCGATCGACGGGGCCTCGGTGTTCTCGGCTCGCTTCGCCGCGTTCGGATTGCCCGACGCCACCGACAGCGCCATCCTTCGCGGCACGCCTGGCGGCGCGACGGAGGTGCTCCTGCGCGAAGGCAACCCCGCCTATGGATTCGGGGCAGGCGTCGTCATCGACGACGTCGTCGAGTTCTCCGACAGCACCACCTTCGGCACGACCGACTCGGGCTGGACGCTCATTCGGGCTCGCGTGCGGGGCTTGGGAATCAACGACTCCAACAACCTGGGGCTCTGGACCGTCGACCCCGACGGTGAGATCCACTACATCATCAAGACCGGGACCCTCCTTTCCCTTGACGGTCAGCCCGCCCGGTTGGTGGAATCGATCCACCCCTTCATCAGCGTCGGCCAACAGAGCGGCCGACGCTCGTCGATCAACGAACGGGGAGACGTCGCCTTGAGCATTCGATTCTCCAACGGCGACGAGGCTGTCGTCGTCGCCCAACTCCCGGATTCCTGCCCGGGTGACCTCGACGAGGATGGCATCGTGGACGCGACCGACCTGGCAATCCTCCTCGGCGGTTGGGGGGTATTCGGCCCGGTCGGAACCGGGGGTGACGTCGATCGGGACGGCGACACGGACGCCCTGGACCTTGGCGTCCTCCTCGGAGCGTGGGGTCCGTGCGAGGGGTAACCAGCGATCTCCTCAGCTCGCGGCGGCGATGCGCGATGATCGGTTCGCGCATCGCCCCGCGGGCCTCAGCGGTTAGAGTGTCACCGACGGTCACACCCGACACTCCCGTGGGACTCCAGCGAGACAGCACCGGCGCCGGACAGCCCGGCGCGGACGACATCACCCGACTCCTTCGCGAGTCGTGTGAAGGTGTCGAGTCGTCCCGCGATGCCCTGCTCAGCGCGGTGCATGGCGAACTGTTAGGAATGGCCCGCGTACAGATGCGCGGCGAGCGTTGCGATCACACCCTGGGTGCCACGGCACTTGTGCACGAGGCGTACCTCCGGCTGTTCCGGGCCCTCTCCCCGGGAAGCGCGCCGGACTGGGCTAGCCGAAGCAACTTCTACGCGGCGGCGGCGACGGCCATGCGGCGAATCCTCGTGGACCACGCCCGAGGCCGCGCCCGCGAGAAGCGTGGCGGCACCGCGAGGCCGTCGCAACGGATCTCCCTCGACGTGCTCGAGGCCGCCCGCACCACCGATCCCGAGACGATCATCGCCCTCGACGAGGCGATCGATCGTCTGGCGGCGATAGACGCCCGAGCTGCCGAGGTCGTGCGACTCCGCTTCTTCGCCGGGCTTGAGCAGGCCGCGGTCGCCGAGATCCTCGGCTGTACGGAACGGACGGTGAAGCGCGACTGGGCCTTCGCCCGCGCTTGGTTGCACGACGCGTTAGGGACCCTTCGCACGGACTCCAGCCCATGATCCAACTCGACTGGAATCTCGTGAAGGAGACGATGGCCGATGCCCTCGATCTCGCCCCGGAGCGGCGGGCCGAGTTTCTTCGCAGTCGCTGCGCGGAGAACAGGGAACTTCACGCTGCGGTCGAGCGACTTCTCAGCGGCCACGACTCGGCCAGCGGATTTCTCGACGCCGAACCGGTGCGAGAGGAGCCGGTGACCACCGTTCCCGAGCGGATCGGCCCGTATGTGTTGCGCGAACGGTTAGGCGAGGGGGGCTTCGGGGTCGTCTATCGGGCGACGCAGGTCCATCCGTTCGAGCGCGAGGTCGCCATCAAGCTCCTCAAGGTCGGCCCGCAGGCCAGTGCCGTCGCCGAACGCTTCCGAATCGAACGCGACGCCCTCGCCCGCATGGATCATGAGGACATCTGCCGCGTTCTTGACGCCGGCCTGAGTGACGATGGCTCGCCGTTCGTCGTGATGGACCTCGTGCGCGGCAGCCCGATCGGCGAACACTGCGCTCGCCATGGTCTGGATCTTCGGGCCCGTGTCGCGCTCGTGGCCCGCGCTGCGCGGGCGGTGCATCACGCCCACCAGCGGGCAGTCATCCACTGCGACGTGAAGCCGTCCAACATCCTGGTCTCTCTCGACGATGGCGCCACGCGGGTGCGCCTCATCGATTTCGGCATCGCCCGGGCGATCGACGAGGCTGAAGGAACCGGCCGAACGCGAAGCGACCTTGCGGGCACGCCTCGCTACATGAGTCCTGAGCGGCGCTCAGCGAGTGGCGCGGCGGATGTCCGCTCTGACGTCTACTCGTTGGGGTCGGTCCTTGGAGAACTCCTTCAGGCCTCGATCGAGGCAAAGTCGGCCGGCTCTCCAGCCCTGGTCCGCGACGTCCGGGCCATCGCGACGATGGCCACGGCCGCGCAACCCGCCGATCGCTACGAGTCGGCAGCGGCGCTGGCGGAGGATCTCGAGCGCTCGCTGCAGGGCGAATCGATCAAGGCCCTGCCGGAACGGGCGTGGGGATCGCTGCGCCGCATCGTTCGCCGCCACCTGCTGGCCAGCGCCTTGGGAGCCTCGGCCGTCCTCTCGCTCCTGATTGGCACGGCGGTCGCCATGAAGAGTCGGAGCGATGCGCTCCTCGCCCGTGATGAGGCGACCCGCGAGGCCCGACGGGCCGAGTTCGTGAAGGCGTTCCTGCTCGACGACATGCTCGGCTCGCTTGACCCAAACTTCGCCCAAGGCCGGGAGGTGACCGTTGTCGAGTTGCTCGCCCGAGTTGACGAGCGGATGCGACCGGCCCTCGCTGATGATCCGCTCCTCCTTGCGGATGTGGCCGCCACCCTCGGCACCGCCTACCGCCACCTCGGACGCGACCCGGAGGCGATCGTTGCGCTCGAGTTCGCCATCGCCACCCGTGAGGCGATCCAACCGCCTGGACACGAGGACGTCCTGGGCTGGCGCGTTCAGCTCGCTGCCGCCATGCTCGGCACCGCCGCCCGACATGCCGACGGGATGGCCCTGCGGGCAAGGAACGCCACCGAGGCGGTCGAACTGTTAGGTCCCTGGCACCCGATCTCGATGGCAGCCCGGCACATCCACACGCCGCTGCCCCTTGACGTGCCTGCCCGGACGCGCGAGTTGGAGGAGATCGCCGAACGGGCACGGGCCCTTGGGCCGGAGGGAGCTTCACTGGTCGAAGACGTGAGCCGAACGCTGGCGATCATCTACGGCGAGACCGGCCGGCGCGACGAGGCGATCCAGCTGCTTGAGTCCGCCACCGCCTCGGCCGAGGCCAGGCTCGGCCCCAACCACTCCGACACGATCGTCCTCGCCCGGGCGGTGGCGGAGGCGCACTTTCGGGCGGGCAATTTCGAGCGGGCCAACGCGATCCTCGACGACGTGGTGGCCCGCACACGTGCCCTCGTTCCGGCCGGTCACCCCTCCCTGAGCGGACTCCTCTCCAACACCGCCTCCCGCAAACTCCGTATGGGCCGCATCGAGGAGGCCATTGCGATCAGCGAGGAGGTCGAGAAGACCGCCCGCGAGCGCGACGGCGCGAACTCCATCCAGCACGTCAACTCGCTCCTCATGCTCGGACAGGCGATTGCCGCAGCGGGCCGCTTCAGCGAGTCGTTAGCCATGATCGAACCGCTCGTCCCCACGATGGAGGCCCAGTGGGGACCGCGGCACGCCCAAACCGCCCGGGCGATCATCGCCGTCGCCCGAGCCAAAGCCGGCCTCGGTGATCGAGAGGGTGCCCTCAACCTCGCCGCCGACGTGACCACGCGGATCCCCCTCACCCATGAGGTGGGGCTCTCGGCGCTTGAGTTTCGCTGCGAACTCCTTGGCGAACTCGGCCGCGGTGCCGAGGCCCAGGGCCTGGCCGACGAGGCACTCAAGGGCCTCGCGCCGAACGCGCCGGCGGAACTCGTCACCCGACTGAAGGAACTTCGGGGAGATTCGCAAGCGCCTTCGCGGGCGAGCGAGAGGTAGAACGATCGCCTGATGCCTGCAGGATGCCGCGCACAGAGATCACGCCTCCGGCGCTGCCCTCTTCAACTCGGCGTGGATGGCCTTGGTGCCTTTCACAAGTTCGAGCAACGCGAAGCCCGTGATGATCACCCCGAGTCCGAGCAGGGTGCGCTCGATCTTGATCGCCGCCGTCGCGACGCCGCCGCTCGCGCTCCACAACCCCAAAAGGACGATCGCCACGATGACCCAGATCACCCACGACGTCGAGTCGGCACGCTTCTTTGCTTTCGGCTCCCTTGCCGGCTTCTCGCTCACGTGCGCTTCCGTGCGATCCAACAGCTCTCGCACCGTCGACTTCAGCCTCACCGCGAGATAGAGCCCGAATCCCATGGCGACGACGGTCATACAAGCGCAGACCGGCGGCGGGAGCAGCCCCTCGCACGCGATACGGGCGGCGCCGATCAGGAGCGCCGCGGCGATCCCGGCCCGCTCGATCGATCGGCGGCGATGCCGCGTGTCGTCGAGCGCGATGAGCGCCGGATCGGGCGTCGAAAGTAACCACGCACCCACGCCACAGCACAAGAGAAACGCCGCGAGGAAGCCACGCACGACGAGGGGGTCGTTGAGAAACGGCATCCCGAGTGTCCTCGCGATGACCTTGAGGATTGTCTTCCCACCGAAATTGGTGATGAGCATTCCGACCGCCCCGACGCCGATCAGTTCCGTGCCGACGACGATCGACCTGAGCCAGGCACGATCCGCGTAACGCAGGAAGGGCGTCTGGGTCAGATCGAACGCGCACTCCGGGCAGGTCGTGCCGACAAGTCCGACCGTGGCGTAACCACAGCGCGCACACCGCTCGGGAAGGGCGGAGTCGAGCGACGTCGCACGTGTTGCCAACTCCTCGCTCACGCTTGCCACGCGCCCAGGAGGATCGCCAGGTCTTCCGCGCCGACTGAGCCGTTGCCATTCAGATCCGCAGCGCCGGTACTGCCCCAGGCACCTAACAGGACGGCCAGGTCGGCCGCATCGACGTCGCCATCGCAATCCAGGTCCGCGGCTTCGCAGCGCGGAGCCAGTGCCGCCTCGACGGCGAGGCGGGCGTTGACGCGTCCGTGACCGTAGATCGGATCCCAGCCCGCCGCTCCCTTGTCCTCGGCGGTCGCTTCGATGATCTCGCGGACCTCAAGATTGGTGAGCTCTGGATTCGCCGACCAAACCAAGGCCGCGAGCCCGGCCACGTGCGGACAGGCCATGCTCGTGCCTGATTCGTAGACGTAGGTGTTGGCGTTGAAGAGGACATCCCAGCAGGAATAGACGTCGACGCCTGGAGCCGACACGTCCAGCTCAGGACCAGTGGTCGTGAAGCTCGCGACGAGGTCCTTGTTGTCGGTCGCGCCGACCGCAAGGACCGCGGGGTACTTCGCCGGAGCGCCGATGACCGCGCCGGGCGTGTTGCCCGATGCGGCGACGATCAGCATGCCCGCGTCGGTGGCGTAGTTCACCGCGTCTTCAATCACCGTGCTTGCGCCAGGGAAGCCAAGCGACATCGAACCGACATGGGCGCCGTGATCGGCCGCCCACTTGATGCCATCGGCCACGTCACCTTCCACACCGCTGCCGATGAAGGTCAGCACCTTGACCGGCATGACCTTTGCGCCCCACGAGACGCCCGCGACGCCGATCCCGTTGTTGCTCGCCGCGGCAGCGATCCCTGCGCAGTGCGAACCGTGCGAGATGAGAAAGCTGTCGTCGGTGCTGGTGTTGTCCGAGATCGTGTTCCAGCCCGATACGAGCTTCGGCGAAAGGTCGGGATGACTGTTCGAAACGCCGGTGTCGATGATCGCCACCGTGATTGCGTTCGTGCCGGTGTGCAGGTCCCACGCCTCGGGCAGGTCAAGATCGGCGTCGGCGATGCCCGCGATGCCGTTGATCACCTGACCGGTGTTGTTCGGGCCGTACTGGAGACCGAACGAACTGTCGTTGGGAACGGTCGCAAGGATGCCCCCGATGCCTTCGGCCTCGATGCGATCGATCGGCGCGTTCGCCGCCCGCAGCGAAGCGATGCGGCCCTTCACGTCCGAGCCCTGTGGCAACTCGACGGACCACCAGCGATCCAATCCGTATCTGGCCTCGAGCGTGGCGTCGCCGGTTCCGGTCTGGAAGACCCGCGTCATACCCACGACGCCTTCGATGACGGCGCTCGAACCATCGATCGCCTGCTCGATGCGCACTCGACCCTTTTCGCGCGTCAGCCTCGCCTCCGGGGCGAGCTTTACGAGGAGCCGGTCGGATCGGTATCCGCCGATCACGTCCGCGGCGTCCACGGGCCCGGCGTATCGCCCCGGTTCGGTCAGAAACGACGGGGCGGGCGGAGCCGCCAGCGCGGTCGAGGCAATGGCAAGAACGCTCAGGGCAACGGTACGGCGCATGGTTCTCTCCTCACGAATGGTGCGTGCAGGTTCCAACGTCACCATGAGAGCAGATCGCGACCGACGAATCCAGCGGCTCACTTCCGGTACACCGCCAACTGGGCCTCTGCCTCGGCCCGGCGCCTGGAATCGTGTGGCGACAGGAGTTCGAGCACGCGCTGCTGGGCATCCGCGGCATCGGCTGGACGCCCAAGCTGGTGAAGTGCCTTGGCTTTGGTGGTCCACATCGTCAGATCCTCTCCCCCGCTCTCCGCGATGGCCTGTTCGATCTGGCGAAGCGCTTCGGCCGGTTCGCGCAGCGACGTCGGACTGACCTCGATCAGGACGCTCGCGGCGACCGCCCGATTCGTCACCGACGGATCGCTTCGCGCAAGCATGGACTTCGCAAGATCGACTGCTGCCTGACCGGCGAGTCGCGCCGCATCGGTCGCACCGCTGCGCTCGAGCGCCGTCGACAGGAGCATGCGGCAGGACGCCAACTGCTGAATCGAGAGGACATCCGTGGGTTCGAGCTCGATGCACCGCTCGAGCAGCTCGACTCCCATGCGAAGGCTCCGAACCGCATCGGCGGCAGCTCCGGCCTCCAGTTCGACCGCGCCCAGATCCTGGTGGGCCACGGCGATGTTGTGCACCGTAGCGCTGGGCAGAGCCGGCGCGTTGAGGCGATCGCGAGCCTCGACGGTTCGGGCCAACCAGCGTCGCGCCGCATCCAGGTCACCCTGCTGTCGGGCGAGTTGCCCAAGCCGACGCCACGTGCGCGTGACGTTCATCCGGGCCTCATCCGAAGTGGGTGAAGCCGCCGCGCACGCCTCATCCAGTTCCAGCGCCGCCAAGTACTCTCGTTCGGCGCCGCTGGCGTCGCCGGAGTCGTTCAGGACATCGCCAAGCCGCCGCCGCGCCAACGCGAGCTTCTCCCCCGCGCTCGTGGCCTTTCCGGTGGCTGCGACGATCGGCGAGAGCTCGCGAATCGCGTCGGCATAGTGCTCGCGGGCGACAGACCGATCGCCGCCTCGGTGTTCCACCCAACCCTCGTGCAGCAGGGCCCACCCGAGATCCTCCTGGAAGAGGAGTCGGTCCGTGCCGGTTCCCGTCGCGACGAGCGCCGCTCGAATGGCAACCTCGGCCTGTTCGAGCGTCCTGCGCGCGAGTTCGATCTCGCCAACCGCCTCGTAGTCGCGACCGAGTGCGATGAGTCCGAGCCACGCGGTGCGAATCCGGGCGGGATCGCCGGGCCGCTCGCGGGAGAGCTCCTCGTAGAACGGCGTGACCTTCCTGAGAAGCGACAGTCGAATCGCTCGCCCATCCGGGACGCGATTCAGCACGTCAACGACGTCCCGGCGAATGAGCTCCGACAGTTCGCTGGCGATGTCGTATCGCCGTTCGGCGGAGGCCCGTTCTCGTTCGGCGCGGAGCCACGCCCCGGTGCTGACCACCGCTCCCGTAGACGTCGCGAGAATCACGAGCGTCGCCGCCGTCACCAGCGTCCGATGCCTTCGCACGAACTTCATCGCCTGTTCAATGCGGCTCGTGGGACGGGCGAGGATCGGCGCGTCGCGAAGGTGCCGACGAAGGTCCTCGGCCATTGCCGCCGCCGACGGGTAGCGCCGGTCCGGGTCCTTTTCCATCGCCCTCGCGACGATCGTCTCGATGTCACCGCGGAAGGCGCGGTCGATCGTGCTGAGCCGCATCGGATCGCCGTCGCGAATGATGCGGGCGGCCTCGGCGATCGGACGCCCACGCACGTCGAGTGGGAGCTTTCCGGAGAGAAGCTCGAAGAGAAGGACGCCGAGGGCGTACACGTCCGACCGGGCATCGATCGCCTCGGGCTCCCCCGCCACCTGCTCGGGGCTCATGTAGGGAAGCGTCCCTAACAGTTGGCCCATGTCGGTGCGAAGGCTCGCCGGTCCCGCCCCGGCCGTGTCGGTGCCGGTGGCTTCCATGATGCGGGCGATGCCGAAATCCAAGACCTTCGGGTGCCAGCTCCCATCCGGAGCCGTCTCGACGTGAATGTTGGCGGGCTTGAGGTCGCGATGGACGACACCTCGCTCGTGGGCGTACTGGACGATCTCGGCGATGTCGGCCACAAGCCCCAGGAGCATCCGCACGCCGGGGGCCCGCTCGCGGACAAAGACGTCGAGGCTCGGACCCTCGACCAGTTCCATCGCGAAATAGGGAGCAGAACCGCCTCCAGCATCGCTCGCGGTCCCGGCCTCGTAGATCTGAGCAATGCCGGGATGGCGCATGCGACCGAGGGCCGCTGCCTCGCGCTCAAATCGGGCCAGCACCGAGCGACTTGCGAACGCCGAGCGGACGAGCTTGATCGCGACGCGCCGACGCGGATGGTCCTGCTCGGCCTCGTACACCACGCCCATGCCGCCCTCGCCGAGGACGCGGAGGATCCGGTAGCGGCCGATTTGTTTCGATCCGGGGCCGTCGGGGGATCCCTCCACAGCGCCGGTCAACGCGTCTTCGGCAAGACCTCCGAGGAAACCCTCTCCCGCCTGACGATCATGGCCGAGCAGGGACTCGATCCTCGCCTTGAGGATCATGTCCTCGCCGCAGAGTCGGGCAAGGAGCGCCGCACCCTCATCGGCCCGGGCATCGAGCACCGCATGGAAGATCGCCTCCGTGTCCGCGTCCCCCGCCGGCGTGTACGGGTGGTTCGTCTCAGTCACGCGTCACCTCGTCGCCCCGATCGCCGGAGAGGATCTCGTGAAGGAAGGCCCTGGCGAAACGCCAATCTCGCATAACAGTTCGCTCACTCACGCCAAGCAGCTCGGCGATGGCCGCAAACTCCAGCCCGCCGAAGAAGCGCAAAAGCACCAGCTCATGCTTGCGGGCATCCCGCTCGCGAAGCGTCTCCATCGCCTGATGAAGGGCGAGCAGTTCCTCATCCGGCGCGACAAGCGGATCACCGAGGAGCTCAGGGTCGATCGCCCGGGTCGCCTCGCTTCGGACCCGGGACGCCCGCCGCCTGGCTCGCTCAACAAGGATGTCGTGCATGGCCCGCGCGGCGGCAAAGAAGAAGTGACCGCGCCCTTCGTAAGCGACCTCGGACTTCCCGACCAGGCGGACATATGCCTCGTGCACCAAGGCGGTCGCCTGAAGCGTGTTGCCGGCGGGCGTGCGACGGAGGCGCGACTCCGCCAGGGCCCGCAACTCACCGTAAAGAAGCGGTAGCAGCCGGCTTGCGGCCTCCTCCTCTCCCCGCGCCGCCGCCGCGAGCAGTTCGGTGACCGGCCGGTCGTGTGGGGGTTCGGAAGCGTGGTGAGGCATGCGAACGTCGGGAAACATTCCCGTCTTCGGGCCCATCATCGGGCGATCGCAACGAGAGCGTACCTTTCATCGCCCAATTCGCGGGTGGAATCGCGGACTGTTGGACGGACAGCGGTGACGCGCTCCACTCAAACGGGCTGGCCATTGATCGGGGAATCGATCGGACATGCGTCCTTCGGGCCGACCGAGGTCCGAGAGGAGCGGCTGCCATGGGCCGGGCGACCGCCCCCCGCTGATCGCATCCTGTAGACTGCCGATCCCCGCAGCCGCAGGCCGCGTGTCGCACCTCCGGCTCTCGGAGGCCCGCCCCGACGCGCTTCCGGCCGCCGGACCGACCGGTCGGTCGGCGTCCCTCCATGCTTCTCATTCGCGGCATCGCTGTCTCTCCCGGCATCGTGATCGGTCGAGCGTTCCTGCTCGGCGAGGTGGAGCAGCACGTCCCGCACCGGAGCATCCAGCCGGCCGATCTTCCCGTGGAACTGGGCCGCCTCGACGCGGCGCTCTCCGCGGCCATCGATGACCTGGTGGCCCTGCGCGATCGCACGAACACACAGCTCGGGTCCGAGGCCGCGAAAATCTTCGAGTTCCACATTGGGCTCCTGAAGGACCGGACCCTGATCACCCCGATGCGGAAGCGCATCGAGCAGCAGCTCGTCAACGCCGAAGTCGCCGTCGCCGAACAGTTCAAGCAACTCGTTGGCCAGTTCCAGGCGATGGGCAACGAGATGTTCCGGCAGAAGGCCAACGACGTGATCGATCTTGATCGGCGCGTCCTTGGCAAGCTGATGGGCGAGTCCGAGGGCCGGCTCTCGAAACTTGCCGAACCGGTCATCATCGTCGCTCACGAGCTCACCCCCAGCCAGACGGCCGGCATGGACCGGAAGAAGGTCCTCGGTTTCGCGACCGATCTTGGCGGGCGCACCAGCCACACCTCGATCGTGGCCCGTGCCCTCGACATTCCGGCGGTCGTCGGCTGCCAGAAGCTCTCCCACTCGATCGAGGATGGCGACCTTCTCATCGTCGACGGCGACACCGGCGTGGTGGTTGCCAAGCCCGACGAGAACCAGGTGAGCCAGTACCGGCTCCAGCAGGAGAAGTACAGCGAGTTCCGAGCGTCGCTCCGCGAACTCTGCAAGCTTCCGGCCGAGACCACCGACGGTACGCGCATTCGGCTGCTGGGCAACATCGAGTTCCCGCACGAGGTCGAGAGCGTGCTGGCCAACGGCGGCGACGGCGTCGGCCTCTACCGCACCGAGTTCCTCTTCCTCACTGCGGCCCACGAGCCCAGCGAAGAGGACCACTACCGGGCCTACGCCAAGACGATCGAACTGTTAGGCGGCAAGCCGCTCACCATCCGCACCCTTGACCTCGGCGCGGACAAGTACACCCAGCAGCGGGCGATCGAGCCGGAGCGGAATCCCTTCCTTGGCCTTCGCAGCATTCGCTATTGCCTCCAGAACAAGGGCATCTTCAAGACCCAGCTCCGGGCCATCATGCGGGCCAGCGTGCACGGTCCGGTGAAGGTGATGTTTCCCCTCGTCTCGACCGTCATGGAGCTCCGCGAGGCGAAACTCATTCTCCGGGACGTGATCGAGGAGCTCGACGAGGAAGGGATCCCCTGCCGCCACGACGTCCCGATCGGGATCATGGTCGAGGTGCCCAGCGCCGCCCTCATGGCCCGCACCCTCGCGGCGGAGTCGGCCTTCTTCTCGATCGGCACCAACGACCTCATCCAGTACACGCTTGCGGTTGACCGCGGCAACGAGAAGGTCGCCCACCTCTATACCGGGGCGAGCCCCGCGGTCCTGCAACTGGTGAAGAGCGTCCTCCGCGCGGGGCGCCGGGCGAGGATCGACGTCTCGATCTGCGGCGAGATCGCCGGCGAGGCCCTTTACACGATGCTCCTCATCGGCCTCGGCTTCCGGTCGCTGTCGCTCGTCCCGTCGCAGATCCCGCTCATCAAACGGGTCATCCGGGCTGTGGACATCGCCAACTGCGAGCGCCTCGCCCGCAAGGTCGGGTCCTTCGACAGCGAACGGCAGGTGCTCAACTACCTCCGGGACGAGCTGCGCAAGGTCGACCCGGGCAACATCGGCGGCTGGCTGGCGGAGTGAGGTGGGAAGCGTCCGCCGGACGCGATTCCCCGCAATCCCCGACCCGTCCGTCCAACGCGATGGCTTCGAGGGCTACTCCTGAGCGGCTTGCCGCGGTTCGCGCCGTGCGCCCCGGCGGCCGTCATCGGTCCGCACCGACGCCATGGAGGCACCATGCATCGAACCGTATCCCTCGTCCTGGGTCTCTCGCTCGCCCAAAGCGTCGCGGCCGTGGGCGACGAGCCCGTCGAGTGCCCCATCTTCGTCGCGACCTATGGCTTCGACACCGACGACTGCGGGCTCAACTGGGACACGCCCTGCCGCTCGATCAACAAGGGAATCGATCGAGCCGTCCAACGGGGCGTGACATCGGTCGCGGTGCAGGCGGGCAACTATCCCGGCATCGTCGACCTCAAGAAGAACATCCATGTCCGCGGCGGCTTCGACGCGAACTGGCAAGCGGGAAGCTACGCCGAGCCCGGTCACGTCACGACCATCCTTGGCGGCATCGAACCGGGAACGAACCAACCGATCGGCGTGCGGGTCGGCTACCTCGATGATGCCGTTTCGTATCTCACCAATCTCGTGGTCCGCTGCCCCGATGCGTCGGCGGTGACGTCCAACGGAAGCGGTGTCAGTGCGATCGGCATTCAGATCTACTCGGCCTGGACGGTCATCGAGGACGTCCACGTGATCCCGGGCAACGGGGCGAACGGCGCGGCAGGCGCTCCCGGCGCCAACGCGCCGAACCTCAATGTGCAATCGGTGATGAACGGTGGTGCCGGCGCCAACAGCGTCGCCGTCGCGGGTTGCTCGGCCGCGAAGCCGGCGGGCGGCAACGAGGGAACCAATCCCGCGTGCAATCCGGCCTTCGGCGCGGCGGACGGCGGCATGGGTGGAAACGGAGGAGCCGCTGACGCGATCTGCCCGCTGGTGTTGAGCCCGACGCCCGGCTCACCCGGCTTTGACGCGGCGGAGTTCTTCGGAGGCAACGGCGTGGGCGGGCCCGGCGGGGCGACCTGCGGCGACGGCTCGCCCGGCTCCGCGGGGATGATCAAGAACGGCGCGGGCGGATTGGCGTCGTCGGATCACGGGGTCCTGTTTGACGACTCCTGGAATCCCGGTCACGGAGGCGATGGCGCGTTGGGGCAGAACGGTGGCGGTGGCGGAGGTGGTGGCGGAGGCGGAGGATGCGACATTCCCTCGAGCACCTCAGGTGATGGCGGCGGAGGCGGCGGTGCGGGTGGCTGTCGAGCGAGTGGTGCCGGCACCGGCGGAGGCGGAGGCGGGGCGAGCATCGGGATCTACGTGGGCGGCAGCGGAGCCATCACCTTCATCCGTCAGGTGGTCATCTCCACGGGCAACGGCGGAAAGGGCGGCGACGGCGGTTCCGGTGGCCGAGGGCAGCCGGGCGGATTCGGCGGGCCGAGCGGCGTCGGCCCCGGCGACAACGGCGGCAGCGGCGGCAAGGGAGGGCATGGGGGCCACGGCGGCGGAGGAGCAGGCGGTGCGGGAGGTTCGACGTTTGGAATCATGTGCGGCCCCAGTTGCTCCATCGAAGTGGCGAACGTGCTTGCCGGGCACGGGGCGACCGGCTCGCCGGGCGCGGGCGGCATCTCGGCTCCGGGGGCGCCGCCCAGCGACGACGACGGCCATGACGGTGCACCGGGTGCGCCTGGGCAACCGGTCTTTGTCCTGAACCTGGGTGGGGACTTCTCGAACGGGCCCTTTGTCTCCTTCCCGCCCGTCGAGTGCGGTTGCGCGGCTCACGCTTGCCCGAGTGACATCAATCGCGACGGAAAGATCGACATCGTCGACCTGTCGATTCTGCTCGGTGACTGGGGGGTGTGCGCCCCATAAGGTCCGGTCGCCGCCAACCGCCCCTCGTGGCGACGGACCTCAAATTCTGAAAAACCCGAAGAAAGCGCCGGACTCACCAGAGGGCCCTCTCGCCTAGCCAAGTGCCGGACCGCGAATCAGAGCGCGGCCCGCATCCGCCATTGACCTCTTCCGAGGGACCCAGACATGTCCGCATCACGACTCTTCCGGGCCGCCTGCACTGCCGGCCTGACCGCATCGATTCTTGCCGGCCCCGCCCGCGCCGACGTCACCAACCGGACCTACGTCAACTCGAACACGTACGACTACCGCATCACCTACATGACCGACATCGACCAGAAGCGAACCGGTCTGGGCGGGAACGGAGCCATGTACTGCGTGCCGACCGCGTGCTTCAACCTCTTCGCCTATGCGGCCAACCACGGCTTCCCCGTGGGCGGCCTGCCGCCGGCGAACTACATGTCGAGTGGGCAGTACGGCTACGTCACCACGTGGCTGGACTTCATCGGCGACCTGATGCAGACCGATGCCCAGGACGGCACGACCTGCTGCGTGACCGATGCCTACCAGTCGCTGGTGAACGGCTCGCTCATGAAGCGGACGACGAAGTACATCACCTCCGAGTACACCCCCGGCCAGGCCACGGCGACCCAGCTCGCGTGCAACGGCTGGATCGTCTCCTTCACCTACGGCAAGTACACCAACGTCGGGTCCTTGAAGGGCTATCCGATCTATGACCGGGGCGGCGGCCATGCCGTGACGCTGACCCGTTCGTACCGATGGAACGGCGAACGCATCATTCGCTACCGCGATCCGAACAACGAGTCGAGTCTCACGACGCAGAGCGGCCACTCCAACAAGGAGTACGTCCCGACCACCATCACGGGGTGGATCGACGGTCATGGCCTTCGAAACATGACCAAGCTCTTCACCGACGGCGGCAAGCTGCGCCTGATTGACGCGCTGCATGCGATCCGTCCCTTGTACGGAATCCGGTTCAACAACAGCGATGACGCCCAGGGCGGCGGAAGCATCGACATCCTCGACCCGATTCCATTTGAGGGTTCCGAGGATGCGATGGTGCCCAGCATCCCGATCTCGCCGTTCCTCTCGGTGTATGACGTGATCATCCATCCGGATGGCGCGAGCGGCCTGATGATCACCAAGTCCATCATCGTCGGCACCTCGTCCCTGCTGAGGACGATCGACCTGTCGACCGGTCAGATGACCACGATCCCGGACGCGCCCACCAATCTCGTCCGCATGGATTGGTCCGGCAAGAACCGAATCTACGCTTTCGACACCTCGGGCGTCCTGCATTACCTCACCGGCGAAGGCTCACCCGTCGGCACGATGCCGACGATCCCGACGCCGTCGGCGCTCGCGGTTGACGACGCCAACAACGCGGTGTGGCTCGTCTCGGTGGCACAACGGAAGCTGGTGAAGCTGAACGCCGACACGCTCGCCGTCCAACTTCTCCTCGACATCCCGACTAGTGTCCCGATGTCCGGCGATGCCGATCTCATCTTCGACCCCAACAGCGGCTTGCCTTGGATGCGCACCGACGCGTCGACCACACTCTACGGCATCAAGCCCAACTCGATCGCGGCTCCGACGATCTACAGCGCCAACCTCGGCACGATCAACTCGATTTCGATGTCCGATGATCGCCTCTACGTCGGCGGCAGCAGCGGGATCAAGGTCTACAAGCCGGCCGTCGCCGCGCCTGGCTGGACCTTCGACGGAACCTCGCCGTTCAACGGACTCCCTGGCGGATCGCGTCTGGCGATGCTCCGCAACTCCGACAACTATGACCCGAAGCTCCACAGCGGCCCGCAGTGGCAGAACCTCACCACCGAGGAGCTGGCCGAACCCTCGCCCGATGTGCTCGACTGCTTCGCCGACGCCAACGACGACGGCACCGTGGATGCGGCCGACCTGAGCATTCTCCTTGGCGCCTGGGGCGGCACCGACGATGTGGGCGACCTGAACCAGGACGGCACGGTGGACGCCGCTGACCTCGCGGCCCTGCTCGGGGCGTGGGGGACCTGCCCGCGGTAGCGCATTCGAACACCGACGAAAAGACGACCGAGGCCGCAGCGATGCGGCCTCGGTCGCTTTCTCATCCCCTGATTCTCGGTCGGTTGGGAAGCGATCGCCAACGACCGAAGCGATGTGGCAGTTTGATGATCCCTGCCCGGACCAGTCGACGCGTCGGACGGTGTCGCTGTCCGTGACGCTCACGAGCCAGCCTCTCTCTGCTCTCGGAAGGACCGCCTGATGCCCGTCTCCCGTTCGCGCCTGATTCTCGCTCCGTCCATCGCCGGCCTGCTCTTCTCAGCGACGCAGGCTGGGGCCGCCATCATCTTCGTCAACGCAGCTCAGGTCCTCCCCCCGGCCCAGCAGGACGGGCTCACCTGGGCCACGGCGTATCAGGACCTTCGATCGGCGCTCGTCGCCAGCCCGACGGGAAGCGAGTTCTGGATCGCGACCGGAACGTACCTCCCGACCACCACGACGGACCGAACGAAGAGCTTCCCGGTGAAGGCGAACCAGAAGCTCTTGGGCGGTTTCCTGCCTGGCGCGGCGAGGGTGACCGACCGCGATCCGGCCGCCCATCCGACCATCCTCTCCGGCGACATCGGCGCGCCCGGCATTGCGGACGACAACACACGGCACGTGCTCCAGGCCGGGAACGCGCCGGGCATCGTTCTCGACGGCCTCATCATCGAGGACGGTGCGAACGAGAGCTCAGGAACCGACGGCGACGGTGCGGGCCTGCGCGTGACCAATGTCCCGGGTCTCCTCATCCAGGACTGCGTCGTCCGCCGATGCTCGACGCCGGCACGCGGCGGCGGAGCGTCGTTCCTGAACGCCGACGGCGCCATTCTGCGGCGGGTGACCTTCGAGCAGAACTTCGGTGGGGTCGGCGGCGCACTCGATATGCAGAGCGCCCCGATGACGTATGCGGCCTGTCGCTTCCTCGGCAACACCTCGACGTCGGGTCCTGGTGCGGTGATCGCCGTGAGTAGCAGCGGGTCCCTCTTCGTCAATTGCGAGTTCAGCGGGAACAGCACCCAAGGTATCGGCGGCGCCGGCGGCGGCGCTCTCTCGCTGAACGCTGGCATGGCGATCCACTCGTCGACCTTTGTCGGCAACACGGCGACGACCAACGGCGGCGCGATCACCACCAGCCTCTCCGCGAACAGCGCGAGCATCACGAACTGCCTGTTCGTCGATAACACCGCTCCGAGCAGTCCGCACATCCAGACCGTCGGCAACGTGCCGATCACCTCCTGCGGCTTCTCCGACGCGCCGGTGGGCGGCGCCGGCAACGGCGTGGTCCTTCCCGGCCTTCGGGACCCGCTCGGCCCAGACGGTACGCGCGGTACGGTCGATGACGACCTGCGACTCACCTCCGGGTCCGAGGCGATCGATCGCGGCAACGGCGCGGCATTGCCCACCGATGTCGCCGACCTCGACAGCGACGGCGACGTCAGCGAGCCGCTTCCGGTCGATGCGAAGGGGCTCGTTCGGCTCGTCGACGATCAACGCCAGGACGAAGGGAGCGGCGCCTCGCCCTTCCTCGATCTGGGCGCCCACGAGTTCGAGCGTTCGACGCGCATCTACTTCGTCGACGCGAGCGTCGAAGAGGACGGCACCGGGAACAGTTGGGAGAAGGCGTTTCAGAAGCTCCAGTCCGCGTTCATCGCGATTCAGAGCGAGCCACAGCCCAAGCCGGTCGAAGTTTGGGTGGCCGACGGCATCTACGTGCCGGGGGCCAATCGCACCGACAGCTTCATGCCGCAGGGGGCGGTGACGATCCTCGGTGGATTCAAGGGAGGCGAGTGGCGCCGGTCGGACCGGCGACCTCTCGAGTTCCCGACGGTGCTTTCCGGTGCCATCGGCTCGAAGGGATCAAACGACGACAACAGCCTCCACGTCGTGCACTTCGCCGGCGACAACGTCTTCGCCGAGACGGTGCTCGACGGCTTCGTCATCACCGGCGGGAACGCAAATGAACCTGAGCCCTTCGGCACCTTCGGCGGCGGCATCCTGGTGACCGGAGTCGCCCGTCCCACGATTCGCAACTGCCGAGTGATCGACAACGCGGCGAAGGTCGGCGGCGGCGGCATCACGGTGAGCGGCAGCGGCTCGCGCGTCGACTTGACGAACTGTTATGTGGCGGGCAACACGGGATCATCCGTCGGCGGTGGCGTGCTTCTCATGGATGCAGCGGATGGATCGACCATCGTCAACTGCACCGTTGCCGGCAATCGCTCCGAGTCGGGAGGCGGACTTGTCGCACTCGGCGCTGGAAGCAGCGCGTGCGTCCTCAACACGGTCTTCGCCGAGAACCTCAGCGAGGATGGCGAGACGGAGAACGACCATGTCGCGACGCGCGACGGCGGGTCGCTTTCGCTGAGCCACTGCGCGATCCCCTGCGGTGGGACCATTTCCTTCGGCAACAACCTCGTCAGTCTCCCTCCAGCGTTCACCTGGCTCGCCGGCGCGGACGAGGTCATTGGCACGCTCGATGACGATTTCAGCCTGAGTGCGACGAGTGCGTGCATCGACGCCGGTGCGAGCGTCGCTTCGTGCGCGGCGCTCTTGCCCAGCGACGTCAGCGATCTCGACGACGACGCCAACGTCAGCGAGTCGATCCCCGTCGACGCGCTCGGCTCACCGCGCATCATGGACGACCCCCTCCGCAACAACGCCGATCCCTCCATGGCCATCGACATCGGCGCCGCCGAGCGGCAGGACCCGAGTCGAACGGCGGGACTTCCCGGTGACCTCGACGGAAACGGGAAGGTCAACGGCGCTGACCTCGCGATGTTCCTTGGCGAGTGGGGCAGCTCCTCCCAAATGGCCGACCTGAACGGCGACTGTCAGGTGGATGCCGCAGACCTCGCGGTGCTGCTTGGTGGGTGGACAATTTGACCGGACGGGGCGACGAGAGCGAGGGGCGCGTCAAGGATGGAACATTCCGTTGCGCCGCGCTGCCGCCAATTCCGTGGGTGGCACGGCCATGCTCGCCCCTCTCGCCACGCTGCTCATCGTTGCCGGAACACTGGTTCTCCTCGCCTGCAACGCGTTCGGAACCCACCTCTTCCTAGCCCCGGCCCCTCGGGGCGACCGCGGGGTGGGGCTGATCGTCCCGTTCGCAGCCATGGCGATCGCCGCCCTTCTGGTCACGCTCGGAAGCGTGCTCGCCACGTTTCGATCGGGGCGTCCGATCGCGGCAGCGCTTCCGATGCCGGCCTCGATCACCGGCGTCGTGACCGTGCTCGTCACCTGTGGCGTCGCTTTGGCGGCAATCATCGCCTTCGCGATGTGGGCGGAGCCGTTAGCGTTGGGGGCAAAGGGGCAGGCCACGCGAGTCCTGATTGGCTGGATGGTCGGGCTTCTCGGTCCGGCCCTCCTTGCCGCCGTCCTCCTTGCCGATTTGTGGATGACCCCGGACGCGTTCCGTGCCCATGCCGCGGGCAAGCTCTTCTCCCGAGGGGCGGTGTGGGCACTGCCGCTCCTTGCCCTGCTTGGCGTCGGAGCGACGGCTTCATTCATTGCGCCGTCGCTCGGCATCTCGATGGGCCGAGCCCGCGCGGTCGCTGCCCACGATCGCTCACAGCAGGCCTCGCTGCGCGATCGCCTCCGCAACGCTTCGCTCGCGACGCTCCTGCGCGAGGAACTCGATTCGCTTCCGGCGGACGCTCCCTTCACGGCGTACTCGTCCTACTTCGTCGGATCGGCCGTCGAACTGGACGACGAATGCAAGGCGGTTCTGGTCGAACGCGCACTCGGGCTTCCCGATTGGCGAACAGAGTTGCCCCGGGCGCTGCGTGGCAAGCCCTACAACGATCGATGGGGTGCAGCCGAATTCGTTCGCCTGCTTCCAGAGACAACGCTGTTGATGCACGAAGCGGAGTTTGCAAAGGCTGTGGAAGAGGGTGTGCTCGAGACGGCCGACGATATCGCACGGCGGCCCTCTTGGCTGACCGAGCCGTACGATCGCAATCACGATCCGCTCGGCCTCATCCGTTCACTCCTCGGTGCGGCGAGGCGATTCGATGGACGCCCCGCTCACGAGGGCCTGAGCGAAGCGATCCGAACCCTCGCCCGCGAATCGAGCTCGTTGAAGCGCGACAAGGCATGGCGACAACTTGCTCAAGAGCTCGAGGCCGCGGGCTTCCCAATCCCTGCCATGGAGAGCACCCCATGACCAACGCCATGGACAACGACGGACTCAGTCGACACGCCAACGCCATCGCCAAGTTCCCTCCCCCGCTTCGGGAGCTCCTCGAGGCCGAGCTCCGAGCCGGGAACAAGATCACCGAGATCGGCGCCGGACAGCCTGCGGCGATGTGCGGATTGCGAGCGCGATTGGCTCGCCCCGTGACGACTCGTCCGCGAGCGGACTCCGGCGAGGTCACGTTCTTCGAACGCTACGGCACAAGCCATTCCGGCGAGTTCTGCGATCTTGAGAGACACTTCTTCGTTCTTGAGCCGCCAAAGGAATACCAGGCGCCAGGCATGGACGCGATCCGCGAGGAGCTGAACGCCCGTGAACGGGCAGCGAACGCGGATCGGTTCCGCAGCGGAGCGTGGTGAGGGCGCGTTCGGGCAGGCGACCGCCGTCCGCGGTACCTCCACCGGTTTGACCCGCGGTCGGCGGCGCTTTCGTCGGTGGACATTCCTTCACCCACGCGAAAGCAAACAGTCGGGACGCCATCGCGAAGGCATATTTCCATCGCATTTGCTGTTCTGGCCGGCGGTCCGTACACTTTCGCGTGTCCGCTGCCGGATCCCGCTCATCACGAGCGTCGTTCTGGCCGTAGACACTCTGCTGTCGAGCGAATGGCCCTCTGGGCCGTCTGCCCGATTCTGAGTGACACCCCCCCGCCCTTCGGCGACAAAGCCTGAGACCTGGGCGTGTCATGACGAACTCCGCACAATCGATTCCGGGGACTTTGACGCTTCGCTTTGGAAGTGACTCGTCCGATCCCCTCTCCAACACCCCAAACACACTCGGGCCGGCGGGAATCGCCGGCGTTCCGGGCAACGGGGCTCCCCAGCCGACTGGGTGAGCGCGACGAGCGTTCCCCAAACCAGATTGCCGCCTTCGTCCGAGCGTTCGCGCTCAGGAACTTAGACCGGCGACCGGCAGCCACGAGAGCTCCGTCACGGAACAGCCCAGCACGACCCGTGCGCGGCCCGGACGAGAACACCGTTGCCGACAACGCAACACCCCACGCTTGCCCCAAACCGCTTGACTCCTCCGTCGCGCCCCGCGCGGCGGACGCTGTCAGCGCATCGGGCGCTCCGCGCGGGGTTGCCGGTCGGTCAGCGACATTCAACGTCCGGGTCACGGTCCGAACCGTTGCACACCGCGCTCCATCGCGGCGTGACCGAGCAGGAAGGACTGCATGACCGTGGACGACATGACGAACGAACCGACCTCTGAAGACGAGACCCCCCGCAGCCGTCGGGCTGTCGCGAGCGAAGCCGAGCAACCCACCGGCGACGCAAAGGGGCAAGAACCCTCAAACGAGGGCGACGACGTCGACGAGGGCGATGAGCACGACGACGAGTTCGACTCGGGCTCGACCTTCGACGCCGACGCCTTCGAGGGCGTCGAGCCAGTCGGTCTTCCTCGCAGCGATGTGGAGGTGCGCGAGCGCGCCCCGCTCGCGGAGGGCGAACAGGAAGACGACGCTGACTCGGATGAGTTCGATCGTTCATCGAATCAGGATGAACGCGACGACGAGGACGGCGAATTCGCCTCCAATGAAGGCGACGATGGCGATGACGATGAATCCGACGGCGAAGCCCAGGGCGGCGACGACGAGTCCGCGGCCGAAGGCGAAGCGGGCGGCGAGCCCGGAGCCGACGGGACCGGTGGCGAGGATGGCGAGGGCGGCCGTGGTCGCCGACGGCGTCGCCGCGGCCGCGACCGTGACCGAGGCAGTGACCGGGGCGGCGATCGAAGTGATAGGGGCCGTGACCGTGATCGCGGCCGCGAAGACCGCCGGGTCGAGATCCGTCAGTCGGACCCGCGCGAAGAGCGCCGCGCTGTTCATCAACTGATGGTCGTTAACGACCTCCCCGAAGACGAGTGTCGCATCGCGATCCTTGAGAACGGTCGCGTCGAGGCGATCTTCATGGAGCGCTACGGCGCCACCACGAACGTCGGCAACATCTACAAGGGCCGCGTCACCAACGTCGAGCCCGCCATCCAAGCAGCGTTCGTCGACTTCGGCGAGGGCGCCAGCGGCTTCCTTCACGTCAGCGACCTGCATCCCAAGTACTTCCCCGGCCGCGAGCGCACCGAGCGCGTCGGCCGCAAGATCCCGCGCCGCGAACGGCCGCTCATTCAGGAAGCCCTCCGCAAGGGCCAGGAAGTCCTCGTTCAGGTCCTCAAGGAAGGCATCTCGAACAAGGGTCCGACCCTCACGAGTTACCTCAGCATCCCCGGCCGCTTGATGGTCATGATGCCGGACATGGACCGCGTTGGCGTCTCCCGCAAGGTCGAGGACGAGGACCAGCGCCGGGCCATGCGGAAGATCCTCGATCAGCTTGATCTGCCCGAGGGCTTCGGCTTCATCCTCCGCACCGCCGGCTTTGACAAGACCAAGACTGAACTCTCCCGCGACCTCGCCTACCTCACCCGTCTCTGGGGTGTGATGAAGCGGCGCATGGAGTCGACCGGCGCGCCATGCCTTCTCTACAGCGAAGGCGACCTCCTCATTCGCACCATCCGCGACATGGCCGACGAGAACGTCGACGGCATCATCGTGGACAGCGAGGAAGCGTTCCGCAAGGCGAAGGCGTTCCTCCAAGTCGTCGCCCCCCGCTCGGCCCCGAAGGTGCTCTTCTGGGATCGGCCGATGCCGCTCTTCCACAGCTTCGATGTCGAACGGCAGATCCACGAGTTGCACAGCCGCATCGTGCCGCTGCCCTCGGGTGGTGCCCTCGTCATCGATCAGGCCGAGGCCCTTGTCGCGATCGACGTCAACAGCGGTCGCAGCCGGTCAGCGCGCGATAGCGAGACCAACGCCTACCAGACCAACGTTGAGGCGGTGGAGGAGATCGCCCGACAGCTTCGCTTGCGCGACCTCGGCGGCGTGATCATCAACGACCTTATCGATATGCGTTCGCCGCGGCACCGTCGCGACATTGAGGATCGCTTCCGCGACGCCCTCAAGCGCGATCGGGCGAAGTCGACGGTCCTTCCGATCAGCGAGTTCGGTGTGGTCGAGATGACCCGCCAGCGGATGCGGCCCAGCGTGCGCCGGGCCCACTTCATGGACTGCCCGCACTGCCAGGGCCTCGGCGAGATCCGTAAGCCCGAGACAGTGGCGGCCGATCAGCTTCGCCAGGTCGAGTTCCTGCTCGCCAGCGATCGCATCTATCGCGTCGAGATGGTCTGCTCGGTGCGTGTGGCGAGCGTTCTTCTCTCGGCGAAGCGCCGAGCTCTGTCAGACCTGGAGCGAAAGACTGGCAAGCGCGTTGATGTGCGCATCAGCGAGGCGATTCCGATCGATCGCGTGGACCTTTACGCCTACGACGAGCGCGGCGCCGACGTTGAGTTGGACCGCCTGCCGCGGGCGACCCGACCGTCACTGGACGAATTGCCCGGGACCCTTCCCGACCGTGCCCAGGTCATAGATCGTGACGACGAGGGCGATGACGAGGAAGGCGAGAGCGAAGATCGCGGTGGTCGCCGCCGCCGTCGTCGTCGTCGCAAGCCGGCGCCTGCGGACACGACCGCGATGATCCTCTCGGGGACCTTCGACGATCTGCCCGACGCCGAGCCTGATGATGACGAACCGACCATCGCCGAGGCGATCGAGGAAGAGCGTCGTCAGCGCCGTGACGAGGTCCGACGTTCGAAGGTGGAAGGTCGCCAGAAGCTCGCTTCAGCACCCAACGGTGCAGGCGCTACCGAAGGCGGAGCCCCGCGTGCCGATGCCCAAGAGGGCGAGGAGAGCGAGGGCGGCCGCCGTCGTCGTCGCCGTCGTCGCGGTCGCGGTCGCGGTCGTGATGGTGCGGACCTCGATCGCGGTCCGGGCCGTGGTGATGGACAAGCCGGCGACGAAGGCGATGTCGGCGAGGAAGACGTGGTGCAGCCGGTCGTGGAGGCCGCGCCGCCGCCACCGCCGTCCGAGCCCGCTGCCGTCTTCGCCTTGGCGAAGGAACTCGGCGTGCCGTCCAAGGAGCTTCTTGCCAAGCTCCACGATCAGGGCGTCGAGATCAAGTCCCACATGAGTAAGCTCACCGGCGAGCAGGTGGACATGGTGAAGGCGTGGTACGCCCCGCCACCACCGCCGCCGCCAACACCACTGCCAGTTCGGCCGGCTCAGGCCTCCCAGCGCCCCCGAGGCGCCGACGGCAACGGCGGCGACGCCGCAGGGAATGGTGATGAGGGCGACGGCGAGGGTGGCCCACGTCGCCGCCGTCGCCGGCGTCGCCGCGGCCGCGGTGGCGATCGATTTGAGAATGGCCCTGGCGGCGCTGCCGAGGGCGGCGCGCCGGGAGCAGGTGGGTTCGCCGAAGGCGACGAAGGCGACGAGCAAGGCAGTGGCCGGGCTGAAGGTGACGACCGTGGCGACGAGGGTGGCGAAGGCCAGCCGCAGGGCACCGATGGTGATGACGAGCGCGGCGGTCGCCGACGTCGTCGACGTCGTCGGCGTCGCGGTGGCGAGGGCAATCGCGACGGCGCGGCGCCCACCCAGCCCGAAGCTCGACGCGAACCGACAGGCGACCGACAAGGCGGCAATCGCCCGGAAGGCAACCGTCCGCAGGGTGATCGCCAGCAACGCGATCGCAACGCTGGACCGGATCGGTCTCGCGATCGCAATCGCGATCGAGACGGTCGATCCAATCGCGATGGGCGCCGTGACGATCGGCCTCAGCGCGAGCCGAGGCCCGTCGCACCGGCACCCGAGCCGAAGCCCGATCCGATGCCACAGCCACCGGCTGCACCGGCTCCGCGGACGCTGTATGGCGGACGCATCCGCAAGCTGACGGGACCGAAGACCAGCGGCGGTGGTGGCGGCGATGACGAGTGATCGCGATCGACCAGTCCAACGTCACGACGAGGCGGCAGCGGCCCTGCCGCGCCGCCTCGTCGTGCTCGGTTCGACCGGTTCGATCGGGACCAACACGCTCGCGGTCGTGGCCCATCTGAACGGATTGGCCCGTGATCGCAGCTTGCCGCCGGCCTTCGAGGTCGTCGGTCTCGCCGGCAACTCCAACGGTCGGCTCCTCGGCGAACAGGCCCGCGCGTTCTCTGTCGGCCACGTGGCCGTCGCCGACAGCGCAACGCTGGTCGACGCTCCGGGCGCGACGCTCCTCAAGGGAAGCGACTCGGCCCTGGAACTGGTCGAGCGTTGCTGCCGTCCCGGTGACATCGTCATGGGTGCGATGGTGGGCGCCGCCGGCATTCCGGCGACGCTTGCCGCCATCGAACGCGGCTGCGACATCGCCCTGGCCAACAAGGAAACGCTCGTGGCCGCCGGCGCGATCGTGATGGCCGCGGTCCGTCGGCGCGGCGTCCGACTGCTTCCCGTCGACAGCGAACACAACGCCATTGCCCAGTGCCTCCGTTCCGGTCGGAGCCTCGCTGAGGTGCGCCGATTGGTCATCACCGCGAGTGGCGGGCCCTTCCGGACATGGTCTCGCGACCGCGTCCAGGGGGCGAGCGTGCGGGATGCCTTGAACCATCCGACGTGGTCGATGGGCCCAAAGGTCACCATCGACAGCGCGTCGATGATGAACAAAGCTCTCGAGGTCATCGAAGCCCACTGGCTCTTCGACCTGCCCTCATCGCAGATCGACGCGATCGTCCATCCCCAGTCCATCGTCCATTCCATGGTCGAGTTCGTGGACGGCTCGGTCATCGCCCAACTCTCTCCGCCAGACATGCGGACGCCGATCCAGTACGCCCTCACCTGGCCGGAGCGGGTCGAAGGCTGTTCGAAGCGCGTCGATTGGACGACCTTCAGCAAGCTCGATTTCGAGGCCGTGGATCACGATCGCTTCCCCGCGATTCGCCTGGCATGGCGGGTCGTCGACGAGGGGGCCAGCGCCGGTGCGGTGCTCAACGCCGCCAACGAGGTTGCCGTGGCCGCCTTCCTGCGCGGGGAAATCCCCTTCCCCCAGATCAGCGACCTGGTCGCCGAGGCGCTCGAAGCCCTTCCGCGACGATCGCTTTGCTCGCTTGCCGATGTTCTCGCCGCCGACGAGGAGGCCCGCGCCTGGACCGCCGATCGCCTCGCCGCGCGGGTCTGAGTGAAGGCATCGGGTGGTGACGAGGGTTCCCAGCGCACTGCGAATTCGGGCGAGCTTCCTCTCGACCCCGCGGCTACCATCGCCGATAACGACGACACCCCATGGACTTCCTCTCGACCACCGGGAACTTCCTGCTCATCCTTCTGGGATTTGGCTTTCTCATCTTCGTGCATGAGTTGGGCCACTTCCTCGCCGCCCGATGGGCCGGCATCCGCGTCGACTGCTTCGCGATCGGCATGGGGCCGCCGGTCCTCGCGTGGCGCCGTGGCATGGGCTTTCGGGCCGGGTCGACCGACCGCGAGCTGATCGAGCGGCTCAAGAAGCCGGCCTCCGGCATGAGCGAGTATGAACTCAGCGCCCATGGGCTTGGCGAGACGGAGTACACGCTTCGACTCCTGCCGCTGGGCGGCTATGTGAAGATGGTGGGCCAAGAGGATTGCAACCCCGGAGCCGTCAGCGACTCGCCCCGCTCCTACCAATCCTGTCCGATCTGGAAGCGCATGGTGGTCGTCAGCGCCGGCGTCGTGATGAACCTCATCACCGCGGTCATCCTCTTCTGGATCGCCTTCGCCATCGGCGTTCGATTCCCCGCGCCGATCGCCTCGCTCCCGATGACCGGATCACCGGCCGCCCTCGCCCAACCGACCAACCTCGCGAGCTTCAGCCCCGAGGAACAGGCCCAGATCGGCGGGCCCGGCCTGCGCATAGGCGACCGGATTCTCGAGATTGACGGCGACGCCGTCTCGACCTTCGCCGATATCCAACTCGCCGCGGCGATGGCCAAGCCCGGTTCGACGCTTCACCTGCGCGTCGCCCGCGCTGGCCTCTCGGCCCCGCTCGAGTTCGATATGGTGCCTGAGCGCGATCCGGGCATCGGACTCCTTCACCTCGGTCTCGATGGACCATCGCAGTCGCCGACGATCACGACCGTCGACAAGAGTCGTGCCACGGTCGAGGGCATGCTTCGCTCTTCCGGCTTCAGCCAACTCGCCCCGGGTGCGACGCTCACCAGCGTGAATGGCACCTCGGTCTCGACCCTGGATGAACTCGTGCTTGCCGCCCGGACTGGCGACGGCGCAACCCTCGCGACCTCGTGGCGATTGCCCGAAGCTCAGGACGCCGTTGAGGTTGTCATGGAGCCGACGCCCAACCTCAGCCTGTATCTCGTCGCTGCCGATGCCGATGCCGATGCGAAAGCGAGCGAAAGCGACGACATCCCGGTCGAGGGGCTCTTCGGACTGCCTCCCCTGGTGCAGGTCGACCTGCCCTCGGACGCAGGCGTGAACGCCACGACGCTCCTGCCGGGCGACATCCTCCTTTCGCTCGGCGACGTCCACGCACCGAACTACGCCGATCTCAAGCGCCTCACCCGCGAAGCCGCCGGCAAGACGCTGCCGGCGAGTGTCCTGCGTGCGGGGGCCACGGTTGACCTCGTCGTCAACGTCTCCTCGAAGTCGCGCCTCGACATCATCCCTGGCCCGGCCCTGTCCGTTCCCATCATCGCCACGCCGATTCTCGAATCGAAGGTCACACGGAAGGCCGACGACGCCAGCGCCAAGAACGACGGGAAGGCCGGTCCCGCTCAGCGCGAGCCGACTCCGGTCGCGACGCTGGGCATTCCCGCCGGTGCCCGCGTTGTCCAGGTCGAAGGTGTGGCCGTCTCCAACTGGGCCGACCTCCGCACCGCAGCCCGTCAGGCGACCAGAGCCGCCCACGACGCCGAAACCGAAGGGTCCGTCACGCTGACGCTCCTGCCCCCGGGCGCCGACCCCGCGACAGCAGCGCCGGTGCTGCACACGATTGCCCTGAGCGTCACCGAAGTGAAGCGCCTGCACGCCCTCGGTTGGGACACGCCGCTTCCGCCACAGATCTTCGATCCCAATTACGTCCTGCTGAAGGCCACGGGCCCCGTGCAGGCGATCTCGATGGGCCTGCACGAGACGAAGAAGATGATCCAGCAGGTCTACCTGACCCTTGATCGCCTCATTCGCGGTTCGATCGGCATCGACAAGCTCAACGGGCCGGTCGGCATCTTCCACATCGGCGTGAAGGTCGCCGATCAGGGCTTCACGTTCCTGATCTTCTTCATCGCCGTGATCAGCGTGAACCTGGCCGTCATGAACTTTCTGCCGCTCCCCATCGTGGACGGCGGGCTCTTCCTCTTCCTCGTCTACGAGAAGATCGCCGGCAAGCCGCCGTCGATCGCCTTCCAGAACGCGGCCACCGCTGTTGGGCTCCTGCTCATCGGGTCCATCTTCCTCATCACGTTCTACAACGACGTGTCGCGCCTGATCGGATGAGGATCGCCACCGGCTCCTAGAGAAGGATCCCGCGCACGACCTTGGCCGGTTCCACGCCGGTGAGCTTGGTGTCGAGACCGCGGAACCGGTAGGTGAAGCGCTCGTGGTCGACGCCAAGGCAATGGAGAATCGTGGCGTGGAAGTCGCGCAGGTGCACCGGGTCGGCGGTGATGTTGTAGGAGAAGTCGTCGGTGGACCCGTACGAGACGCCGCCCTTCACGCCGCCGCCGGCGAGCCAGACGGTGAAGCAACGACCGTGATGGTCGCGGCCGGCGCTTGGGTCGCCGAAGCCACCCTGGCTGTAGGCGGTGCGTCCGAACTCGGTGGCGAAGACGACCAGCGTGTCCTCGAGCATGCCCCGACGCTTGAGGTCGGTGATGATCGCCGCGGTCGGCTGGTCGATGTCGCGGCATTGGTTGGGCAGTTGCCGGTTGAGGGCGATGTGCTGATCCCAGCCGCGGTGAAAGAGCTGCACGAAGCGCACCCCGCGCTCAAGCAGCCGACGGCCAAGCAGGCAGTTCGCCGCGTAGCTGCCGGGCTTGCTGACCTCGGGGCCGTAGAGTTCGAGCGTCTCCGCCGCCTCGCCGCTCACGTCGACCAGTTCGGGCACCGATGCCTGCATGCGAAACGCCATCTCGTAGGCTTCGATCCGGGCGAGCGTCTCGGGGTCGCCGCTCTCCGCCGCATGCAACGCATTGAGATCGGCCAGGTCGTCCAGCATCGCCCTGCGGTGTTCGCGATCGATGCCGTCGGGGTTCGCGAGATAGAGAACCGGGTTTCCACCGGGCCGCAGGCCGACGCCCTGATGGGACGAGGGCAGGAACCCGCTGCCCCACAGTCGCGAGAAGATCGGCTGGTCCGGGTTCTTGCCGGAACCCTGGGAGACCATGGCGATGAACGCCGGGAGGTCCTCGTTCTCGCTGCCGAGTCCGTAGCTCACCCACGAACCCATGCTCGCGTAACCGGGAAGCTGGTTCCCGGTGTTCATGAAGGTGATCGCCGGATCGTGGTTGATGGCCTCGGTGTTGAGGCTCTTGATGATGCACAGGTCGTCGGCAACGGTTTGGAGATGCGGCAAGAGGTCGCTGATCCATAGCCCGCTCTTCCCGCAGAGTTTTCCTCCGGCGATCGGCGGCACGACGAGGAACTGGGTTTGTTCCGACGTCATCCCCGTCACCCGTTGCGTGCCCTTGATCGACGGCGGCAGTTCCTTGCCCGCGAAATCGACCAACGTTTGCTTCTGATCGAAGAGGTCGATGTGCGACATCCCTCCTGACTGAAAGAGGCAAAGGACGCGCTTGGCCTTCGGGGCAAAATGCGGAAACCCCGCGAGCCCGCGCGGCGACCGGACCTGCGACGCCTCACTGCGACCCGCCAGCGCCGAGAGCAACAGGCTTCCGAGGGCCAGTTGCCCGATGCCCCCCGCCCCGCGGCCGATGAAGGCGCGGCGGGTGAGATGAGCAAGGCTGTCGTCGAGAGGGTGCATGGTGACGGGGGGCGTGAGAATCGGTTGCGCTAGTTTCGAGTGGAGGTCTCGCTCAAGTTCAGGAGGAGCGCAGCAACCTGAGCCCACGCGGCATGCTCGACGGCGGGAATCGTCGCATCGCGCACCGATTCACCGTTGGAAAGAAGCCGGCGGGCGGCGTCGGGATTGGCGGCGAACGCGGCCCGCTCGCGGGCGATGGCCCGGGCGAGCACGGCCAGCACCGCCGGGGTCGGTTCGCCCGACGTCGCCTCGGTGAAGGCCCATGCGAGCCGGGCGGCATCGTCACCGTCACGACGCAGGATCCGTTCGGCGAACGCCCGCGCGGCCTCGACAAATTGGATGTCGTTCAAGAGGACCAAGGCCTGAAGCGGCGTATTGGTGTTCGCCCGATCGACGGCGCAGGTCTCGCGGTTCGGCGCGTCGAAGGTCGCCATGTTCGGCGGCGGCAATGTCCGCTTCCAATAGGTGTACAGGCTGCGGCGATAGAGCCTTGCCCCATGGTCCTGGGAGAAGGTCTGGGCGGTCGCAGGCGTCGAGCCGTAGTGGCTGATCTCCCGCCACGGGTCACCTGGCGTATAGGGATGCACGCTCGGTCCGCCGAGGTCGCTGACCAAGAGGCCTGACGTCTTCAGGGCCGCGTCGCGGATCAACTCGGCGGCGAGTCGGAACCGGGGCCCGCGGGCGAGCAGGCGGTTGTCGGGATCTCGATCGAGTGCCGCCTTCGAGGCGTGCGACGCTTGCCGATAGGTCTCGCTCGTGACGATCTGGCGCACGAGTCGCTTCACGTCCCAGCCGTGCTCGACGAAATCGACGGCCAGCCAATCGAGCAGCTCCGGATGCGATGGCCATTCCCCCTGCGTGCCGAAGTCGCCAGCGGTCTTCACCAGGCCCGTTCCGAAGAGGAGTTGCCAAACGCGGTTGACGGCGACGCGGGCGGTGAGCGGGTTCGCCCGACTCACGGTCCACTGGGCCAGTCCAAGCCGATTGGGCGGAGCTCCCTCCGGCAACGGCGGTAGCGCCGAGGGCACGCCTGCCGTCACCGGATCGCGTGGGTCGGCGTAGTTGCCGCGATGGAGGATGCGCGTCTGACGCGGCGTGGCAGCCGTGTCCATGACCAGGGCGGTGAACGCTTCGGCGTGGATCGCGAGCCGCTCGCGAACGTAGTCCAGATCGCTCCGAAGGCTGGCCAAGGCGGGGGCATGTTTCGCGACGTAGCTCCGCAGGGTCGCCCACTCGTTCTCCGTGCGGACATCACTCGCCTTCGCCACGATGTCGATGATCGATTGCGGCAAGGTGCTGTCGTCGTCATTGCCGGAGACGAGGAAGAACTCCATCCGCTTCGCGGTCACGTTGCCATGGCGACCGAAGTTCACTTGGGCGGTGAGATGCGTCGCGTCGGACGGAAGCGGTTCGCTGAAGGTCAGCGTCAGGCGAACCGGACCTTCGACGCCGATGTCCGGGATCCACGCCTCGTTCGCTTTCGTGTTGAGGACGCCCTCCGGACGGCCGTCGACCGACCAGCAGTTCGCGGTGGCCGTGCGGAGCGGAAGCAGGCGATAGAGGTTGACCTGGTCCGACGGGATGGTTCCGGCCGAGAGTGAGACGTTGGTGACGACGAAGCTCCCCTTCTCGCCCTTGCCGACGCCCTCATCCGTCGCCCAGCCCCACCCCTTCGCAGGGGCGTCGGGATCTGGGTGCATCACGATGCGGAGGCCGGTGATCGGCGCCGTGCGAGCGGGCAACTCCATCGAGACGTCGAACGCGACGAACCCCATCGGTCGCTCAACAAGGGCATAGCGACCGTCACGAATCGAGAAGCCGCTGCCGGTGTTGGGCGTACTGATCTTGAGGAGCTTCACCGGATGCAGCGCGAAATCCTTGCCGCGAACGGCGAGGTCCGCCCGCTGTTGGCCTTCCCATGCGGCCACCGATCCGGGCACCGCATCGTCAGGCACCGCAAGCATCGACTCAAGCGTGCTGATTCGGGCCCGGAGCGCGTCCACATCATCGTGGACCAGTGGCGAGCGGAGTTGAGCCGTGGGTGCCGCGTTCACGCCTCCGTCGCCGCCCAAGGCCGGCTCGGAGGTCTGGTTGAAGAAGTCGAAGAGGCGGTAGTAATCGCGCTGGGAGATGGGGTCGAACTTGTGGTCGTGACACTGTGCGCACCCAAGGGTGAGCCCAAGCACCGCCTCACCGAAGGTCCGCACCCGATCCGCCCCGTAGTTCACGAGGTTCTCTTCGGGAATCGTGCCGCCTTCGTGGGTGATCATCGCGTTCCGCTGGAACCCCGTCGCCGCCAAGGCCTCGTCGGTCCGGTCGGGCAGGAGATCACCGGCGATCTGCTCCACAAGAAAGCGGTCAAACGGCTTGTTGGAGTTGAAGGCGTGGATCACCCAGTCACGCCACAGCCACGCGTGACGACCGCCGTCGATCGAGAAACCGTTGGTGTCGGCGTAGCGCGCCGCATCGAGCCACGGCAGGGCCATGCGCTCGCCGAAGTGCGGACTGGCGAGAAGTCGATCGACCAGTTGAACGTACGCATCCGGCGCCGAGTCGGCCCTGAACGCGGCCACCTCATCGGCGGAGGGCGGAAGACCGGTGAGATCGAGGGACACCCGGCGGATGAGCGTTGCCCGATCGGCTTCCGGGGATGGCTCGAGCTTCTCGGTGGCGAGCCTCGCACGAACAAAGGCATCGATCGGCGCGACATCCTGACGAGGCGGCTCGACCTTGGTTGGTGGAACGAACGCCCAGTGGTCGGCGTAGGCCGCCCCTTCCTTGATCCAGCGCCGAAGAAGGCCCTTCTGCGCTTCGCTCAAAGCGCGATGCGACGAGGGCGGCGGCATCACCTCATCGGGATCGGTCGAACTGATCCGAAGCCACGCCTCGCTCGCTTCGGGGTCGCCCGGGACCAGCGGCGTGATTCCGTCCAGTTCCTCATACGCCGACTCGGCGCGATCAAGCCGCAAACCGGCCTTGCGGGCGTGCTCGTCAAAGCCGTGACAGGCGAAGCAGTTCTCGGCGAGGATCGGGCGGATGTCGCGGTTGAAGTCCACCGGCCGGTCAGCCGGCGCGGCCCGAGCCTGCGTCGCCAACGCCAACACCACAAGCAGACCTTGGGAGGCTTTCCGCAACTCAATGGGCTTCTCGTGCTGCATGCCGACATCGCAGCCTATCAGCCCGCGGCGAAAGTCATTCGGGCTGCGCTCGAAGCGAATCAGGCGGCTTCGCGCTCGTGCACGCTCAGCCGATCGCGATGGTTGGCGCAGAAGCGGGTCATCATCGCCCGATGCTGGTCGTCCAGCGGCGGAAGCTGGAGTCCGATCTCGTGGCGGAAGAAGCCGAGTCGCCGGCTGCGGACCACGCGGGCCTCGCAGATGAAGCCGCCGTCGTCGTCCCGCAGTTCAAGCAGCGTTACGCCGGACAGGGCCCGACGGGAGAGGACGCACAACCCACCGGCGCTCAAATCCACGACCCGACCGAGGCTGCACTGGAGCGAGGACTCCATCATGACCCGCCCGGAGTGGCGGCGATCGGAGGCGTCCTCGCCGGAGGCAGCGCCGGGAAATCGAAGGACTCGGCTGAAGAATGACACGCCCCGATCATCGGGCGGCTGCGCCGCGCGGTTGAGCCGAAGTGCCGGAGTTTCCCGCCGATCGGCATCTCCTCAGGGGCTCGGAACGAGTATGCAC
>JAEUIU010000035.1 GCA_016795065.1 Phycisphaerae bacterium
GTCGGCGCGGAGGCGCTCCATCCGTTCCGCCGTCTCTGGCAGCTTTGCGAACCCCGAGATGGCCGCTCGCACGTCTGGGTCAAGATAGGCCTTGGGCCGCCGCCAGTACGCGCCGAGGAAGCCGTCGGTGCAGTCGTGCGGTACGGGCACCGGAGTGACGCGAACCGGGCCGAGCACGGACTCGATCTCCTCGATCGAGGGGAAGATCCCACGGTCCATCGCGGTGATCTCGGGCACGTAGGTGTCGGTCAGCCAGAAGGGTGCCGCATCAGGCAAGTGGGTGAGGATCACGACGCGTTGTCGGGCGACGCGGCGCAACTCCCGGAGCCCTTGCGCTCGGTCTCCCCAGTGGTGAATGGTCAGCACGGCCATCGCCGCGTCGAACGATCGGTCCTCGAAGGGGAGCGCTTCGGCCGAGGCTTGGATGACCGGTGCCGATCCCGCCGGGCGCTGGGCGATCATCGTTGCCGATGGCTCGACTGCGACGACGTCTCGGTCGGTTGGCTCGTAGGAGCCGCTGCCCGCTCCGACGTTCACGACCGTTCGTGCGTCACCAAGTGCCTCGTGCACCAACGCTGCGATGCGCGGTTCCGGAGTGCGGAAACGTCGGTAGCCGTGGCCGATTCGGTCGTAGATCGCTTGCACCACCTCATCCTACGGCGTCCTTCGTCGGCAAGGTGATCCGCATCCGCAGCCCGCCGCCCTCGGCGTTTTCGGCCTCGATCGAACCGCGGTGCAACCGCACCGCCCGCTCGGTGATCGCCAGGCCGAGCCCGGTGCCACTGCGGGAGCGTGAGGTGCTCGACACCGCCCGGAAGAAGGGTTCGAAGATGCGCGAGAGCGATTCGGGCGGCACACCCGGCCCTCGATCGCGCACCGCGATCTGAACGGTCCCGTTGTTGCCGGGTTGCAGGGCGACGTCGACGGTGCTGGCCTCGGGGGCGAACTCGATCGCGTTTCGGATGACGTTGTCGATTGCGCTACGGATAAGCGACGGGACGCCGTGAACCGTCGATGGCTCGCATGCGATCAGCTCGACATGCCGTCCCTTCGCCGAGGCCTCGAACTGGGCGTCCTCGACGGTCGAGCGCAGGACTTCCGCCAGATCGAAGTCGACGCGCTCCTGCTCCACCGCTCCGCTCTCCAAGCGAGCGAGGGCGAGCAACTGGCCGATGAGTTCCTCCAGACGATCGGCCTCGCGGCGGACGCGCTCGAGGGCGTGATTCGTTGCGGGCGTGGCATCCTCGCTCGCCAACTCGACCGCGACATGCAACCGTGCCAGCGGCGAGCGCAACTCATGGCTCACGTCGCGAAGGAGCTGTCGCTGCGTCGAGATGACCGTCGAGACGCGCCGGGCCATGCGATCAAAGTCGCGAGCGAGTTCGCCGATTTCGTCATGTCGATTGGCCAGGTCCGGGCTGACCTTCACGCTCAGCTCGCCCGACTCGAGATCGCGCGACGCCGATTGCAGCCGGCGAATCGGAGCGGTGAGGTAGCGAGCCATCGCCCAGCAGACCAAGCCGGCCACGAGGAGGATCGCCGCGATCCGCATCAGGACGTTGATCGACAGGAAATCGGTGTTACTCAGGATCGTCGTAGCTGAGGGCATCGGCCCGCCGCCACCGCCGCCCCATCGACGTCCTTCCGGCGCGAAGGCGAGGAGCTTCTTCCCATCGGAACCGGTGAATTGGGCGGCGAAGATCCGGCCTGGCATGCGATCGCCGCCCCTTTCCCCGCCCCTTTCGCCGCCCCTTTCGCCGCCCCTCTCCCCACCCCTCTCGCCCATGCGGCCGCCGCGACCACCTTCGGGTCGTTCGCTCACGGTGCGCTCATTCGGCTCGCGGTCCCCTGTCTCCCGCCCCACGGGCTCTCGCCGTCCCATCGCGATCCGTCGCTTGGCAAGGGCCAAGAGCTCGGCCGGTACGGGCCTTCCGGTGACCTCTTTGTCGGCCTCGTCGACGATGAAGACATCGAAGTTCATCGTCTCCTCGAGCCCGCTCCGCTGGCGCTGAAACGCGTCGCTGTCGCCACCGGCGTGTAGCGCGGCAAGGCCGCGCAACTGGTACTCGGTCATGGCCTCGATGCCGCCGGCTCCGAGTCCTCTGCCTCCGCGTTCCATGCGTGGCGGTTCGACCACGAGAATGACCGTCGCCACGACCAGGATCAGGGCGAGCCAGAACCAGAGGAAGATCTTCAGAAAGAGCGTTCGGACGATCATGACGCCGGCGTCCCGCGTCCGTTCGGCTCGGCATCGACGGGTGAGCCATTTGCCTGGTTCGAGGGAGCGAGAGCGAGGATGTAGCCCGAGCCGCGAAGGGTCTTGATGCGATCCTCACCGCCGGGGAAGCGGCCGAGCTTGCGGCGGATGTTGCTCAGGTGAACGTCGACGCTGCGATCTTCCGGCTGAAGTCGGCGTCCGAGCACGCGCCGCGAAAGCTCATCGCGCGAAACCACGTGGCCTGCATGGCGGGCCAGCGTTTCGAGCATCTCGAATTCGGTGCCGGTCAGTTCGATCGTTCCCGCCGCGTTCGTGGCGATGCGGGCGCCGACGTCGATGCGCAGGTCGCCGACCACGAGCGGCGGCTCGCGCTCCGGGGTGATCGACGCGGTGTTCGTGCCGACGCGTCGCCAAATGGCCTTGATGCGGGCGACGAGCTCGCGCGGATTGAAAGGCTTGGCGAGGTAGTCGTCAGCGCCCAGATCCAGACCGATGATCCGGTCGATGTCCTCGCCCCGGGCGGTGAGCATGATGATCGGGATGCGCGACGTCGAGCGAATCCGCTTGAGGGCCTCGAAGCCATCGATGACCGGCATCATCACGTCGAGTACGACCGCCGCGTAGTCGCCGCCGGTCGCCCGCCTCACGCCCTCGACCGGGTCGTGGCAGGCCTCGGCCGAGAGGCCTGAGGAGCCCAAGAAGGTGATGAGAAGTTCCGCGAGTTCGCGGTCGTCGTCGATGATGAGGAGTTTCAGCGGAGAGCCCGTGGTCGCCTGATCGGGCTGGTCTGATTGGTCATGCTGGCCTAACTGGTCATGCGGGGTGTTCATGATCGATCGTGGGGTGGGGATCCGCGGAAGGGCGGCCCACGGTCATACGTGCGGTCCCCGATGGGGAATGCTACTTGTCGCCACGAGCGTGAGCGATGAGGGTAAAGAAGTGCAGGCCGTTCAGGCTCCGCTCGGCTCGACGCGGTCCTTCTCGATGGGACCTTGGTCTTGTTTTTCGTTTGGTCGTTCGTTCGGACGGTCGCCGGGCCGTCGCCCGTCTGGTCTTCCTTCTGGTCGCCCCTCTGGTCGCCCCTCTGGTCTCCAAGCCCGGCTGGGCCGGTGGGTTCGGACAAACTCATCCCGCTCGGCCCGCTCGGCATCGTTCAGTTGGCCGTCTTCGTCGCGATCAAAGAACGCGGCCAGCGGCGGGAAGTGCGGCGGGCCGCCTGGGGCCCCGGGACCTGCCTCGTTGCGTCGCTCGCCAGGGCGTCCAGCCTCGGGGCGATCGCCGCGCCGCTCCGCAAACGCTCGACGCTTCTGGAGATCCACCTCGGCCCGCTCCCGCTCTTCGGGATTGAGGAAACCGTCGCCGTTGGCGTCGAAGCGTCGGACGACTTCCGGGGCCGGCGGGCGATGTGCTCGCTTCATCCGCTCGTTGTGAAGGGTGTGACGCTGTTGCGGCGTCAAGGCCTGTTGAAAGCGTTCGAAGAGATCGGCTTGGGTTGTCCGTCGCTCAAGGACGAGGGCCGCTTGGCGATCGAGGATCTCGCGCACCCGATCGCTGTCAGAGTCTTCCTTGGAGAGTTCGACCCGCAGGTCCTCCTCGAGAAGCTGGGCCGCCTCATCGATCGCTGGGAAGATCCGATCGCGCTCGTTCTTCACTTCGGCAAGCGCCGCCTTCTGTTCCGGCGTGAGATTGAGGACCCGCGCGGCGCGATCGATATCAAGAGCCGAACCAAGCGGCGGTCGTGGACCGCCGGGACCCCCGTTGGGACCCCCGTTGGAGCCTCCGCCAAAGCCGCCCGGGCCGCCCTGGCCGGGGCCCATGCCACCGGCAATCATGAAACCGGCAAGCACGGCGGCGTTGAAGGTGAGCGAGGTGACGAACACGATGGCCTTGAGTCGTCGGTTCATGAGGTGCTCCCGTCGAACAGTTGCGTGGCGACGAGTTCCAACGGATCGCCGCTGGCATCGAGTTCGCGGTCCAAGTCATCGACGATGCCGTAGGAGAGAGAGGCCATCGTCGAGTCGGAGCGGTCGGACGTCGTGTTCAGGCGCATCGCCAGCCGCATCCCGATCCATCCGCCGAGGACCGCGAAAAGAAGAGCCGCGGCGATGCCCGAGAAACGCGTGGCGATAAAGCGCCAGGAGTTTCGGCCTGGCCCAAGTTTCGCGGCCCGGTCGATCACCAGCTCAAGCTCGATGCGAAGCGATGGCCCAGCAGCGTCGCCGGCGATGTCGCTTTCGACGAGGGCCACGATGTCGGCGCAGCGCGGACACGCGGCGACGTGCACATCGATCGCTTCGCGGTCTGCTTGGGAAAGCAGGCCATCGCACCAAGCAGCGAGGGTCATCTCGTCGGGGCAAGGGCCCGGGCGGGTGCGGCTAGTGGAGGATGGACGTGGATCCGGTGACATCGGGATCGCTTTCTGGCCGTCGGACCGTGTGGGATAGGCGAGTGGCGGCGGATTCATCCCCGCGAAGGAGGGAGAGTTCGTCCCGTAATCGCTGGAGAGCCTTGTGCTTGGCGCTTCGAATCGTCTGTTGGTCGACGCCGAGGCGAGCTGCCGCCTGTTCGACGCTGAGGGACTCGTGAAAAAGGAGGCGAAGAACCTCCTGTTGTTGGGGGCTCAGTGCCCGCCAAGGGAGGTCCGGTCCTTCATCGCGGAGGGTGGATGCCCCGGCCTTCGCAGCGTGATGTGAACCGTCACCATCGTTGAGAGGGAGGGGGGCGGATCGCGATGCGGCGCGTCGCGAGCGTTCGTGCACCACCGTGCGGGCGATGATCGTGAGCCAGGTCGCCAGGGACGCGCGCGTCGCGTCGAAGGTCCGAAGAAGTCTCTGATTCTCGCGAAGCAATCGGAGATAGACCTCCTGCACGTGGTCGTCGGTATCGTTGGGCGAACCGCCATTCCGCTCGTTCGCTTTGCGAACGGCCGCATGGATGATGCCGGCGGTCGCGCGAACGAACGCGCTCCAGGCGTTGGAATCGCCCATCAGGCATCGCTGCAGGCAATCGTCGAGACCGCCACGTTCCGAGGAACTCGGAGCGTGAGGTCGAGAGGGCTCTTGCTGCGGCGCGGGCGACACGATCGCGGGAACGGTGCGTTGAGAGGAATGTTGCCGACTCGCGGGGATGCGATTGCACACATCACCCTATCACGGAGCGGTTCTCGGATTCGCTCCCGTGGGACGAGCCGGTCGCGCGGCCGTCCCTCGGGAGCATCCTCACCTTCGCTTACGAATCAAGAACATGAAACCACTTCAACGCCTCGCACTCACCCGTTCGGTCGCTTCCGCCTTCGGCTTCGCGTTCATCGCGACCATTGCCGCTCCGACCCAGGCGGGTGTTACCTCGTTTGTGAACTTCGAGTCGCCGCAGGTCAGCCCGATTGCCATCACGCCATCGGGCGCCACGCTGCTTGCGGTGAACACCGCTGACAATCGGCTGGAGATCTTCGCCCTCTCCCGCGGAACTCCGGTGCACGTGAAGTCGGTGCCGGTCGGACTTGATCCGGTCTCGGTGCGGGTCCGCAACAACACCGAGGCGTGGGTTGTGAACCACATCAGCGATTCGATCTCGGTCGTCGATCTCCCGTCCGGGCGTGTCGTTCGGACGATCACCGTCGGCGACGAACCCGCCGACGTCGTTTTCGCCGGCTCGCCGACGCGAGCCTTCGTCACGCTTTCGCAACTCAATCGCGTCCTCGTTCTCGATCCGGCCAACCCCACGGTGCCGGGCGTCAATGTCGCCATCCAAGGCGAAGACCCGCGGGCTCTCGCGGTCAGCCCCGACGGCACTCGCGTCTACGCGGCGATCTTCGAGTCGGGCAACCACTCGACGCTTCTTTCGCGCAATCAGGTGAACGCGGTGTCCGGCCCCTACGGCGGGCAGAACCCGCCACCGAACAGCGGCAACCTCTTCGATCCGCCGATCGCTGGTGGTTTGGCGCCGCCGCCGGTCGTCACCCACATCGTCCGCAAGCAGGCCAACGGGCAGTGGCGGGACGGCAACGACCGCAACTGGACGAACTTCGTCACCTGGGACGTGCACGATCACGATGTCGCCATCATTGACGCCAACGCCCTGACCGTGACCTATTCCAACGGTCTCATGACCACCGTTGCCGGCCTGGCCGTGGCTCCGAACGGCACGGTGACGGCGGTCGGCACCGAAGCGAAGAACGAGATCCGCTTCGAGGACAACCTCAACGGCATCTTCATCCGCTCCGAGATCGCGACCTTCGCACCGGGTGCCCCGAACCTCCCGACGATCGCGGATCTCAACCCGCACTTGAGTTACGACTCGCCAAGCACCGATCTCTTCACGCGTACCCAGTCGATTGGCGACCCGCGCGGCGTGGCGTGGCATCCGGACGGTTCCGTCGCGTACGTCACGGGTCTAGGCTCAAGCAACGTGGTTGCGGTTGATGCGGCGGGAACCCGCGTCGCCACGATCAACGTCGGGGAAGGACCGACGGGACTCGCCATCAATCAGAGCGGGAGCCGCCTGTATGTCCTCGATCGCTTCGAGGGTGCGATTTCGGTGGTCGACACGGCCAGCGCCTCCGAGATCGATCGCATCGAGTTCTTCGACCCCACACCGGACGCCATCGGGCAGGGACGGCCGTTCCTCTTCGATTCCCACATCACGTCCGGGCTGGGGCAGGCCTCCTGCGCCTCCTGTCACATCGACGGCCGCACCGATCACCTGGCGTGGGATCTCGGAAGCCCAGCCGGTGCAATGCTCCCGTTCGATCAGGAGTGCCTTGGTCCGCCACCGGACAACTGCATTCCGTGGCACCCGATGAAGGGGCCGATGGTGACCCAAACGCTGCAGGGGATCATCGGCAACGAGCCGCTTCACTGGCGTGGCGAGAAGCCCGGCATCGAGGACTTCAACGTCGCCTACACGAACCTGCAAGGCGCGGATGCGCAGCTCACGCCGGTTGAGATGCAACGGCTGAAGAACTACGTGGCGACGATTGCCTATCCGCCGAATCCCAACCGCAACATTGACAACACCCTCAAGACCACGCTGCCGGTCTTCAACGGCACGGGAAATCCGGTCAACGGCCAGAACATCTACACGAATACGCCGGTTCTGCCCGGCGGCCTGAGTTGCGCAGGCTGTCACGCCTTGCCGATCGGCTCCAATCTCCAAGTCGACTTCCCGATCGGGCCGGAGCCGCAGAACCGAAAGGTCTCGCAGCTTCGGAACATGTACGAGAAGACCGGTGCCAATCGAGCCTCGACGCAGGCGAACCGTGGCTTCGGCTTCAACCATGACGGCGAGCACTTCACCCTGACGGACCTCCTGAACGTCGGCTTCCAGTTCCCGCCGGGCCCTCCCGGTCAGCAGCAGCGTCGCGACGTCGAGGCCTTCATGTTGAGCTTCCCGACCGGCATCCATGCAGGCGTGGGCGCTCAGGCGATGGCCGCGAACGGGGGCGGAGCGGGGGACAACGTCGCACTGATCAACCAGCTCATCGGGCTCGCCGGAACGAACCAGGTCGGCCTGATCGTGAAGGGGCGCATCGGCGGACTGGATCGCGGATACACGTTCATCAGCGGCGCCTTCCAGAGCGATCGCGATTCCGAGATCCGCACGCCCGCCCAACTGCTCGCGTCCAGCGGACCGGGCAACGAACTGGCGTACACGGTCGTGCCGTTCGGCCTTCAGGTTCGCTTGGGCATCGATCGCGACGAGGATGGCTTCTTCGACCGCGACGAGATCGATGCCGGCAGCGATCCGGCCGACTCCTCCAGCGTGCCGACCGCGAATTGCCTGGGTGACCTTGCTCCCTTGGGCGGCGATGGCGCGGTGAACGCAGCGGACATGAGCATTCTCCTGGGCCTGTGGGGCGGCCCCGGCCCGGCGGACTTCGACGGCAACGGGACGACCGATGCCGCGGACCTCGCAATTCTCCTTGGCCTTTGGGGAGACTGCCCGTAAGCGAGAAACGGCGAGGCACGCCGAGTGACTGACGAATGGAGAGACGGCCCGGCGCCCGTGTGGGGTGCCGGGCTGTCTTTTGTCGCTGCGCTGTAGTGTTAGCCCCGGCCCACGGACGCGAGCAGCAGTCGAGCGCCAAATCGCATCCGGTAGAGCGGCGACTTCGTGTCCGTGCGGGCAAGCGGCAACGGCCACGACAGCAGCGAGCGAAGGAACTCGGGAAGCGCTGCTCGTGTGCGCCCTGCGTCCCGCCAAAGGGTGTACGCAGCGGAGAGATGGGCCATTGCATACGCCCGGCGCCGCAGGAGCGTCCTGCCGTGGATGGCTGGGATCGACGCGAATGCCTTGTCGAGCACCGTCCGTTCGCTCGCGACCATCGCGTCGACCTTGGTTGCGGTCATCGATCCGCCGTGGACGCGGTAGAAGGTGAGCGGAGCATCGACGCGGGCGACGCGGGCGTGGGCCGCGCAGCGGATCCAGTAGTCGCGGTCAGAGGTGCCGCCGGTCGACGGGTCGAAGCCGCCGACCTGCTCCCAGAGCGAGCGACGGAAGAGCGCGGACGAAGGACAGAAGCGGGTGCGGGTCAGATGTGAAGCGAGGGGTAGGTCGTGAACGGTCGGCGTGCCGAGCCTCGCCCAGCGCTCCGGTTCCTCGCTGAAGGACGTCGTTCCGATGAGTCCGCAGTCGGGATGCGATTCGAGGTGCGCGACCTGCAGTCGGAGCTTCTCGGGGTGCCAGGTGTCGTCGGAATCGCAGAGCGCGAAGGCGTCACCCGTCGCCAGCGAAAGGCCAGCGTTCCGTGCCGCGCAGAGCCCGGCGTTGGCCTGATGGTGATAGCGGATACGCCCGGACCGTCGCAGCGGCTCGAGCACCTGCGCCGTGTCGTCCGTCGAGCCGTCGTCCACGACGATGATCTCGTGCGCCGGGCGCGTCTGGTTCAGAATGCTCTCGACCGACTCCAGCACGAAGCGTGCGTAGTTGTAGGTCGGGATGATGACGGAGACCTTCACCGACCAGCCTCCGGTCGGCGATACACGGTCAGCTCGCCCGACTGCGAAGCGGTGAACTCGCTGGTGGCGCGGGCGACGATCTCCGAGGCCGGGCCGAAGGAGGTGTCATCGTGCAACTCGACGACCATCGAGCCGACGCGGTCGATCCACGATTCGGTCTTGCTGCCGAAGACAACAGCCTCCGCTCCCTCGATGTCCATCTTGAGAAGGTCCACGCGTTCCCAGGACGCGAGACGCATGAGATCGGCGACGCCGTACGCAGCCACTTCATCACCACCTTCGCGCACCTGTCTCGCCCATTCCTCGCCGTCCCTGTAGTCGGGTGCAGCCATGCTGAGGCGAGTCGCGTGCGACCAGACGGCGCCGTGAACCGCGCGAGCGCGGCGGCCGTACGGAGCCAGGTTCTGCGCGAGCAGGGCAAAGTTGCCCGGATCGGGCTCGACCGCGATGAGTTCAGCTCGTGGGAAACGACTGAGGAAATAGGCCGATGCGTAGCCGACGTTCGCGCCGCAGTCGAGGATGAACGAGACGTTCGACTCGGGCGCACAGGCGTACTCAAGGCCGAGGAAGACCTGACGGAACACGCTCAGGTCGCTCGTTCCCCGCCGAAACGCAAGGGGATATTCGGCATGTGGGGTCCGGAGCTGGGCGCCGCGAACGATCGACGACCAGTTGCGAACGCCGAAGGTGGCCGCGGTGCGTGCGTGGGATGAGATGCGGCGAAGCAGCATGGCTTGTCACGGCCGACCTCGTCACGCAGCGATCTTGCGACCGATCGTGATCGTGTCGTAGGCGCACTCGACGGGCAGACCAATGCGACCGAGAAGTTGGTAGGCGAGACGCAGCTTGCGAGGCTGGTACTCG